>JAFYOX010000104.1 GCA_017547755.1 Clostridia bacterium | reverse complement strand
CATGCGGTTAAATCCCTGCGGCGCTTTTGTCTCGCGGATGATCCAGTCGCCATAGTCGAACTTCGTGAACACGAACTCGCCATGATCGTCGCTGACTACGGTTTCGACGACCTCGCCGGTTGCTGCATTGATCAGGCTGAACTCCACACCGGGCAGATACTTGCCGGACGTGTCCACCTTCTGATAGCGCACGCGCTTCAGATGATTGGTCAGCGTCGCAATGGGCGTGTCGCTGCTCACATAGCTGTCGTCAATCGTCAGGTTCACGACCTCTTTGCAGAGCAGATAGCCATTCGGCGGTTCAATCTCACGGATCGTGAAATCGCCATGCGGGATCTTCTTGAAACGGACAATGCCCTTTTCATCCGATACAGCCGTCATTTTGTGCTTACCGTTTTCATCGAACAGGCCAAACACTGCACCGGGCAGCGCCTTGCCCTTCTGATCGACCTTGCGGATCACCGCCTCATTCGGATAATTCACGAATGTATCCAGCGGCTCGATCGGATTGATGAACGCGCCGGTGACGGTGATCGTCACCTTCTTGCGGCTTGGCAGATAACCATTCAAGGGTCTGCTTTCCTCGATCACGAACGTGCCATACGGAATCCTGTCAAACGTCACCAGACCATTTTCGTCCGATACCTCGATCTTGAGAATCCTGCCGCTTTCATCGCTCAGAATGAACTGCGTATCCGCAAGCGGCCTGCCGTTTTCATCGTGCTTGATCAGCTGCACGCGCGTGAAGTCATCCCGGATCGTGGTATCGCCCGTGACCGTTCCATCCTCATGGACGGTAAAGGCCATCTCCGCCTCATTGAGCTCATAGCCTTCCGGCGCGAGAATCTCGCGGAAGGCGTAATCACCCGGCGTCAGCGGCATATCGGGGACTTCACCGTTTTCATCGGTATACGCCCGATAGACGATCTCTCCCTCGCTGTTCCTAACCACGATCAGCGCGCCGGGAACCGTATTTTCGCCGGTAATATCCGTCTTGGTCAGCGTAACCGGTGTATACACAAGGCGATTCAGAATCGGCTCTTCCACGCCTGCGCGGATGATTGCCTGATCCTCCGCCCGGTTCTCCGCAGAAATCTGGATCGGATACCGCTCCGCGCTCATCTTCCAGCCGTCCGGCGCAGACAGCTCCTTCAGGTAGTAATCACCATGCGGGAACATGCCGCTGAGAATCAACTTTCCATCTGCATCCGTTGATCCGGTTGCAACCAGCGTATCCGCCATAAGCGTACCGCCGCTGTACGGGATGTCGCTTCTCACATACAGGCCGAACACAAATCCTTCACCGGGTACGATGACGATTTCCTGCTTAACCAGATCATCCAGCTTTGCCGTCTGCGTGATCTCCTTCACCTTCGTAAGACTGACCTGAGCAGGCAGATAGGCATTGTGAATCTCCGTGCTGATCTCTACCACCGCCGTATGATCATCTGCATAGGCCAGATCGACCTCATAATGCTCGGCAAATCCGACATATCCGTCCGGCATCTGCGTTTCGATCCGGACATATCTTCCCAGCGGCAGCTCCCTGGATGTGTCGCCGCCTACTTCCGTCGTGGTGATCGTATCCACCAGCTCGTCCTTCTGATACCAGATCGTTCCATCGCCGCCGACGATATCCTCCGCAGCGCGCACTTCAAAGACCGCGCCTGCAAGATATCGTTCTTCAAAAACCGGCGCATACACCGTATTGCCATACTCGTCCTTTTCTTCATGCACACCGGTCATCTGAAGACCCTTCTTGTGCAGCACAATCCTGCCGCTTACCGGATCATTAGGAATCTCGATATCCAGCTCATACACGCCGTCCGGCGTATCGCCGTCTCTGCCCACGAAAACAGCCAACTCCTGATCCCTGATCAGATAGCCTTGCGGCGCTTTGACTTCCTCGATGAAGTAAAGTCCCCAGCCAACCGTCTCCGGCAGCGTCACCGCACCGGAATCATCCGTGGTGAAGGTGTCTATTTCCCTCTCTGTCGGATAGTACACCGTCTGCGTAACGTAGTTGCCCTCTGCGTCCTTCAGCTTAAAGGATGCTCCGGGCAGCGTAATCACCTTACCGGTTTTGGCATCCGTCTTGATCAGGCGCAGGCGATACAGGATCGGCCTGTCGCTGAGCGTCATGATCGGCGGATGAATGAGATCTTCCGTGCCGTCGATCTTGAACTCGATGGCACTCTTGAGCTCATAGCCGTCCTTGCCAACCGTCTG
>JAFYOX010000103.1 GCA_017547755.1 Clostridia bacterium | reverse complement strand
GCCGATACTTCTGCTGTTTGCTTTTGAAGAGGAACTGATGGATCAGCTAATCGAAAAGGCAGCATTGAAAACGGAGGCCGGTGATGAAAAGTAAACGGATTCTGCTCTGGTTTCTTGTGGTACTTCTTGGCATTACCTGCGCCTGCCCGGTAATCCGTTCCCATGTACTTCCGAATGTACAAGCTGTTCCTTTATCGCGTGGGCGATTGAGTAATTCAGAAGAAGTGTACGATTGCGTGATTCCGAAATCCGCTTTTGTTGATGGAAAACTGTACTTTGTATCACCGGAAGAAACTGTACTTGGAACAACCTACACCGTGTATTCACGAGACGTCCGTATTATTGCCGAGGACAAGACGTTATGTGCCGTCGATCTTCGGAATATTGATGATGACATGATTGTTATTGCACATGAAGGGGAGTTGATTGAAATGGGGGAGGTAATTATTTATCGATCTTGAAGAGATCTTGAAGAACGCTGTTATATGAGATAGATGGCTATGAAGGTGAAACTATCTCTAGATTTATAGTCACAAAAGCAGAGGGGGAATTTCAAAAAATAAAAATATACCCAAAATAAAAATTACAGAAAAAAAGACATTGGAGATGTTTGATATGTTTGATATGTTTGTGTATTGTTTTGGAAATGTTGCTTTAGGGCTTGTGGTAGGATTAATTTTTTCTTTATTATTTGTTTCATGTGATGCTGGGTGGAAAAAGATTCTTTCACTCATTGGCTCTACAGGTGTAAGCGGTGGTGGATTATTTACGTTCTATAGTGAACATGGTTTTAGTAAAGAGGAGATATTAATTTCATTAGGATGTATTTGTTGCGCATATATATTAATGTTTTTTGCTTTCCTGTTTTTTATGTGTAAGATTATGAAAGATAAAGATGATAAAGATATTTTAAGAATTCGAGATATTATGTTAGGACAGAGAAATTATATTAAAAAATATTATGAGAAAAGGGAAAAAGAGATAGACACCAAATTAAATATTGAAGAACTTGAGAAGAGAGAGAATGAAATAACAAAAAGAGAAGAGGAATGTAGTATCACAGAGCAAAGGCTTATTCTGGAAAAAGAGGAATTAGAAAAAGATAGAGACGATTTTGATTCTCTTACTCAAGATAAATTAAAGGTTAATTTACCCGTTAACAAAAAACTTATAATTACAAGGGGATTTTTGGAGGTGTTACCTTCATATGTTGAGAGATTATCTTCGTTTATTGAAGGTATTAATCGCGATACAGAATTATTTTTTGGAGAACACGAGACAGTATCTTATGAAGATTTTAAAGTATTTTGTTTTTTAATAGCTGTCCAAATACAAGAACAATTATTTGGTAAAAACAATAAAGATGTACGAGTGCATTTTAGATGTTATGATAAAAATAAAAAGGGATATGTGAAATTTATATCAGTCATAAATGGTAAGGAGAATGGAAGACAATTAACAGTAATACCATATGATAAAGCTAACATGATAAAGAAATCATATGAATGTAAACGAGCCTTGATAAAGAGTCATAATATGAAATATCATTATGAGAGCAAAAATAGTACTACGTGGACTGAATATATGACTGGGACATTTTACAATATAACATGTAACTCAATCCCATGCTTTTCCTTTGGTATTTCGGTAAAGAATGCAACGGTATATAGAGATTTGTTCAATTTTCTCAATTATTGTAAATTTGAAACGTATGTGTATGAAGTTATTGAAAAATTCAATGAGAAATATTGTATTGAAACAATACTGTATTAATTGCATACTATGTAGTAAATAATAGTCTTGTTCAGATCAAAGCTAGTTTAAGCATATTCTGATTTTAAAAATATTATAAATTAGAGTCTATCTGAAAAGTTTATAGCAAATCCAAGAATTAGCGCACCAAATGAACCAAACGGAACCAGGCAGAACAATCCGCACAGAAAATGCAGGAAAAATCCCGAGCAACCGCAGCAGATAACTCATCCGCAGCACGAATCTTTTCATGGCGCAGGATTGCTTTCATCTTCGACCATAACCGCTCAATTGGATTCAAATCCGGGCTGTATGGCGGCAGAAACAAAACCGTCACACCGGAAGCAGCCAGAACAGCCTGTACTGCATTGGCATGATGGGTACGCATATTGTCCATGATGAGAACATCCTTGTCTTTGTCGAGTGTCGGCAGAAGATGTTTCTCAAGATATTCGATGAACTTTTCGGTTGTCGTTCCGCCACTGTAGGTGATATATACACATTCCCCGCTTGTCCGGATTGATGACAGAACGGTTGTGTTTTTCAGAGTAGCCAGCGGTACATCATCACATACTCTTGCACCGCCTTTGGCACGTCCATACCGGTGGGTCAGATTGATGTTGATGCCGCTTTCATCCAGAAACACCAGATTCTTTGTGTCGTGTTCCGACAGAAGTCTGTTCCAGTTCGCCCTCTGTTCCTGTACATCGGGGACGCTCCTGTTCGCTGGCGTGCAGTGATTTCTTTTTGTACACGTATCCCAGCTTCAGGACGGCTTTCCGGACAGTTTTTTCGCAAACCGAAAGATTCAGAGTTTCTTTGATTTCACGGATCGTAAGGTCCGGCTGTTCTTTCAGCAGGTTGTCAATGTTCTGAAGATCTTCTTCGGTTATGGATGTTTTTCTTCCTCTGAGATAGGTTTTCGGTTCAATGGAACCGGTTTCTTTCATCTGGCGTATCAGACGATTGACGGTACTGCGATCTACACAGTATGCTTTTGCTACATCGGTTACTTTGATTCCGTTTTCGATAGCTTTCAGCAACAGGAGTCTTGTTTTTTTCGACAGCATTGCTTTATCACCTCAGCTGTTATTTTACCATCTATGTCAAGTGGTGCGCCATTTTGTTGGATTGCTATAAAAATACATTTGTTACAATAAAAACAAGTTGTTTGTGTTCTTGAAATATTCACAATATTCCCGAGTTCCTTGTAGAAATAGCGATTGCTACTATCCATAATGACCTGCTACAAGGTGGTTCTGACTTAGTCAAACTTTCAAATAAAATTTATTAGTCAAACTTTCAAATAAAATTTATTTAATAGGAGATCGTAATGTTGTTTAAAATTCTTAAGTATGATGTCATAAAAGCAGTTTTGAGAGCAGAGGAATCAGATAAAATGAATCTGGCGTACAATATAATGCAAATAATACGAAGAGCAACAAGGAATGAGATTAATAATAATACGTATACTAAATATTATATAATAAATGAAAAAGATAAAAATTATTTGGAGCAAAATAATATTGAAGGTATTCTAGTGTGTGAGGAGGAGCAATCATAATTCATTTTGTTGTTGGCTTATGCTACCGGTTCTGAATTGTATGAGATTTCTTTGTAGGTATCGTAGCCACCTATAAGCGAAATGCCCCCAGATATTCTTCATTGAAGGTGTATAGCAACTGTTCCGGACAGTTGGAGGTTGTTACAACGAACAGGATTTTGAGGGAGGATGATTTCACTGCAAAGCACGCGAAAAATGTTTGGGGAAGATACTGTCCAAGAGCGACATGGAGGAGCGTGTACTTACTAGCCACAATTACTTCGCATTGAATCCTTCGTATACGATTCATATGGATATCGAACATTTTACCGATATCCATGACTGGATATCACAGGAAGATGATGAGGAAATTCTGGCGGGTTAATACCGGGATGCAATTTCGCATTATGATGCGGAAAGTTATCTGAAATCGGAGGATGTGAAGATATTGAAAATGTTGGTGAAGGGTTGGTACAAGAAGATATTTAGACAGTAAAATTAAAAAAAAGACATCAATAATGTATGGGAGAAAAGAACATGGAAAATGAATGGACAGATATATTAACTTTGTTGCTTGTCGTAGTTTTAGTTATCTCAATGTTGATAACACTATTTCTTAAAAATAAACACGCTATAAAGATATGGTGGAAGAAGAATCTGATCTGGAATTTTCTTACGACTGTACTTGCTCCGTTTCTGATTCCCTTTATCATTACGCTGGTTTTGGAATTCACTGATGAAGATACAAGCAGATCGGTTATGATATTTTTATTAACGATGTGTCTGCTTACATTTTTTAATCTGATTTTTCAGTTCATCGAATGGAAAAAAGAACGAAAAAACATTGATATCAAATGGGAGAATTTTGCCTCACAATGCGCGTATAACAATTTATATGATGTGATCAAAGAGAAAGTAAATCAATATGGGGAATATTCTTATAAAAGAAAAATGGCAGAAGATGAACTCTTTTGTTTAGCACCAGAGAATATCCCATATGATATCTTTGAACATATCCGAAGAATATGTTTGATGTTTCGAAGTACACTCGGTACAATTACAGAAATCAATACCCTGCACACAAATGTTTCTTTTATCTATCATTATACATACAAAGGTGCAAATGAAGAGGATAAAAAATGGAGATGGCTTGTAGGTAAGGATTCCGATTTTGATATTGATTTGAATGATTTTACCGATAAGGATACTTCATTGTATCATTATATGATAAACAATCATAGCAGTCTGGAATTTTACAATCACAAGGAAGAAGCTGCCAATATAGCAAAATACTATTATTCATATAAGGACTTTCTTCATGACAAAAAAGGTTCTGTGTTTGCAGCAAAAATTACTTTTGCGAATAATGAGGAAATTTGCTGCGAAGGGATAATTATGGTAACGACATATGGAGAGAATTTTGTGAAGAAGGGTTCTATCCATACGGAAGAAGAATTTAAAAAGCTTGTTGTTGATAAGATATTTCCTTGTTATAAAAACATGCTGAAATCAGAACTGGGAATGTTATATTTCAGACATAGCCCAGAAGAACTGGAGAAAAAGAACTGATGTCAGAGTTGTTTAGAAATTAGCGGAAGATCAATTGAAAGTGTTCTAGAGCAATTCCGAGAAAGTACGCAACAAAGTAACAAAAAGAGATATAATAAGAGAAAAAGGACAAGGAGAAGTCAAATGGTAAGCAAAGAAAAACGAGAACTTATTATATCGAATCTGGAACAGGGGATGAGCATACCGGAAGCAAGCAGAATTTTCGGAATCCATCGTGCAACGGTCTGGCGTCTGCAGCAGCGATACCGCGAAACTCAAAGTGTAGAGTCGGATACCTGCAATTGCGGAAGAACCGGAGAACTGGATGAAGCGGGACTGGAGCGAATGAGACAGCTTGTGGAATCCCAGCCGGATATTACACTGGAAGAAATCCGTGATACTCTGGGACTGCGTATGAAGAAATCGCAGATCAGTGCGATTCTCCGAAACAAACTGGGATTCCGGTTTAAAAAAAGATGGTACGCGCCAGCGAACAGAAACGAGATAACGTAAAAGCCCGCCGTGAAGAATGGCAGGAACAGCAGAAGACGATGGAAAGGGAATGTCTTGTGTTTCTGGATGAAAGCGGAGTGAATCTGAACATGACCCGCCGGTACGGTCGTGCTGTAGGAAAAGCTCGGATATATGATTATGTTCCGCTGAAAACTCCAAAAAACACGACGCTGCTGTCATCCATCCGCCTTGAAAATGCGTCCATGGTACACAAAGAACTCACTGGAGCGGTGAACGGAGAGACTTTTCTGGAGTACATCCGGACCGCTCTGGCTCCTACACTGAAAGTGGGAGATATTGTAATCATGGACAATCTGAGCGTTCACAAAGTAGCCGGTGTCCGGCAGGCCATTGAAGAAAAAGGAGCATCGGTTCTCTACCTTCCGCCGTACAGTCCGGATTTGAATCCGATTGAGATGCTGTGGTCAAAGATCAAAGCATTTTTGCGCAAACGGAAGGCCCGGGAAACGGCTCTTCTTGCCAACGCAATTTCTGAGGCTTATGCTGCGGTTTCCTGTGACGATATTCTCGGCTGGTTTTCTGCCGCTGGTTATGTGCATTCTTTTGTGGAATTGCTCTAAATACTCTGACCGAGTAAATCGAACACTTGTATGCTGTTTAATATGCTGAGCAAATATAATACATCATCATATGTATAAGTTGAAAGGTTATCTATGAACGAAGAACCGAAGGTCTCTACTGAATCATCTATTGTTACCTCCGGAAATCTCCAATACTCCATCGGCAGTCTGGAATTAGGATTACGCAATACCTTCGATCCCAAGCAAATCCTCAATTCCCTTCTCCATGATGCCGTCGAATACTATGGTGCCGACCGTGCTTATATTCTCGAAGCCGATTGGCACCTCGGCATTTTCACGAATACATACGAAGTCTGCCGTGAAGGTATTCCTTCACAGAGTCCTCTGCTGCAATCCATTCCGTTTGAAAAAATCAAATGTATGGAAAAAGCACTGGAACGGAATGTTCCTATCGTTCTTTCCGATGCTGAACGTATCGAAAAACAAAAGCCAGAGGAATACGAATTTCTTAAATCTCTGGATATCCAAAGGCTGATTGGTGCTCCCATGCGGAAAACCTACAACAGCGGTTTTCTTTGTGTGGACAATCCAACGAGATTTACGGATGAGCCGGACTATCTCCTGCTTCTTGCTTATGTAGCGATTTCTGAACTGAACGAAATTACACTTCGGGAGATGGTGGAAACCTATCGTCGGAATATACCCACCCGTGAAGTAAATGATGTATCTATCAACTGTCTGGGAAGATTTGAAATCATCACCCCAAAGGGGACTTTATGTGAAGAAGATTTTTCCTCCGATTTGATCTGTGCGTTTTTTTCGTATCTTGTCATAACCAAGAAGAAAATCTCATCTTCACGTGAGATTATCAATACGGTTTGGGAAGAAAGTGCGCAGGGGGATCCATATTTGCAGGTTAAAAATGCGGCGAACCGTCTGCGGAATATCCTGAAACGAATCGAAATGGAATCTCTGGTAATTCCGTATCACGGTACGTTTATTCTGAATCCGGAGTTTCATGTTTATACGGATTTGGAACGGCTTGAAAATGTCTGTAAGCGCATGATGGGGGAAAACGACATGACGGTGCTTGACGGGTTATACCATGATGCCGATACCTTATATATGGGCAATCTCATTCCGCGAATCGATTACTATCACTGGCTGATTCCGTATTCCGTCCACTATGACAATTTGTATTTGCAGGCAATCACACGATATATTCAAATTCTCATGAAATACCAGCGATACAGCGAGGTGCAACAGGTTGTTGTGGATAACATCGCATTTTTTCCACAGGGTAATACGATGCATTATCACCTGATCTGGTCATTGATTTGTCAAAAGAATGAGTATTATGCTAATCAGCAATATCAGAATTCGATGGAGTATTTGACCGATGAACAGAAGGAGGAATTGACTGCTTATCTCGGCAGAGAGTAAAGAATTCAAAATGAAACTCAAAGATTGCTGAGGGTGTGAATAGAAAATATAAACTGAAAAAGCAAAAGTTTATTCATTGAATTAATGTCAAAAAGATAAGAAAAAATCGAGATTTCCAAACACGGAAATCTCGATTTTTGTACATTCCCCCTTGACAAAAGAGGAAAAATGTGCGGCGGATTGTTAATCGCGATTAACAATCCGCCCTTGTAATTGAAAGTGAAATTTGAAATTGCAGGGAGCACATTCTCATGAAACGACGACCGAAATAGATCCGTACCATTCTGAACGAACTTATCCGAAAAATGAGCGAACACCCGGCCCCCTATATCCGCTGTCCCGGAAAAGACTTTACCCGAAAGCGAAAGCTGCCCTTTGAAAAAATGATCGGCACTCTGCTGTGTCTCAAAGGCGGCAGTCTCTGAACTGCGAACTGCTGGACGCTTTCGGATGCTCGGCACTGACCGCCTCTTCTTCCGCTTTCATTCAGCAGAGAGAAAAAATCCGCCATGAAGCTCTGGCTGACCTGTTCCGTTCGTTTGTCAGAGCCACACCGTCGGATATGCTGTACAAAGGATATCGCCTGCTTGCTGTGGACGGTTCCGATCTCCATGTCCCCACCAATCCCCAGGATACACAATCCTGTATTACAAAAAAAGATAACAGCAAACCGGTGAATCTTCTGCATCTGAATGCTGTATACGATCTTCTCAGTCACACCTATACCGATGCAGTGGTGCAGAAATGCCATACAAAGGATGAACACCGTGCTTTCTGTGATATGGTGGACAGAGCGGAAGGAAAACCGGCTGTTTTTATCGCCGACAGAGGGTATGAATCCTTCAATGACATGGCTCATGTACAGGAAAAGGGGTGGTTCTTCCTCTTCCGCGTCAAAGATAACAGCGGCGGCATCGTTTCCGGTTTTTCCATGCCGGATTCAGACGAATTTGACAAGTCGTTTTCTCTGGCTCTCACAAGAAAACAGACGAACGAAATGAAACAGCTGCTGAAAGACAGGAACGCTTACCGCTTTGTCCCCTCTTCCAGTACCTTCGATTATCTTCCTGCCAGAAACAGCAAAGGGATTCCCGTTCCGCCTTATGTTCTTTCGTTCCGGATTGTCCGTTTCAAAATCTCTGACGATTCTTACGAAACCGTCGTCACCAATCTGGATGCAGATTCTTTTCCTGCGCCTGAACTCAAAAAGCTCTACCATATGCGCTGGGGTATTGAAACTTCCTTCCGTGATCTCAAACATACGCTCGGACTTCTCCATTTCCACGCAAAAAAGACGGAGTCCGTTCTCCAGGAAATCTTTGTCTCTCTCATCATGTACAACTTTACCGAGCTGATCACCTCGCACGTGATTTCTCGGAAAAAAGCAGAAAATATACCTATATAGCCAATTTCTCTGCTGCCGTACATGTTTGCCGCCAGTTTCTTATGGGGAACGTTTCTCCGCCTGCTCTGGAAACTCTTATTGCAAGATATGTTTCTCCTGTTCGTCCGGGCAGAAACTTTCCACGCAATCTGAAATCGCGTTCTGCTGTGAGTTTCCTTTATAGAATAGCATAAATTTTCCTATTTGTATACCCTTTGGGTAGATTTTCCCGATCTGCTTTTTCGTCATGCCTTGAAAGATAAAAAGTCCTGCGGTTCCTTCTTGGGGGATGTTTCCGTAGGACTTTCTTTGGCTTTTGCTTTAGCTCGCGTGGGCTTATCTTATTGACATTAATTCATTGAATATAGCTTTTGTTTTTTGCTCTTAACATAATTATAAACAAATTTCTTCAAAAAGTTTTTGAAAATGTGTGACATTTTGAGATGAAATTCGATTATATAAGTGTAGGTTAGTAGTAAACCTGATAAACATGCAAGATAAGGGACATAATCATTATGTAGTTGTGGGTAACAGAGGTGTCGTGTTCAAAAGAGAAAATTAATCCAATTGTGGTGAATATTCATGAAAAAAGATTCTACATCTACGCAAGTGCCGTTGGGGCAATCGCTTAGTCAAACATTTTGCGAAGTATATGACACACTCTTCCCAGCAGATTGTCGTTTGAGTAAGAGAAAACGACAATACAGATGTTATTTGTTTTCTTTTGGAGTACCATTCATTTTAATGATGATGGTGTACTGCAGCATTGGTGCTTGGCCGTTTGTGGGACCGAACTCGCCGCTGGTCTTGGATATGAACGGACAATATGTGTATTTCTTTGCTAATCTGCGGAGTATTATTTTGGAGGACAACAGTCTATTGTATTCATGGTCACGCTCTCTGGGCGGCGAATTCTTAGGTATGTATGCCTATTATCTTGCAAGCCCGATTTCATGGATCGTACTGTTGTTTCCGGAAGACATGATTACGGAAGCAATCTGGTTGATGTTGGTACTGAAAACAGGAATATGCGGCTTGACCATGTCAGTTTTTCTGGATAAAGTTTATCCGACAAAAACGCTGAACATCGTTCTGTTTTCGACATTGTATGCTTTTTGTGCCTATAATCTGGCATATATGAGCAATATCATGTGGATGGACGGAGTAATGCTTCTCCCTCTGCTGATTCTGGGGCTTGAACAGTTGATGACAGATGGCAAGTACAAGCTTTATACCTTGATTTTGGCTGTTATCATTCTGTCAAATTATTACATAGGATTCATGATATGTATTTTCGTGGTGCTGTACATGATTCATTATCATATAGCTCATGTTAAGAATTCAATATCAGAAAATTCGGCAGATCGATACTATTGTCTGAAATCTATAGTTCGAGTCGGAGCATATTCAATTCTTTCTGCGGTAATGTCGGCCGTGATTATCTTACCGGCGTATTATTCATTACAATTTGGTAAGACGGATTATGGACATATTACATATTCGCATTTTGAAATTCAGAATCTAACGGATTTAATATCCAAGTTGTTTTTCGGTCACTTTGACACGATCAACCCGGATGGATCGCCATTTGTGTATTGCGGTGTGTTGACATTGCTGACTCTTCCTTTGTTTTTTCTCTCAAAGCAAATAAGTGTACGGGAGAAATTGGGAAGTGCGTTCCTTTTGATGGTTCTGGTTGTCAGCATGGTGATTCCGGAAGTGGATATTTTATGGCATGGCGGACAGACTCCGAACTGGATGAACTTCAGGTACAGTTTTCTTTTCAGTTTTGTTCTGATTGTTTCCGCATATCGTGGTTTCGCTTCCATTAGGCAAATCAATATCAGGTATCTGCCGGTAATCGGCGGAGTTCTGATGGTTTGTTCAGTGTTCATATCGTGTTTGGATTACAGTAAACGGTATGCTTATGTTCAGACATTTGATTGGGATTATAACCGATTTATTTTAGTTGCCAATCTATTGATTGTGAGTGTTTTGATGGTGATATTATGGAAGTATAAAACATCCATGATAAATCCGGAAAATCACGAAGCAGATAGTGAACTAACCATGAAGCGCGGTCCCGTCATTGGTCTGGCTGCGTGTGTTCTATTGGAAGCATACACGGCGGGAGTGTTACAGAATACGACTCTTGCGATGGATGTAGGATATGCTTCAAGAGATTCCTATGTTGATTTTATTCACACCACTCAACCGGCAGTAGATTATGTCTATCAAAAAGATGAATGTTTTTACCGTATGGAAAAAACATTCTTCCGTATGGGAAACGACAATATGGCTCTTGATATACGAGGTGTGTCCGGTTCTACTTCTACGATGAACAGTAATACACTTGATCTACTGAAACATCTGGGTTACAGTTCATCCTCCTATATCAGTTGGTATTACGGAGGAAATCCTGTAAACGATTCTCTTATCGGAATCAAATATATCATAAGCGACAGCAGCGGTATCGAAAAACAGCATTTATCGGATTT
This sequence comes from Clostridia bacterium, assembly GCA_017547755.1. Taxonomy (GTDB): domain Bacteria; phylum Bacillota; class Clostridia; order Oscillospirales; family CAG-272; genus UMGS1696. The sequence continues at coordinate 59,657 of JAFYOX010000103.1, read as the reverse complement.
CTATGACCTTGTCTATGAAGATGAAGCAAACGATCGGTATGTATTTGAAAATCCGTATGTGTTGAGTATAGCGTTTGTTGCCAGTGAAGATATTACAAAGATTGGGGACTCGATTTACCGTACGCCGTTTGAAATGTTGAATGCCGTTTTGAATACGGCAGATGGACATGGTACAGAGATATTTCAGGCCTTGGAGGTATCGACATCTGATATTATCCGAGAAGAACATACTCATTCGGAGTGTGAAAATGAGGAGCATGACCATGATGAGATATCGGAATGTGGAGCACATTACATCCGCTCTTACATCTGTCATGGAACGGATGAGCCGGTATATCTGTATTTACCTGTGTACAGCAGAAATGATTTGCATATTTTCCTGAATGGTGAAGCTGTGGAGTTGAATGTTCCTTTGGATTGTTCCGCTGGAATCATCTCTCTGGGAAAATTCGATACAGGAACCAAATATGAAATTGTCATGTATTCCGGAAGTCCCGAACTACTGATTGATGGAAGAAACATTCTTTATGCCTTGGATATGGCAGAGTTTCGGAGTACCATAGCCGTAATACAAAAGAATCAATTGGAGATAGTGCCTAATTCATCCGAAGTACGGATAGCGGGAACTGTTACCACAACTGAGGAGAAACCGATTCTTTTCACAACTATTCCGTATGATAAGAACTGGATAGTCTATGTGGACGGTGAGCGGATAGAGAGTAAGCTGACGCTGGACTCGCTTCTTGCGGTGGAGCTGCCGTCCGGAGATCATGAAATTGTTTTCCAGTATCAGTCGATGGAATTGATTTTTGGCAGTGTGATTTCATTATTGGGATTAACAGTTTTCGTAAGCATCGTTTTTGGGGAGAGACGTAAGAAAAGATCGTATGAAGATTGATGATTGTCAATTTGAAAGCTGATCTTTTTAGGACAAAAACAAATACATTTTTGACTGGAGGGATGTCCGACAGGTACGCACAAATATCAAAGCTATTGAGTAGGCAAGCATGGATGTGAATGTATTGCAGAAAAAATAGCGTCCAAATTTCAAGCAGCGAATCATTGGATGATAGAGATTCGTGGGAAATCATAGCAAAATAAAAATTTGGAGGAATCAAAATGAAACAGAACAATCCAAAGAAGACATGGAAAGCAATCGTGGCAGTGGTGCTGGTGATGACATCGCTCTTTGCTATGTCGGCCGTGGTCAATGCAGAAATTGTGGAACGGATTTTTGGTGAGGAGATATATGTTGGAATGACTATGTCATCAAGTCGATCACCATACATGAATCACTATGAGGTTACGGAATACTGGCCGAATGGTAATGTGAAAACTATAACATATTGGTCTGTAGATCGTGTTACCGGTATCAAACATGGGGAAGAAACTTTTACAAAGGACTATTCACAATCTGGGGAAGATAGTATGGGCCCCTATGGTACTCCAAATGGGTTTCATGGTTGTCATTGCCCTAACTGTGTAGGTTTATATACATAAGTGTTACACAGGATATTGCAATATCAAAGAAGAAATACGTGTTTTGGGATAGAGCATAACAGTAAAAAGGAGAATTGCTATGATTTATAAACCATTGTTTTGTGTTTGCGGCACATATGGTGTTGGAAAATTAGCAATTGCCAACAATCTGATCGCACGAAAGAGTAATCAGTACATTGTGTTAAATGGCGAAATTACAAATACACCGTTCCTTCCAGGAAATGGAGGAAAAATGCGTCAGTTATGGAATGATGTATGCTTTGATGTTGCGTTTCAAACGGGACGTTCAGTTGTTTATTATATCAACTCCTATGTGGATGTACATGAAAATATACCGGACGAAAAGTTGTCGCAGATGCACTTTATTACACTCATCTGTGAGGAGTCAGTTCTCCGGAAAAGAGTATCGGAAAAATGGGGCAACTTTGCCACCAATAAAGTAGTGGGCAGCGAGATGTCCTGGGCTGAAATGGCGGTATTGAGGAATCGGTATTTCAAAACTTATCACGATGAGCATCCGTTCCGCAATATGATTCTCATCGACACTACTGATATGACAATTGATGAAGCCGCAAATCAAGTAGAGGTATATATCAAGCAGCAAATCAATTTATTCAATCAGCAAATAAAATTGGATGCTGATTGATACTCTAAAAATTTGAAAAAAACAAATTTGGATACCAAGTACATGCAGAAGTTATAGATCAGCTCTGGTACAATATGCTCATGCAGGAACGAACGGAATTCATTTCGTAAATATACGATTGATTCAAGTGGAACAGAAATGAGGTGAGTCCGATGGTTTGAACCATTTTCAGCAGATATTTGTAATGTCTGCTGCATAAACGTGAAGACGACTTAATGAAAAAACAAGACGAAAAATGGAGGAATCTAAATGAAACAGAACAACAGAAAGACGGCATGGAAAGCAGTTGTAGCGGTCGTGCTGGTGATGGCATCGCTGTTTACGGTTTCTACAATGGTAAGCGCAAGTTTCGTAGAAGAAGTGCTTGAAGAAGTGTTTGATATGATGAGTTTAACCAGTTCAAATACTGGTACTTGTAAGGAGAACCCGACAGTATGCCCGGGATGCAATGTCAAGACGCAGACATCATATATATGTGTTCCGGGTTGTAATAATAGACATCATAAGGAGCCATTGGATTTAGGGACATGTCAATGCTGGCCGGAAGATACTTGAGATTATGCTGCTTAATGCGATTTTTTGAAATTAACCGAAAAATGAAACAGAATAAATCAAGTTGATTAGAGAGAAACGAAAAGCCAATTAACTTTCTATCCAATCACTTGAAAATAGTGAAGAATACTGATATTTAATCGTGTAGTGTTTGATTTTATGAGCCGTTGCTCTGTACTTACTTAAGAGGCTTTGTATAGAGTAGCGGCATTTTAGAAAAATACAATGAATTATATAAATGTATATTTTTGTATATTTTTATAAGTAAATTGCTTTCCGCAAATTGTTTTCGAGTGTTGTATTTGTTGATTTTTTGTGGGAAATGCATCTGTAAAGGGAGGGGAGCATGATAAACGCAAAAGTAAATCGTCATCAAAATTACATCGGTAATGAGTGCATATATCGATATTGTAGAGAAGATGAAGTAATTGCATTAACGGATGAAGAGTTTACGATTCTTCAACAGAAACTGAAAAATTGCGGTGAAAGAGCGTGTACTGATGAACTGAAGCTTCATCAGTTTGAATTTGATGAAATAATAGCGAAATTGCCAGATGAAGATATTGGACTTTATCATCGCGTCATGGCATCCTCACCAGTCCTGTTCAATACAATGTACGAGTATTCTAAGGTGTTTTCGTTCTGTGCAACTCTCGGTGTATCTAATATATATGACATTGGCTGTGGCCAAGGGATGCAGGGACTGATGTTGATGTATGCGCCGAGAATGACCTACATCGGTATTGATTTGTCGATTTTCCATGATTCGTTGACTGATTTTGATGCTCCTGTGGGGTATGTCAATATGCGACTTGCACAATTCCAAGATGGCAGTGATCGGATTTTTTACATTGAGAAAAGGTATCCTTGTGAACTCAAAACAGAGCAAAATAACATTGCATTGATACTTAATACAGATATAGTCATCGAAAAGAATCCACAAGTATTCAGCAGATTGACACAGACTTTGTCTGACGATTTTGAACGTATATTTATGAAACTTCCTCAGACTGAACTGGATATAGAGCTCCTTCAAAACACATCTATCCATGATATTGTGAATGGACAGGTTGTTGTTAAGAAGAATATTTTTGCGGAGTATCTTGTAAAATGGAAGCTCGCGATGCCGGAGTTTACGTTTTTTACATTGGGAAACGGATGTATCTTCGGGACAAAAAACGAACGAGATAAAAAGAAACTTCATGAGAACTATATAGTCGATAAAAAGAATGAAATTACTGCGGGATTCATGGATGCTCCATTCTACCGAAAGATGATGAAGGTTCCGATATTTATGGTTGACAGAAATCCTAAAAGCAGTAATAACAAGAGTATTTCCAGTTATTGTCGTCAGAATGAAGTAGATGTTTTAACAGATAAGGAATTTATTGATCTTCAACATAAGTTGTTTACCAGTCTCTATCTGCCGTGTACCGGGAATATGGAGTTTCGGAATTTCTATGCCAGAAAATCGTCAGATAAAATTTTCGACGACAGCAGAGACTTAGGAATATATAAAAGAGTTATCGTTTCGGGAGATGACTATTTTGATAGCAGATACCGCTATTCCAAGATATTTTCTTTTTGTGCGACTTTGGGAATTTCTAACATCTACGACATTGGATGTGGACAACAGATGCAAGGGCTTATGATGATGAGTGTGCATAATATGACCTATACTGGTATCGATCATCAAATCTTTCATGAGTGGGCAACCCAGTTTGATGCTGCTCCAGAATATATCAATTATAGGATTGCACAGTTACAAGACGGAAGTGATCGGATATTTTACATAAAGCAATCATACCCTTGCGAACTTATGATTGAAAGGAACAATATCGCCGTGATGCTTGGATGTTTTCTGAATATTGAAGAGGATCAGTGTAGAATGAATCAGATGAGTAAAGCACTGTCTCGTGATTTTGAACGGATTGTGAAGGAAATCCCGCTGAAAAAGAGGGATGTCAAACTCATCAAAAGTACACCTGTTCGGGATATTGCGAACGGAAAGGTGGATATTATGGTGGATATTTTTGCAGAACGTTTGGCTATGTGGAAACGCGCAATGCCGGAATTTACATTTTTCACGCTTGGAAATGGATATATTTTCGGTACGAAAAATGAGCAGGATATCCAAATATTACAGAAGAACTATATTGTTAGTAAGAAGAATGAAATTACCACAGGACTGATGGATCAGTCGTTCTATGTTAGTGTAATGAAGTAAATAGACTGATTGGTCTGATATACTAAAGATACAGGAGACAAATATCCCTAAAAAGTGTGGTGAAATATAAAAAAATACAAATGAGAAGCGACTTAACAATAAAATTGAGTATATATGTATATGATGATAGAAAAAATACGAGATAAAAAAAACAAGTATGCTCCAAACCTTTGTTCACAAAGAAGTTCATATCAACAGCGGAAGCTAATCATATATCTGATATTTACTCTATTTTCCCTCCTCCTCATGCTGTTCTGCACAAAATCTTCGCCATTGTTCGCCTTCAACGATTGGTTCGATGCCAATGTGTATTTCACAATGGGAAAAGGGATGATGAATGGCAGAGTTCCTTATGTGGATTTGATCGACAATAAAGGACCTCTGCTGTATTTCATTTATGGAATATCATGGCTGATCGACCACACAGGGTTTACGGGAGTATATCTATTTCAGACATTCTTTCTCACTGTTTCATTGATTTATGTGTATCGGCTGGCTCTAATATTCATTTCCAATGAACATACAGCAGTTTTGATTGCTCTATGTTCCCCCCTGCCCATGCTGATCCAAAAATTCTATGCAGATAATTACGATTTCGGCGGCGGAGGACCGGATGAGTTCTGCCGTGCCTTGATGATTGTATCGTTATATTACTTTACATTGTACTACGAGCGATCTGATGAATACAAGTTGAAGCACACCGTTTTTCAGGGAGTCCTGTTTATGTGTGTTTTCTTGATAAAGTTCAATCTGACTGTCTTCTGGCTTGGATTTTTATTGGTTATTGCCTGTGAATTGCTATATCAGAAGAAATTCCTATTTCTATTGAAACACATTGGTGGATTTTTAAACGGAGCTATCTTTGTTGCAATACCATATATTATTTATGGCTTATGGACAAACAGTCTAGACGAATTTGTTAATACATATTTTCTGTACAACTGGACATATGTAAATTCCAGCAATCATGTGTTTCTTAAAGTTGTAGAATCTATTTTTTCTGCTATCGGTACAATCGGTGGAATGCCGGGATTTACGATATTCTTTTCGATTGGCATTGTATTTGTCTTCTTTGTTTGCAGACCCGGTTATCGGATCGGGTATACAATATCGCTGTTTTTATTGTTTGTTGCAATCTACTATACCACGGTTAGATTTGCTGCAATACATATTTCTTTTACCATTGCTTTGATTTTTGGAATGATTGCAACGGGAAAATTTTTGGAGCGATATATTTCAAAATGCAGATTTCCACTTCTGTTAGATATCGCAGGAACATTGCTGATTTTTACAGTGTCGGTTATATTGAACGGATTGATTTCGTATGACTTGTTTCTGTCGGATAAACCTACTGCGCAACAACAAATCGCCGATGTGATATGGGAGAGAAACGAAAATGGAAATCCTACGTTGTTGGAAATAGGCGGATTGGACAGCGGTTTTTACACTGCTTCAGGAATTCTTCCGGACGAACCTTATTTCTTTGTCTATAATATCTCGGAGGAGACTTACCCATACCCATATGATGCTCAAAAAAAGGCTGTTAAAGAGGGGCATACTGAATTTGTTATTTCGAGAATGAAGGGATTCACTGAAGATCATAATCCTTATGATATATTACAGAAGTACGATGAAATATGTGTGATTCAGGGAACAGGCTATCAGTCATATCTGTTTTATCACCTGTACCAAATTAAAGAGGATCATTAAACTGAAGAAGGGAGGCAAGCATAATGGCGGATATTTTGTACATTGTTGTGCCATGCTACAACGAAGAAGACGTATTACCAGAAACATCAAGAAGACTCAAGGAGAAATTAACAAATCTGATTGAACACGGACTGGCATCGGAGCAAAGCAGGATTCTGTTTGTTGACGATGGAAGTACGGACAGTACATGGTCGTTTATTGAGCGAAGCCATCAATCTGCTGAAATCTTCTCTGGATTAAAACTATCCCGCAACAGAGGACATCAGAATGCATTGCTTGCCGGACTCATGACGGCAATGTCTCTGGCGGATGTTACTGTATCCTTGGATGCCGATCTTCAGGACGATATCGGATGTCTGGATGAATTCATGGAGAAATATTATGATGGCTGTGATATCGTGTATGGCGTGAGAGCAGATCGGACAACGGACAGTTTTTTTAAACGATGGAGTGCGCATACATATTATAATTTTATGAAAAAACTCGGTGTTCATATCATATACAATCACGCTGACTACAGACTGATGAGTCGGAGAGCTTTGGAAGAATTGTCGGAATTCCGGGAAGTTAATTTGTTTTTGAGAGGAATGATCCCGCTGATTGGCTATAAAACAGGAACGGTCGAGTATACCAGAAACAAACGGTTGGCGGGAACTACGAAATACCCGTTGAGAAAAATGTTATCTTTCGCATGGGAAGGGATCAGCTCATTCACTGTGCGTCCTATCCGATATATAACTGTATTAGGTGGAGTGATGCTGTTATTCAGTATGCTCGGTCTGATCTACACATTATGTCGGAACTTTTCGGCGGAAGGGATTTCATTGTATTCGATTTGTCTCAGTTCAATATGGTTTATAGGAAGTTTGCAGCTTCTGGCTATCGGTCTTGTTGGTGAATATGTGGGAAAGACTTATATGGAAGTAAAGAAACGTCCCAGATATATCATTGAGAAAATATTGGATGAAGCGTTTGAAAATAAGAAGACATATATTAGCTGAAACCATGAAGACAATTATTGAATTGCTGAAGAAACGCAGAAGTGTGATCCTGTATCTGGCATTTGGTATTTGTACCACCCTTATCAATTGGACAGTATATCCTATATGTTATTACGTTTTAGGATTTTCAAACATGGGTGCGGTCTGTGCTGCATGGTTTATAGCCGTTTCCTTTGCTTTCGTAACTAATAAAATATGGGTATTTGAGAGGAAAAATTTCCTGAACAGACGCCTTCTGAAAGAGTGTATTTCTTTTTTCTCATGCAGGCTTGTTACAGGTACTCTTGATTTGTTAATTATGTATGTAGCGGTAGATGTTTTTGAACTTAACGCGTTTGCATGGAAAATCCTTTCCAATGGACTGGTTGTTATTTTGAATTATGCAACAGGAAAATTTGTTGTCTTTAGAAAAGATTGCGTAGGGCGTGATATGAACAAGAAAAATCTCATGGATTCAAAATGAAAAAATACATTCATAACGGAGAAGAAAATGTTTATCGAAGATTTGAAAAAGATACTCAAAGGAAAGGCCATCGTCTTCACCCCCAAAGAATTCGCGGAAATGATGCGTCCCTACGAATTCACCATGAAGGTAGCTCAAAACCTCGGCAAACTGGAATCCGAACTGCACATGAGTGACGACGCCGATCAGATCATCAAACGAGCCTTAAAAGAAGCCTGCGATTTCTACGGTGCCGACTGGGCAGGATTCCTTGATGTCGATATGGTTATGAAAGTCTGGTCACCGCATCACTGGTATAACACTCACTCCCGCGATCAGACGAAAGAGCTGATGGAAGAATTTGAATCTCTGGATTGCATGAAACAATGGATCACTGCAATACATGAAAATCAGCCGATCTGTATTCCCGATGTTGAAGCACTGAAAGAAACCAATCCTGAAGAATATGCTATGTACCGGAAACTGCGGGCGAATTCCATCCTCGCAGTTCCGGTATTCCCGCGCCCGCTTGGGTTCATGGTAGTCAGAAATCCCACCAGACATATATCGCCGGAAGAAACACTCATGCTCCGGATGATCGCTTATGTTCTGCTTACCAATATCAACGATCAGACATCCAATGAAAAGCTGAAACGTACATATTCCCCGCAGAGCATTACCGATCCCAACGACGTGGTAATCAATATGCTCGGTGATCTGGAAGTTATTACTTCTACCGGCGTTCTTACAGAAAAGATGATCGCATCTCCTGCTATTACAAAAATTCTTGTATTTCTCTATCTCAACAAAGGCAAGTCTTTCGCTGCACGGACACTGATCGATGAGATATTTCCGGACAGAGATGAACGGGATATCGAAAAAGAGGTCAGTGCGCTCCGTACACAGATATGCCGCAGCAGACAGGTGTTTGATACGATATCTGCCAAAGAACTGATTACATCCTCTCATAGCGGATACTGTATCAACGAATTCTTCGATGTGAAAACAGATGTGCAGTTATTCGAAGAATATGTGGACAGAGGCATGACGGCAACATCCTCCTTCGATAAAATCGAGTGGATGAAGCTGGCTGTCGATCTATACCGCGGAGACCTGCTGACCTCTGCTTACGGCGAACGATGGCTGGATACGGATTTGCATTACTATCACATGAGTTATGTGACGGCGGTAAATATCCTGCTTGAAAATCTTGCGGCAAATGATGCGTATAATCATGTCCGCCATTATGCCGAAAAATCCCTGAAAATCGAATCCGGCAATTCTCAGGCGTATTACTGGCTTGTAAAAGCCTACAGCAAACTCAATGCTTCCGAACTCACAGAAGGTATTCTCAAGAGGGCAGAAGCAGAACTTCCCGAAGAAAAATACGAAAAATTACTCGAAAGCCTACAAAATGAAGGGATTATTTAGTCCTGTAATGCAGATGTAATGGATATGTAATGGTCTGTGTAATGCCAAATTTATATGTAATGCAAATGTAATGGCCTATGTAATGGGGCGTGTAATCTCCGAAAGTTAAACTGGACTGGCAAAAGCGATTTGCCAGAACTTGACTTTCGGAGGTTTTATTTTGTCACCCGAAGATAACCGCAGAGCGGCTGCTTTTGTAATCTCAAGCAAAAGCAGCCGCTCTTTTTTTATGCGGTCATTACAGCCTCGCTGCCGGTCTCCGCCATTCCTCCGTTTTGATTCAACCCCAAAAATCAAAACGGAGGAACAATAAATGGATAACAATTATCCGACTAACGCAGATCCTCGCCCGAAGCGGCGTAAAGATAAAGACAACCCCTACACGATCTACTCTATCGGTAAAGACACCGGTTATCCCAAGTATTTCGTGGAATTCGATGACGGTGAAGGCATCCATCAGTGTGTGGAAATTACGGAAGAACAATTCCAGGACTTTGATAAGAACGAACTGAAAGATTTGTCTCATCTGAATGAAATCGACCGTCATTACGGTTACGGAATTCCCGATGAAGAAGCATACGATACTACCGTCGAAACGGTTCTTTACTTGCTTGTGAAAGAACAGCTTTATCGTTCTTTTGATTTTCTGACACTCACACAGAAGCACAGAATTCATCTGTACTATTATGAAAATCTGACATACGAACAGATTGCAGAAAAAGAAGGCTGTACCAAGATGCCGGTGAAACGATCTCTGGAAGATGCAAAAGAAAAAATCAAAAAATATTTGTGTGAAAGGGGCTACTTTTCAACGAATAGTGAGGTATAGAGTGAAGGCAAAGAAAAACACCTTCTCCGCACCGCGTCGGTAACAGTTTAACTCCGTCCGGTGTGCAGGTTCTTTGAAAAATCAATACACCCCGGACAGATAACGAACTCCCCGGAATAGCCAGACCGAAGGATACGCCATGACCTGTTTCATACAGCGAGCGACGGCGGGACAGACCCGCTTATCAGCTTCGGAAAAATCGGTTCGCACCGATCGGCGATGACAACGGAGAGCTGAGACTCCCCACTAGCCATGACCTGAGCGTGATAACAACCGCCGCACGTTATGGGGTGAGAGGTTCCTTTGGATGTACGAGTACCTGAAATTATTACGCGAACAGGTAGTCTGTCCGGGCAAGAATCAATGAAACAATTCCGGGGGATGCTTACATCCTCCGGATAAATTCAAACTTATAAGTGATGGGTCTGACTGCGTTTGTTCCTCGACAAATCTCGCCATAGTCAGACTCATACTTATGGCTTTGAAAAAAGACTATATAATACTATATAATATGGAAGGAAACGAATATGGAAAACTTCAGAACAACCGAAATGGATCAGAAAAAAGACTCTCCCGTGATTCACAGGGAGAGTAACGGTGTGAAGATCACCATCACCTTCGCCGGAAAAACGGGAGAGGGAAGTGTAAAGGATACGATCCTTGATATGCTGACGAATGCGTATGAAAAACGGATTCGGGAATAAAAAATGAGAAAAAGCGTTTCCCGTAGATATTACAGGTTTCTGTAGTATTATTGTTAAAAAGTCCATTTCTCATCCTTGCACCCGCACACGAAATCTGCTATAATAATCACAGTAATCCACCGCTCTTTGAAAATTTCATAGCAGTTCGTGTTTTCTCCAGAAAGGAAACACAAATGAAACGAGTTTACACTTTATACAGAGTATCTACCGTAAAGCAGGTGGACATCAACAAAGACGACATCCCCATGCAGCGGATCGCCTGCCACGAATTCGCCGGACGACAGCCCGATTGGGAAATCCTTCGGGAATTCGAGGAAAAGGGAATCTCCGGTTTCAAGGTGTCAGCCGAAAAGCGTGATGCCATTCAGGATTTGAAGGAAGCGGCACTTGCACGTGAATTCGATGTTCTTCTCGTCTTCATGTTCGACCGTCTCGGCAGAATCGAGAATGAAACTCCGTTCGTTCTCCAGTGGTTCGCCGAACATGACATTGAAGTATGGTCGGTGAATGAAGGGCAGCAGAAATTCGAGAATCATGTGGACAAGCTCATGAACTATATCCGTTTCTGGCAGGCATCCGGTGAATCCGAGAAAACGTCCATCCGTGTGAAGACCAGACTTCAGCAGATGACAGAAGAAGGAATCTACACCGGCGGTTCTGTCCCCTATGGTTATACGCTCGTGAAGAACGGACGGAAGAACAAGAAGGGACAGGAAATGCGCGACCTTGCCATAGAGCCTGCGGAAGCTGATCTTGTACGCCGGATTTTTCGTATGACCACTTCGGAAGGATGCGGGTCGTATCAGATTGCCGCCTATATAAATAAGGAAGGATATCGCACCCACGGCGGCGCGGAATTCCAGAGCAATCACATCCTGCGGATATTGAAAAACGAGATATACTGCGGATTCCTCAAAAACGGCGATGCCAAATCCGACAGGATCGAGTTTCTTCAGATCATTGACGACCGGGAATTTGCATTGGCGCAGGATATCCTGCATCAGCGATCCCGCAAGGATGATGAGAAGCGAACCATCGCGCTGATGAACAAGGGAAAGGCATTGCTGAGCGGAAATGTCTTCTGCGCTCACTGCGGATGCCGACTTGCCACCAGCCGATACAAGGAACGTTATGTCAAGCGGGACGGAACGGCAAGTGACACCGAATATGCGCGGTATATCTGCTACCACCGCAGCCGCGGATTGAACGACTGCGACGGTGCGAGTACATACAATGCGGAGAAGGTTGACCGTGAGATTCTGAAAATCATGCGGCTGATCTTTGCATCCGTGTCCGGTTGTCCGCAGGAGGAGAAAATCCAGTCTGTCTACAAGAAAATGATGGCGGAGAACCATCATTTACAGCAGAAAACAGATTTGTCCCTCCAGAAGAATCGGAAACAGCTTGAAACTCTGCGGTTGGAGATCGGAAAGGTACTTTCCGGTGAAAGTATATACACCGAGGAAGACCTTGCGGTTGCTTTACAGACAGTCAAAGCGAAGATTGCGGAGGACGAAGCGTTTCTGCAGAAGCTGAAGGATGAAGAAACCGAGAAGAAAGCGATGAGCGACAATGTAATTCCGGCGTACCGGCAGTTCAGAAGCTGGGCTGAGGAATTTGACGATGCTTCGCTGGAAGTGAAAAAGATGATCGCGTGTCAGCTTTTCAATCGGGTGGAGATCGGGAAGGGGTATGAGATTCACATTGAATTGAATATGACCTACCGGCAGTTCCTGGAGGATTGGCACGGAGATACTTCAATTACGACGATTGCGTAACACAAGAGGTTATGTGAACTCTATCAGACGAACTGCTGTTGAGGATTTTTGCGCGATGTTGTTTTTCTTGTAACATAAGCTCCCCGCGAGAGCACGCGGCTGTTAACCGCGGTGTCGTTGGTTCGAGCCCAACTGGGGGAGTTTACACCTGTATCTTACGATACAGGTGTTTTCCTTTTTTCACCGTTCTAACCTACGGAGGAACCAGCAGTTTGCCTCTATTTAAGCTATAACAATGTATTTCTGAAAAAAGGAGATTATTATATGAACATTGCGCAGAGTGTTGTGGAAATCAAAACACTGATAGATAATAAAGACTGCAGATCATTTAACATGCTCCTGGATCATACAGTTGAACGGTTATGTGATTATTTGTTCACAGAATTCTTTTCAATGAAGGAATGGGGGACGATAAGCCCTTATGAATTTATAGCTTTACTGAAGAAAAAACTCAAAATGAATGAGATCGATTATGAAATCGTTCATTTTATGGAGTTTTATTGCATGGAAGAAAGTTCTTATTGCTGCAGTCTGGATTTTATTTATGATGATTACCAAATTATGGTGGAATGCGGGCGGACAGATGTAAAAACTCTGGAAGACTATGATACTTTGCTCGTAGTCAATCACGCGGAAGTGGTATTGGAACTATTAATGGATCTGCTGAAATTTCTTGAAGAAAAACATCATATCCGTGCGGAACAGATTGAGATGAGATAAAATCTGCAGATGTGATTTTTCATATTCTCTTGCAATCCTTTCGCATATCCTGTATAATTTCGATAGATAATTATGGTTCGTTCATACGAAAGGAGCATTCCCATGAAAAACTACTCAAACCCCGCAGCGGAAGCGTGGTATCGTTCTCTTCTTGCCGACCCGTCCCGTGTCCCGTTTGCTTATACGTACGGCGGTGAACGCATTTCCGGGTTCCCCGGAACAGTCGTCTCCGCGGTTACGGAATTTAACGGCAAACGCGAAACGACGACGTTTATTTATGAAAAAACAGACGGTTTCCGTACGACGCTGATTCTGTCCTTCTATCCTGCTTACGGCGTGACCGAATGGACGTTTTGGTTTGAAAACGCCGGCAAGGCGAACAGCGCGATCCTTGAAGATCTTTCAACGACGCTCACCTTTGAAGGGGCTTCCCCCGTTCTGCGCGGAAGTCTCGGCGACCACGGCAATCAGTATCGTCCTTACGTGACCGATCTTACCGCCGAAGAAGTACACTTCACTTCCAACAGCGGCCGTCCGACCCATGTCAATTTCCCGTATTTCAATCTTGAATACGGCGACGGCGGCGCGATGCTGGCGATCGGCTGGGCAGGTACATGGACCGCGGACTTCGTTTACGATGGTTCTGCTACCACCTGCACGATGCGCTCGGTCAACAACATCCGCACCTATCTCAAGCCCGGCGAAAAGATCCGTACCGCGCTGTTCGTTTATGCGCCGTACACCGTCCGGGATGAAAATTACGCGACGAATTTCTGGAGAAGCTGGTTTGTGAACTGCAATCTTCCGGCAACCGACGCTTCCGGCGCACACGTGGAACCGTTCTCTGCCTGCTGCGTTTCCAACGACACTGGTCTGCCGAACTCCGACGGCAGTATTTCCGAACGCTACTATACGTGGAAGCCGTCCCTTGAAAAGATGATCGCCGAAGACGTTAAGGTGGACGTCCGCTGGTTCGACGCCGGATGGTACACCGCGCCGGACGGCAGTTCCCCCGTTTCTGACTGGTGGGGCACCGTCGGCACCTGGGAACTCGACCCCGTGAAGTGGCCGGGCAAGACCTTCCTCGAATCCACCGATTTCGCACGTGAACACGGTATGCGTACCCTCATGTGGTTCGAACCCGAACGTGTTACCGACGTCGACAATCTCGTGAAAAATTACGGATACGATCCTGCATGGGCGATCCGCCGCGAAGGTGTCGGCTCGATTTCCAACAACATCGGGATCCCTGCCTGCTACGACTGGACGGTCGGACGCATCTGCAAGGTGCTTTCCGAAAACAAGGTCGAAATCTACCGTGAAGACAACAACAGCGACCCGGGCGCTCTCTGGAAGTACCTCGACACCCTTGAAGGCGACAACCGTACGGGCATCACGGAATGCCGCTTCGTAGACGGTCACTACCGGATGTGGGACGATATCATCGCCTGCACGCTCGGTTTCGGCGGCAGCGGATTTGTCGATTCCTGCGCATCGGGCGGCGGACGCAATGACCTTGAATCCCTGCGCCGCGGTGTTCCGCTTCTCCGCAGTGACGCCGACCGTACGACGACCGCGCTCCGTCTCTCGATGACGACTTCCTTCAACAAGTGGATCCCGTTCTGCGGCGCGAATACGAAGGAAAAGGTCGGCGAACTCGACCCGACCGGACGTACCGACGTTTACACCTGGCGAGCATCCTATCTGCCGGCACTCAACGTGGACTCCCAGTTCACACAGGACCCCGATCAGGACTTCTCGATCCTGCGCTTCGGTCTGCGCGAATGGGCAAAGCTGAAGAAGTACCTGCTGAAGGACTTCTACGTTCTGACGCCGTGGCATGAAAAGAATGACCGTACGGGCTTCACGGCATACTCCTTCGTGGACGATGACGAACAGTGCGGCGCGGTTCTCGCGTTCCGCATGGAAGACTGCGAAGACGACACGCTGACCGTAACTCTGCCGTTCGTCGATGGTGCATGGAAGCTGACCGACGAAGATACCGGCGCAACGTGGACGACCGAAGGCGAACTGACACTTGCGTTTGCTGAAAAGCGTTCCTCCAAGCTGATCTGGGTGGAAAAAGCATAAATTACCGCAAAAAATTACAGAGGAGAAGAACTTTTCCGGAAAGTTCTTCTCCTTTTTTGCTGTTTTTCGGTGTCTGCGGTTACCGCAGGGCCTCCAGATATTTCATTGCGCGTTCCTTGTCGCTCATCGACGGCGCGGGATCGTCGTACTGCGTCCGCATGAAGTAGCCGTTGAGAAGCAGGAAGATCATTTTGTAGATATTCGTCCGGATCACGGTGTGTGCGTCTTCCGCCATGCGGCGGCCGTAGCCGTCGTAGAATGCGTCGTTCATCATCCATCCGCTCGACAGTTCAAAGTCCGGGTCGCCCATACAGCAGCGGTCCGGGTCGATGATCGCCGCGATGCCCGGTTTTTCCGACTGGGCAGGCGGGGTCAGCAGGACGTTGAGCGACCACATATCGCAGTGGTTGAAGCACGGCTCCGTGATCTCGTCGAGGATGTCACGGTAACGGTCGGCAAGGGAGACGATCTCGCACAGCTCCTCTTCCGTATAGTAGTCCGTCGTCTGTTCGCGGATCTTGTCCGCCCATTCCGACAGCTCGCTTTTGATGTACGCGCTCCATGTATCGTATCCGCCGCCGTTCAGAATGTACCCGACGCGTCCGAATTTTTCCGTGCGGATATCGTTCATCTTCCGGCAGAGGCGTCCGACCTCGCGGAAGACTTCGTACCGGTCGGCTTCGCTCATTTCCGAGCGGTTGAGCTGTACCGATTCAATGAATTTCACGATCATGAAATCGCGGTCGAGCAGGGTTTTGGCGGTATCTTTGTGTACCACCGTCGAGGTCGGGATCCCGGCTTCCGCCATCTTTTCGTATGCCCAGCATTCCGCGTCCATCAGGTACATTTCGTACGGCAGAAGCAGTTCGCGGCGCACCGGACCGACGCGGAGAACGTATTTTTCTCCCGGTGCGTCGTCCGATTCGAGCGTGTATGTGGTGTTGAAAAGTCCGCCTTTGAGCATGACTGTCCGGTAGCTTTTCCACGATGGGAACGCCGCGTATACCATCCGATCCAGTTCCGCCGGTTCGGGAACTCTGACAATTTTTGCGTCCATGAATTTTATCCTTCCTTATGCAAGTGTCACGCGGATGCAGAGGACTGTGTTTGCCGGAATTTCTTCCGGAAGACGGCATCCGGACAGCAGACGTTCGCCGTCGAGGATCCGGCATTCCGTGACTGCCGCGTCCGTTTCCAGTTTCAGCGGAACATCCGCGGGCGACGTATTCGCCAGAACGATGCAGCCTTCGGTTCCCTTATATGCCGCGGCAGCGTATACGCCTTCGTCATCACAGCAGGCGTCCGCCTGTGTGCCGAGAAGGTACAGTTCGTTGAACGCGAGGAAGCCGTAGTACGCCGGGAACGGTGCGGCGGTCATCGGATTGAACATCGAGCCGTAAATGCTGACGCCGTAGCGTGCGTCGTAGAACATCGCGCTGTCGAGCGGACTGTTCTGCATCGCCAGCATCATGCCGGTGACGAGCGCCGCGTGACGGCCGGTACCGCGCAGATTGACTTCGGGATTCCACTCGTTGCAGGTGGTTTCCGTATCGGTGAAGCCGTATTTGTCGAGCTGTTCGCGGGCATATGCGGCAAACTTCATCGTATCGGAGATGCCCGCATAGCTGTGCCACGAGAAAAAGTCGAGCGGTGCGCCGTTTTCCTTCACCGAGCGGAGGAAATTGTCGAAAAATCCGATGTACGACTGCTCTCTTGCCGGGGACGGTGCCGCGATCGCGTAGAATCCGCAGCTGGAGTAGCCGCCGATCTTCAGGTGAGGGAAGCACTTCTTGAGATGCTTTGCGGTGACGTTGTACAGTTCATAATATTCTTCCGGCGTACCCGTCCACATCTGGTTGATCTTCGGGTCGAAATGGTTGTCCGGCTCGTTCCAGATCTCCCAGTAGCGGATGTTGTACCGGAAGCCGTCCGCCCAGCCTTCCGTGTAGTGACGGATGACTTTCTCGCAGATGACCGCCCATTTTGCGGGGTCCTTCGGCGGATGGATGCGGTACGCCTTGATCGTCATGTCGTTTTCAATGGTCACGCCGAGACGGAAGAACGGTTCGACCTTCGCGTCCATGAGCGCGGTGATCAGGCGGTCGGTGAAGGTGAAGTCGTAGGACGCCGGGTCTTCGGGATCGGCGTCGAAATCGCGGAACAGGTTCGGGATATCGACGAAGCGTCCGCCGCCGTAAGGACCTGCAACGTCATGCAGACGGGAGAACGGGATGCCGGCTTCGGTCAGATAATGGAACATGGGGAAACTGCGTGCCCCGTAAAACGGCGGCTGTCCGACGCCGTGCATGGGCTTGATCTTCCCGAGATTTTTGGTAAAGTCAATTTTTACGGACATAATTTGCCTCCGTGTCGGATTTATTTCGTGAAAATTTCACGGATCGTATCGTACGCCGGTTTTGCGGTGCCGTCGCATCGGGTGATGCCCCATGCGGTCTCGCACGGACAGTCGGACGCGCCGCAGGTGAAGCAGGAATGGCTGTCCTGCCAGCAGTAGAGGATCGCACCGGCAAGGTACGGATCGGCAAGCAGCTTCGGCAGGAGTTCCGCGTAGAACGCTGCCTGTCCCTCTTCATCGTGCGGGAAGACCATTTCGGAGAACCACAGCTTCGTCAGGTGCGGCATCATGTCGACGAATGCGGGGATGAGGTCTTCGCGTGCGCAGTGTTCCGCAGTATGCTTGAGCGACGGCGGAAGGGTCGCGATGAAGTCGTCCGGACGTGCCTTGAGGTCTTCCATGCCGTGGAATCCGAGATTTTCGAGATATTCGTACGCTTCGCGGCGGTCGGCGTGCGCGTTTCCGCCGAGGGATGCAAAGCCGAATTCCATCAGAATGATCGGCTTTCTGCACAGTTCGTACAGGTCGCGGATACGTGCGATGTAGGAGTCGGTATCGCCGTTGCTCCATGTACCGTTGTACAGGTCGAAACCGAAATAGTCACATTCGGTGCGGCGGTCGATGTCGCGGCAGAGGTCGTCCCAGCCGTCGTCCAGGCTGACGGTATTGTGTCCGATCACGCCGTCGGGATCCCCTGCACGGAGTCCCTGCAGGCTTGCCACAAGGAATTCCACGCTTTCCGGAATGTTCAGCGGCTTGCGGAAGTGGATGACAAACAGTTCGTTGGTCGCCTGCCAGCAGACGTTCAGCTCACGGTAGTCCGCCGCGAGGAACGCGCAGACTTCACGGACACGTACCAGTCCTTCCGGCGTACGCGGATCGATGCCGTGTGCGAGGAACGCGGACGGATACGGACTGATGACGATCGAGCGCAGACCGTTTTCCGCGTAGATACGTGCTTCTTCACGGAAGCGGCGGTAGCTTTCGGTGATGTTTCCGTCCATGTCGAACGGATACGGGACGTCGCGGCGGATCCAGCCGAATCCGGCGCCGGTCAGGCGGTCGTATTCCGGATGCGGATGGCAGATCCCCTTCATGAATCCGCCGGTCTTTGCGTAGAGGGAGGTACGGATATCTTCCATGTTCATATATTTCCTTTCGTTATTTCAGCAGTCCGATCTTTTCAAACGGGATCTCTTCGAATTCCGGCAGGAGTTCCCGTAATTTTTCGTTCGTCAGTGCGTGGATGTCGTCCACCTGCACTTCGATGTTGTTTTCCACAAGATCGTGCAGACGTTCGTCACGCCAGTCGAAGCCGCGGACGTCGATCGGCTTGTGGTTGATGATGATATTGTTCACGAGGCGGCAGTAGTGCGGGATGCACTGCTCGGTCTCCGGATCCCACGTGAGATATTCCGCGATGTGCGGGTATTTTTCCGACCATAGTTCGCCCTGCCACGGTACCTGCGCGAGTCCCTGGGCGTGCGTTCCGCCGGGAAGAAGGGAATCCCAGTAGCCGTAGCGGTGGAAACGGAGCGAGTACTGCGATTTCGGGCAGGCGTCGATGACGAGATTGTTCGCAAATACCATGTCGTGACCGCCGTGGAGCAGAAGTGCGGACTGACAGCGGAGGAAAATATTCTTTTCCATCGTGCAGGAGCCGAGGTTGTCGTCGCAGTACATGCCGAAAATGCCGATGTGGTTGTCCGCATCGCTCTTCATGTCGTGGAAGAAATTGCAGCGGACGACGTTGCCGCAGACGGTGTAGTTCCGTCCGGCGTAGATCGCGCTGGAGTCGTCGGCAATCTGGCAGACTTCGTAAATTTCGTTGTATTCGATGATGTTTTCGTTGCCGCCGAAGCCGATCGCCATGTGCGCGGAATCGTGGATGCAGTTGTGCGAGCAGACGATGCCGACACCGCTCATCGAGACGGCCGGCTGGTACGTCCGGAAAATTTCCGCGATGTGGTGGATGTGGTTGTTCGTGACGAGATGTCCGGACGGCGTTAAAGTCGCGCGGTCGCCGCCATCGATGCTCACGCCGCCGCGTCCGGTGTGGTGGATGTCGCATCCTTCGACCCGGCAGTTCCGTCCGCGGATACGGATCGCGTTTCCGGCGATGTTCTTGACGGTGCAGTTTTCCACAGCAAGGTTGTCCCCGCTCATTTCGAGTGCATCGCTGCGGGTTCCGGTGAACGTGAAGCCGCGCAGAGTCACATGGGAGACGTTTTCAAACCGTACGAGATTTTCGGTCAGCAGGGAAAGGTTGATCTGCGCCGAAGCGAGGTCACAGTCGGGATAGAGGTAGAGCATCCCCGTTTCGCGGTCGAGGAACCATTCGCCCGGAGCGTCGAGTTCTTCGAATACATTATAGAAATAATACGGCGCGTGTTCGCGGATGCCGTACAGGCTGACGTAGCGCGTTTCCATTTCGCAGGTTTCGGGATCGATGCGGTCCACCGGGGACGCCATGTCCGCCCAGCCGTATTTCGGGTAGCCGAAGCACCATACGCCGTCGAGGGATTTCCATCCCGCGGCACGCTTCGCGGTATCGGCGTCGATCTTTCGGATATCGCCGAGCGGATTGCGGAGTTTTCCCCATTCCGAGGGATCGTTGCGCGGCTGTCCGGTCGGTTCGAGCGCTTTGCCTTCACGCACGGGTTCGAGCGTGTGGAGGTATCCGGCGTCGGGATAGCGCGCAATTTCCATGCGGCGGTCGTTGACGAACAGTTCGCACCACATGGGCGAGGTCACCGCGCCGTCGTATTTGTCTGCGGTGGAGTAGGTGCCGATCGCACAGAGCGCACCCCAGTCGGCGGCAGTCACTCCGAATTTCGTAAGGTCGATGCGGACGACCTTTTCCTTTGCGTCACCGTGCAGACAGGCGCGTTCTTCTTCATTCACTGGTTCGAAGTCCGCACCGTTCAGGGTCATGCCGCCGTTGAAAAGCACTTCGCCGCCGGCACGATAGGTCACGGGACAGTCTTTCGTCCCGGAGTCACGTGCATCGAAAACAATGCCGGACGTCCGGTATTCCCCGGCTTCGACGGTCACGGTCACGGGTTCGGTCAGTCCTTCGGCGATCAGGGCGCGCACCGCGTCCCGTGCGTCCTCGAGGGTGGAAAATACGCCGTTTCCGGAAGCGTTTTTCCGTACATAGAATTCTGCCATAATGGAGTCCTTTCGTTGAAAAAACAGTGGTTGACGTTCTTTTTTGTTCTATAGTATCATAGATCCGGCCGCAAATCAAGGGATTTTTTGAGAGAAAGCACAAAAATTCGCTGTTCCCCAAAGAATGGCCGGAAACGCTTTCTTACAATTTCCTCCAAAACCCTTGACTTTTTCCGCGGAATGCGGTATAGTTAACGTTGCGTCAATTTATAATTTTTGAATATATTTAAAAAAAGGACTTACGTTATGAAAAAGCGTGTATTAAATCTTCTTCTCGCACTGCTGCTCGTGAGTGCATCGGTCGGATGCGCCCAGAATCCGCAGGAAACGGCATCCGCTGACAGCCAGACGACGATCAGCGCCGACAACGCTCCCGTCGAAGACATCG
The DNA here is from genome assembly GCA_017547755.1 of Clostridia bacterium. GTDB lineage: Bacteria > Bacillota > Clostridia > Oscillospirales > CAG-272 > UMGS1696. Next base: position 38,111 of record JAFYOX010000103.1, on the reverse strand, counting down.
TTATCGAACCCGAAGAAACCGGTCCTAAGGACGACCTGCCGGAAAAGGATTTCAACGGCGCCGAATTCTCCATTCTGACCACCTCCTGGTACAATGCGAAAACCTATATTTACGCGGACGAACTGAACGGGGAAGTCATCAACGACGCCCTTTACAATCAGCGTGCCACGGTGGAAGACCGCTTCAACGTCAATATCCTGTGCACCGCCAACGATGACTACCCCGTCGTCGGCACCACGGTCCATAATCTGGTGCTCTCCGGCGATGACGCCTACGATATTGCGTTCAATCACGACAACGAAAGCATGGGCAACACCATGCGCGGGGATTTCTACAATCTCCGGGACTTTGAACTGCTGAACTTTGACAAGCCGTGGTGGAAGGGTACTTCCGAAGTGTTCACCGTTCAGGGAAAACTGTTTGCGACCGCCACTCCGCTGACCACGAGCGGTATTTACATGAACTGTTCCCTTTCCATCAACAAGAACCTTGCGGAAGACCTGCAGCTTGGCGTACCGTATGAAGCAGTGCGCAACGGCGAATGGTATCTGGACGACATGATCTCCATGGCGACCGCCGCTACGATGGACACCAACGGGGACGGAAAAATGACGACCGCGGACCGCTGGGGCTTCCTGAGCAGCAATTACGGTATGGTCATGCTGCAGAGCGACATGGGCGCGGGCATCCTTGACAAGGACGAAGCGGGAAATCTTTGTTTCTCGAATAATCTGGACAGAATCGTAAGCGTTATGGAAAAATTCGACGTTCTTACGGAATATGCGCAGATCTGCACGGGAAGCGACCACAACGTCGGTATGTTCTCCGAAGGTCTCGGTCTGTTCCTCCTGTCGGAAAACCGCAATCTGTACGAATCCATGCGTGATTCCGATGTTTCCTACGGGATCCTCCCCTGCCCCAAATTTGACGAAGCACAGGAAAACTACGCTTCCGGCGGCTATGCGATTTACTGGGGCGTCATTCTGACCGCCGCTCCCAACGAAGAAGTCATTTCGTACTGCGTGGAAGCGATGAGCTGCTACAACTATAACGAAGTTGTTCCGAAGGTATGGGAAGCTGTTCTCGGAAGCAAGCTGTCCGACTCCGCAGACGACACCGATATGTTCAATATCATCCGTGATATTCAGTACGTTGACCTCGGCTACGCTTTCCAGGGCGAAGGTACCTCCATCGCTTCTCTGGTCTTCCTGAAGGCGAACACCACGGCGGATCAGACCGTCTCCTATATCTCCAAGCAGACCAAGGCGATCAACAAGGTTCTGGACAAACTGAACAATACTTTCTCCGAAATGGGGAACTGAATCGGGTTCCGCAGGATCTCCGAAAAATATAACCGGCATCACGCTTCGGCGTGATGCTTTTTTTTGACGTTTGCGTGAATTCAGTAAAATCTATTGCATATTATCGGGAAATCCGTTATAATGGTACCACCAATCAACGAAAAACAAAAAAGGAGATCTCCTTATGCAAGGCGAATCGTATATCCGGATCGTCACGGACTGCATCGAAAAGGCGTGGGAAACCCAGAAGGACAGCATTCTCACGGCGGCGTCCTTGATCGCGGAAAACATTGAAGCGAAGCGGAACGTGTTCGTGTTCGGATGTTCCCATGCGGGCATCCTCGCGGAAGAAGTATTCTACCGTACCGGCGGACTGGCGGTCATCAATCCGATCTTTTTCCCCGGCTTCATGCTGAACACCCGTCCGATCACCATGACGAGCGCGCTCGAACGCGTTCCCGGACTCGGCAAGACCATCCTTACGCAGAATCATGTCGGAGAGGGGGACCTGCTGATCATCCATTCCGTTTCCGGACGGAACACCGTTCCCGTGGAAATGGCGATCGAAGCGAAAAATATGGGCGTGCGCACGGTCTGCATCACCAATCTCGCATATTCGAACGGCGTGACGTCCCGTCATCCGTCCGGAAAGCGCCTGTTTGAAGTGTGCGATCTCGTGATCGACAACTGCGGCGAAAAAGGTGACGCGGCGGTCAAACTCGACGGTCTCGAAGAAAAGATCGGTCCGACCTCCACGGCGGTCGGCACGGCGATCCTGAACGCGATGGTCATCGAAGCGGTCGAAAAGATGATCGCGGACGGCATCGTTCCGCCGGTCTTCATGAGCGCGAACCTTGACGGCGGCGACGAACACAACGCACGGATTTTCGAAGAATACAAGGACAATATTTTCTATATGTAAGCGGGAGGCCGGATCAGATTCCTCCGATCCGGCATATATATCCCCTTCCAGAGGTACCCTATGAAAAACTACCTTGCGGTTGACTCCGGCGGGTCGAAGGTGCTCGCCATATTATATGATGAAGATTTCCGTCCGGTCAAAGTCTGCCGTGTGGGCAGTATGCGCGACAACACCACCGCGAAAGACCTGATCCGGCGGAACGTGGACACTCTGATCGATACGCTCGGGCTTGCCGGAATGCAGGTCGACTGCGTATCGGGCATCGTCGACGGCGGTCTGCTGGAACGCATGAAAGAACGCGGCGCCGTGATCAGAAATGTGGCGTGCTGCGGCGAACTGGACGCAGGACTATCGGCGGCGGAAATTTTTGAAGACGCACTGATGGCGCTGTCCGGTACGGGCGCGACCCTGTTCTACCGGTACAAGGGCCGTGTGGACGGCCTCGGCGGCTACGGTGCGGCGATCTCCGACGAAGGCTCCGGCTACTGGATGGCAAGAAACGCGTTCGGCGCGGCAATCAAATCCGCGGAAGGACGCGGACCGAAGACTCTGCTCGAAAAATACATCTCGGAACAGCTCGGACATCCGGGCAACCTGCGCGGCGCACTTTTCCATATCTATTCCAAGACGGAAATGTCGCCGGTGGCGTGCGTGGCGTCGTGTGCGCCCGTCGTTTCGCTGGCGGCGGAAGCGGGCGACGAAATTGCTCTCGATATTCTCCGCGAGACCGGACGGGTCCTTGCGGAACAGCTTGCCGCGGTCGTGCGGATCAATCATCTGCCGAAGGATCTGCCGATCACGATCTCCGGCAGCGTCTGGCGCAGTCACCGGATCCTGTTTGACGAATTCGCAGGCTTCATGCGGGATTTCGGCATGGAGCGCGAAGTGAAAATTCCGGCGTTCGAACCGATCGTCGGGGTCATCATCCGGCATTATCACAGCCTTTACGGACAGTTCGGCGACGCAGAACGCGAACGGTTCAAGGAATATTACAAAGATTATCTGTTTTCCATTTCAGAATAAACGACAAGGAGAAACATCATGGAACTTATGTATCGTTATCGCCAGGCAGTGGACGAACTGCTGGCAAAGGTACGGGACACCCAGACCGAACGCATCATCGAAGCCGGCCGCCTGATCGCGGAATCGGTTTCCACCGGCGGCAAGATCTACCTCAGCGGCATCTGCCACAGCATCGAAATGGACCTCATCTGCCGCGGCGGCGGTCCCTTCTTCTACAAGCACTTTGACAACGGCATCGAATCCCTCAAGGCAGGGGACGTTCTCGTCGTCAGCTCGGTTTCCGGACGTACGAAGTCCGTCGTTGACCTCACCGTTGCGGCGGTCGAAAAGGGCGTCAAGGTCATCGCGTTCACCAGCATGGAATACGCTACCCAGGTTGACCCGGTTCACGAATCCGGCAAGAAGCTCTACGAACTCGCAACCATGTATCTCGACAACTGCGCACCGGCAGCGGAAGCCATGCTCGAAGTCGAAGGCATCGAAGCACGCTTCGCAGCAGCATCCGGCATCGCGTCCGACTACATCATGTGGAACGTAACTGCCGTTGCCGTTGAAACCCTCATGAAGGAAAAGGGCATCACCCCCGGTATCTTCAAGAGCGCAAACTTCCCGGGCGGCGCCGACTACAACAACAACGTCCTCACTCCCCAGTACGAAAAGTACGGCTGGTGAGTTCTCGGGGAGGAACTTTTTGAAAAAAGTCCCTCCCCGAACCCCTCTTCAAAAACTTTCAAACGATTATATTACAAAGAAAGTGCAAATCTGAAGTAATAAAATGTCTGTAAACCGTACAGCCGTTTTATAGCTTCAAATCTGCACTTTCTCTGTTTTCTTTTTCGCTTGAAAGTTTTGGAAGGTGGGGTTTGGGGAGGAAACTTTTTAAAAAAAGTTTCCTCCCCAAGAAAAATTCTTTATCGTATCGCTCTCTCCAGGATCTCGTTCTGGGTAGAGGGGGAGAGGTAGACGAAGACGGCGCTGTAGCCGCAGACGCGGACGAAGAGATTGCGGTGGTCGTCCGGGTGGATGCGGGCGTCGAGAAGGGCATTTTTATCGATCAGATTGAACTGGAGGGATGAGCCTTCCGCGTCGAGGAACGCACGGATGACGGAGGTCAGGATCCCGGCGTTTTCGGCGGTATTGTCCATCGGGGGAAGGGTCAGCTCGGCGCAGAAGGAATCCGCGTATTTCGTGAAATCGATCGCTTTCAGGCTGTGGATCAGGTCGAGCGGGCTGTCCGTTGCGATGAATTCGCTCGGGGATACGCCGCGCGAGAGCGGTTTTCCGGCAAGACGTCCGTCCGGTGTTGCGCCGGTCAGGGAACCGAGCGGCGTATAGATGTCGTGCGGATAGAACGCGGGCAGATATTTGCCGCCGCGTCCGTTCGTCTGTCCCGCGATGCCGCTGATGTCGGCGAGAACGGCGGCGGAGAAGGCGTCGAGTTCCGCGTTTCCCGTACCGTGCTTCGGCAGTTTTTCGAGGATCTGCCGGCGCAGGAGCTCGTTGTTTTCAAAGTTTTCCGCGACGATCCGGCGGAAATCCGCATAGGAGACCGCAGCTTTGCCGAAAACAAGCGTTTTCAGCGCGTACAGGGAGTCGATCATGGTCGCCGTACCGAGCAGGGAGAGCGCGGTGGAATTGTACTTTGCGCCGCCTTCCGTCAGGTCAAGCCCGCGTTCGAGACATCCTGTCAGCGAGGAAGAATACAGCGGCAGGGGATCGTACGTGCTCCATTTCCGTTCCTGTTCGTTCTTCAGCGTCACGATCCGTGTGTAGTACGCCCGGACGTCCGCGAGGTATTCCGCGTAAAACGCGGCGTAATCCGGGCAGTCCGTGAGCCGTTCCATCGTTCCGAGCAGGAGACGGGGCAGGCTGATCCATGTGTCCGCACGGGTGCAGACCTCCGTTCCCTGCAGAACGATCTCGTGACAGCCGCCGCCGACGTACATCCGCGCGTCTTCGATGTCCTGTCCGCAGTTCACGCGGCCGGCAACGAGGACGTCGTCATTGTGCATCATCAGCGTCGGGATGCCGGAAAGCTGGATATCGGCGATTTTTTCGAGATATTCCTGCGGATGCGCCTTCGAAATGCGGCAGTTGATCTTCGTGTTGATCGAGCGGACGTTCAGGACCGCGTCGAGGATCAGCGCGGTCAGGTCGTTGTATACCACATTGCCCGCACGGTCACAGCCGCCGAGCTCGATGGTGGTCGACGTTTCGTGATATCCGCGCGCCGCGTCAAAGCGGACTTCCGTGTACAGAAGCAGACCGCAGAACAGCGCGAGTGCTTCGTCGGGCGTGATCCGTCCGGCGGCAAGGTCGGCGCGGTAGAGCGGATACAGCATCCGGTCAAGCTGACCGAACGTGCTGAAGCCGACGCCTTCCAGGGAACCGACGCATTCGCGGTAAAAGAGAACGGCGCAGAGCCCTTCGTACATCGTGCGCGGCGGATTCGCGGGAACCCATGCGGCGGCATCCGCGATTTTCCGGTAATGCAGGACGGTATTTTCATCTTCCGCGGTATCCGCAAGTCGTGCGGCTTCCGCTGCAAAACGTTCCGCCAGCGTGAGCAGGGCACGGTTGCTGCGGATCGCGGCGTGACAGAAATTCCGCTGTTTTCCGTCGGTGCAGGAAGCGAGAGCGTCTTCCGCCTGACGGAGAATGCCGTTTATGCCGAACTCAAGAAGTTTGTCGTACCCCGGACAGTGGTGGTCGAACCCGACGGGATTGTTCCACGCGTGGAGATATCCGTTCCGGCGGTCGGCTTCCGTTTCGGCACCGTAGATGTTCAGCCATTCGCCCGCAGAGCGGTCGTGGAAGTACGAACCGACCGGCGACTGGAGACCGCCCCAGGTATAGCGTCCGCGTCCGCTGGAAATTTCAAAGAAGAACGGCGTTTCGCGGAACAGATGCACCGGACATTCGCGTGCGAGCATCTCATGCATCGCCGCTTTGCGGGAGATCATCGGCTCTCCGGCAGTCTGTCCGGCGAGCGCGTCCATTTTCGCAAGAAGGGAAGCGGTACAAGGATCGAAATTCGTGTAGTAATCGTCGAATTCCGCGGTGATCCGCTGTTTCAGGGACTCAATATCGGATAAAAAACGTACATCAGCCATAAAAAACTCCTTTCCGTACAGTCTGCACTGCACCTTGTATATCCATTTGTCTGAAAGTTTTTCCCCACAAAAATTACTCAATATCTTCGATGACCTGTTCCGGGGGATTGTCGAGCTGCCACGGATTTTTGATGATGTTTTTCAGAAGACGGAGCGCGGAGGCATAGTAGTAGCCGTCGCAGATGCGTTCGTCGAGGACGAAGGTGAAGTCGAGATAGCTTTTCTTTTTGACGATGCCCTGCGCGTCGAGTTCGTAGGCGCGGCGCTTGGTGCCGAACGAGAAGAAGACGGGGCAGGAGCCGAAGTCGTACAGGTGGTGATAGATCGGCGGGATGCCGAGCGAGCCCATCGACGTGATGAAATACGAACAGTGGAACGGGCTGACCTTCGCGATGAACTTCGGCATCAGGCTGAAGTAATCGAGGAAACGGAGCGCCGCCACGGTGAATTTGAAGAGAAGACCGGGGATCTTCGTGAAGAATTTCGCGGTTTCGTCGAAATCTCCGCCGGGATTTTCGCGGTAGCTGACGATCTCATGGTTCAGCGCTTCGTAGACGTCGGCGAGCGTCGCGCTCGGCGGAAGGGTGATCTTGACCACGGTGTCGGGAGAGTCGAGGGACATTTCCTTCTTGATGGTCAGCGAGACTTCCACGTTTTTACGGGTCCAGACCTTCTGTCCGCGGATGAAGCGGTTGAGCGCGGGACGCTGGGAAACGAGACGGATGTACGCGGCGATCATGATGTGCATCATGCTGATGTTGGTCATGCCGGACTGCTGCTTTTCCTTCATGTATTTTTCGAGTTTTTCGATTTCCACGCTGTCCTGGATGAAGTTCTGGGAGCCCGTGCGGTCGACCATGATGTACGGGATGACGTACGCCATCGGCGAGATGGACTTCACGCGGCGGAATTCCTTTTCTTTTTTTGCCTTTTTCGCGGGCTTCTGCGGTGCGGGATCGGCGGGAACGGGGATCGAAGCGGTATCTTTCTGAGCGTTCATGACAGCACCTCAATATCTTTAATATACTTAATGAATTCATTATAGCATGGTTTTCTGAGGATTGCAAGATGGTTCGCGCGATTCCGGCGGTGCGCGGAGGAAGCACTCAACCATCCGTTTACAACCGATACAACCGGCGTTCAACCGGCTTAACCGATGCTCCCTTCCATTTGACATACCGGTGTGGTATACTGTACTTACAAACCAGAGAAAGGGGCATTTGCCATGACAGAAAATATCGGTACGAATATCGCGGAACTGCGCCGCGAACACAATATGAAGCAGGACGAACTCGCCGAGCAGCTCGGCGTGACGCCGCAGGCGGTTTCCAAATGGGAAAACGGCGCGAGTATGCCCGATATCGCGCTTCTTCCGAAAATCGCGGAAATTTTCGGCGTGACCATTGACGCTCTGTTCGGCGCGGACAATACGCCGAAGCCGGACGTACAGATGCTTCCCGCCGACAAACGGAAATCCTTTGACGAAATGATTCTGCGTGTCCGCGTACAGGACGGCGGCGACAAGGTGAATATAAATCTGCCGCTGCCGCTTATCAAAATCGCGCTGGAAATGGGGATGAATTCTTCTATGGGACTGGACAATGTCAATATCGGTAAGGTGAATCTGTCCGCCGTAGACTTCGGCAGGCTTATCAAACTCGTCGAAGCCGGCGTGATCGGGAAACTCATCGAAATCGAAGGTTCGAGCGGCGAAACGGTCGTTATCGAGGTATGCTGAATGAAGATTGTCGTGCAGGAAAGCGGCGGAAAACCGATCCGGATTGTTCTTCCGACGGGGATGATCTTCAATCCTGTGACCGCGGTGCTCGCGTCTTCGCTTATCAACAAAACCCTTGCCGGGAAGCTGTCGGACGAAGACATCGCCGAAGCGGAAGAATTTGCGGAAACCGCGGAAGAATATCCTGCGGAAAACTCCGGCATCCGTACCCGCGATATGGTCCGTCTCTGCCATGAGATCAACCGGATGAAGCGGATTCACGGCAGTCTGCCTCTTGTGGAAGTCGAGGACGAAGACGGGGATTGTGTGAATATTTATCTGTAACTGAAAAAAGGAGATCGCATATCCGTGCAATCTCCTTGATTTTTTGTTTTACGGCATCTGCGGAGGCTGACCGCCGAATCCGCCGAAGTTTCCGGATCCGCCGCCCATCGCGCCGGGATCAAATCCTTCCGGCATTCCGGGCATATCGGGCATTTCGCCGCCCGTTTCCGGACGGTTGTCCGGTTTTTTGCCGCCGGCACCGCGTCCGCCGCCCATGTTCATGCCGCCGGGCATACCGCCGCCGAACCCGCCGCTTCCGTAGCGCAGACCGTTCATGGTGATCGTTTCGGTGTACGTTCCCGCGGTCACGGTATACGTGCCGCCGTCCGTGATGCCCGGGCAGGAGATGACTACGTTCGAATAGTTCTTCTGCGGCGTGTATTCCGCAAGAACATTGCCGCTTTCATCGGTCAGCGTGACGGCCGCGCCGGCTTTCTGATTACCGGTGTTCACCATGATCGCGCCCTGCGTGGAATTCGCGCCGAAGGATTCCGCCATTCCGGACGCTCCCGCCGCGATCACGGTGCCGCCGTGGATCTCGGCATTTCCGCCGTAGTCGAGCGCGCCGTTCATGCTTGCCGTGGGTCCGGAGACGTACACGGTGCCGCCGGTCACGATGAAGTCGCCGTTGGAGTCGAGGCCGTCACCTTCCGCGTTGAGGAAGACCGAGCCGCCGGAAACCCTGAAATAAACGCCGTCTTCCGCCGCCATCGGGTTGCGGTTCGTGCCGGAACTGCCGCCGGACGCATTGAAGCCGTCGTCGGAAACCCTGATGTTCAGCTCACCGCCGTTTACGTCGATGGTTTTTGCTTCGATTCCTTCGTAGGACTCGAGAATCTGGAACAGTCCGCCGTCGATCACCAGAGAAAATTCGGCATGCACCGCGTCGTCGCCGGAAGAAAGATGGTACGTACCGTCCGTGATCGTGAGATTCGCGTCCGTGTGGATGGTGTCGTCCGCCGCACCGAGCGTGAACATTCCGCCGTTCAGGCGCATATCGCCGCCGGATTTGAGCGCTTTGAAGCTCGTGACGGCGTTTTCATCGGTCGTTTCCGCCGTCTGTGCGGAATCCTGACCCCATCCGCCGAAGAAACCGCGTCCGCCGCCGAATCCCATCATGTCATCCTGATGGGGCTGTGCATTTTCCGGACCGCCGCCCGCATTGACGAGAAGCTGGACATTGTCCGACTGAAGCGCACCGGATGCGGAAACGCCGTCGCCTTCCGAGACGATCTGGAGATTGCCGCCGGTGAAGAGGATGCTTCCGAGTGCGGGATCCGCTTCGTTTTCCGCGTGGATGCCGTCCTTTGCGGCGGTGATGACGTAGGTGCCATCCGCAGCGGTGATCGCCGCTTTTGCGATGATCCCGTGACCTTCCGCGGCATCGACGGTCAGTTTTCCGCCGCCGTCAAGGGTCAGCGCGGCTTCGGAATGGATGCCTTTTTTGCCCGTCAGACGGTTTTCACTGCCGTCCGCGAGAGTGACGGTCACATTTCCGGCGGATCGGACATAAACTGCCGCTTTGCCGGATGATGTGATATCCGCACCGTCCAGAACAAGGGTCACGTCCTCACTTCCGGCATCGATCACGACCATGCCGTCGTACGTGCCGGTGAGCGTGTGCGTACCGCCGTCCGTGATCTGCAGAGGATCGGATGACGGCGTACGGTCGGAAAGGACTGCCGCAGGGGGCTGGGACTCCGGAGGTGCCGTCTCCGTTTCCGCCGTTGCCGTACACGCGGTCAGCAGAAGAGCGGACAGGATCATGAGAAAACAGGTTCGGAAATACATGGGGACAGACACCTCTTGTAAGAATTTTTTGAAAATATAGTTAATCCAGGTTCAGCTTCCGTTCCAGCATGTACCGGGTCACGAGGAAATATACCGCCGCGAACGCCGCATGAAGGATCGTGCAGGAGATCAGAAACAGATTCACATTCGCCGCACCTTCGTCAAAGGCAAGTTTCAGCGTGAAATCGCCGAGCAGAATGATCTGCATGACGGAAGTGATGCCGCTCATGATAAAATTGATGAGGAAGATCATTGCCACCGCCGCGAGGGCTTTGTGCTTCCGTGCGATGACCGAGCCGAACGTGATCGCCATGAACATCATGAGATACGACGAGATCACGGAGACCGCGCCGAGGATGCAGACCAGAAGAACGGTCAGTCCGCTCTGATGGATCGTGCTGTGCAGGAATGCGAACATTTTGCCGAACGTGTTGATGAAATCTTCCGCGATCCCTGCCGCCGTGATGCCGGTGCCGAGGATGGCCGCTCCCGCGAGAAACAGCGCGATCCCGCAGAACGCCGACCACACCAGCGTGTTCAGCAGTTTCGACCACAGGATCTGTGCGGGCGTCACGGGAAGGGTAAAGGTAAGATAGGCTTCGTCCGCCGCCGTACTGCGGTAATACTGGACGAGCAGAAGCACGGTCATGACCGCCGCCGCAACGGCGAGCGCGGCGGAAACAAGCATCAGTCCGCCCATGCCGAGGAAGATCAGCAGTTCCCCGAACGGAGCGTTGGTGACCGCTTCGAATGTGGATTCCTTTCCCACATTGGAAACGGTGATCCCCGTATTGACGGCACCGATCAGGGCCGCCGCCGCAACGGCAATCAGGATCGGCACGCCGAAGCGTGCGGATGCCCTGAAATCATATTTGAAGAGTTTTAAAAACATCGGAACACCTCCCGGAACAGTTCGTCAAGGGTCTTTCCGTGACGCGCGCGGGTCTCATGGACGTCTCCGGCGGTGATCACCTGTCCGTTTCCGAGGAAAACAAAGCCGTCGAGGATGTCTTCCACGTCCTGAATGAGATGCGTGGACAGCAGGACCGCCGAACCGGGGTCACGGTTTGCGATGATGGTGTGCAGGATGAAGTCGCGGGACGCCGGATCGACGCCGCCGATGGGTTCGTCGAGCAGATAGAGCTTCGCGTGACGGGACATCACAAGGACAAGCTGGACTTTTTCGCGCGTTCCCTTGGAGAGCGTTTTGATCTTCGCGCGGTACGGGACGCCGAGGGTCTCCAGCATGCCGAGCGCACGTCCGGTGTCAAAGTCTTCGTAGAAATCCTCAAACATTTTCACGCATTCGCATACCCGCATGGACGGTTGGAAATACGTCCGTTCCGGCAGATAGGAGACGAAGGATTTGGTGTCCGCGCCGGGTTCGAGCCCGTCGATCAGGACGTGACCGGATGTCGGCTGAAGAAGACCGGCTAAAATTTTCACCAGCGTGGTTTTTCCGCTGCCGTTGGGACCGAGAAGCCCGATGATCTGTCCGCGCGGCAGTTCGAGGTCGATGCCGTTGAGCGCGAACGCGCCGGGATACGCCTTGGTCAGTCCGTAGCAGGCGATCGCGGGATAAGCGGGGACGGAAACCGATTCATTCATGTCCGTTCTCCTTTCCCGGAAAGTGTTTCATACAATAATTATATCCTGTTAAATAACGCAAGTCAAGAAACCTTCCTTTCTTTTCAGACAGTATTCAGTTTTGCGGTGCCTTTTTCACCGTATGTTCACCATTCCGCGCGGAGGTATTCTTCCGGATCGAACGGATCGAGAACGGCGTCCTTGCGGAGGTACAGCGGATGATGCGGATGTCCGCCGTTTTTGGAGCGTGCGCCGCAGGTGTACCATGCCGCGCCGTATTTTCCGCCGAGCGCGACCATGTCGCGCATACAGTCCCGGAGATACGGACGCATTTTGATGATCGTCCCCCATGCCGCCCAGACCGCCGGACGTTCCGAGAGGGAGAGGATGTACTCGAACGCCGCCATGTTTTCGCGGTGGAGCGCTTCGTTGAAGGTCTTTTCCATATGCTTCGGGTCGGTCGCACGCTGTGCGTAGACGTTGAACATGATGAAGCTGTCGTATCCGTTGGCAAGCGCGATGCGTTCGACGGATTTGAGGGTGTTGTCGAGGTCGTCGGGTGCGGCGGTGGACGGATTGATGCCGACGGCGATCAGAGGATTTTTCCCCTTTGTGCCGAGGATGTAACGGTATTCGGTATAAAAATCAGGAACGTAGAGCCAGCGCGCGGTGTCGTAATTTTTTTCGCCTTCGCCGTATTTCCGCATGGCTTCGGCGAACGTGAGAAGCGCGATTTCACCCGTCGCGGCGGTCGGAATATGTGCCATAAAGAGGAAATCCCCCGAATCTGTAGTTTTTACGGGATTATTATACTACAGATTCCGGGGGATTTCAATTCGATTCTCTTCTGATAAAGTTAAAAGTTCGTAAACGGTGCCGCCGGAGCCTGCCGTGCTTTACGGGAGGATTTCTTCAACGATCGAAACAACCGGCAGATTTCCGGCCGGGGTCAGACCGCCTTCGAATTCGATGATCTCCAGAGCGGGAAACCGTCCGGCATCTTCGTACGTCAGCGGAATCTCCTTACCGTCCAAGAACGTATCCGCGTTCACCAGTCCGAATTCGTCCGCGATGACGAACAGTTCCTTCAGTTCGCGCGGCTTTGCCATCGGATCAAGGTACGTCAGCGAACCGGCCTGCGTGTTCGGGAACCGGGCGGTCATTTCCTCAAGTCCGCGTGCATCCAGCAGGGGATCGGCGGGATCCTTGACGGTATAGAACGACCGGAATTTATTGTACAGCCATTCGTCCGTGATGGCGGAAACATCAAAGTATTCCGTGCGGATGACCCGCGGCACGGCTTCGTAGGCGTAGCCGATGTCTTCCGGTTCCGCAACGCCCGGAAGTGCGCCGTGATTGAAGACGATCTTCACCGCTGTTCTGCCTTCGTACGGCGTCTGGTTCAGATGTTCGCCGAAATCGGACAGCGAGAACGTGATCGACGTGATGCCGGCGAGCAGATCTTCGGTCAGAATTTCGCCTTCCTTCAGTCCGAGGTACTGCCGGACAGCGTTTTCCAGCATGGGCAGACTGAATTTCACCTCGTCCAGTGCGGATTTCGGAGAATCCATTTTCACGGTGAATCTTGTGCCGGTCAGCGGATGCCGGTCGGATGTGCGTTCCCACGCGGGCGATGCCGCGGAGATTCCCGTGCCTGCAAGAAATGTTGCCGTGCAGAGCAGGGAAAGTGTGCGGATGAGTCGGTTGTGTTTCATGGGGACCTCCTTTACTCTTTGTTTGTCGTATGTAGATTGCAGATACAGTATATCACGTAAAACTATATTTGTCAAGAGTAGATCAGGTGTTTGCCGGAAGAAAAATGCGAAAAATCTCTTGCGAATTTATGGGAATTATGATATGATATAGAATACAGAATCAGTAATATATGAATACATGGAATGAAAGGAAGTATCTCATGAAAAAATTCCTTACTTTAGCTCTGGCAGCAATTCTTCTGGCGTGCACTCCCGCAGCCGTTCTTGCGGACGATGCAATCTCTGAAGAAGCAGTGATTGCTGCAGAACCTCTTGTTCTCGAAGGCATGACCCAGGTAGCGGTTACTACTTCCGACACCAGCCTTGATGCGGATGTCAGAAATTTCTACGATGCGATCCCCGAAACCAAGTGCACCATCACCTTTGATGCGGAAGCGGAAGAAAAGATCTTCTCCGTATACACCGCAACCAAGGTTCCGGAAGACCTTGCCAAGTTTGCTGTCATTCTGGACGGCGAAAAGGGCAGCGTTGTTACCGTCGAAGTTTACGGTACCAACGATTCTCTCCTTCTCGACTGGACTCCTCTTGCATTCGGTCCGGAAAGCCTTGAAACCGAATACGCGATCTTCGCTATGGAGGAAGACTTCACCCGTTATGCGTTCTATCGTTTCGATTTCACTCTGGAACTCGGCGAATACTTTGACCTTGCGGAACTCGCACTTTACAAGGTAACCACCGACGAACCCGAAATGCAGTATGACCTCGGTGAAGTTGTGGAAGAAGGCGAAATGCCCGCACTGATTCCCGTAGAAGAAGCGATCGCGGAAGAAATCACGGAAGAAGAAACCGCTGAAGAACCTGCTGAAGAAGCACTCTTCACCGAAGTTCCTTCGTTCGGTCTCTTCTCCAAGTACCCGATGCCGGTATTCAAGTTCCTCCCGAGAGGCTGAAACCGATAAGCAGTCAATGATAAGCGGTGCAGATTTTTCAGAAATCTGCACCGCCTGTTTTTTATACGCGGATGACGTATTTCCGGATCCGTTCCGCATATTCCGTGAAGCGCCGGTCTTCACGGATGCTGTCGAAGCAGGACCATTCTTCGGTGTCGGTGAGCGGAACGATGTCCCACGCCGCGCATTCGACGTGGTGGTCGTATTCGTCCTCGCCGTTTTTCCGGTCATACCGGAGGTCGGTGCCGCAGAATTTTTCGTTGCTGCGCATACAGCGATGGAGATTTTCGGAGAAATCCAGAACATCGTCGGGATTGCGCACGCCGTACCGGAACGTTTCGCGCAGTTCGGACAGTTCGGGTATCCGGTAGGTGAGGACGGTCCCTTCCGGGAGAGAATAGAATTTTTCGATCAGCCGCACAACGGAGTCAAGGACGGAAAACGCCTCTTCCGTGCGTCCTTCGAGCGCGTGATTTCCGGCAAGCTGGAACCCCCACGCGATGCGTTCGCCGTACCACAGATCGGGTTCCCCGTCGCCGGTGACGAAGTCCATGCCGTCGCCGGCCATCTGCTCTGCGGTGAGCAGATTGAGGATGGACAGCTTGCGGCGTGCGGCATCTTCGGCGGCAGGGTTCCAGTTGAACCACAGACCGCGGTGATCGAAGATCCGGTCGAACAGACGATACAGGATTTCGAGCGTGTTGTACTGCCGGTATCTGCGGTATTCGTCATATTCCCCACGCTCCGATGCGCGGTAAGCGAGCAGGGCGGCGCGGCTCAGGTCACCTTCGGCGGCGTAGGTATCGAGGACGGCGGTCAGGCTCTCTTCCGGTTCTGCGGCGGTCAGGATCGTGATGAGCTGATCGATGTAGGCTTTTTCCGCGTCGGGATGGGCAAAATATTCGCGGATATGCCGGCGCATTTCCTCGTTCCGTTCGGGAATAGCGGACAGGACATAGACGAAACTGACGAGAATCTCCGCGTCATGGGGATATTTCCGGTGCAGTTCCTCGACGAACGCGCGGTATTCCTCCGCGGTGCGGAAGTCCTCCGTACGGAGGCGTTTTTTGTCGCGGAGGAGATTCTGCTCCATGGCAGCCTTTTCGGTGCCCATCAGTTCATCCGAGGAAACTTCGAAGAACGCGGCGATTTCGGGGATGAGTTCGATGTCGGGGTAGGACAGACCGTTTTCCCAGCGGCTGACGGCCTGAAAGGACACGCCGAGCTGTTCGGCAAGCTGTTCCTGGGTGAGTCCGCGGCTCTGGCGGAGCTGTCTGAGATTTTCGGCAATATAGAGTTTCATGGAAACCTCCTTGAGAAAGGGAAATGGAAGCTGCGCGGCTTACGGTTTTATTATAACAGATTTCCGGCGTTTGTCCACCTCATACAGCGCGAGAGCGATTCAATCGGAGCGCGAAAAATCCCCTCATCCGCCGGAAAAAGCGGACGAGGGGATGATTTTTTGAATTTTCCGGAGCCGGCTTAGCCGATGCGGAACAGCGTGTAGTCGGAAGACATCGCTTCGTTTTCCGCCGTGACGACCACGCGGAAAGTCTTCGAAATGTCTGCCGGTACGGTGAAGGTGAATTCGCCGGCCTTTGCGGTCGCGTTTGCCTTCATGGTTTCGTATGCGCCGTCGTAGAGCTTGACTTCACGGCCGTCTTCGTAAACGAGGGTCACGGAGAATCTGCCGCCGACCATTTCCGCCGGAGCGTCGTTGAGCGACCATACTTCCACCGGGATTTCATCGCCGACATTGTGGCGGAGCTTGTAGAACTTCGCGGAAAGCATCGTGTCGCGGAGCGCATCCTTAATGGTTTCGTAGGTCGGACGCTTGAGGTCGGGATACATCAGGACGGAGTTGTTCGCAAAGCACGGCCACGGTTCGTTGTAGCACCAGTTGACCGCCATGGAAGTGAACGGGAACTTGCGGCGCGCTTCTTCGAACATTGCCTTGTAGCTGCACGCCTGGATGAACTGACCGCGTGCGCAGTTTTCTTCGAGGGTGCCGAGGCTGCCGTAGAACGCTTCGATTTCCTTCACGCGGAACCAGGTGTCCATCGGGAAATGTGCGCCGACTGCGTGGTGAGCTTCCCATACGGTGCCCTTTTCCATCGGCATTGCGAGGTCTTCTTCGGTCGCGTACTGCTTGAGGTATTCGTAGGATGCCGGGCCGGGTGCACCGAATTCGGTGTATGCGGTGCGGAATTCGTCAATGAAATCGCTGACGGCTTCCTTCTGGGTGTCGTCGTTCGTGATATTGGTGTAGGGACCGTGACCCATGCCGTAGAGCGGGGAAGTCATGATGAACGGGGTATTGCGGTCGAGGTCGTAGGTCATCTTGTCGAGAAGACGGAGTGCGTGGGACTGGTTGGTCATGCCGGACCATGCGTTGAAGAGTTCGTTGCCGCCGCACCAGAGAACCACGGACGGATGGATGCGGAGCCGCTTGATGATGCTTGCGGATTCCTTTTCGAGCATTTCAAGGTAGTGTGCGTCGTCCGGATAATTGTTGCAGGAGAGGGTAAATTCCTGCCATACCATCATGCCGAGACGGTCGCAGGCGTCAAAGAAGCATTCCTTGTTGACGGGAGAGCCGCCCCACATACGGAAGATGTTCATGTTCGCGTTGACTGCGTACTGAACGAGGGTCTCGTAGCGTTCGGGGGTGATCTTCGAGAAGAAGATGTCGGGGCTGACGACGTTCGAGCCCTTGGCGAAGATCTTTCTGCCGTTGAGTTCGAGGGTGATCGGGTACTTGCCCTGCGTCTGCGGCGGAATCGCACGCCATGCGCCTTCGTTCATCACGAGCTTGACGCGGCGGAAGCCGATCGAACGGGTGACACATTCGGCAGTATTTCCGCTGGCGATGGTCGCACAGACGGTGTAACGGTTCGGTTCGCCCTGACCGCGGCACCACCACAGCTTCGGGTTGGCAAGGGTCATGGGAACATGGTACGTACCTGCGGCGGGAGCGCAGATTTTCGCTTCCGCGACAACGGTTTCGCCGTCGAGGAGTTCTGCGGTGATCTCACCGGCACCGGAAACGGTCAGTTCCGCGTTCACGGTAACGGAAGAGAAGTCATCCGCTAAAACGTAGCTGTATTCGGTCGCGGTGAAGTGGGATACCGGACGGTATTCGAGGGTTACATCGCCGGACAGACCGGTCGGAACGAGACGCGGGTGCCAGTCCCATTCATAGGAGCACGGAGGCTTGACGGACATGCACGCCTGATTGCGGTCTTCGGGCATGCCGGGAACCTTCGGGATCGGATGGAAAATGACTTCGAGAAGAACGTCTTCGCCGGCGTACTTTTCGAGATTCAGCTTCACGGGGGTGAACATGCCTTCGCTGTCGGCGAGAACATCGCCGTTTACGCGGATGGTGTAGCGGTAGTCAAGGAATTCGAAGGTCAGGACGGGAACGAAGCCGTCGCGCTTTTCAAGGGAGAGGGTGGTGGAATAATGCCAGAAGCAGTCTTCCATCCAGCGGTATTCACGGAAATTCACGCCGAAATTGTAATCGGGCATGCCTTTTTCCTTCTGCCATACGAGCTGGACTTCGGCGGGGGTGGTCGCCGGAACGAGTTCCGCCGGACGTTCGTCAAGAGCGGACGAATGACCGAGGTTCCAGGATGTGATAAACATGATATATCCTCACTATTTATTATAAAATTATATTTACGGAGCGATCCACATGGTCAGCGCGGTGGTGTCCATGTACTTTGCGAGGTCGTCGACATAGAGACTGCCGTCCTTGAAGACGTAGATTCTGGCGATCGCGCCGCCCTTCTTGCCGGTCTTGGGGTCTTCCACGGAAACGGCAAAGGAAACGTCCGCGCTCTTGAGAGCGATGGAGTAGCGGTCTTCCCAGAAGGTGTTCAGTTCGTTGACCACGGTGAATTCGGTTGCCGGAGTCACGTTCATGCCGGAAACTTCGAAGCAGCCGTTGCGGTTCATCTTCGCGTAGATGTCGTATACGCCGGTGGTTTCAAAGGAAAGATTCACGCCGGACGCGGTTTCTTTGATCTTGATGAAGTCTGCGACCGGTACACCTGCGATGGTGTCAAGTGCGCGTTCTTCGTCCGCGCTCTTGTCGATGACTTCGCCGGTGAGCATTGCGCCTTCGATCTTGTTCATGTACTTCGTGAATGCGCGCCATCTTACGCCGCCTTCACGGCATTCGTTTGCGATCTGTGCGATCGCATCGTCCGGAAGGCTGGTGATCTTGTCAAGAACTGCCTTGCGTTCGTGGAAGAAAAGGGTGAGGGAACGGAATTTGTCATAGTTGGACGCGATCGTGCGCTTGATGGACACGATATCGCGGGTTCTGCGGATATTGTTCATTTGTAAAAACTCCTGTTCTGTTTTGGTAGAATATATTATAACATACGCGGAGAGAGAAGTCAAGGGCAGGAAAATCCGAATTTCCGGAGAACGGGATTGAATCCGTCCGGGATTTGTGTTATAATGATAGTACCAGAAACGTCCGTGAAAAATCTCATCAGAAAGGAATCCATCCCATGAAAAAGCGCACACTTGCTCTGCTGCTGACCCTGCTCATGATCGCACCGTCTGCGGTCTCCTGCAGCGAATCGTCCGAAAACGCAGCCGAAGAAGCCCCGGTTTCCGCGGAAACTCCCACGGCCGAAGAAACTCCGGCGGAAGAAGAACCCGAAGCCGACGCACGTCTCGAATGCGCCGTTCCCGCAGGTCTTGATCTCGGCGGCGAAGCGGTCGGCATTCTCACTTTCCGTGACGACGCCGTCAATACCTACATTTCCGTCACCGAGACCACCGGCGAACTCTTCAACGACGCCATGTTCACCGCAAACCAGACGGTCATGGAAGAGCTGAACTGCTCCTTCGACTTCATCGACAACGGCAACATCGAACCCGGCAACCTCCAGAACGCCGTTGCGGCCGGCGACGAAGTCTACGACATCGTTTACGGTACCCAGTGGAAGGTCGCTCCGCTTGTATCCCAGCATATTTTCGCCAACCTCAACCCCAGTGCCGGCGGCTACATCGACTATGAAAAGCCGTGGTGGTACTCCAACTACATCGACGAGACCGAAGTTGACAACACGCACACCTACTTCCTCGCCGGTGACGCTTCTCCCGACATCATCCGCCGCTCGTCCATGATGATCCTCAACACCGACCTCCTCACCGACATCGGCGGCGATGTGAACGA
This sequence comes from Clostridia bacterium, assembly GCA_017547755.1. Classification (GTDB taxonomy): domain Bacteria; phylum Bacillota; class Clostridia; order Oscillospirales; family CAG-272; genus UMGS1696. The sequence continues at coordinate 18,450 of JAFYOX010000103.1, read as the reverse complement.
AGTGTACGATACCGTCCTGAACGGCAACTGGACGTACGATGAAATGTCCTCTCTCGTCAGCAAGCTGTACATCGACACCAACGGCGACGGTCAGCGCACCGAAGCGGACACGTTCGGCTTCGCCTCCTGGACCCGCAGCGACGTTGACCACTTCATGATCGACGCGGGCGTACGCGGATGCTCCCGTGACGCGGACGGCGTTCCCTACATCACCTTCAACAACGAAACCACGATCAAGTTCGTCGAAAAACTCGTTGACTTCCTCTGGAACAACGAAGGCGCGTACTACGTCGAACAGATCCCGACCCTTCAGATGCTTGCGAACAATCAGGCAATGCTCCTCTGCGAAAAGTTCTCCCGTCTCGACCTGATCCGCGACATCGACACGAACTTCACCATCATTCCGGTAGCGAAGCTCGACAATACCATCGAATCCTACAGCTCCCTCGTTCATGACGACGCGCTGATCCTCTCCATTCCGATCGTCAGCACGAATGTGGAAAATCTGACCGCCGTTCTCGAAAAGCTGTCGTACTACTACTATTACGACGTCATGCCGCAGTATTACGAAGTCATCCTCAAGACCAAGTACCGCCGCGACTCCTCCGACGCCGCATCCCAGATGCTCGACCTCATCCACAGCAGCATGACCACCGACTTTGCGTACATCTACAACTACGGCATGTCGAACATGATGATCTCTCTCCGCGACCTTATCGGCGTAAGCAAGAGCACCGACTTCGCTTCCAGCTTTGCAAAGCAGGAAAAGGCGTACAACAAGGTTCTCAGCAAGCTGGTCGAAGCCATGATGAGCGAATAATTCTTTCGGAAATGCAGAAAAAGACACCTCCGGGTGTCTTTTTTGTGTTATTCCCCGTACATAGTCGCCGCCAGTTTCTCAATTGCACGTGCACGATACCGGTACACGCTGCTTTTCTCCAGCGCGCAGGTTTCGCAGACTTTTTCCACCGACCCGTCCGCGTCGAAATACAGTCCACGGATGATCTTCTGTTCGATCGGATCGAGAAGCCCGACCGCATGTTCGAGTGCCTCAGTGGTGCGGGACAGGTAAAGGATGCGCTTTTTTACGGTCTCTTCTTTCCTCAGAGAGAGGGAGGCTCCCTGAATGGAGTTCAGATAGGCGAGGGCATGACGGCTGGCGTCCAGTTCCCGCAGAAGTTTTTCCGTTTTTCGGATGCTATAAGTCTTCTTCATTTTTTCAGATTCTCCTTCTTTCTTTGAAATACAGTCGTTTTTCTGCTGTTTCCGCAGGGATTTTTTCGCTTTTGCGGGATCCTCCCGGAGGAATCACCGGATAGATCCCCACCGCTGTCCGCGAATTCCGCACACAGGCCGGGCAGTACAGCCGATCCCCGAGAAAATACGCCAGCGCTCCTTCCGGCAGGAGATCCCCGCATTCCGCACAGCTTCCGCCGATTTTTTCTTCCGTAACCGTCGCTTCCTTTCCATGAAATGTGAACAAATGTTTGTTTTATGTGGGTGCATTATACCACAATGTCGGGTGCATGTCAATAGAAACACGAACAAAAATTCGTACTGCAAAATAGTATACATGACGTTTGTGTTTTTCGCCGGATTTCTTGCCCAAAAAAGCTATTGTAAGTTTTCCGGGATTGTGCTAAAATAAATCCTGAAATAAAGCGAATTTTATTCCCATAAATCCGCACAGACTTAGTCAATGCCATCGATTGAAGTTTTTTGAAAGGGGTCCGGAGGAAGCTGCGTTTTCAGAGAAAGCTTCTCCGGAGAAAACAGCCATGAAAATGCAGGTAAATCTTCATACACACACGACCCGCAGCCACCATGCATCGGGAACGGAGCGGGAATACATCGAAAACGCGATTGCGGGCGGACTGACCCGATTCGGTTTTTCCGACCATGCGCCGTACGTCTTCCGCGACGGATACTATTCCGGTTTCCGCATGGCGCAGGAAGCACAGGAAGACTATGTCACCACGCTGCAGGCACTGCGGGAAGAATACAAGGGAAAGATCGACATTCAGATCGGGTACGAAGCGGAATATTATCCGGAATTCTTCGAGGATTTCCTGCGTCTGATCACGCGGTTTGAAGTCAACTATCTCATTCTCGGTCAGCATTTCATCGAAAATGAAATCGAACGCCGCTATTCCGGCGTGACCACCGAGGACGAAGCCTATCTGGAAACGTACGTGAACCAGACCTGCGAAGCGATGCGCACGGGACTGTTTACCTATTTTGCACATCCCGATCTGGTGAACTACAACGGCAACGAAAAGATCTTCAGCAAGCACTACGGACGTCTGATCGGCTGTGCCATCGACTGTAAGGTGCCGCTGGAAATCAACCTGCTCGGCGTCCGGGAAAACCGGTTCTATCCGCATGAAGCGTTCTTCCGTCTCTGCGGCGAAATGGGCGCGGAAGTCTGCATCGGCTGTGACGCCCATTCGGCGGACGTTGCGTGCGACACGCCGTCCTTCCTCAAGGCGATGGAAATGGCAGATCGCTGGAACCTCCGCGTGAACCACAATCCGACGCTCCGCGAAGTGAAATTCTGAGGCAGGGAACGGACATGACACAGAAGCCTTCCTGGATCTATCCCCTGCTGAATCTGATGTGCGCGGTCTTCTTCTCGCTCGGGGGAACGCTCATCAAGCTTGTGCCGTGGTCGTCCATGGCGATCAGCTCCGGCCGTGCGATCATTGCTGCGCTGATGCTGCTCGTCTACATGAAGATCCGGCATCACAGGATCGTCATCAACAAAGCGGTGGTCATCGGCGGCTGCGCGATCGGTTTTTCGAGCATCCTGTACGTTGTTTCGAACAAGCTGACGACGGCGGCGAACGCGATCCTCATCCAGTACACCGCGCCGGTATTCATCATTTTCTACATCTGGCTGATGTTCAAGGAAAAGCCGAAAAAGATCGACATTCTCGCAACGATCGTCATCTCCCTCGGGGAGATCTGCTTCTTCATCGACAGCCTGTCCGGCGGCGGCATGACGGGGAACCTTCTTGCCCTGCTCGGCGCCGCGATCTACGCGGTGGTGTTCATGATGAAGCGGTTTGACGGTGCGGACACGCTGTCGTCCGTGCTGATCGGGTGCATCATCGGAAGCGTCGCGGGTCTGCCGTGGCTTCTGACGGAGACGCAGTTCACGCCGGTGACCATCGGCGGGATCCTTGCGATCGGCATCGTGCAGTACGGGATGGGCTACATCTGCATGGCGGAAGGTCTGATGGGAACGCCTCCGCTGACGGCGTCGCTGATCAGCATGGTGGAACCGATCATCAACCCGATCCTGGCGGCGGTCGTGATCGGCGAACTTCTCTCGCCGATGGCGCTGACCGGTGCGGCGATCGTAATCGTATCGGTAATCCTGTACAACATTGCGCAGGAGAAGCTGAAGGACCGGGCCGCGAAAAACGAATAGACGAATAGACGAATAGAAAACAAACGAAAAATATAGAAACAACAGAGGAGCATCCCATGCACATTCATGAAGAACGACTCCCCGGCGAAGATGCCGGCAGACGTCCGGCGGACACGACGGAAGAAAAGACCGTGCGTCTGACGCTGACGTCGCGTCACATTCTGACGCGAAATCTCGGCCCGGGGATGAGCATGTTCGGCGGTGCGCCGGACAACGGAGAATTCCCGGAAGGATTCTCACCGGACGCCATTGCGAATTTTGACGCGCCGTACGACGAAGAGCCGTACGATGAAGAATACGACGAAGAAGCGGAAGCGGCGGCCGAAGAAGCGGATGCGCTGTACCGCCGTCTGGAGGCGCTGGTCGAACAGATTTCCGCGGAAGAAAAGGATGCGGAGGATGACACCTACGTTTTCCGCACGCTCGGCAAGATGCGCCGCACGACGGACGTGAACGGTGCCGAAACGATCGAACTCGAATACACGGAAGACGATTCGATGGAAAACACCCGCACGGTGATCGCCTTCACGCCGTCCCAGAACGACCGCGTGAGCATCATCCACGACGGTCCCGTGATGAGCAGTCTCGTCTGCGAACGCGGCGTCCGCCACATCTCCGTCTACAAGACCCCCGTGATGCCCTTCGAGGTCGCAGTCTACGCCAAGCGCTGTGACGCCTCCCTGACCTTCGAACGCGGCGGCTACATCGAACTCGACTACCTCGTCGAGCTCCGCGGCATGGACATCCAGCGCACCTGCATGACCATCGACGCCATCTGCTTCAACTGACAAAATTCTACAACATACAGATTTCCGCAGTTGACATTCCACTAAATATAGTGTATAATACTCTTATATCAGAAAACCTCATTTCTCCTTCCTCCGAAACCATCTGCGCGGCTTCATCCTCTGCCGTGCGGGTGGTTTTTTGGGTTTACAGGGGGGAGTGAGTGCACATCGTTCGGGAAGGGGAGACGGGGGATACGGTCGCTTTTTGAAAAAAGCTCCGCAAAAACTTTTGGACTGTTGTAGCCGGATTGTGTAGCTGATATGGGTTTGTGAAAGGGGATTTTTGATGGGTCTGTGCGCAGCCATATAGTTGGTCCCAGCCGATAAAATATGAGCGATCCAAAGCCTGAGGAAGGGTGGAGACGGAAATCAGGGCATTCGCTCCCTGATTTCCCACGCCGGATAGGATATACGGGATATCGTGCAATCGATAGTTATCCTTCTACATTTTGTTAGGTTTCCGCGCGGCTTGGCTATGCCGCCGTCCGCGCTTTTCGTTCTGTCGGCTGACGTATCGTTTGCACAAACATAAAGCACGAACGGCGGCAGCCAAGGAGTGCGGATGCTGACAAAACGTAGAAGGATTCTAAATCGACGCACTATATCGTTGTATCTATAACCGGCGTGGGAAGTCAGGGTCTCGGCGGCCCCTGACTTCCGTCTCCACTACTCCATAGGCTTTGGATCGCTCCACCTCTATCGGCTGGGATAAACTATATGTCAGCGCACAGACCCATCAAAAATCTCCCTTTCAAACCCATATCAGCCAAACAAACCGGCTGCCACAGATTAAAGTTTTTGCGGAGCTTTTTTCAAAAAGCGACCGTTTCCCCCGTCTCCCCTTTCCGAACGATTTGCACTCACTTACCCTATGTTCACAGTATGTTAGTTGACAGAAATAGCGGTTTATGATAAAATGGAGGTAAGAAAGGCCGCACGGAAGAGAGGCGGCTGATATAGGAACGGAGAAAAAATATGGAACTTTTTTGGAAGAAGCCTGCGGAACGGTGGGTGGAAGCGATGCCGATCGGGAACGGACGGCTCGGCGGAATGGTATACGGCGGATATCGGAAGGATATTCTGCAGTTCAGTGAAGAAACGCTGTGGGACGGACGGTTTGATGCGATCGCCGATAATCCCGAATGCGCGGAACATCTTGATGAGATCCGGGAAGCGATCTTTTCCGGCGATTTTGTGCGTGGGGAAGAACTGACCCAGAAGTATATGGTCTGCCGCGGATACGGCAGCCACTCCGGCAACGGGGAAGGATTCTGTTACGGCTCGTTCCAGACCGCAGGGGAACTGTTTGCTGAATTTGAAGGCACGGGCGATGAACTGCCTGCCGATTACCGCCGCGAGCTTGACCTCGCGACCGGTCTTGTCACCGTTTCGTATACCATGAACGGGACGAAGTTCACCAATCACACCCACGCGTCCTTTACGCGCGGCGGCATGATGCACGAGTATTCCGCCGATCAGCCGTTTACCGTGCGCCTGTCCTATAACCACGAATCCGCGGACATCGCGTATGCGGCGGATTCCATCACCGTACGCAAGGCGTTCCCCGATTCTCTCGCGTTTGCCGCGTACATAAAGATCATCCCTGCCGACGGTACCGTAACGGTCGGCGAAGACGGCGTCACGGTTGCCGGCACCACCCGCGTATCCATCCTTGCGGATGTGCGCACCACGTACGTCAAGCCCGGCGCCGACGGTACGCCCAAGCCGTCGAATGATCCCGACGAAGCACTTGCTGTCTGCCGGAAAACCGTCGACGGTATGGCCGGAAGCGAACTCGAAATGGAAGAACTCTATCACGAAAGCGCGAAGATTCTCCAGGAAATGATGGACCGTACGTCCATCAGGCTCGGCAAGTCCAATCCCGCGCTCGATGAACTTCCGATCGACGAACGCATCGCACGCATGAAGGATGCCGACGACGATACCGCTCTTCTGGTGAAGTATTTCGCCTTCGGACGCTATCTTCTCATCTGCTCCTCCTACAACTGCGTCCTTCCCGCCAACCTGCAGGGCGTCTGGACCAACGATTATCACACCGCATGGAGCGGAGACTATCATATCAACATCAATATCCAGATGAATTACTGGCTTGCGGAAACCTGCAATCTGCCGGAACTCACACGTCCTTTCCTCGAATACATCCGCTTTATCTCCGAACACGGCAGACGCACCGCCGGCATCCAGTACAAGGCGAACGGCTGGGTCGCGCATACCATTACCAATCCGTGGGGCTTCACCGCTCCCGGGGAAGGCGCATCCTGGGGCTCGTTCATGTGCGCGGGCGCGTGGTGCTGCTTCCACATTCTCGAACGCTACCTCTATTCCGGCGACGTGAACGTCCTTGCGGAAAATTACGATATCCTGCGCGGCGCGTGCGAATTCTTCCTTGACTTCCTCGTGACCGACCCGAATACCGGATATCTCGTCACCTGCCCGTCCAATTCGCCCGAAAACCGCTTCATCGATCCCGCGACCGGAAAGGCGATCGCCATCTGCGCCGGTCCGACCATGGACAACGAGATCATCCGCGAACTCTTTGCGATGACCGTTCTTGCCTGCGAAAAGCTCGGATGTGATGCGGAATTTGCGGAAATTCTCCGCGAAAAGTCCGCAAAGCTGCCGCCCGTTCAGCTCGGCAGGCACGGACAGATCATGGAATGGAGCGAAGATTACGACGAAGCCGAACCCGGTCACCGTCACGTATCCCATCTGCTCGCACTCCATCCCGCGGCACAGATCACAAATTCCACCCCCGAATTCATGAACGGTGCGCGCAAGACCCTCGAACGCCGTCTCGCGGCGGGCGGCGGTCATACCGGCTGGTCCCGTGCGTGGATCACGCTCTTCTTCGCACGTCTCGGCGACGGCGATGCCGCGCTCGGAAATCTCAACCGACTTCTCGGACGCTCCACGCTTCCGAATATGTTTGACAACCATCCGCCGTTCCAGATCGACGGCAACTTCGGCGGTACGGCGGCATTCACGGAAATGCTCCTGCAGAGCCACGACGGCAGAATCGTTCTTCTGCCCGCACTTCCGGCATCCGCCGACTGGCAGAACGGGGAATTCACCGGCATCGCGGCACGCGGCGGCTATACGGTCGACTGTACGTGGGCAAACGGCGAAGTCGTGAAGTATGTTCTGCACCGGAACAGCAGAACCGCGGCGGAAAAGGTGATCGTCGAAGCCAACGGAGTCGTCTATACCCACACGATGAACGACGACGACACGCTTCTGTGTGAACTTGCATAATCTCTTTTTCCGGCAGGAGAACCCTTCCTGCCGGAAAACTTCATCTTTAACGAAAGGAGTGACCGCACCGGTGAAATCCCATTTCAGAATCCCCCGTCTTTCCGTGATCCTTCTTCTCTTTCTTACCCTGTTTGTTCTCATACTTCCGGTTTCCGCGGAGACCACGCGGGCGGTTTCGTACGTCCTGTCGGGATACAGCGGGACCGAAACCGGTGTTTTCACTCCTGCAAACGGCAGCGGCGTCCGTGTGCTCGATATGTCCGGCGCATGGGGCTTCCTCGGGGACGTCATGTATGTCAGACAGCAGGTCCGCGGCGAAAGCTGTGCCGCGTACGCCATTCTCGATACGGATGAAAGCATCGGGGAACTGACCTTTGTTCTCGAACTTGCCAACGATCTGTCCAATTATAATGTGATCTGTTTCGGGGTCGGCGTGACCTCGCAGGGAACATCCTTCCCGGCGATCGATGTGGATATGGAGCTTTCCGATTTTGACGGAAACCGTGTGACGTCGCAGACCGCTCTGCATATGCCTGCGCCGGAAGAAGCGGAAGATCGGAATATTCAGTGGAATATGGTGTATTTCGATATTTCCGGGTTCGAAGACCGCAGCAATTCCTCGGAACTGACCGTTACCTTTACCTACGATCCGGACTCGCCGCCGGATGTTCTCCGGATCACCAATCCGTATGCGTCCGTGAAGGACGGCGGCGGATTTGACAGCATTGACCGGTATCTGACCAATTCCTTCGAAGAATCCGCCGGTGATTTCGGCATGAAGAGCGGCGCCGCACGTCCCGATGAACGCGGACAGGTGCACCTTTCCGGGGAGATCATCCTCGCCGAACAGCCGGTGATCGGTTCCGAAGCCTTTCTGGAACTGGAAGTATCCCACTTTATCACGGGCGGCTTCACCGTCGGGATCGGCTATGATTCCGGAGAGATCGCCTATTCCAGCCGTATATATCTCAATTCGGACGACGGCGGATCCGAATTCTATACGATCCCCGTCCATATGACGGATCATCTCCGGCGTATCGAACTTGTTTTCGACGGGATGGTCTGCGAAGGCTATTTCAAAATCGAGGGAGTCCGTCTCTATTCGGACGATGTTGTCGGCATTTCCGGAACGCCTGCGCTCGGGAAAGTCACCGACATCGAACGGGACGGCGACTCCATCCGTTTCTCCGGTGTCATGGAGAGGGAAGCGGTGCGTGCGAACGACGAAAACGCGATCCGGTTCTTTGCACTTCCCGCATGGTCTGCCGACCGCATGGAAAATGCGGTGGAGATCGGACAGACCAAGATCTCCACGCGCTTTGACTACACCGCCGATCTTTCCGCGTTCCCGCATCTGGCGGATGTCTGCCTGTTTTTTGCCGGGATCCGGACGGGTGACGGTGAGATCGTTCCGCTGTCCGCGCCGGTATATCCGAAAGCGGCGAGGATCGCCGAAAAAACGCTTTCCAATTTCGGTCTGTACGACGCGGCCGTGGTCGGCGTTTTTGAATCCAATGTTTCCCACAGCATCATTGATGTGCCGCTCGACCGGCTCCTGACGGCAGCTCCGTCGGACGGCGAGACGGTGCTTCCGCTGTCCTATACGGTCTACGATACGGTTTCCGCAGAAGATGCGTCCGGAAAAATGTCCTTTGCGGGACGGACGGAGATCGCTTCGCTGAATCTCGCGCTTCTTCGTACGCTGGACAGCGAGATCAATTTCTGCATTTCCGCGGGGATCGAAGTATATCTTCGCCTGACAGCGGAAACGCCCGTTCCCGGGCTGACCGGTACGGGAAGCGGCGCGGAACACTATGCGGTCAGAACGGATACGCCGGACGCCCGGTTCTTCTACGCGGCGGTCGTGCGCTTCCTCTGCAGCCGTTACGGCGGGATCGCCGGACTTGTGACGGGACACGCCGTCAATGACGGACGCCATACCGGCGATACGGGTGCCGTTCATGCCGCTGTATACGCAAGAGAAACGGCGGAACTCTGCCGGATCACCTACAATGCCGCCTCCACGGAAATCCCGGATATCCTGGTCGTTCTGCCGTTCGTCGAAGAACAGACAGAAGAAACGGAAACCTTCCGGTTTTTCGATCCGAAAACGCTGGCGGTCATGCTGTCGTCCTGTCTGGAAGACGGCGGTACGGTGCCGTGGGTAATGATGTACTGCGCGGATGATCTGACCGGGATTCTCGGAACCGAGGTTCTGTACGGAGACGATCTTTCAGCGGATGCCCGGTTTTCGGACAGCCGCGGCGCGGCACAGCGGATCCGTCAGCTTCTGGACGAACTTGGGCTGAAGGGCAGTGCGGCGACCATGTATTATTACGAACCTTCCTATGAATCCGTTCTGCTCGGCTTCCGGAAAACGTCCGGACAGACGGTATTCACGCAGTATCTTGCGGAAATGTTCGTGAAGGTGTGCGGAAGTACCCGTGCGCGCGCGGTTTTCCTTTCTCTGGAACACCTGAACGAGCGTCTGGATCATGATTTTTACTCTTACCTGAAAAAGACGGAAGATTCGCTGAATTCTTCCGCTGCATCCGGTTCTTCCGCCGGTACCGGTGCGCACCGGCGTTCGGTCTCGGACTACATCGCGGTATCGTCGGAATCGGCGGCGGATACGCTGTCGCGGATGACGGTACAAAAAGCGGTCTGGGACTTTACCGATCAGTTCTATCCGCTCGGCTGGATCGCAGGCGGCGGCGTCGGCTCCTGTCTGACGGTGTACAGCGACCTGTTCAGCGAGGACAACGCTCCCGGAGAGCGCTATTCACGCGTTCTCCGCTCGGAGATCACGCTGGATGAGGACTCCGCTTCCGCGGACCGGAAGGGCATTGCTGCGGGCATCGTCCTGCGGAATCTGGCGCGTACGGTGGATATGAGCGGGGTCGACTGTCTGGAATTCACCTTTGCGCTGAATCATCCCGGTGTCATCATGGGAACCGGACATGAAGCGGGGACCGTGGTGTTCATCATCGGTTCGGACGACTGCCGTGCCGAATTTACGGTGCAGGATGCCAATTACGGCCATATCCAGAAATATCTCTGCGATCTGTCGGACTACGAATTCCGCGGTCAGGTGGATTACATGGGGATCCTGGTATACGGCGACCATGAAATGTATCTGGATCTGTCGTCCGTGACGGCGTACAGCAGTACGCTTTCCCAGACGGAACTGGACGACGTCTTTGCGCTCGTGCCGGGCGGCGATGCGGAAGAGCCGGATTATGCGGCGATCGTGCTGGTTTCGGGGATCGTCTTCATCGGCTCGGCCACGGCGGTGGTCCTGCTGATCCGTCACGACGCGGAAGAGATCCGCGAACGCCGGAGACAGCAGCTCCGCGACGAAAAATATACGAAGCGGGAACGCCTGCGGACAAGGAGAGACTGATATGAGTGAAAAAGAAAAAAAGCCCGGAACGGGTCTGCCGCCGGAAGAGACCTTCCGCGTTTCGCCGAACGTCCGTCCGTTCACGAAGTACCGTGCGGTCGAAATGGCGGTGTGCGGGGTCTGCGTGATCCTCGGGATGCTGTATCTGTACGCAAAGGTACTGTCCCTGTCGGTTCTGCTGCCGGTGTATGCGGTCTGCTTCTGCGTCATCCCGGTCCTGCAGTTCCTCGATGTGAAGGCAAGCGGACGCACCGGATTCGTGAACTATCTCCCGCCGATCTTCTGGGGGATCGTATCCCTTGCCGTGATCGCGGCGGCGGTCGTGTATTTCGTCGGATAAATAAAAATATGCAGAAAAAAAGAGGACTTTCCGCAGTGGAAAGTCCTCTTTTCGTGCTTTTTGAAGATTATTTCAGCCATTCCGGCGCACCGGTGAGACCGGATGCGGGGATTGCCACGTAGCTGGAGAAATAGTCGCGGAGAGCGCCGGCGAGGGTGTTCGAGACTTCGATCACCAGTTCGTTGGTGCCTTCGCGGAGTGCGGAGGTCAGATCGTAGCGGTACGGCGGGCAGACGCGCACACCAAGATCGGTGCCGTTGAGCCAGAGATGCGAGGTCTGGCCGACGGTGCCGAGATCGATGCCGGCGACGCCTTCCGGAGCGTCGAACGTGCAGGTGTAGCGGATGCGTCCGGAGAACGAAGGATCGCGGCGGATATCCGTGATGTTCGGGAGCGCGTCGGACTTCACATTGTCCGCGAAGGCGGTGTAGGCGGTCATGTCGGTGTACGGCGCGGTTTCGATCCGGAACGTCAGGTCGGCGGTACCGGCGGAGGTCCATGCCTTCTTTTCGTTCAGACCCATGACGCCGATCGTTTCGCGGTCGAAGACGGCGATCACGGACTGATAGGGAGCCAGATCAAGCTGCAGTTTTCCGCAGGATGTCTTTACAACGGCGGTATCGTCGTTCAGCAGGTCGAGCAGAACGCATCCGTCCGCTTCTGCGGCGTCTGCCAGCGTTACGGTCGTGTGAACTTCGTCCGCAACGGATTCGTTGGCGAACATATAGATCTCTGCGGTGCCTGCCGTGTAGTGGACGCAGCGCAGCTTCGGGAAGTTTCCGTCCACGGTGATGTCGCGGTCGAGCAGGACATTCAGCGCCGGGAGGAGATCGTCGTTTCCGTCGGGCTTCATGCGGAAGATCAGGACGCCGTCGTCCTTCAGGGTCTCGAGCGCTTCTTCGAGCTTTGCGGGAAGCACTTCCGCTGCCGGAACGATCAGGCACTGATAGCTTTCGTTTCCGACGCAGAGACGGCCGTTCTTCACTTCCGCGCGGTGAACGCGGCTGTCACTGCCGTCGACGAAGCAGTCGGCGGGAAGAATGTCAAAGTCGATGTGTGCGTCGTACAGGATCTTTGCGGGAACCTGCGTGAGCATCGCGCCGCCGTCCATGTTCATCCATTCGGCGTCGGCGTGATAGAGGATGGCCGCGTCCGCTTTGTGAACGCCGCCGGACAGGAGATGCGCCGCACGGCTGCCGTAGACCATGAGCTTCGAGAAGCCTTCAAACTGCGGGTCGGCACCGTTCGCGCCGAAATGCGGCGGACAGTCGGGGTCGGGGAATGCGGGAGAGAATGCGTGCGGAACGAAATAGTTCACGCCGCGCACGAGAAGATAGTCGAGCAGCCACTTCATCATGGGCGTACCTTCCGCCCAGCCGTACGCACCGAAGACTTCGCACATCGCACGTCCTTCGGTCTGCAGACCGATGTGCGCGAAGGATGCGGCGAGCTTTGCGAGAACGTAATCGAAGAATTCCGGATTCGAGTTGTTGCCGGAGCCGCTCATGGTGTGGATGTAGTCGGACATGCCGGGCATGATCTGATGAAGAACGATGTCGATGCCGCTCATATGTTGACCGTCCAGGGAACGGAAGTAGTGACCGGCACTGCATCCGAGACGGGCGTGGGCGTTCATGTCTTCGATGATGTGACCGATGTACTGGACGCCGTGTGCTTCGCACCAGTCGCCGAGCTGACGGGTGAAGCAGTTGCGGTAGAGCTTTGTCACCGCGTCCATATAGGCATGGCGGAGACGTCCGGTGTCGTCGCCGAGACCGAACCACAGTGCGGGCAGGTAAGCGGAGACGTCATAGCCGACGGATTCCGTCATCATGGCCGTGATGCGGTCGTTCCACGGCAGTGCAAGGCCGGGCATGCCGACGCGGCGGTTGTACATGCCGTAGTCGTTGGAATGCGGACCGTACCAGTCGTTGCCGAGAGAGGGTTCGTCGGAGAAGAAGCCGGCGATGGTGTTTCCGAAATACTTTTCGTAGTGTGCCCAGTGCGCTTCGTAGACCGTGTCGACCAGTACGCGGACGGATTCTTCGCGGAGCATATCGATGTAGTCGGTCTGACGGGTGCCTTTGCGGGACTTGTAGAGGAAGAAGATACGCCAGCATCCTGCGGGAACGGAGAACTGCAGGAAATTGCCGGACACGCTGTCCGTCAGCGTGATCGGTTCGGGACGGCAGTCTTCGCCGTCGCCGGTGCGCGGATAGGCGTATGCGCCGAGCAGGATGTGGTCGTCGTTCACGGAATCGGCGGTCAGGAGCGCGTCGGTGAGAGGACCCATCACGTCCACATGGCGTTCAACGAGCTGCCATTTGCGCAGTTCGGGGTGATTTTTGATCTGACCGACCGCGTGACCGGTGGGGAAGTGGTCGTCGTCGAGGATCCAGACCTTCATCCCGCGCTTTTCGGATTCCGCAAGGATGATGTCCATGTCGCGCCACCAGCCGTCGCCGCAGAAATCGCGGTGCGGACGGGATTCCACGCAGAGGGCACGGCATCCGCTCTGATAAATGCGTTCGACTTCTTCGGGGATGGTGTCGGTGTGGTCGCCGTGCTGCCAGTAGAAGGGAAGCATATAGTTGGCTTCGTTTCCGGTCAGCACGTCATTGAGACGGTTGTACATAGGAATACCTCCGGGAGAATGAAAAATAAGTTACCGCTATTATAACATAATTTTGCCTGAAATGGCGGAAAGATGCGGGAAAATGCAAAAAAATCGAAAAAAGGACGCCTGCGCGTCCCGATTTTTCGTTTTGAATCATGCTTCTTCCTGCGCACGGTCGAGATAATCGCTCAGCCGCAGGAGAGTTTCGATCATTTTGTCTGCCGTATCTTCGTCGAGATCGGAGCTGACTTCGTACAGCATATTCCGTACGAAATCCAGATACTTCCGGTTGGCGGCTTCGCCTTTTTCGGTCAGGCGGACGTGGATCATGCGGCGGTCTTCCGCGGAGTATTCGCGTTCAAGGTATCCCTTTTTCACCAGGACATTGACCGCCGTGGTCAGCGATGCCGGGGAAAGGTGCAGATAGCGCGCGATTTCCGCCATCGTGCTGCGCGACTGCGCGCGGAGACAAGCCGCCGCTTCGATGACGTGCAGTTCCCGGATCGACAGATCGGGCGAGCAGATGCGGCGCAGGCACTGTTCTTCCTGCGAGATCAGCCGCAGGACGCTGTGGAGAAAATAGTCGTTGAGGATGTCGATCTGTTTTTTGTTCATGTTTTTTCGGTTTCCTGTATCGTAAGAAATATCTGTTTACATTTTTATACCCGTATATTTTATCATTAAAACAATTCATATTCCATACTTTTTCGGAAAATAATTTCAGAAAATTTTTCTTTTTGCCGGAACTTTTCCGTGTTTCCGGTCGTCTAAGGCAATATACGGTGTTTTCCGCTGCGTACCGCTGCCGGTTCGGCAGAGAATGTTACAATATCATAATAAAATTGATGTAAATTTTCTCTTGATAATTCATCCGGGTATGGTATAATTATTGTGTATCGTCTGAATCCATTCCCCGTTTTGCCGGGAAAACCCATCACGGATACATCGGACAGACATTCAAAATTTTATGGAGGTCAACATGAAACTCTCAAGACGCATTTTATCCGCGTTCCTTGCCGTTCTGATGGTATGCTCTGTTGTTACTGTCGTCAGTGCCGCAGGCGTCACCTTCACCGACGTTTCCGGACATTGGGCATGGAGCAACGGATCGATCCCGTATCTCGTTGACAAAGGCGTCCTCAACGGATACCAGCAGTCCAACGGCACCTACAAGTTTATGCCCGACGGACAGGTCACCCGTGCCGAATTCATCAAAATGCTTGATGAAACCTTCGGCCTGACCGAAACGACGTCGATCAATTTCAGCGACGTCAAGTCCACCGACTGGTTCTATCCCTATTTTGCAAAGGCGGAAGCACAGGGTTACCTGCTCAATTACGGTACCTATGCGAACCCCAACGGCAAGCTGACCCGTGAAGAAGCGATCACGCTTCTCGTGCGTTACCTCGATCTGCCCGCAAACGAGCAGGGCTCCACTTCCTATTTCACGGACTACAGCTCCATTTCCGAAAACTACCGTGACTATATCCTCCGCGCGGTTTCCGCAGGTCTGACCGAAGGTTCCGTGGAAGGCGGCGTGAGAGTCTTCAAGCCGAAGAGCACCCTTACCCGTGCGGAAGCACTTACGATCCTCTACCGTGCGGCAGGCTGTATCTTCAACCTCAACGCATATTCCCGTGACAAGAATGCGGCTGCCACCAACAACGTAATCACCCGCGGCGGCGTGATCCTCAACGGCATCAAGCTTGACGGCCGTGTGATCATCAGCGAAGGCGCGAACTCCGGCACCGTTGCCCTTACCGGCTGCTCTGCCGATACTCTTTACATCCGCGGTACCGCCGATGTCAGCCTGGATGACTGCAAGATCAACAATGTTATCGTTTCCAACGGCTGTAAGCTCTCTCTTCTCAACGGCACCGAAGTGAAGAATATCACCTTATACAGCAAGACGGCGCTCGGCGTATATTCCGGTATTTTTGTTGACGTGCTTGACGTCGGATATTCTGCAGGCAATTCCAGCGTGACCGGCAACGGCAGAATCGGCATGGCATATGTCAACGCATCCGGTTTCTCCTCCTCCATGGTTCCGGCGGAATTCCGGATCGGCAGCGGTTTGACTGCTTCCTTTGGAGGCACGCCGTATCAGGGCTCCAGCGATGCGCAGGAATCCTTCTCCATGACGCCGTTCGTTACCTCTGACAGCTCGAACTACTACCTCAATCTCTTCCCGGAAGTTGACGGCAAGGTATACTACTATTATACCAACGGCTCCGGCGTTCCTACGACCGCAGATTACGATTCTTATTACAACGTTGCCTCCTATAACGGCATGATTAACGTCAGTGCCGGCGAAAGCACGACCGAAATGACCTATTCCGCAGGTTCCGTCAAGAACTTCGAATATGTGGTTCTTCAGCTTCAGGCAGACGGCAGAAAGTACGCTCCCGTTCTGATCCCGAACACCAATACGGACGGTACCGGCTTCTCCACCGTTCCTTATCTGGCGGATGCAACCACGGTCAAGTTTGTTGCCGCGGAAGCTGGCACGCTGTACTGGTACTACTCCGAGTCCGGCGAAAAGATGACGCAGATGGAATTCCTGGAAAATTACATGAAGGCTGACAGTGCTCTCGCGGAAAGCAGTGACGGCATTGTTTCCGGTCGTACGCAGAGTCTCAGTCTGAGCACCAAGTATCTCAAGAATTACAACTACGTTATCCTGATGCTCAGAAACGCAGCAGGTTCCTACTATACGCCTGTTGTTGTTTCCGCCGGTGACAACGGTTTTGTATCCGGTCCCGCCCTCAAGAATGTCGGTACCGTAGAATTCAAGACCAGCATTTCCGGCGAACTGTATTACTACTATGCGAAAGACACCAGCCTCCCCGCACCGGAAGATTACAAGGCGGAATACAACCGTGCGGAATATGCGAAGCGTATTGATGTGACCAAGAATTCGGCGGGTACGTTTGAGTATAACCCTGAGAACAGCGAAGAATATCCTTATCTTATCATTGCACTCAAGAACAGCAGTGGTGACTGGATGCAGCCCGTGGCTCTGAATATTGACTTCCGTACCGGCTTCAGGGAAGGTCCGGAAATCGTTGAAGAGGCTGTTCGTTTCAAGACCGAGGACGATGGTGACGTGATGTATTACTACACCAAGAGTGAAGCGGCTCCGTCCATTGAAGCCTTCAAGACGGAATATGAGAGACTCGCCAATCGTTATAAGGACATCGTAAGCGTAAGCGATTCCTGGGAATCGATCGAATACAATCAGTACTACGCACAGGATTATCCCTACATGGCACTGATGTTTATTGACGATCAGGACAATGAATACACCCCTGTTGTAATCAGCCTGGATGCTACCTCCAATACCGGATTTGCAATTGCTCCGTATGTCAACGGAGATGATGTATACTTCAAGACGGAAGCGGACGGCGAAGTATGGTATTTCTTCTCCAGAGACGGTTCCGCAGTGGCAAGTTCCGAATTCGAAGATTTCTACGATGATGTAAGCAGAAGTTATCTGTACGGTCAGGTTGACGTGACCAGCGGAAGCCTGCATTACTTCGAAATTGACGATGATGTTGATTTTGAAGTGTATCCGTATCTTGTTCTCGCCTTCCTGCCGGAAGACAGTGATTCCGATAACCGCAAGTTCTGCTATCCGGTAATTCTGGAAGTGGAAGATGCGAATATCAGCGGAACCGGTCTGAGAGTAGACGGTGTTGACGAAAATGAAGTATCCTTTACCGCGCTGATTGACGGCAGACTGTATTACTACTTCACCGACGAAAAGCCTTCGGTATCGGACAGAAATTTCGAAAGCAGATATAACAGCATTTCTTCTTCCGACAAGGGCAATTACGCTTGTGATAAGAATGAAGAATTCGAAGAACTTTATGATGCGGATGACGGATACAAGTATCTCGTTCTCTGCGTTGCAGTCGATGATACCGACGGAGATGAAGTTTTCCTGAATCCTGTGGTTGTAAATCTGTCCGATTACACTTCCACGGAAGATGATGGAGATAATTCCACGACCAGCAAGACCGGTATCCGTGTAACCAAAGTGGATATCCGTGACTATGTGATTACCCTTGAAGCGGATTATTCCGGTGATGTTACCGTATATCTGTACAAGGATGGTCAGAGCGGCGGCGAAATCGGCTCCTTCAGAGTTTCCAAGGGTGACGTCAAGGAATTTGATTACAGCAAGCAGAGCGCAGCGATCAAGCTTCTGAGCGGTGCGGGAAGTGATGTTGAAATCGTATTCCAGCTGGTAAATGACGACGTAACCTACAAGAAAGTCAGCGTTCCCATGATTGGATAATTCTTAACTCCCGACAGGGCAGTCCATCCGGACTGCCCTGTTTTTCTGCCCCAAAACGTCTCCGAAAAAAACTTTCAAAAAAATCAAAAAAACTTTGAAAAAGGTATTGACAAACGAGAATGGCTGTGATATAATATCATCCGTCGGCAGGGGAAACCTGAAAGACAAAAAAGCAAAGCAGAGCGGAGGTTGCGAAGCAAACTCCAGAATCTGCAAAGCAGATTCAACGGAAGCATAGCTCAGTTGGGAGAGCATCTGCCTTACAAGCAGAGGGTCATAGGTTCGAGCCCTATTGT
>JAFYOX010000102.1 GCA_017547755.1 Clostridia bacterium | reverse complement strand
TTTATGTCAGCCGACAGAACGAACATAAAGCGCGGACGGCGGCATAGCCAAGCCGCGCGGAAACCCAATAAAATGTAGAAGGATTTCAAACGATTGCACAATATCCCGGTTATCCCATACGGCGAGGGAAATCAGGGAGCGAATGCCCTGATTTCCGTCTCCACCCTTTCTCAGGCTTTGGATCGCTCCCATTTTGTCGACTGGGACAAACGAAATGTCAGCGCACAATCCCATCAAAAATTCCCTTTCAAACCCATATCAACTGCAAAAGATGGCTACAACAGTATAAAGTTTTTGCGGAGCTTTTTTCAAAAAGCGACCGTATCCCCCGTCTCCCCCATTGCACTTTCCCCCATTTTATAGTATAATCAAAGAAAAACGTCAGAAATATAAAAAAAGGAGAAAACCAAATGAACGAAAGTCATATTCATTTCACGGATGAGCAGTATGAACAGCTCAGGAAGAATTACCGGAAGTGGTGGAACGGCGAGCTTGAGCGACCGATCGTGCCGATCATCACGATGGGACATGAATCGAGCCGCGAACCGTCGAAGAATCCGACGCTGCAGTTCCCGACCGCATGGGACTTTTCGATCTCGCCGGAACAGTTCGTTGACGCGCATGACTGGCATTTTTCCACGAGACGCTGGCACGGCGACGGCTTCCCGATGTTCCCGACGACTGCGTTCGGCCCCGGCGTGCTTGCCGCATTCCTCGGATGTACCCCCGTCGGCGCTCCGTCCACCGTGTGGTTCCAGCCGCCGCGCGAAAATATCCCGATCGAAGAACTGCATTTCGAATACGACGAAAACAATCCGTACTTCCGCCGCGTCATGAACGTCTATGAAGCCGCGATGGAAAAGTGGCACGGTCAGGTCGTCGTCGGCATGGTCGATATGGGCGGCGTCATGGACGTCCTGCAGAGCTTCCGCGGTGCCGAAAATCTGCTCATGGACCTGTACGACGATCCCGACGAGGTCCTCCGCTGTGTCCGCGAGATCCAGGAACTGTGGTTCGTCTACTATAATAAAATCAACGCCTTCATGGCTCCCGAAGCACGCGGATATTCCCAGTGGTACAACCTCTACGGCGAAGAACCCGGGTATATCCTCCAGAGCGACTTCTCCTACATGATCGGCCCGGATATGTTCCGCACGTTCGTTGCGCCGGAACTCGCTTCCTCCGCCGCACGAATGAAAAACGCCGTCTACCATATGGACGGCATCGGTCAGATCCCCCACCTCGATCAGCTTCTCGCCATCAAGGATATCAAGGGCATCCAGTGGGTCCATGGCTCCGGTACGCCCGAACTCACGAACTGGGACGAACTTCTCGAAAAAATCCTCGCGTCCGGCGTCAAACTGCTCTCCTGCAACCAGAGACCCGACGGCAGACCGACCGAACTCTCGAAGAAAAATCCCGGTCAGCACGCTTACCGCGACTGGTATCTCAACGCAGGCGAACCTGATAAGGCAAAGGCGTACGGCGCTCAGTTCGGCATTGAGGTGAACGTCTGATTTTGATACCCCAAACGCTCGTATCTTCTGAAAATACAAAATTTATCCGAACAGGAGGAAAATACTCATGCTTAAAGTAGGCGTACAGTCCGCCGACTGGTATGACCATTCCAAGGCGCTCGAATCGTTCGAGTACATCAAAAGCTGCGGCTTCGAAGCCGTGGACTTCAACATCGACCACTACCTCAGCCCCGGCAAGCTTTCCAAGGAAGGGCTTCAGCCGACCTTCTTCGATCAGCCCGTCGAGGATATCCTCGAATTCTTCCGGCCGCTGAAGGAAGCGTCAGAGAAAACCGGCGTCGAAATCGGTCAGATGCACGCGCCGTTCCCGTGCTGGTACCCCGAAAAGGACGACGTGAACGCTTATCTCGCCATGGCGTTTGACAAGTGCTTCGCCGTCTGCGAATTTGTCGGCTGTCCCGCTATCGTCGTGCATCCGGTCGGTGCACCGTCGAAGTTCACCGAATGGGACTATAACCTCGCCCTCTACCGCGGACTGATCCCGTACATCACCAAATACAAGGGCGTCAAGATCTGCCTTGAGAACATCTTCACTTCCCGTCCGAACCGCCTGATCGCCGGCAGATTCGACGTTGCGGAAGACGCCGTAAAGATGATCGACCTCCTCAACGAAGAAGCGGGCGGCGATTACTTCGGCTTCTGCCTTGACATCGGTCACGCGAACCTGACCCGCCGTAACATCCGCGATTTCATCAATATCCTCGGTCACCGCCTGACCATCCTCCACATCCACGACAACAACGGCATGGATGACCAGCATCTCGTCCCCTACTCCTGCCTCGCCAACAACGCGAGCCACATCTGTGATTGGGACGCGTTCGTCGCCGGTCTGAAGGATATCGGCTATCCGGGCGTTCTCGCCTTCGAAACCTTCCGCATCTTCTCGGCATATCCGCCGGAAGTCCACACCGAAGTCCTCAAGCTCATCGCCGCCATCGGTCACGCATGGGCAAAACGGATTGATGAATGAGTTTTTTGCAGGGGAAAACTTTTTGAAAAAAGTTTTCCCCTGCACCCCTTTCAAAAACTTTCGCGCAAAGGAAAGAACAAAGTATGTGCAGATTTATTTTTGGAATCTGCGTATACTTTGTTCTTTGTTTTATGTTTATAAGTGGTTCAGCTGAGGCGGCTGACGGTCATGCGCAGCTGACTTCCTTCGGTGATGAGTTCGCCCGCGAGGATATCCGCTTCCGTGATTTTTGCCATAAGGATCGCCTTTTCGTAGGTGCTGTAGTCCACGTCCCTGCTGTAGCGTGCGCCGCGTTCGTGGTCGTAAATGATGTAGAGGAAGCCGTCGTCCGCTTCCTTTACGTCCGGGTAGGAAACATTGTCACGGCCGTCGAGCAGGAGAAAGCCTTTCCAGGTCTCGCCTTCGTCATCGGACAGCATCGCGGTGAGGTTGTTTCTGCCGCGGAAATTGTAGTGATTCACGAGCAGAATCCGTCCGGAACGGAGACGTCCGATGTAGAAACGGGAGTTCGGGCCGCCGAGTCCGCTGTCGTACGCCTCGCCGAAGGTACGTCCGCCGTCCGATGACACGGCTTTTCCGATGCCGTAGCGGGTACGGATGTACATTTCGATGTCGCCGTTCTTCTTTTCGAGAAGCATATGTTCGTCAAACCAGCGTTCGGGCGCATCCACGGTGCCGAGCTTTTCGAAGGTCTCGCCCTCGTCCCGGCTGAGATAGACATGCGCACCGGTTTCGTGGAGACCGTCCGATCCGCCCGCAAGTCCGGCGGTCAGCCCGGGTTTCCACACGGCAACCGGGAAAAGCCACCCTTCCGCCGTAACAATGGGCTTGTTCAGCATGATGTCATGCGCGAGAAGACGGACGTCACTCCAGACAAGTCCGTCCGCGTCGGGATCCTCGCAGAGCGCGAATTCCACGCGGGAATCGGGCATGACCGACCAGATGAACCACAGCCGTCCGCGCGGATCGATCCAGAGACAGCTGTCGTACGCACGGGCGTCTTCACCGACATACGCCACGGCGACAGGTTCGGAAAACGTCGCGCCGCCGTCGTCACTCATGACAAGTGCCGCGAAATTGCCGAAGCATTCGGTCTCGCCGCCGCTGTAGAACACCGCGAAAATGCGTCCGTTCGCGGTGACTTCAATGGACGGGATCCCCTGCCATAGACGGTTGGCGGAAGAAAAACGTTCGAGAGATGCGGGATTGGTAATCAGCATGATGTGCTCCTTTCGGGAGTTTTTGTTTTATTATAGCACAGGAATGGGAAGAAAAACAAGTTTCGGATTGAAAAAACGGTGGTGATATGGTATGATAGACATATGAAAAGCGTCCGAAAAACAGGAATCTCACGGAGGAATTCATATGATTCTCTATTCCATCATCATGTTTCTGACAGCAATACCGATGGGAGCCGTCAGTCTTGCGATCTATCGCGGAAAAACCGATCTGATCCATGATTATCATCAGACGAAAGTCACCGATCCTGCCGCCTACGGAAAAGCGTTCGGAAAAGCGATGCTGATTGTTTCCGCGGCACTGTTCCTCAGCGGTGTTATCGGACTGTTCGGGGATTCGGAAATGGTTGCAAGGATCGCCGTGGCGGTATTGTTTGTCGGCTTAACGCTCGGGATCGCCTGCATCATCGCGGTGCAGAAGAAATACAACAACGGCATTTTCTGATTGGATAAATCCCGTCCTGCCGGACGATTCCATCGAAAAAACGGGAATTCATGAAATATAAGGAGAGCATTGATGACACATCCGGAAATAAATAATCTTCATCTGACCGAAACCGTTCTGACACACTGGGAACTGGATTCTCCCGAGATCTGCGAACAGTTCAACAAAGAATCGTCCCGATTGATCCTCAGAATCCGCACCGGTGTGCAGGATTACCTGCTGAAAGGACTTCCGTGCAGTATCCCGGAAACCACAGTAAAGAGCAATGTACAGGCACATCTGTTTCTGGGAAACGAATACGGCATGGCACCGAAGCTGTATCCGACGAAAACCGGCGAATTTTATGTCCGCCATGCGGAATATTGGTTCTATCTGATGGAATTCATCGGCGGCCGGAAGATGGAAGAGACGCCAGAAGATGCATTCCTGCTCGGAGCGGCGGCAAAAAAACTGCATGCCCTGCAGGGATACTCTTTGAAATCGCCGGATTCCCAGCGAAAAGAGCGTTTTTACGCCTGGTTCCGGGACCGCAGTTTTGTCAGAGAATTTGACGCGATCCTCGATGCCCTTCCCGATTTTGAAACGCTCGACCAGTGTTTTGTCCATACGGATCTCGGGCCGCATAATACGATGGTACGGCAGAACGGAGAGGTAATCTTCATCGATCTGGATGACACCGGCATCGGAAGCCGCTATCTGGATCTCGGATGGCCGTTCATCATGCAGTTTGTGGATTTCAATCACACCACAAAAGCGATGAGATACCGGTTTGATCTGGCGCAGAGTTTTCTGCGGGGATATTTCGGTGAAGGTGAAATTTCAAGAACCGAGTATGACCGGATCTTTGACGGAGCGATCCAGATGCACATCTCCTATATGCAGTCCTACGGTCCCGAAGCGGTCGTGGAGCTGTGGAAAATTCTGCGCTTCGGTATGGAACAGAAGGAAGGGCTGTGGGAGAGGATGCAGATCACCGTCCGAAAAATCACCGATGTGTCCGTCTATCTGCCGCAGATCGACCGGACGGATGCAGACGCGGAATTCTATGAGAATGTCTCTCAGAACAGTGAGGATCTTTATTCCGTCTGCCATGCCGATGAAACCGTAGGAATCGCCTGTATTCACGATGATCCGGATGCGTATGTATACATCTATATTTTTCCGGAATACCGTCATTGCGGATACGGATATCCGGCAGTCTGTGCCGCAGAACAGCGGATTACGTCTTCTCCGCTCCGGAGTATCGCCACTGCCTATGACAGCAACAATAAAATTGCGAAAAACCTTGCCGAAAAGTGCGGATTTGTCACAAAATTCTGCTCGTCTGTGATGACCTATCCGGGAGAACGGTTTGAACTTCCGGAACTTCCCATACGTCAGCATCGGGACGAAGATTTTTTCGAGGCCTATACCCTGTCCGCGGAAGCATTTCACATTATGCGGCTGGAAACCGGACATGATCCCGACTCCGTCCCGTATCCCGCGGATGAGGAAGCCCGGGCACTTTGTGCGGCTACGGCAGACGAACGCTATGTCTACGAATCGGACAGCGAACTCCTCGGCTGTGCGCATATTGACGGCGCAGAGATCGACAATGTCGCCATCCGGATTTCTCAGCAAGGCAAGGGATTCGGGAAAAATTTCGTAAAATATCTGGTGAATCTCATTCTGGAAAAGGAAATCGGCGAGCCGTATCTGTACTGTCTGGTTTCCAACCAAAAAGCGTGGCAGTTGTAC
>JAFYOX010000101.1 GCA_017547755.1 Clostridia bacterium | reverse complement strand
TCCCACGCCGTGAGGGATATACGTGATTTCGTGCGAAATGAAGATATCCTTCTACGGTAAGAGATACTCCGCGCGGCTTGGCTATGCCGCCGTCCGCGCTTTTCGATAGTCAGAGCGGCTGACATACAGTTTAACTGACGCAAAGCACGAACGGCGGCAGCCAAGGAGTGCGGTGTATACCTTTATGTAGCTGAATTCTAACGTGACGCACTGTATCATCGTATCTGAAGCCGGCGTGGGAAATCAGGGTCTCGGCGGTCCCTGATTTCCGTTTCCACTACTCCCTATAATTTGGATCGCTCCACCCCTGTCGGCTGGGATATCCTATATGTCAGCGCACAGACCCATCAAAAATTTTTTTCAAAAGAAAAAATCTGCACAGACATAACGACCTGCAGCAGATGAAAGAGGTTTGGAAGGGAGTTTGAGGGGAACCTTTCCTCTGAAAAGGTTCCCCTCAAGACTTTGCAGCAAAACAATATTTGATCAGTTACCGAGTTCAAGGAACTGATTAACGGTCTTTTCGATGAGCTTGGCCTGGGACTTGGAGAGAGACTTGTGGTGGGAAGCCCATTCCTTGCTCTGGTTTCTTGCGACGAGGATGTCGAGGGTGTAGGAGAGACCCCAGTTGTCGAAGACGTCGGCGAAGTCGGCGGTACGGCCCTGGATAACGAGGTCGATCATTTCGTAGGTTGTGTCGTCACGGGCGTACTTGCTCTTGAGAGCAACGTCGTAAACGGCGGGACGGATGAGCTTGAAGCCGCCTGCTGCCATCGCTTCGAGGATGATCGCGGACTTTTCCATTTCTTCCTGCGTCTTGCCGATCGGGATGCCGGCTGCGGAGGTGTGCGCCGTTGCGTGAGAATAGTAGTTCGTCTGCGCTTCGTCAAACTTGGTCATCGGAAGGATACCGAAGTCCTGTTCCATGTCGCGGAGCTGAACGGATGCGAAGAGGCGGTCTACCATGAACAGACAGCGGCCTTCCTTGAATGCGGTCATACGGGCGCTGCCGTCTTCGTTCTTGATGACGGGAGATGCTTCGAAGAGGGTGTGATACAGCTTTTCAACAACCTGTACCTGCTTTTCGGTGTTGATGCAGTGCGTCGGGATGCCGGCATCGTCACGGGATGTGATCGGCTGGTCCCAGGAGAACTGGTATACGAAGGAGTAACCGTTGTCCTGACCGTAGCCGAACTGGTCGGTACCGTGGTCCATGGTGCCGTTGCCGTCCAGGTCGAGGGTCGCGCCTTCCGCGAGGGTTTCCAGCATGTCTGCCGTCCAGCGGCCTTCCTTGACGATCGAGTAGATGTCTTCGTCCGGGTACAGTTCGTTCATCATGTTGATGTTGAAGTACGTGCAGACGGTGTCGTAGTAGTTGTCAAGGTCGTACATACCGGTGAGAACGTAGTAGTGTCCGCCGACCGAGTACGCGTCGTTTACACCCTGGTACCACCACGGCTTTTCGTAGTCAATGTAGTTCGCCATCGTCGTGTCGAGCAGATAGCCTGCCGCCGCAGAGGAACCCATGTAGCGGTAGTGGTAGAGAACCGCGTCGTAGGCGTTGTCGCCTGCCTGAATGGAGGCGGTCATCATCGTCGGGTCACCGTCACTGCCGAGCGGCGGCTGTGCGATGTGAATGTTGAAGCGTTCTTCCAGTGCGATGTTACGGTCATAAACCGCGTCGTTGACAACGTCGCCCGTCAGTTCTTCAATGTAGATCCCGTTGGTGTGCGATGCGCAGCAGTTACGGGTGAGGATCACATAATCCGAACCTTCAAAGCTGATTTCCGGAAGTTCGTCCTGAATTTCCGTTTCTTCGGGAATGATTTCTTCTTCTGCAAGAGGAGTGTCCCCTGCAGCTTCTTCCGCGGCACCTGCGTCCGGCGTTTCCGGATTGGAGGACGCACAGGCGGTCAGAAGGAGCATGAGAAGTGCAAGAAATAAGGCTGTGATTTTTTTCATGACTGTTCTCCTGTTGTTTGACTGTGAAATATATAAAATTGAGTCTCAGAACGTGTGAAAGAGGGACTCTTTGGGCAAAAGTCCCTCTTCAGAGTATTTTTTCGGTGATTATTCGCCCTTGTATGCCGCAACGAGCTTCTGCATCGTCTTGTCATAAACCTTTGCATTCTTCTGATAGAAGGAAGCGAAGGTCGCGCCGCGGTCGGACGTGGTCGAACGGAAGATCTGACCGATGGAGTTCAGCGCGTAGGAGTGCAGGCATGCGAAGTCAAAGTATACGCCTTCGAGGATGATGTCGAAAATGGTTGCAACGTTTTCGTCACGTGCGAACTTTTCCTTCAGAAGCGTGCCGAAGTATACGTCGGTAACGGTACGGTAGGATTCTGCCGCAAATGCTTCGAGGAATGCGCAGGTCGCGTCAAGACGTTCTACGTTGGTGATCGGGATGCAGAGAACGGTCGCGGAGTCGTGAACCGCCGTGCTGTAGTTTTCCTGATCTTCGCCGAACTTCGGGCAGGGAAGGATCGCGTAGTCGCTTTCCATGTCACGGAGCTGTTCGGAGGTTTCCGCGCGGAACGGGAGGAACATCAGCGTGTCTTCGGAGAACTTTGCGATACCGGTCTGTTCGCCGGCAACGGAACCTTCAAGAATGTAGGTACCGGAGTTTTCGTACATCAGACGCTGCAGTTCTTCCGCAAAGGAAACCGCGCGTTCGGTGTTGATGATGAGGTAAGGATAACCTTCGTCGTCATAGTCGCAGAAACGGAAGTCCGCGCCGCCGACGAGATAGTCCATCATACTGATCGTGTGTGCCGCGAAGCCGTAGATGTCGTTTACATCGCGGGTGGTGTCACCGTTGGCATCGATGTAGGTGCCTTCGATGTACTTCTGCATGACGTCATAGTTCCAGCCGCCTTCCAGAACGATCTGATACAGATCGTCAACGGGGCCGTACATATTTTCGAAAATAGAGTTGTTGACGTAGATGACGCCCATGTTCATCAGCATGGTCATCGTTGCGTCGCCGGTGAGATAATAGAGACGTTCGTTACCGATGGTCGCCGCTTCAATGAAATTCTGTGCCCACCACGGCTGTTCGGTTTCGATGTACTTCATTTCGTTGAGGTTGAAATACAGACCCTGCGTTGCCTGCTTCATCAGCTGATACTGCTGACCGCCGACGACCTGATAGTCGTCGATGCCTGCGGTAACGGCCGTCTGCGCTGCCGTGTGCGGTTCGCCCGCGATCGGCGCGATCTTGATGTTCAGACGTTCTTCCACAGCAAGGTTGCGGGCATAAATGGCGGAATCCAGTGCGTCGCCGGTGTCTTCTTCAACATAGAGTTCACGTTTGTGCTTGTCGGAGTTGACGTGGATGATGTTGATGTCGATGCCTTCGAAATCGAGACCTTCCGGCAGATTGTCGGGCATAGTCTGACGGGTGATTTCGGGTTCTTCGGGAACAACTTCTTCTGCAACTTCGGGAGCAACATCGGAAGAAGCCGAGGCGGTGGTTTCTTCGTTGGTGCCGCTTTCCGCGCAGGCGGTGAAGGTCGGGAGAAGCATAAGAAGCGCAAGAAGCATGGAGAGAGATTTCTTCATGAATTTTTCCTCCTTGGATGAGTTTGTCGTTCATAGTATGATGTGTTCATTATACTATATTTCTGAAAAAAGTCAATATTATTTTGTGGGAATTGTGAAACTATACAGGGTTCAGAAATGAAAAATCCCATCGTTTCCATGGGAAAACGATGGGATTGCACAGAATTTCACAGAGATATCGCTTTGGACATCCGGGAAGAGAAACCGGAAAAAAACGATTATTTGTCCCAGACCAGCGTGTCGTTTTCCTCGCGGATCGGAACGAAGACGGGCATTTCCTTGCGTCCTGCCGAAGCACTGTTCGGGGAGTGGATGCTTAAATACATCTGACCGTCGGTGTGGGTGAAGATCATGCCGTGGCCGCCGTCGTACTGACCGGTCATGGACTTGGAGTAGAGAACCTTTTCTTCCTGGATCCACGGACCGGTGATGTCGCCGGATTCGCTGCGTGCGATGCCGACGCAGTAGCCGTACTTGTCCCAGTTCGACCAGATCATCAGCAGGCTGCCCGCTTCGGTGGTGTACATCCAGCAGCCGTCGGTGACGCCGTTGGTCGCCCATGCCGGATCGTCCGCGCGGAACATTTCCACAGGTTCCGTGACGAATTCCGTCAGATCAGCGTTCATCTTCGCGCAT
This sequence comes from Clostridia bacterium, assembly GCA_017547755.1. Taxonomy (GTDB): domain Bacteria; phylum Bacillota; class Clostridia; order Oscillospirales; family CAG-272; genus UMGS1696. The sequence goes on along the minus strand of JAFYOX010000101.1, from coordinate 19,852 downwards.
GCCATGCGGCCGATGCTGTCATCGGTGGAGGTCCATTCGTGAACGAAGACCATCCACGGATCGCCGTTTTTGTCCACATAGAACGTACCGTCGATGGAGTCCCAGTCCTTCGGCGTGATGTGGCCGTCCGTGATCTCAACGAACGGGCCCATCGGGGAGTCGGACTTCATGATCGTGCATCCGCGGTGACCGGTCGAAGCGGAGAGATAGGTTGTGAACATATAGAATGCTCCGCCCCATTTGTGGACTTCCGGCGCCCACTGACAGCCGTTTGCATCCGCGGGCTTTTCCGCAACATTGTACGGGCCTTCCCACTTTCCGTCGAGAGAACCGGAGGTGTTCTTGTAGCAGATCCAGCCGGTACCGTAGGCGTAGTAAACGCCGTTGTCGTAGACGATGCAGGGGTCACGGAGCTGTTCGATGCCGGATTCGATCAGAAGGGGCTTGACCTTTTCGGTCACGTCAAGGTTCGCGGGAACCTTTGCTTCGTCTTCGCCGACATAATTTTCAATGAAGTTTTCGATGGCACACATACGCGCGTATCCTCCTTTGTAGGCAATGATAATGCTTGTTTTGGACTCGGAAACGATCGTTTTGATGGCGTACTCGTTTTCCGAGAGGGTGTTCATAAGTTCGAGACATTCCGGACGGCGTTCGGAATTCACGATGATCTCGCACGGCTTTTCGTTGTCCGGATCATAGTCGTCGAGCGGACGGATCTTCACATCCAGTTTTTCGTCGAGCGCATACCGGATCTGCAGAATATCGTCCCGTTCGTCGGCTTCGACGTCGACGTTGTAGGTAAGCCAGAAATCACATTCTTCGCCGCGCTTTGCAAACACGATGTCGGACACCGTTTCCTGCGCACTTTCCGTGACTTCAGAGGAGATTTCATCAGCACTTTCCTCCGAACAGCCGCCGAACGCCAGTGCAAGCACAGCAATCAGCAGAAATAAAATCTTTTTCATAGTATAAAAGTTTTTTGGATGGGGACCGGCTCCGACCAGCGGAGCTGGTCGGGGAAACCTTTTTGCAAAAAGGTTTCCCCGGAAAAAATTACTTTCTCAGCCGCTGGATGACGGTCATCATCGCGCGGGCGACGGTCAGGCGGCGGATCTTCGAGCGGTCGTTCCTGCCGTTGAAGTGAACGGTGAATGCTTCGGTACCTTCGGCGTCCGCGATGCCGAAGCAGACTGTGCCGACCGGCTTTTCGGGCGTACCGCCGCCGGGGCCTGCGATGCCCGTGACGGATACGGCGATATCTGCACCGGTCACGCGGCGCGCACCTTCCGCCATGTACTTCGCGCACGGTTCGGAGACCGCGCCGTAATCACGCAGAACTTCTGCAGGAACACCGAGAACGTTTTCCTTCACGGAATTGGCATAGGATACGATGCCGCCGAGCAGAATGTCGGAACATCCTGCGATATCCCCGACGCGGGCGGCGATCATGCCGGCAGTGCAGCTTTCGGCGGTCGCAAACGTCATACCGCGCTTCCGCAGTTCTCCGATCATTGCAAGAACGACTGCATTTTTTGCGTCGTCCGGCGTGTCGGTTTCAAAATAAATGTACGGCGCGACGTCAGTTTTATAAATTTTGTCCGCCGTTTCGCGGCAGAGCGCCTTTGCTTTATCAAGCGTGCCGGCAAACGCCGTCACGCGGATGCGGACTTCGTGTTCGCAGGCGTACGGCGCGATGGTCGGATTGACCGCTTCTTCCATCATCGGACGGAGAATGGCTTCCGCACCGGATTCACCGATGCCGTAGAGGTGAAGGTTCAGGCTGTAGATGGTGTGCGGCGAGAATTTCCGCAGATACGGTTCCGCACATTCCACGAACATCGGCTCGCACTCGGACGGAGGGCCGGGCAGGAGAATGGCGTACTTCATTTTGCCGTCGATCTCACCGTCGAGCGCGATGCCGGGCGCGGTACCCCATTTGTTATAGAAAACGGTCGCACCGTCCGGCACTTCCGCCTGCTGGAGGTTGTTTTCGGTCATCGGGCGGCCGATTTTTTCGAAGAAAGCGATGAGATCGGCTTTGACATCTTCATCGGTGTGCATTCCGCGGCCGAACGCTTCCGCGGCGGCGATCTTCGTGATGTCGTCGCAGGTCGGACCGAGACCGCCGGTAATGATGAGCACATCGGAACGGCGGAGTCCTTCGTCGATGGCGGCACGGAGTCGTGCCGGATTGTCGCCGACGACGGACTGATGATAGGAAGCGAACCCGAGAGAAGCGAGTTCGCGGGCAATGAATGCGGCGTCGGTGTTGACGATATCCCCGAGGAGGATTTCCGTCCCGACGCAGAGAATTTCACAGATCATGGCTGGGATCCTTTTTTATTTTTTGCTTACAGAATGTTTGCAGGTGCATTCAGAAAATTTTCGGAAAAACCATCTTTCAACAAGGGGCTGTCGCAAATAAGGAAATCGTAACCAATTCATCGGCAACATACACAAGAAATCATTTGATCTCGAAAGATTAACACTTGATTTTTTGTGTATGTTACTGAATAATTGGAAACTTTACCCTAATTTGCGACAGCCCCTTGAAAATTTTATGTTGTCAAACTTACCAGACGACCTTGTCGCCGCCCTTTTCGACGGATTCGAACGCAGTCATGATAACCTTCAGGATGCAGCGCATCTGATCGTGGGTGACCATCTGTTCTTCCAGACCGTCGATCGCGCGTACGAAGTTGCGGTAGTAGTCGTGTACGTCGGATACCGGCTTCGGAATGTCGTATTCGTCTACGGTGATGCTGTCACGCGGAGCCATGGTCTTGGTCAGACCGCTTGCATTGACAACCGGGAGAACGTCGGATTCGTGCCATGCCTTGCACTTTACAACGTGTGCCGGAATCGTCCAGTGCGGGATGATCGCGGAACCGTTCTTCGCGCGCATGTAGAATCTCGGCATGTCAACGAAATTGTAGGTACCTACTTCGCAGTATGCCTTCTTGCCGCTGTGGTATTCGATGGTGAGCTGGAAGCCGTCGTCCACTTCGTCGTTGGTGATGTGGTCGAAGGAGCAGCGTACGGACTTGACGTCGTAGCCGAGGATCATGCACGCCTGGTCGATGATGTGGATACCCCAGTCGTAGAGCATGCCGCCGCCGTACTTCTTGATACCGCGCCAGTCGGACGGAATACCGCGGCTGCCGTGGATTCTGGATTCAATGTTGATAACTTCGCCGATTTCGCCGCTGTCCGCGATCTGCTTCATTGCGAGAGCGTCGATGTCGAAACGGCGGTTCTGGTGAACGGAGAAGATCTTGCCGGCCTTCTTGGAAGCGGCGATCATGCGTTCAAGGCTTTCGAGGGAGAGAGTTACCGGCTTTTCGGAGATAACGTTCTTTCCTGCTTCGAGAGCGGCGATCGCGATTTCTTCGTGAACGTCGTTCGGGGTAGCGATGGTGACCATGTCGATGGTCGGGTCGGCGAGAAGTTCTTCGCGGGTATTGTAAACCTTTACACCGCGGGAAGCGGCGAGTTCACGCTTTGCAGGGTCGATATCGTAGATACCGGCGAGATTGCAGACGTCGCTGGTCAGCAGGTTCTTGCAGTGGAAGCCTGCACCCATTCCGCCATAACCGATAACAGCGGCATTCTTTTTCATAAGTAGTCTCCATTTCTCCGCACACGCACGTGCGGTAAGTGAATTTATGCGAGAGTCCGCAGACAGCGCCGCAGACTTATTTTCAAGCGTATCACCACGTTCGTTATACACTTAATCTATTATTAATTATAACGGAAATTTATGAGATGTCAAGGGTTATTGCGCAATTTGATTCCTTATTTTGCGCCCTTTTCCGCCCAGAGCCGGAGGATCGTTTCAATTACCTTTGTCGACATTTCCAGACCTTCTTCGGTAACGTGTTCGTAAGGACCGTGTGCCGCGTAGCCGCCGGTGCCGAGATTCGGGGTCGGAAGACCCATGAAGGAGAGGTGCGCGCCGTCGGTGCCGCCGCGGATGGGAGAGTGTACGACGGGGAAGCCGCAGAGTTCGATGGCACGGTCGGCGATTTCAAGAACGGCGGGATGCTGTTCGATGATCTCCGCCATGTTGCGGTACTGTTCGCGCACGGAGAGCGTGACGGTGCCGGCACCGTACTTTTCGTTCATGAGCTTTTCGATATGGCGGAGGGTCCCGATGCGGGCGTCAAACTTTGTCGCGCTGTGATCGCGGACGATGTAGTGGAGTTCCGCGGATTCGACGGAACCTGCCATGTCGCAGAGGTGGTAGAAGCCTTCGTAGCCTTCGGTGCAGCGCGAGATCTCACCGGACGGGAGCATCGCGTTGATCTCCATTGCCACGAGGGAAGCGTTGATCATGCGGTTTTTCGAGGAACCGGGATGGATATTGAATCCCTTGACTTCAAAATCCGCCGCAGCCGCATTGAAGGTCTCGTAAACCACTTCGCCTTCCGGACCGCCGTCGACGGTGTAGGCGTATTCCGCGTCAAATGCGGCAAGGTCGAAGCCGTCGGCGGAGGTTCCGACTTCCTCGTCGGGCGTGAAGCCGATGGAAATGGGGCCGTGCGGGAGATCCTGTGTCAGAATATGTTCGACCGCGGTGAGGATCTCGGCGATTCCCGCCTTGTCGTCCGCGCCGAGAAGGGTCATGCCGTCGGTGGTGATCAGGGTGCGTCCCTTCAGGGAAAGAAGATGCGGGAAGCTGTCCACGGTCAGTGTGCGGCCGGAGGTGCCGAGCGCGACATTGCCGCCGTCGTAATTGCGGAGGATCTGCACGTTCACGGGTTCGTCCGCAAAATCGGGCGCGGTGTCGAGATGGGCGATAAGACCGACGCGGGTGACGTTTTCGTATCCCGGGGTCGCGGGAATGTGCGCGTAAACGTAGCAGTGTTCGTCGGCATATGCGTCCGCAACGCCGAGTTCCTGCAGTTCACGCACGAGACGGTGTGCGAGCACGAACTGTTTGTCCGTGGTCGGGCAGACGCCGGTGTTTTCCGCACTCTGTGTGGGAATCTTGATGTATTCGAGGAACCGTTCAAGAGTTGTCATGGGAGTTTTTCCTTTTCTTTTCCGAAAAAATTTTGTTACAGTATACAGGATTTTTCTGCGGAAAACAAGAGGGAATTCCCGCAGGAATTCAAAAATCTGTCACAACAGAGTGACAATATACAATATGTACAAAAATCCCCTTGAAATTTATACCTTCCAAATCCATGGGAAATTCAGTTGTTCACAATTATATAATATCTTTTTGCCGCGGTTTATGATATAATATCACAGATAATCAACACCTGTGTCTTATCATGACCTCGTGAAATACTAAACGGGAGGATGGCACTGAAACGATGTGCCGGTTCGGTTTTGGAAAAAGTATTTGAATACTTAAAAAGAAGCCTGACAATCGCATGGAAGAGCGTATTCTTCAACTTCAATCAGTACGTATGCTTCTTCATTGCGATCATCATTGTTCAGGTCCTCTACGGTATGATGTCGATCTCGAACGATAACAACAACCGCGTCGAGTATCAGCATATCATGGAGGAATACAATTACCACATGGTTCTGAAAAACCTCAACCAGGATCAGATGAACTATCTGGTTGAAGACGAGGGAACCGTTTTCAAAAGTGACGTGATTTTCAATGTCACCGATGTGGAAGCATACAAAAACTATTTTACGGGCGAAGACCGCTTTGACGTATATCTCTTCTTTACGGGAGATATCGACTGGTGTCTCGAACGCTTTGAATCGAGTTATCAGAAAGACCTCGCCAATCTCGGTGCCGAAGGATCCAGCTTCTCCAAGGCATCCACCGCTCTTATGACTTTCGAGGACAACGAACGTGCCAATGCGGTTACCTTCGTGTTCATCACGCTCATCCTCCTCGTTGTCGCAATCTTCCTGCTGACGCAGCTTTACAACATCCGTATCAACCAGTATAAGTTCCAGTACGGTATTTATCTGACCTTCGGTGCGGACTTCAAGATGCTGTTCGGCACCTCCTTCTGGGAACTGTTCATCATCTTCGTGGTGACCTTTATTCCTTCGATCCTCGTATCCACGCTGATCTCTTTCCTGATCTACAGCACCTCCGGATACGGCTTCGTGTTCAACGGCCTCTCCATTCTGAAGATTTTCCTCTTCACCCTTGCCGTTATCCTCGCGTCCGTATGGACTCCGATGAAGGTCATGTCCATCAAGGACCCGATGTCCCTTATCATCACCGAGGACAACTCCAACCTCGTAACTTCTCCGCGCCGTTCCTTCAACATCTTCGCGGAAAAGTTCCCGACCAAGTACGAATTCTATTCTCTCTGGCGTTTCCGTAAGTACAACATTCAGGTGCTTACCTCCGCGATCGTATTCTGTGCACTCTTTATCATGGGTCTTTACATGGCCGATATCTACACGACCGACCTGGAATACCCCCGTCCGCAGTTTACCGTCGACCTGACCCAGTCCGGATTTGAATACGACGAAATCATGAGCCGCGAACTGTACGAAATGAACGGTGTACGCGCCGTTGAAATCAACGACAACGTTACCGAAGCCCGTCACATCGCGTCTCACATGATCACCAACAAGAAGGACGTCCGCGCGTTCAAGAACCTCGTTACCTATGACCGCAACAACTACGATGACTTCACGCTCGGTCAGGACGGGGAATACTACCGTGTTTCCAACGACGTTCTCTATACCGCGATGACCGAGGAACAGCTCCGTGTCCTGGAAGACTATGACTATTCCGGTGACCTGAACAGCCTCGTTACCCAGCCGGGTACCGTCATCGTCGGCGACTCCATCTCCAACGTGCCCACGTACAAGTTTGAAGTCGGCGACAAGATCTACATCAGCAAGAAGACCGGTCAGATCAAGAGCGTTGACTCCAATATCACCGGCCGTGCGCTTGTCAAGGAACAGCTCCGTTTCTTCAAGTTCGAATACATGGAATTCACCGTCGGCGCGGTCATCTATGACGTTCCGTCCGGTTCCACTCCGATCTACATGACGCTGGAAGACTACAAGACGATCACCGGCAAGACTCCGAAGGCGACCTCCTTCAACGTTTACGTTGACCGTGACATCTCCACCGACGAAGTCAAGAGCCTGTACGCGGAAATCCGCGAATGGGGCCGTGTTTACGGGGACGTCAAGGTTGTGAACAGCGACATCACGCTTCTCAACGCGGTTGCACGTGACAAGCACTACAACGAACTCTACATCTGCATCTCCATTCTCATCCTCTGCATCTCTCCGCTGATCTGGTTCTTCTCCCAGAGCCTCTACTACTCCAAGCGAGAAAAGGAATTCAACATCCTCCAGTCCATCGGTGCGGTCGCAAAGGAAATCAAGCAGATCTACCTGCAGGGCGGTCTGTGCATGGCAGTCATGTCGCTCTTTGTATCGATCATCCTCAGCTATGCGGGCAGCTACATCCTGTTCTACGTTTACAACGTTATGATGCCGTACTTCACGGGCGAAAACGTACGCTACGTTTTCTATATGCCGTGGTACGCGATCCTCATCAGCATCGTAATGTCCGTATTCTGCGGCTTCTTCTCCACATATCTCCCGTTCCGCAGCTACTACAAGAACCGCTACTCTCTCCAGAACGGCGGTGCCGGCGAATTCGGCGGAGAAGAATAATGAACCTGCGATTTGGATACACGTGATGTATCCGCACAGACTCCGTTACAAAAACTTCAAATTTCAGCTTTATTTCATATAACACCTGTTTTAAAATGTTTTTGAAAGGGGTCCGGGGAAAACTTTTTCCTTAAAAAAGTTTTCCCCGGGAAACATCCCTCTACAGAAAGGATTAAATTATGGCAGATACGATTGAATATATGCTGCAAACGGAAAGCGTTATCAAGCAGTACAAGCAGTATGATGCTGTTATTACCGCGGTCAACCGCGTCAGCATCAAGGTAGAACCGGGGGAATTCGTAGCGATCATCGGTACGTCCGGTTCCGGTAAGTCCACGTTCCTGCACATCTGCGCAGGTCTCGACTCCTGTGATGCAGGCCGCGTTCTCATCCGCGGTCAGGACATCACCAAGATGAATGCCGACGAACTCAGCCGTTTCCGCGGTCTGAACATGGGCTTCATCTTCCAGAGACACAACCTCGTTCCGCAGTTCACCGCTCTTGAAAACATCCTCATCCCGACGATGATGTGCAACAAGTCCGACCTGTCCTATCAGGAAACGCTCCGCCGTCTCGTTGAAACCCTTCAGCTCACCGAACGTCTCAACCACCTGCCCTCCGAACTTTCCGGTGGTCAGCAGCAGAGAGTTGCGATCGCGCGTGCGCTGATCAACATGCCCGACATCGTCTTCGCGGACGAACCGACCGGTAACCTCGACCGCAGAAACGCAGACGAAGTTCTCAAGCTTCTGCTCAAGACCCGTGAAGAAATGGGTCAGACCCTCATCATGGTTACCCATGACCTTTCCATCGCGGACCACGCAGACCGTATCTTCCGCATGGACAACGGTATTCTTTCTCTCGAACGCGACTACATCGGCGGCAAGAAGAAGACCACACCGTATTAATGCAATATGTATGGGAGATACCTGCGGGTATCTCCTTTTGTTTTCCGATCATTTTTCGAAAGGGGAATCATCATGATCTATCGGAAAGAGCTTGAGATCCGCTATACCACCGACGTTCTGGTCGTCGGCGGCGGTGCAGCCGGCGTTGCCGCGGCGGTCGCGGCTGCGCGGATGGGTAAAAAAGTGCTGATCGTCGAAGCACAGGGATGCTTCGGCGGTGTGGGAACTTCCGGAATGGTGCCGTCGTTTGCGGCATTTTATGACGGCGCGAACCTTCTTGCTGCCGGGATCGGTGCGGAGATCCGCGGAAATGTTTCGCGCGATGTGCCGATCACGCAGTCGTGGACGCCCATCCACGCGGAAGAACTGAAACGGGAATACGACCGTATTATCACCGAAGCGGGCGTGGAATTCCTGTTTTTCACCACGGTCGCGGACGTCGCGGCGGAGAACGGACATGTGGAATATGCCGTTCTGACTTCGCGGACAGGTCTGTATGCCGTGAAAGCGAAGGTCTATATCGACTGTACCGGCGACGGCGAATTCACTGCCATGGCAGGCGGAAAGTTTTCCTGCGGCGACGAAGACGGCAATACGATGCCGCCGACCCTGTGTTCTCTCTGGACAGGTGCGGACGCAGAGGAATATTTCCGCACCGACATCCGTGCACGCCTCGAAGAAGCCATTGACGACGGCGTATTTACCTACGAAGACCGGCATCTTACCGGGATGTCCTTCCGGGAAGACGGGCTTGCCGGCGGCAATATCGGGCATATTTTCGGCACCGATCCGCTCGATCAGCGCTCCGTTTCCGATGCCATGGTCTGGGGACGGCGCTCCATGCTGGAATATCAGAAATTCTACCGGGAATACGTCGGCGGATGCCGCGATGTCCGGCTTGCCGCAACGGCGGGAATGCTCGGCGTGCGGGAATCCCGGCGGATCACCTGCGATTATACGCTGTCCGTGCAGGATTTCATCGACCGCGCGGATTTTGATGATGAGATCGGACGCTACTGCTACGCGGTCGACATTCATGTCATGAACACGAGCAGAGAAGAAATGGCGCGCTTTGAGCAGGAATACCGGAAGAACCTCCGCTATAACAAGGGCGAATCCTACGGGATCCCGTACCGCTCGCTGATCCCCGTTTCGTTCGACAATGTCCTGACCGCCGGACGCTGTATGGGAACCGACCGTCAGATGGAAGCGTCCATCCGTGTAATGCCCGGGTGCTTCATCACCGGACAGGCGGCGGGTACGGCGGCGGCTCTCGCAGTCGACAATCACGGTGAAGTCCGTCGTGTATCTCCGCTGGCACTGCAGTACGCGCTGGTCAGCGCGGGAGCCTATATGCGGCGCGAACTCCGCCCGGCTCTGCGGTAATGCGGTGAGATTTTACTTCTAAACCGCCGGAGAGGGAATATACTGTAGCAAAAAACTGCGAGGTCGTGCTATGAAATATATTCCCCGGCTTGTTCTGAATTACACCGTTTACGCGTTTTTGTTCATGGGAGCCGCCGTTCTCGCCGGACGTGCCGCACTGAACGGACGTCCGGCAGGCATTGACGCCGCACCGACGGCGGAAGTGAACGGTACTCCGCCGCCGCAGATCGTGATCGATCCCGGACACGGCGGGGAAGACGGCGGTGCCGCGGTCGGCGATACGCTGGAAAAAGACCTGAATCTGCAGGTCGCCGGATGTCTGGCGGATCTGTACGATCTGTTCGGCATCCGATCGGAGATGACCCGTACCGACGATTGTATGCTCTACGACCGTTTCGATGATCTGGAGGATTACCGCGGGAAGAAGAAATCCTACGATCTGCGTTCCCGTCTGCGGATCGCGGAGGAATCCGGTGCCGCGCTGTACGTCGGCGTGCACATGAACAAGTTCCCGAAAGAGTCGTCGAAAGGTCTGCAGGTCTATTATTCGCCGAATACGGACGAAAGTGCACAGTCTGCGCGGATCATCCAGTCGTATGCGAAAAAATACCTCGATCCGGCAAACGAGCGCGAGACCAAACAGGCGACAAGCTCGATTTATATTCTGAAGCGCATTACTGTTCCCGCCGTACTGGTCGAGTGCGGATTTCTCTCGAATCCTGAGGAACGTGCTCTTCTGGAAACCGCGGAATACCGGCAGAAGGTCGCGGCGGTCCTCTTTGCATCCACGGCGGAATATCTGAACGAAATACAAAAGGGACGTTAATGTCCCTTTTTGTAAAATGCGACGGCGTCGCTGATATAGTCCGAAGTGCCGGTACCGCAGATCTCCGCGTCAAACGGGAAACCCCTGCCGTCGGGCAGGTTACTGCCGCAGTCGGTACAGCAGGCTTTCAGACGTTCCACGGCGGACTGTGCCGCCGGACTGTCCGGAGAATCGCCGCGCTTCATGCAGAGTGCGAATTCCGCGGCGATCTCTGCGATCCTGTTTTCCGGTGCACCGCTTTGCGGTTCAAAATACGGTCTGTGTTCAAGCATGAATAATACCTCGCTCAAAGAAAAATACCGGGGAAATCCCCGGTATAGTATTTTCCGCATATGGATCGGTTATTCGATGATCCTTCACAAACGATCTGCACAGACGTTTCTGTTATATTGCTGAAAAGTTTTTGAAGAGAGGCACGGCTCCCGAAAAATTGCAATTATTTCATCTTCGGCTTGTCGGAGGACTTGGGCTGCTGGCTCTGCGGCGGCTTCAGTTCGAAAACGGAGAGCAGACGCATATTCTTCAGACCGAGCTGGTATCCGAATGTGGAGATAAGAATGGCAGGTGCGATGTACAGAAGATGGATGAGCGGATTGTTCGGCGAGAAGTAGGAAACGATGCCGGCGTACATGCCTTCCCAGAGAAGACAGAGCGCACGACCGATGAGATTCATGTTGCCCGCCCATTCGTACGATGCCTTGAAAGGATCGGAAACGAGAACGAGGAGAGCGAGGATGAAGTTCGGGATATTCGCACACAGAGCGATCCACAGACCGGTCCACGGCTTTGCGACCGCGCGTCCGCCGTCGACCTTGATCCGGTCATGACCGCCGCGTTCCCAGACGACTGCGTAAATGAGGAAGAGGTAGAAGAACGCCGCAAAGCAGCTGGCAAACAGCATGAGCCATGCTTTCTGACTCTGGGCTGCCGATGCCGCGGCAACTACCATCAGTCCGAGAAAGGTCGCGCCGAACTGATTCAGCAGCATTTTTGATATGATTTTTGAGTTTTCGCTCCAGAATTCTTTCATAGGTACTCCTGATTATAGGGGAATATTTCTTTTGTCAAGCCCTTTCCGGACAGCTTTCCGCCGGAAAGGAGAGAGGGAATCACGGGAATTTTATATGTCCTTTAAAAATGATCCTCTGTAAATTCCGCTGTATCTATATTGTATTGTTTTTATCGCACAATTACAAGTGTTCACAGCGAAAATTTACAAAATATCCATTAAAACATTAAAGTTTGTTGTATAATAGAGCGTGAAGAAACTTATCGTACGGGACAGCCGTACACATGGGGTGACAACATTGCAGGATCACGAATTCATCGCGGAGTTCCCGAAGCTGATTCAGGACTTCGCCAACTATAAACTCGTCTACCAGGGATGTTCGCAGAAAACCGTGAACGAATATCTGTTTGACCTGCGGACGTTCTGCCGCTATCTCACGGCGTCGCGCGGCGGACTGCCGCTGACCGGAGAGGTCTTTGACGAAATCGATATCACCGGCCTTGATCAGAAATTTTTTGAAGGGGTCATGACCTCCGAGATTTACTCGTTCCTTTCCTTTACATATACGAAGCGTGAGAACGGCGTCAGCGCACGTGCGAGAAAACTGTCCGCCATCAAGGGATTCTATAAATACTGCACGGCAAAAATGATGCTGTTCGAGACCAATCCCGCGATCAACATTGAAACGCCCAAGCAGAAGAAGAGCCTTCCGAAGCACCTCAGCATGGAGGAATGCGTCGATCTGCTCGACGCCGTAAAGAACGACGAAACGTCGAAGACGAAGGTGCGCGATTACTGCATCCTGACGCTGTTCCTCAACTGCGGGATGCGTCTGTCGGAACTGGCGGGGATCAGCATGCCGGACATCGACCCGGAACTGCGCTCGCTCCGCGTGACGGGGAAAGGCGCAAAGGAACGGATCATCTATCTCAACGACGCGTGCCGCTCCGCCATGACGGCGTATTTTCCGGTACGGATCGCGGCTCCGGCGAAGAACCGCGGCGAGACCGCGCTGTTTCTGTCGGGGCAGGGGAACCGCATTTCCGTGAAGACGATCCAGTGGATGGTCAAGAAATACCTCGGGGAAGCGGGGCTGGAGTACAAGAATTATTCCACGCACAAGCTGCGCCATACCGCCGCAACGCTGATGTATCAGTCCGGGCAGGTGGATATCCGCGTGCTCAAGGATATCCTCGGACACGAACAGCTCAATACCACGCAGATCTACACGCACGTTTCGAACGAACAGATGGAAGCGGCGATGAACAACAATCCGCTGTCCGATATTGCCGCGCCGGAAAAAACGGAATTCCGGAAACTGGAGGTTCCGGATCCGGATGAGCTTCCTGCGGAAGAAGAACCGCCGAAGAAGAAGCGCGGACGTCCGAAGAAAGTGCAGAACAACGAAGAAACTTAAATCCTACATATTATTGGGAGGTACTTATGAAGAACATCCTTCTCCACACCGATTTCACGGCGCCGAACTGGGACCAGACCACGGTCGTCGGGAACGGTCATTCCGGTATGTCCGTTTACGGCATCGTTGCCGAAGAACGGGTCTGCCTGAACGAAGAAACCATCTGGGCGGGCGGTCCGATGGACACAAAGATCGACAAGTACGACGAAAAGATCGATCACATCCGCAAGCTTTTCCTGGAAGGCAGGGAATACGAAGCGGACTGCTGGGCAGAAAAGAACATGAATGACTGCTTCAACCGCATCAAGGCGTACGAATATGCGGGCGAACTGCGCGTAAAGCTCCATGCGGATGACGAATGCACGAATTACCGCCGCGACATCAACCTCGAACAGGGCGTTGCGGCTGTTTCCTACGACAAGGACGGCACATCGTGGAAGCGCGAATTCTTCGCGTCGTTCCCGGCAGGTCTCCTCTGCGCGAAATTCTCCGCAGGCCGTGCGTTTGACTCGGACGTTGCGTTTGCGCGCGAAAATATCGTAAAGCTGGACGTACGCGATGCCGATATCATCGCTTCCTGCGAAACGGCGGAAGGCGGCAACAAATTCTCCGTCTACATGCGTATTTTCACCGACGGTACGGCGAAGGCAGACGGTACGTCCGTGAAGATCACCGGCGCGACGAAGATCGAAGTGTACACCGGCATTTTCACCGCGTTCAAGTACGACGATCTTCTTTCCGCTTCCGCGGCGGTCATGCTCCGTGCGGACCGCGGCTGGGACGACCTCCTTGCCGAACATATCGCCGATTTCTCCGCGATGATGAACCGTTCCGAGCTCACCATCGACGGTGATCCCGCGCTCGAAGAACTGTCCGTCGGCGCAAGAATCGAACGTCTGCGCAACGATCCCGAAGCGGATGACCCGGTGCTTCTGTCGCTTTACTGGAATTTCGGCAAGTACCTGCTGATCTCCTCCAGCCGTCCGGGAACCCTTCCGGCAAATCTCCAGGGCGTATGGTCCACCGGTCTGACGCCTCCGTGGAACGCGGACTATCACACCAACATCAACCTCCAGATGAACTACTGGCAGGCGGAACAGGTAGGGCTCGGCGACTGCGCGATGCCTCTGTTCGATTACATGAACAATTATCTCCTTCCCGGCGGCGAAAAGGTTGCCCGTGAAAACTACGGCGTCGGCGGCATGGTCGTTCATCACCTTTCCGATATTTACTGCTTCGCGGCTGCTGCTGACGGTCTTTGGGGTCTGTGGCCGCTCGGCGGTGCATGGCTGGCGTTCCATATGTGGGAACACTACCTCTATACCCTTGACAAGGACTTCCTGAAGAACACCGCTTACCGCTACATCAAGTCCAACGCCGAATTCTTCATGGATTACCTCTTTGACGGCGGCGACGGATATATGCACTCCGGTCCGTCCACCTCTCCGGAAAACCGCTATCTCGTGGACGTAAACGGTGAAAAGAAGGGCGTTTATCTTGCGATCTCCCCGACGATGGACCTTGAGATCATCGGCGGTCTGCTCGATTTCTACTGCGAATGCGAAGCGATCCTCGGAATCGATCCGGAATCCGCGAAGCGTGCCGCAGAGATCCGCGCGAAGATGCCTCCGCTCCAGATCGGCAAGCACGGTCAGCTGATGGAATGGCTCAAGGATTACGACGAAGCGGAACCCGGACACCGTCACATTTCCCACGCGTTCGGTCTCTATCCGGCGGCGCAGATCACCCGCGATACGCCGGAACTCTACCGTGCGATCGAAATCACCCTCGAACGCAGACTGGCACGCGGCGGCGGACATACCGGCTGGTCCCGCGCATGGCTCATCAACCTCTTCGCAAGACTCCGCAAGGCGGACAAGGCATACGAAAACGTCCGTCTGCTCTTCACGAAGTCCACGCTTCCGAACCTCTTTGACAACCATCCGCCGTTCCAGATCGACGGCAACTTCGGCGGCGGAGCAGGTATCGGCGAAATGGTTCTCCAGAGCCACGAAGGCGTACTTTCCCTTCTTCCTGCGATCCCGGCGCACGTATCCGGTTCCTTCACCGGCTTCCGTGCACGCGGCGGCGTGACCGTTTCTGCGGCATGGGAAAACGGACAGATCACGAAGCTCGAACTGACTCCCGATCAGGCGGGAACCTGGAAGATCGAACTCCCCGGACGCGGCATCATCGAAGTATACGCGGACGGAAAAACCGTTGTAAATGTATAATATTTTCTCCGAAGAGGTGCCCGGAACGGGTGCCTCTTCGCCCTTTTTGGGGCAATATATGAAACAATTGCACAAAAAACGGAGTGAAATTTTGGTTGTCACTATTTTATGAACAAATGATATTAAAAATATAAAATAAAGTGTAAAAATAGTGTATATGGTTGTATATATAGTAATGGATGTCTATTTGGATTATATGAAACATACAGAAATGTGAATGCATCCGGTAAGTGTGAAGTTTGGAAATGGGCAGAATATGCGGGGAATTTGTGATGTGTGCGACTCTTGACAATTATCGGTTGAGAGCGTATAATATTAGGTACAGTTTATACTTTATCCGGACGGCGGAAGGGAAGCAGAGGATTTCCCTTGAAAGCGTCCGTGAATTTTTACATAATAATTCAGGAGTAATGATATGAAGAAAAACAGACTTATGTCCGTCCTTCTCGCTGCTCTGATGCTTTCCTCCGCGTTCTCCATGTTCGCGTGCGGCGAAAGCACCGTGAATACGGAAGCCGGTACGACGCAGACGACCACCACTCCCACGGCAGGTGAAGCAGGCGAAGCTGTCGTTGAAGAAGAACTTTCCGACTACGAAAGAAGACAGCTCATCCCGGACAACCTTCCCGCAGTAAAGTATGACGGTGCGGAATTCCGCGTAATGACCCGTGAAACCTTTGCCGGCTGGCAGTATTCTTCCGAAATCTGGGTGGAAGAACTCAACGGTGACGCCTGCAACGACGCTGTATACAACCGTAACGTAAAGATCGAAGACCGTTTTGACGTTAAGATCTCCGCTACCGAAGATACCGCGACCCAGACCGCGATCAAGACCTTCGTTACCGCAGGTACTCCCGACTATCACCTCGTTGGTTTCTTTGACTATCAGTCCTACAACCCGATCAACGCAGGCGTTGTTATGAACTGGCTCGAAGCTCCGAACGTAAACCTTGACCAGCCGTGGCACAACAAGCTGGCAAACGACGGCGCGACCATCAATGACAAGCTCTTTGCGATCTGCTCCGACCTTTCCATCACCTCCATGACCTACACCCACGCGATCTTTGCGAACACCGAACTTCTCGCGGACTACGGTTATTCCACCAACGATATGTACGGCTTTGTTAAGGAAGGCAAGTGGACTCTCGATCAGCTCAGCAGCATGATTTCCGAAATGTACATCGACAAGAACGGTGACGGTAAGGCTGACACCTCCGACGTTTACGGTTTCGGTTATCAGATCACCAACCCCGGTGACGTGTGGCTGACCGCATTCGGCGAAAAGGTTTGCTCCTACTCCAAGGAAAACGGCATCGAAATCACCTTCATGAGCGACAAGACCGTTTCCATGCTCGAAAAGCTCCTTGATATGCACTACAACAACACCGGCTTCTCCAAGCTCGCTACCCAGTACGACGAAGAAACCTACTTCCTCGAAGAAAAGCTTGTAATGGCTCCGATGCGTTTCTCTGCTGCGTATAACACGCTCCGCGACATGGATGCTGTTTATACAATGCTTCCGTTCCCGAAGTGGGATGAAGCACAGGCTGGCTACTACACCAATGCGGACGACAAGTTCACCGTATTCGGTCTCCCGCTGACCTCCGCTCCCGAAATCGACTTCGTTTCCACCGTATTCGAAGCAATGGCAGCAGAATCCTACAAGATGGTTTACCCGGCATACTATGACCAGGCTCTGAAGGGCAAGTACTCCTCTGACGCTACCACCGCGGAAATGGTTGAACTTATCATGGCAGGCCGTGCATTCGACTTCTCCTTCCAGTTCGGTGAATCCTGCTTCCAGAGACTCCCGTACCTCATCCGTGACCATCTCGTTAACAACAACCCGAACCTTTCCTCCGCTTACAAGAAGCTTGAAAAGGCTCTCGGCAAGTCTCTCGACAAGATTCTCGGCAAGGCATACGACCTTGAATAATAATCAAATATAGTTTTTCGGGGAAAACCTTTTTAAGGAAAAGGTTTTCCCCGAACCCCTTTTCCAAACCTTTTCATACAGAAAAATAACAAAGTTGGGTGCAGACCTTTCGGAATAACGTGCAGTTGATAGACTGTACATTGTTTCAAGAAGTTTGCACCCAACTTTATTTTTATCAATTGTTTGAAAGTTTGGGAAGATGGGGTCCGGGGAAGAAACTTTTTCAAAAAGTTTCTTCCCCGGAAAAAATATATTACTGCTTCTTCAGCTTAGCTTCTGCCTTGAGACGGAGTTCGGTGTTGAGGATCTTCTTGCGGAGACGGAGGGACTTGGGCGTTACTTCGATGAGTTCGTCTTCGCCGATGAATTCGATTGCCTGTTCGAGAGAGAAGACCTTCGGCGGAACGAGGCGGAGAGCTTCGTCGGCACCGGCGGAACGGATGGAGGTAAGATGCTTCTTCTTGCAGACGTTGACAGGGATATCGATATTCTTGGGACATTCGCCGACGAGCATACCTTCGTAAACGGGGGTCTGTACGCCGATGAACATGACGCCGCGGTCCTGTGCGTTGAAGAGACCGTAGGAGGTTGCTTCGCCGTCTTCACTTGCAACGAGGGAGCCGGTGTAGCGGGTAACGATTTCACCCTTATGCGGCTGATAACCGTCGAAGAGGGTATTCAGGATACCTTCGCCGCGGGTATCGGTAAGGAATTCGCTGCGGTAGCCGAACAGGCAGCGGGACGGGATGGAGTATTCGATCTTCATGCGTTCGCCGTGCTTGTTCATTTCGAGAAGTTCGCCCTTACGGGTACCGAGCTTTTCGATAACTGCGCCGACGTATTCGTCCGGAACGTCGATGGTGACATGTTCCATCGGTTCGCAGAGAACACCGTCGATTTCCTTATAGAGAACCTTCGGGTTGGAGCAGCAGATTTCGTAGCCTTCGCGGCGCATGGTTTCGATGAGGATGGAAAGGTGCATTTCGCCGCGTCCGGCAACCTTGAAGCTGTCGGTGGTGTCACCGTCGGTGATGCGGAGAGAAACGTCCTTGAGAGTTTCCTTGTAGAGACGTTCGCGGATCTGGCGGGAGGTAACAAACTTACCTTCGCGGCCGGCGAACGGGCTGTCGTTGACCTGGAAGGTCATTTCCATGGTGGGTTCGCTTACCTTAACGAATTCGAGCGGAGTCGGATCGAGCGGAGAAACGATGGTGTCACCGATGGTGAGGTCTTCTGCGCCGCTGAAGCAGACGATGTCACCCATGGAAGCGGATTCTACCTGCTTTCTGCCGAGACCGTCGATGGTGTAGAGGGAAACGATCTTGGTCTTCTTGGGAGCGGCGTCGTTGTGGTAGTTGACGATGAGCGCATCTTCGCCCTGACGGATGGTACCGCGTTCGATGCGGCCGATACCGATACGACCGACGTAGTCGTTATAGTCGATGGAAGAAACGAGGAGCTGGAGGGGTTCTTCCATTTCGCCTTCGGGAGCGGGGATATAGTCGATGATGGTGTCAAAGAGAACGTCGAGGTTTTCGCCGGGAGAGTAGGGGTCTACCGTCGCGGTACCGGAACGTCCGCTGCAGAAGAGCATGGGAGAATCGAGCTGTTCGTCAGTTGCGTCGAGTTCGAGAAGGAGTTCAAGAACTTCGTCCGGAACTTCGTCGAGACGTGCGTCGGGCTTGTCCATCTTGTTGACAACTACAATAACGCGGTGACCGAGTTCCATAGCGCGCTGAAGAACGAAGCGGGTCTGGGGCATCGGACCTTCTGCCGCGTCAACAAGCAGAATAACGCCGTTGACCATCTTCAGAATACGTTCAACTTCGCCGCCGAAGTCCGCGTGGCCGGGGGTGTCGACAATATTGATCTTGATTCCGTTTCTTACAACGGAGGTATTCTTTGCAAGAATCGTGATTCCGCGTTCTCGTTCCAGGTCACCGGAGTCCATAACGCGTTCACGAACTACCTGATTTTCATGATAAGTGTCGCACTGTTTGAGCATCTGGTCAACAAGGGTCGTCTTACCGTGGTCAACGTGCGCGATAATAGCAACATTACGAAGGTCTTCTCTGATCAAAGCAGTATGCTTCCTTTCGTATCTATAAATTTTTATATCTCACAAGGCTATATTATAGCACACGGTACCCCAAAAATAAAGAATTGCCGATTAAAAAATTCAATTTCAGCGTTTTAAACTTTTAGAAGCTTATTTTTCTGGGCTTTTCTGTGGATATTTCTGCGGGGATGTGAGTGCGGGGGTTACGGAAAGGGGAGACGGGGGATACGGTCGCTTTTTGAAAAAAGCTCCGCAAAAACTTTTATACGGGGGAGCCGGATTGTTTGGCTGATATGGGTTTGAAAAAGAATTTTTTGATGGGTCTGTGCGCAGCCATATAGTTTGTCCCAGTTGACAGGGGTAGAGCGATCCAAGACCTATGTAGTAGTGGAGACGGAAATCAGGGGCCGCCGAGACCCTGATTTCCCACGCCGTATGGGATAACCGGGAT
>JAFYOX010000100.1 GCA_017547755.1 Clostridia bacterium | reverse complement strand
TTCTGCTGATTTCCTCCGCTCATGGAACGGACAATGGTTTTATTTCCCTGACCGTTTCGGATGTCATAGCGTTCAATTAATTTTTCTCCAAAAGCATCAAATTCACTTTGATTCAAGATACCTTTTTTCGAAAAAGGTTCCCCCGAACCCCTTCCAAAAAACTTCAATCTATGAAAGAGATAAAGTATCGTTATGGCTGAATTTATCAATGGACTGGATCTGTGCCGGGGATTTTTCTTTGAAGAGGCAAAACCGATCCTTGACCGGAGTTTTCCGGAGTTGAAGTATTCCGCCGGGCTGATCGGATACGGTTCGGACGTACTGGGATACGACGACGAAGTTTCGCGCGACCATATGTGGGGTCCGCGGTTTTATTTTTTCCCCGATCCGGCGGAAATCGGACGGAAAGAAGAGATCTTTGACGCGTTCGCGCGGGAACTGCCGTATACGTACCGGGGCTACAGCGTGAATTTCACCGTGCCCGATCCGAACGACAACGGCGTACAGCATCCGCAGTTCATCACCTCCGGTCCCGTGAATCCGCTGATCTTCATACAGACGTTCGATGAATTTCTGGAAGACGAACTCGGTACGTCCGATTTGTTGTCTCTGAGACCGGCGGCCTGGCTGACGATCTCGGAACACCGTCTGCTTTCGCTGACCGCCGGCGAACTGTTCCATGACGGTCTGAACCTCACCGGACGGCTCGATGCGATCCGTTATTACCCGGAAGACGTACGCCGGTACCGGATCGCGGCAAACTGGGACAGCATCGCCTCCGAGCAGGCCTTTGTCCGCCGGTGCGCGGATGTCGGGGACGACATCGGCTCGGTGATCGTCGCCGCACGGATCGCGGAACGGCTGATGCGGCTGTGCTTCCTCTACACGAAGCAGTATGCGCCGTACAGCAAATGGTTCGGAACGGCGTTTGCAAAACTGGACGTACCGCAGGAGCTGAAGGACGCCCTGCACGCCGCTCTTCACGCGCCGGACATCCGTGAACGCGAGAACGAACTCGTGCGTGCACAGGCGCTCACTGCGGTTCTTCACAACGCAAGCGGCATCACGCCCCCCGTGGATTTCGAAATCGAAACCTACTACGGCAGAGAGATCAAAGTCATTTTTGCCGACAAATTCGCGGAAGCCGTTCTGGAGACCCTGACCGGGACCGCATTGGCGGACGTTCCCCTGCTCGACGCGCTGAGCTCTTCGGCGGGACTCAGCAATGTGACGGATGACAAACAGAATTATCCGCGGATATGGAAATTATATGATGATTCTGCACATTGTTCGGTGCAAAAATAAAAGCACACTTGCCAGAAATGTGAAAAATCGATATAATAAAAGCATCCAATCTGTACAAAAAATATAAGGAGGCACACCATGAACAAACGTATTCTGACTATCCTTCTGGCTCTGTGGATGCTGACAGCGGCAGGATGCAGTGAGGCACCTGCCGCCTAAGGTTCCGCCGATCCGGAAACCACCGCTCCTTCCGCAGAAATCACGGAACCGGAAGCCGCCGAAACCGAACCGGAAATCCCGTACGTCGAAACGTTGGAAAAGCGCGATCTGGAGGGTTACACCTACCGGATGGTGGCACAGCATTCGGCCACCCGTCTGAACTTTGCGCTCTCCGACGAACTGACCGGAGAAGTTCTGCAGGATTCCATCGTCAACCGGAAGCTGAAAACAATGGAGCGGCTGAACATTGAAATCGAAGAACTGGCGTATGAAGACCGCGGAATGCTTCGCGAAGAGGTCTCCAAAACGATCCGCGCCGGCGATGATGCCTATGATATTGTCCTCACCGCCATGTCCGACGGGATCAATACCCTGACCCAACAGAATTGCTTCCTTGACCTGACGACGGTTCCCCACCTGACGCTGGACAGCAGTCTCTGGAATGCGTCCATGGCGAAACATATGCGGATTGACGGAAAGCAGTTTTTTACTACCGGCGTGACCTCGATCAGCTACCTCTACACACCGCAGACCACTTTGTTCAACAAGGATATCGCCGAAGATAACGGACTTCCTGATCTGTATTCGATGGTTCTGGAAGGACGTTGGACCATCGACAACATGAAATCCCTCATGAACGGCATTGCGCTTGACCTCAACGGCGACGGAAAGATGACCCCGCAGGACGACCGGTATTCCTTCATCGTGGAAGGGACCTACGGCAACGCACTTTACATGGCGGCGGGCTTCCAGTGTGTATATCCGGATGACGCCGGAAACTGGGCGCTCCACATCGCAGACCAGAATTCCGTGGACTTCATCGACTCCTGCGCTGTGATCTTTAACGATCCGTTTTCGGTATACATTGATGAAAATGCGGTGGATCAGGTGCTGTACGACAGCATCTTCACGGAAGGCCGGACCCTGTTCATGTCCGGAACCATCCGTCATGCGACCAGCTTCCGGGAAATGGAAAGCAATTTCGGCGTACTGCCCATTCCGGTTGTCAACGAAGGCGACCCGTACCTGACATCCTGCAATACATGGCTTCCGAGCGGCATCGGGGTTCCGGTAACGGAAACGAATCTCGAACGTACCGGTTTGATTATGGAAACCATGGCGGCGTACTCTTACGAAGAAATTCTTCCCGCGATCATGGAAAAAACACTCGGCAAGACCGCGCGTGACGAGGAATCCTATCAGATCATGATGATGATGTACGAAAACACCGCGTTTGACTTCAATACGATCATGGACTTCGGCGGAACGTCCGCTCTGC
Source organism: Clostridia bacterium (assembly GCA_017547755.1). GTDB lineage: Bacteria > Bacillota > Clostridia > Oscillospirales > CAG-272 > UMGS1696. The sequence continues at coordinate 1,597 of JAFYOX010000100.1, read as the reverse complement.
TCCGTGGTTCCGTTATCGGTGCGCGTGAAAGCTTCACGTCTTCTTATGCGAAGATTGAAAAATCTTCGAACAAAATTCTCGAAAAATTTATCGAATCCTGCCGTGCGGGAGGCTGATACCCAGAGGAGTTTCAGTATGAAGAATCTTTTCAACGTCCGCGATTTCGGGACATCCGGCGACAGCGGTCTGACCGACTTCTGACAAAATTTATCCCCGAAACGGATTGTTTACAAATAAACGGAAGAATGTCCGGGCAGAAATCGGTATAATAAGGAAGATTACAAAATGTCTGATAGGAATAACGAATGAATCTTTTCTTGAAATATCTGTCCGTTTTCGGAATGGCGGCACTCCCGGTGCTGGAACTGCGCGGCGCGGTTCCCTACGGAGTCGCAATGGATCTCCCGCTGGCGGCAGTCCTTGCCGTCAGTATCCTCGGGAATCTGCTTCCGGTACCGTTCATTATTCTGTTCATCCGTCAGATCCTTGCATGGATGAAAGCAAAAAGCCGCCGTCTGCGCGGCATTGCCGAAAAACTCGAAGCACGCGCACAGGCGAAAGGCGATATCCTCGTAAAATACGAAACGCTCGGCCTGTTCATTCTGGTGGCGATCCCGCTTCCCGGAACGGGCGCATGGACGGGTTCACTGGTCGCGGCGCTGTTCGATCTCCGCATGAAGCATGCTCTTCCGGCGATCTTTCTCGGTGTCATCACGGCAGGCCTGATCATGTCCGTGGTCTCCTACGGCGTGGATGTGCTGATCTGAAAGGGATCCGAAAAAAGAAGAAAATTTTTTCAACTTTTTTAAAAATACCTATTGACAAATGCCCCCCGCCGTGTTATAATAATTAGGCAATCGGGGTGTGGCTCAGTCCGGTAGAGTGCTTGGTTCGGGACCAAGAGGCCGCTGGTTCGAATCCAGTCACTCCGATGAGAAATCAGTCGAAATGCTCAAAAAATTTGAGTGTTTCGGCTTTTTTCGTGCCTTTTTCCGGGGTGTTTTTGGTTATAATCACAGGGTGGCCTCTAGTCCCGGTTAGACAAAGCCGCTTTTCTAACTTTTTTCTAACCAAAATGCAGGATGCGTGCAGGAGTGGGGCGGGATTTTTGCAGGGGATGAGGCAGAAAAAAGAAAAATAATTTTCTATCATTCCATTTATTTCCATAAATTTTATCGTATAATATACATTTTCCTACCTCCGAAACACATTTTCCAGATCCTTCCCGATGTTCTCTTTCCGCAGCCGCGTGAGGTGGGTGTAAATATTCCCTGTCGTTCCGATATCCGCATGCCCCAGCCACTGCTGGATGTCTTTCAGCTCCCACCCGTTGTCGTAGAGAATACTCGCCGTGCTGTGACGGATATCGTGGAAACGCATCTGCGGCAGTCCATGCTGTGCGAGAACCTTCTTGAATGCACGTGTGATGTAATCCGGACGGTATGGCTTGCCGTCACTCCAGACAAAAATATAATCCGTTTCCGTGTAGGCAGAACCGAAATCGATTCTGTCTCTTTTTTGTTTTTCCCGGAGTTCCAGCAGCAATGTCTTGACCTCCTTCAGAAGAGGATACACACGGCGGCTGGTCATGCTCTTC
>JAFYOX010000099.1 GCA_017547755.1 Clostridia bacterium | reverse complement strand
TCGATTTTCTTCCTTCCGCGACGCAGTCGCGTCCCCTCATCCCCGTGCCAGCCGCAGAATCTCCTCCACCGCCGCGTCGATCATCGCGGACAGCGGCATATCCTGTACCCCGACCACAATGTTCTCGCACTTGTTCATCGGGATCAGTACCCGTACCGCCGCACTCGACGATACTGCGCACGCCGCCGCCGGCGTGATTTCCCCGAGAAGCGCATCCGCAATGATGATCCCCAGCGGCCCCGCAATGATGTCCGCGCGCGCCGCCATCACAACGATCGAGTTTTCCCCCGTCGCCGCACGTGCCGCGCCGCCCTTGATCATGTTCGACGTCGCCATGCTGTTCGTCCCGACCGCCGTCACTTCCAGAAGCTCCGGATATTTCACTAACTGCGCCACCAGTCCGCGCCCGATCTTTCCGCCCTGTCCATCCACTACAAGCACTTTCTTCATATTATAATTTCCCTTTTCCAATATTTTTCTGCATAAGATTATAACGTACCGCGCAGATTTTTGCAACTCCCGCAGAAGAAATATCCCCTCCAAAAATTTCTTATAAATTTTTTCCTCATGCGGGAACTTTTTCATTCCCCCGTACGTCTAAACAAACAAAGCACACGACTCCGCCTGCCGTCATGATATTTTATTTTTTTAATAAACAAAAAAGTTCATAATTCATTAACATTTAGGGCCGCCGTATGTGCTATACTGTAATTGTAAAAATATCTTTTTCAGGAAAGGAAGCACCAACACATGAAAAAAATTCTCTCTCTTGCTCTGGCACTTCTCATGCTGCTCCCGATGGCAATCGGAACTTCCGCCGCAAAGAAAAGCGACGATGTTGTCACAGCAGACGAATTCATGAGCCTCATCAACTACTGGCAGTGGCTCAACGACGAAGACAGACTGAACTATTCCGACCTCTACGACTACATCTACGGCAGCAAGCACCATGACGACGATATGCCCGTTCGTTGCGGCGTATGCGGCAAAAACGCAGTACAGTACATCTCCAAGGGTGATGTCTACTGCTACTGCAAGCACTGCAATGAAATCTACCCGATCGAACTCCCCAAGGCTCCCTGTAAGGACTGCGGCAAAAAGGACTGCGAATGCGTAGATCCCGGCTTCACCATCTCCCCCGAAGTCGAATTCAACGGCAAGTTCAACCACAGATTCAGCTCCTGCGAACTGAACGACATTGACTTCTACCGCTACGGCAGCTTCGTATACTGGTACTGCGACAACTGCGGCAACGCCGGCAAGTTCAGCGCCTCCCACTGGGACGACAAGTGGTACGACTACTTCTGGGACTATGATATCCGCGTACTCTGCTCCAGAGGCGGTTCCTACGACATTGACGGCAGACTGACCGCTGACCACGGCGACACCAGAACCATCACCTTCGATCCGGACTACGGCTATGTTCTCTACAATGTAACCGTCAACGGCGAAGACTACGGTCCGGTTACCACCATCAAGCTCACCATCACCGAAAACACCACCGTACGTGCCGAATTCGTAAAGGCAAGCTCTCTCAAGCCCTGTGAACTGACCGCAACCGCGATCGGCAACGGCACCATCACCGCAAAGAAGAACGGCGTAAAGGTTGCAGCGGATGAAATCACCGCAAAGTACAACGATTCCGTTGTTTACACCTTCAAGCCCGCAAGCTCCAACTATGTCATCAGCGACGTAACCGTCAACGGCCGTTCCATCGGCAAGGTAAACACCTACTCCCTCACCAAGGGTATCACCAAGGATCTGGACATCAAGGTTACCTTCACCTGGAAGAGCCCCTACAACGATGTTGCCGACAACTACCTCAAAGCAGTTGAATACGTAACCGAAGCGGGCATCATGGGCTACAATAACATGTACGTAAACAAGAACGCCTTCTCCGGCAAGACCAACATCACCATCAAGAGCATCGCTGCTGCCCTCGCTGAAATGGCTGACGTCAACGAAAAGCTCGATACCATCGACGAACGTGTCGAATGGGCTGTCAAGAACGCTGTCATCGACGAATCCGCCGACCTCACCGCGCCCTGCACCGTCCAGATCGCCTGCGACATCGTCAACAACTACCTCGCTCTCATCGAAAAGGCTGCAGACATCAACTTCTCCGACTTCGACGCCGACGACTCCGCCAAGGACAACGCTCTCTCCATCGGCCTCGTAAAAGAAACCACCTACACCAAGAACCGCACTCTCACCCGCTACGACCTCGCTTCCGTCTGCTACCTCATCGCTAACCTCGACGTAAAGTGAGCTAATCAAATATCGTATGTTTTTCTTGAGGGGAACCTTTTCAGAGGAAAGGTTCCCCTCAAGACCTCTTTCATCTGTTACAGATCGTTGTGTCTGTGCAGATTTTTTCTTTTCACAAACCCATATCAACTGCCCGATCCGGCTGCAACAGATTGAAGTTTTTGCGGAGCTTTTTTCAAAAAGCGACCGTTTCCCCCAAAACAAAAAGTCTGCTGTCACCATCCGGCAGCAGCAGACCAAAGTACAGGATTATTTTTTGCCATCCCAGCAGTACGTGCAGACCATGTCGGGATCGAGCCCGATGGCATCGAGCATGTCGTCGAGACGGCAGTACTGGAGGGAGGTGAAGTGGAGTTTTTCGCGGATGACTTCGAGCATGGCAGCGTATCTTTCGCTGTTGGGGTCGCAGTATTCGCGGAGAACTTCTTCGGAAGGATCGCCGCCTTCCAGTTCACGGATCACGCGGCGGGTGATGAGTTCCATTTCGGAGTTGGAGCGCGAAAAGTTCAGATAGCGGCAGCCGAACATGACCGGCGGACATCCCGTGCGGATGTGAACTTCCTTCGCACCGCTCGTGTAAAGGAATTCCGTCGTTTCACGAAGCTGCGTACCACGTACGATCGAGTCGTCGATCAGAAGCAGCTTCTTTCCTTCGATCAGATCGTGGATCGGGATCAGCTTCATCTTCGCGATCAGCGAGCGCTTGCTCTGGTGCGTCGGCGTGAACGAACGCGGCCACGTCGGCGTGTATTTCACAAACGGACGCGCAAACGGAATTCCCGATTCGTTCGCGTAGCCGATCGCGTGTGCGATCCCGGAGTCCGGTACGCCCGCTACAAGGTCCGGCTCGATCTTCCCCTTGTCACGCTTCGCCAGATGACGTCCGCACAGCATACGCATCTCTTCTACGCTCAGACCTTCGTATGATGAGGACGGATAACCGTAGTATACCCACATGAACGCGCAGATTTTCATGTCCTTTCCCGGCGCAACGAGAGTCTTTACCCCGTCCGGCGTCATGACAACAATTTCGCCCGGTCCGAGCTGCCGGTAGTCGCTGTAGCCAAGGTTCAGATAGGAGAAACTTTCGAAACTTGCACAGTACCCTTCTTCCTTCTTCCCCAGAACGATCGGTGTGCGCCCCAGACGGTCACGCGCCACGTAAATCCCCTTCGGCGTCAGAATCATGATCGACAGCGAGCCTTCCACCAGTTCCTGAACGTAACGGATCCCTTCAATAAGGTTGTCCTTCTGGTTGATGATCGCCGCCGCAAGTTCCGTCTGGTTGATCTCTCCGTTCCGCATCTCGAAAAAGTGTACCCGATCCTCCAGAAGCTCATTTACAATCGCTTCCGAATTGTTGATCTTCCCGACCGTCGTGATCGCAAACGTCCCGTGATGCGAACGAACCAGAATCGGCTGCGCTTCGTAGTCCGAAATACATCCGATCCCATAGTTTCCGCGCATCGAATTCGCTTCGCTCGCAAACTTCGTACGGAAGGGCGTGTTTTCAATATCGTGGATCGATTTGTCAAACCCGAGTTCCTCGCTGTATACCGTCAGACCCGCACGCCGTGTGCCAAGGTGCGAGTGATAGTCTACCCCGTAGAATAAGTCAAATACACAGTCTTCCTTCAGTGCCGTACCGAAAAATCCACCCATAATTTCTGCACCATCCTCAATAATAAAATACTGTATTTTATTATATCACAAATCACGCCCGAAGAGAAGACAATTTTCACAAGATTTCATAATTTTTTTGAACATTTCCACGAATCCCATCTCTCTCCAATAACGATTAAATAGCCTTTCCTGAATCCGATTTAAAAATTCATCTCAAAAAATTCGCACAAATCCTTGACATCCCCGCCAATCTCCTTTATAATAAAGGCACAAATACAATATGACCGTTCAAGCATCCCAACCGACCTTATAATCAAATTCCATATATCTCAAAGGAGTACCCCCATGAAAAAAAGAGCTCTCACACTTCTGATCGCTCTGCTGATGGTTCTCCCGATGTTCACCGCATGTTCGGAAAACGCGGCTGACACCACCGAAACCACCGCAGCAGACACCACCGTCACCGAAACTCCGTCCGCAGAGGAAGAAATCGTCATCGAAGAAGACGAACCGGAAATTCTTCCCGACATCCCCGCACTCGATTTCGACGGCAGAACCTTCACGTTCCTCACCTCCGGTATCGGTGATACCAACGGCGAAGACTGGGAAACCTTCGACGTATGGGTCGAAGAACTCAACGGCGACGTCATCAATGACGCCGTAATGGAACGTAACCTCTTCCTCAACGAAACCTACAACGTCCAGATCGCCGAATATAAGACCGCCGGCACTACCCTCGCTGAAATCCAGACCGAAGTAAAGGTCGGCACCAACGCGTTCGACGCAGCCTTCACCCACTTCGAAAACGGTGCGAACCTCGCGCAGTCCGGTATGCTCCATAACCTCTACGATATGCCGTACATCAACCTCGAACAGCCCTGGTGGGACCAGCGCGGTGTCAAGGACATGAACCTCATGGGCGGCGTATTCCTCGCAACCGGTGACGCCACCATCGTGGACAACGACGCGACCTGGGTTCTCATGTTCGGCAAGCAGTATGTCGAAGACCTCCAGCTCGAAAGCCCCTACGAACTCGTCCGTGAAGACCGCTGGACCTACGATGCCTTCTACGGCATGATGGAACAGGCAGCAGTCGATATGAACGGCGACGGCACCCTCAAGTGGCAGGACGACAAGTTCGGCTTCATCACCTCCGACTATTCCTCCCGCGCTCTCATGTACGCTTCCGGTGAAAAGCTCGTCACCCAGGACGCACAGCATAACCTCATCCCGATCCCCTCCATTGAACGTCTCTCCGGTGTTGTTGAAATCGCCGCAAAGATCATGGGTGACAAGAACATCACCTTCCTTACCGGCTACGAATCCACCACTCCTGACAATATCCGTTCCGTCTTTGAAGAAGGACGCGCTCTCTTCTACGGCGAAGTTATGCAGTGCATCATCCGTATGAGAGAAAGTGAAACCGAATTCGGTCTCGTTCCGTGGCCGAAGTACGACCAGATGCAGGACGGCTACTATAACCTCGTTCACACCTCCGCAGGCCGCGGCGTCTGCATTCCCGTCAGCCAGACCGACTACGAATTCGTCGGCGCGATCGTCGAAGCTTTCGCAGCAAAGTCCATGTACACCGTCACCCCGGCATACTACGACGTTGCTCTGACCTACAAGTATATGCGTGACACCGACTCCGCAGAAATGCTCGACATCATTCTCGACAGCCGTGTATATGACCTCGGTCTGATCGCAAACTACGGCTCCATGGCAGGCAGCATCGCCGGCATCATCACCAACGGTACCGGCAACCTCGCTTCCACCTGGGCGAAGTCCGAACGTGCTTTCCAGAAGATGATGGACAAGTCCGTTGAAAAGTACGCGGAAGTTATGAACCGCGAACCGTAACCCATCCCCGATAAATCCCCAACAGGCACTCCACGGAGTGCCTGTTTTTGTATTTTTCCGTTTTCCGCACCGCCGGATAGACAAAAATTCACAACTCCCCCTTGACTTGCACGCACTTTTTTGTTATGATTAATCCATAAATAAAAAAATTTATCCATTTTTTAAAAAGGAGATTCAAAATGAAAAAAGCATTGATTTTCCAGGGCGGTTGGGACGGACACGAACCGCAGCTGACCTCCAAGCGCTTCGCAGGAATGCTTGAAAAGAACGACTACGAAGTAGAAATTTTCGACACGCTCGAATGCCTCCGCGACCTCGACAAGCTGATGGACCTCGACCTCATCGTAGCCTGCTGGACGGGCGGCCAGATCGACGGCGAACTCACCCGCAACGTCTGCAAGGCAGTCGGTTACGGCGTAGGTCTCGCAGGCTGCCACGGCGGTATGTGCGACTCCTTCCGCAACGACACCGAATGGCAGTTCATGACCGGCGGCCAGTGGGTAAGCCATCCGGGCGGCGACGGCGTGGAATACACCGTCAACATCCGCCGCGGTTCCTCTCCGCTGATCGAAGGCCTCGAAGACTTCCAGGTCAAGAGCGAACACTACTACCTGCACGTTGACCCGGCGATCGAAGTTCTCGCAACGACCCGTTTCCCGCTCGTCAACTACTACCACGCATCCAATAAGGTCATCGATATGCCCGTAATCTGGACGAAGTACTGGGGCTGCGGCCGCGTATTCTACAACTCCCTCGGTCACCACGATGACGTATTCGTAAACTCCCCGAACGCAGCGATCCTGATGGAACGCGGCATGCTGTGGGCAGGCGAAGGCAAGGCATACGCGAAGGCAAACGGCCTTTCCGGCGACAAGTATCAGAACAACGCGAAGATGTATTAAAACACGCCTCCGGCAGGACATATCATACATCTTAAATCAAACTTTTTTATCGGGCTGACCGCAGGGTGCCCGGACAAAAACAAAAAAACAAAGACCATACATCCCCTCTGTCAAGAGAAACAAAAAACGAAAGGATGACTCCACCATGTCCAAGACCATCGGTATTGCAATGATCGGTGTCGGCGCGATCTCCGGCATCTATCTTGAAAACATCACCAAGGTTTTCAAGGAAATCAAACTCGTCGGCGTCTGCGACCTTATCCGTGAACGTGCGGAAAACGCGCAGAAGAACTATAACGTGCCGAAGCTCTACGAAACCATGCACGACGCTTTCGCTGACCCGGAAGTTGACCTCGTGCTCAATATCACCCGTCCCTACGAACATTTCGAAGTTTCCAAGGCAGCACTCCTCGCAGGCAAGCACGTATACTGCGAAAAGCCCCTCGGCGCAACCTTCGAAGAAGGCGTTGAACTCGTACGTCTCGCACAGGAAAAGGGTCTCTACCTCGGCGGCGCTCCGGATACCTTCATGGGCGCAGGCATCCAGACCGCACGTAAAGTCATCGACGAAGGCGCGATCGGTACTCCCATCGGTGCAGTTGCCGCTATGACCTGCCACGGCCACGAAAGCTGGCATCCGGACCCGGAATTCTACTACAAGTTCGGCGGCGGCCCCATGCTCGATATGGGTCCCTACTACATCACCGCTCTCGTAAACCTCATGGGCGGCGTTTCCGAAGTTTCCGGCGTTGCGAAGAAGTCCTTCCCGACCCGTACCATCACCAGCCAGCCCCACTACGGCGAAGTCGTTGACGTTGACGTCGACACCTACGTTACCGGTACCCTCATGTTCGATAACGGCGCAGTCGGCACCATCTTCACCACCTTCGACATCTACGGCGGCGACGGTTGCCGTATCGATATCTACGGTACCGAAGGTACCCTCTCCGTACCGGACCCGAACGGTTTCGGCGGCCCCGTAAAGCTCCTCAAGAACGGCGAATGGACCGAAATCTCCATCGACGGTTTCGACTACGAACAGAACAGCCGCGCGCTCGGTCTCGCAGATATGGCGAAGTCCATCGCTGACGGACGCAAGGCTCGCTGCGACTACACGCAGACCGAACACGTTCTCGAAATCATGACCATGATCGGCAAGTCCTCCGATGAAGGCCGCCGCATCAAGCTCACCACCCACTACGACCGCGGCATCCCCATGGTAAAGCCCGAAGTCAAGGGTATTCTTGATTAAATAAAATTTTCGCGGGAAGGGACTGTCGCAAGTCCGAATGAAGTACAGAAAAAAAGCAAAAAGCGCACAAAGCCAAGGGTGGAGTAAAATCCATCCTTTTTGTGTGCTCCAAGGAATATTCAGATCAAATCAAGCAACCTCAATCTCAAATAAAG
>JAFYOX010000015.1 GCA_017547755.1 Clostridia bacterium | reverse complement strand
GGCGATTCACGAATCGCCCGTTTAACGAATTGAATTTCCCGAATTTTGTCAATAAATCGTTTGTTTCGGTTGATAAAATATGGTTTTATCCAATTTTATCGACGGGCGATTCGTGAATCGCCCCTACGGATGTACAGCATCAGCGTACAGACCCATCAAAAAATCCTCTTTCACAAACCCATATCAGCCTCACAAACCGGCTGCCACAGATTGAAGTTTTTGCGGAGCTTTTTTCAAAAAGCGACCGTATCCCCTCTTCCCCAACGATTTGCACTCTCTATATTTTTCCCCGGAAAATCTCAGTAAGCGGAGTTTGAATTTTTATATTGAACTCCCTGCGGTTTTGTGGTATAATAAAATGTATTTCTATACGCATTGGTGTGTATACTTTAAAAATATCAGATAAAGGATTTGGATATATGGCAAAATACAGAAAGAATCGTATCAATGACGCGATGACTGCCGAATGCGCGCAGATCGTGCGTGAGATCAAGGATCCCCGTGTTTCCGGTGTGATGATCACCGTAATGAACTCCGATGTTTCCGCTGACCTGAAGTTTGCGAAGATTTATTATTCCGTTCTCGGCGAATGCGACGAAAAGGATCTGGCGAAGGGTCTGAAGTCTGCGGTACCGTTCGTACGCTCCCAGCTGGCACAGCGCCTCAACCTCCGCATCACGCCCGAACTGACCTTTGTGCGCGACGAAGGCGTCAAGCACGGTGCGGAAATTTCCAAGCTGCTCCGTGAAATTGCGAAGGATGCTGCGGATTCCGCCGAACCGGAGGACGAAGACGACGATGAATGAAATGAATGAAATCCTCACGGAAGCGGCCGCTCCCGTGTACGAAACGGTTGACCTCGCATTTCTTGCGGATGAACTGGCGGATACGAAAAACGCACTCATCCTGACCCACGTCAATCCCGACGGCGACTGCATCGGCTCGGCGTTCGCTCTGCGGAAGCTGATCCGTGCCTGCGGCGGTGATGCGCGCGTCATCTGCCCGAACGACCTCCCGAAGCGCCTGCGCTTCCTTGCTTCCGACAGCCTCTATATGGGCGAAGATGAGGAACCCTACAATACGCGCTTTGATCCCGAAACCGATCTCTCGGCATATGACCGGATCTTCTCCATTGACGTGGCTTCCCCCGTTCAGCTCGGCGACCTTGCCGCGCTGATCCCGCACATTTCGTTCATGATCGACCATCACGGCATGGGCGAAGCGTTTGCAAAGAATTATATCGATCCGACTGCTTCCGCAGCCGGCGAGATCGTCTACCGTCTGTACACCGAGCTGAAGACGCGCGGCGTTATCGGCGAGGTTCCCGAAGCATCCAGAAGAATGTATGCGGCGATCGTTTCCGATACGGGCAGCTTCAAGTTCTCCAATACCTCCCCCGATACCCATATGGCGGCGGCGGAACTTGTCCGTGAGATCAATCACGCGGATGACGGCGGCATGGATACGGCGGACGTCTGCCGTTCTCTGTTCGGTCAGCGTACCCTCAAGGAACTGACCGCGCAGATGCTCGCGATCCAGAACCTGCGCTTCTATGAAAACGGACGTCTCGGCGCGGTGCTGTTCACGCAGCAGATGCTTGCCGACGCGGGCCTGACCGAAGAGGAGATCGGCAATGTCGTCGATACGCCGCGCGGTGTGGAAGGCGTTCTGATCGGCATTTCTCTCCGTCAGCTTGCCGCGGATCCGACACAGTACAAGGTTTCCTCCCGTGCGAACGCGGAAATCGACTGTGCGTCCGTCTGTGCGAATTTCGGCGGCGGCGGACACGTCCGTGCGGCCGGATGCACCGTAACGGCGGATACTCCCGAGGAAGCTCTCGCGCGGATGGCGGAAGCGTTCGGCGCGGCGATCCGTGAAGCGAAAGGCGAATAATCATGGGAAGACGCAAACCGGACACCATTTCCGGTGTCCTTATCATCAACAAGCACGCGGGTGTGACCTCGCACCGGATCATTTCGTCCGTGCGCAAGCTGTTTGACACGTCCCGCGTCGGTCATACGGGAACGCTTGACCCGATGGCAACGGGGGTTCTCCCCGTCCTGCTCGGCCGTGCGGCGAAGGCATCGGACTATCTGATGATGCACGACAAGGAGTATATCTGCGAAATGAAGCTCGGTCTGACCACCGATACCGAGGACGTCACCGGCGAGATCCTTTCGCAGTCCGACGCGATTCCGGACGAGGAAACCGTTCTTGCGGCGTGTGCGTCGTTTGTCGGCAAGATCGAACAGATTCCGCCGATGTATTCCGCCGTCAAGGTGGACGGACGCAAGCTCGTGGATATCGCCAGAGAAGGCGGAGAAGTTGAGCGCAAGCCCCGTCCGGTGGAAATTTACGAAATTGACGTACATAAAGTGGCGGACGACGTGTATTCCATGCGGGTCGCGTGCTCGAAGGGGACATATATCCGCACGCTGTGCAGCGATATCGGCAAAAAGCTCGGCTGCGGCGCGGCGATGCAGTCCCTGATCCGGACGAAGACCGGGCAGTTTACGCTTGCCGACTGCGTGACGGTCGAGGCGCTGGACAACATGACGTTCGAGGAACGTCTGCAGCTGCCCAAGCCCGTGGAATCGCTGTTCGAGGAACTTCCGGCGGTGAATATTCCGGAATATTATGTGAAGCTGGTGCGCGGCGGAACGAATCTGTTCCAGAAAAAGCTGAAGGTGGAATTCGAGGACGGAACCCTTGTTCGTCTGCGCAGTCACGGAGAATTCATCGCGCTCGGACGCGCCGGAACGGATGAGACCGGAAAAGCGGTCATCCGTCCGGAAAAGCTGTTCAGCCTCGGCGAACAGGCAAACGCGGAGGAATGAGATGAAAATCCTCGACTGCCCGTTCATCGACCAGCGGGAGAAATACCCGACCGGATGCGAAAGCGTGTCGGCGGTGATGCTCCTGCAGCATTTCGGCTTTGACGTGACGCCGGAAGAGTTCATCGACCGCTGTCTCCCGAAGGCGCCCGAACCGGTCTGCGAAAACGGCGTATGGTATGCGGCGGATCCGCGGTATTTTTACCTCGGCGATCCGTATACGGATGACGGCTGGGGCTGTTTTGCGCCGGCGGTCTGCACCGGACTGCGGACATATCTCGGTGACTCGGAAGAATTCGAGGCACGCGAAGTATACGGCTGTACGCTCGAGGAGCTCTGCCGGGAATACGTTGACCGGGACATTCCGGTGATCGTGTTCGCCACGATGGGAATGGCGGCTCCGAAGGAACACCGTACATGGATCGTGCCGGAAACCGGCGAGACGTACACGTGGAAGACGCCGATGCACTGTCTGCTTCTCGTCGGATACGACGGGGAGTCGTTCGTGTTCAACGATCCGCTGACCGGGAAAAATACCGTGTATCCTGCCCGGAAGGCGTCGGAAGCGCACGAAGGCATGGGAATGCAGGCGGCGGTCCTCGTCAAGCGGTGAATTAATTGTAAATAATTACAGAAAACACACTATTTGTTGCCAGGGTGTGTTATAATGACAAATCAGGATAATTATAAAACGACGGAGTTTTTCGGACTCTGTCAGGGACAGAAATGAAAAAAAAGTCAGTTTTTGACACCGGTTATCTTTCGCGTACCGGACTGTATGCTCTGACGGCGGTGCTGGCATTCGGGATCCTCGTATATGCGGCGTATCACCTTCTCGGGCGTTTTTCGCCCGGTCTTGAGCTGATCGACGCCGTTCCGACGAGCGTTTCGAAGACCGTTTCCGCCGACGGATACATCATGCGCGACGAAACGGCGGTCTACGCGACCGATATTTTCGGCGGCAGCGTGGCTCCCGCGGTGCGGGACGGTTCGCATGTTTCCCTGTACGGGAAGATCGCGGACGTTTACGCCAATTCCTCTCCCGATACGGAAACCCGTCTGACGGAGCTGGACGAACAGATCGCGCTTCTCGAAAAGAGCCAGTCCGAAAACCGCTCGGTGCAGAGTGCATCCGGGCTGGACGCGGATATTTACAGCGACCTCTTTACCATCCGTTCCCACTGTGAGGACGGAAATTACGCCGACGCGCTCGCACTTCGTACCGAGCTTCTGGTCGGCATCAAAAAACGTGCGATCCTTACCGGGGAAATCACCGACTATGCATCGCAGATCGCGATGCTGGAAGGGGAAAAAGCGTCCCTGCGATCCGGACTCGGCGCGAATCTCGGTTCGGTCTACAGTGCGTCGGCGGGATATTTCTTCTCGGATTACGATGGCTACGGAAATATTTTTTCCGCCGACCGGATCGACAGCATGACGTTTGAGGATTTTCTTGCGATGGCGGAAACCGAAGCGGAGCCCGGGACCGGACTCTGTGTCGGAACGATTGTGAACGACTATAAATGGTATCTTGCCTGCCTGATGGACAAAGCGGACGCGGGCGGACTGGCACAGCGCTATTCCTGCGAAGTCATGTTCCGCTACAGCGGAACAAGCCTTGACATGAAGGTTTACCGCATGATTTCCGAAACGCAGGGGGATCGTGCCGTGGTCGTTCTGCAGTGCGGAAAAATGCCGGTCAATTTCGACTATACGCGGGTGCAGCCGGTGGATATCGTGACGGCGACCTATACCGGATATGAAATTCCGTCTTCCGCGGTCCGTGTGGCCGGCGGATTCCAGGGGGTCTACGTCAAGGACGAAGTCACCATCGAGTTCCGGCGGATCCACATCCTGTACGAAAATGACGGCAAGGTCATCTGTTCCGGAAAGCCGGACAGCATGAAATACGAAACGAATCCCGACGGTTCGTTCAAAAAGGACGAAAACGATCAGCTCATTGAGATCATCGATCCGAACGATGAAGTGTATCCGTGGATCTCGCAGAACGACATTATCGTTGTGAGCGGCACGGAGCTGTACGCCGGAAAGACGATCAATGACTGACGGCAGAAATAAAGAAGGCACAGCAATGACAGAAAGACAGATCGAACTGCATGACAATTACATGCGGGTTCTTGAAAAAATTGAAAACGCGAAGGCAAAGCGAACCGTGAACAAAGACCGGGAAGTGAAGCTTCTCGCGGCGACGAAGACCGTGGATGCCGCGGACATCACGTTCCTTGTTGAAAACTACGGACTGGATCTGTGCGGCGAAAACCACGCGCAGGAGTTCAATGCAAAGTATGAGGCGGTCACGGCTGCCGGCGCACGGATGGATTTCATCGGTCATCTGCAGACCAACAAGGTGAAGTACATCGCCGGCCGTGCCGGTCTGATCCATTCCGTCGACTCCGTCCGTCTGGCGCAGGAGATCGATAAAAAATGCACCGCGCTCGGCGTCCGGCAGGGGATCCTGGTGGAAGTCAACATCGGCATGGAGGAATCCAAGACCGGGATCGCGCCTGCGGAATTCGAACGCTTCATGGAAGAAATTTCCGGATTTCCGTCGCTTGAGGTGCGCGGAATGATGACAATGGCGCCGAAATGTACGGGAAATGAGGAATTTCGAAAATATTTTCGAGAATCTTGCAGAATATTTCTTGACTTTTTCGGAAAAACAACGCATAATATAGGAGAGCATGTTTTGTCTATGGGAATGAGTGACAGTTACGAATGCGCCATAGAGGAAGGCTCGACGATGGTTCGCGTCGGAAGTGCGATTTTCGGCTCCCGGAAATACAACTGACGGCGTACCGTCCGGAAAATATATTACCCGCAATACTTATAATTCTATAAAATATTTTAAGTGGAAAAATGATACTGCCGGAGAACGGCAGCAGGAGGTTTAACATGGGACTTATGGATCGAATCAAGAAGGTAACCGGCACGGATTCCTACGACGGCACTTACGATGACGATTACTACCAGGGCTTCGGCGACGCAGGTTACGACGAAGGCGTAGTAGCGCCGGAAGATGATGTTCAGGTTGCCGGCGGCATGAACATGGGCAGCACCCAGGCAATCAGCACTCAGCCGATGGCAGGCATGAATGCGGGCGCACAGCCTATGCAGAACGGCCCGATCGGTTTCTCCGGTTCCAACATCAAGATGCAGGTTGTCCGTCCTAAGAACTACGACAGCGACACTGCTTCCCAGATCGCAAATCATCTTCTCAACAAGTGCACCGTCGTTCTGAACCTTGAAAATTCCAATAAGGAAACATCGAGAAGACTGATCGACTTCCTTTCCGGTGTTGCTTACTCCATCGGCGGCAACCTCAAGCGCATTGCTGTCAACGCATACGTGGTTACTCCCGCAAACGTTGACGTGGAAGACGCGAAGATCAAGCCGGCTGCACGCCGTGCTGAACCCCAGCCCGAAGTTAAGG
Organism: Clostridia bacterium; assembly: GCA_017547755.1. Taxonomy (GTDB): domain Bacteria; phylum Bacillota; class Clostridia; order Oscillospirales; family CAG-272; genus UMGS1696. The sequence goes on along the minus strand of JAFYOX010000015.1, from coordinate 30,300 downwards.
AACCCGCAGGCGAAGATTTCTCTGACTTCAACTGAATCCGTTCGGAAAGAACAGGGATACATAAGTAAATACACAAACGTAAACTGACATCGTCCGGTGATCGGGTTTTGTTTGTGTACCCATAACGCGGTTCCGAGACAAACGAAGAATCCGCGTGATCCAATATCCGCCGGAGGAAACAATTGTACCAGGTTTATTATGTGCTGAGCGCTACGGTGAGCTATCTGATCACAGCTGTCCAGTTTCTGATGTTTGCACGTGCAATCCTGAGCTGGCTGCCCATTGATGAGGACAATCCCATTGTGAACTTTCTGTATGCCGTGACGGAGCCGGTGATCATGCCGGTCCGCGCGGTGATCGAGAAATTCGGATGGTTTGAAGGAATGCCGATCGATATGTCCTTCTTTATCACGTTTCTTCTTCTGTCGGTCCTTGATGTGATTCTCTGAGCTTATTGAATTTTCTGACTGAACTATGATCTGACTGAACTATGACAAACAGCAATACGATGGTTTCACGGGCAATGGACAGATTCCGCGAGTCGGAATATGCCATTGCCGTGACCGATTTTATGACCCCTGCGGAGATCGCGGAGGTTTACAGCAATTTCATCACCCGGAGCGGCGGCGGTATCGCCAGATGCTTTTTCTGGGGCGGATGCCGTGGAGCCGAAAGGTGTGCCGCGGTTTTTTTGCCTGAATGGTACCTTCCGGAACCGGATGCACCGCGGCATGTACTGCCGCTCGATACGGCGCGCCGTGACGCTTTTGCGGCGCATCTGGCGGCGAATCCGGAAATTGCCGCCGAGATTCCGATCCGTGCCATCCGCATCCGCGGAAGCGGATTCCGGGAACTGACACACCGTGATTTTATGGGCGGGATCCTCTCGCTCGGGATCGAACGCAGCACGATCGGGGACATTGCCGTGATTTCCGAAGCGGAAGCGCTGGTGTTTGCGCTCGATAAAATTGCGCCGTACATTGTATCCGAGCTGCACAAGATCGGACGGGACGGCGTGCGTGCGGAACTGTGGGATCTTCCGCCGGACTATGAGATCCCGCGCCGGTTTGAGAATATGGAGATCGCCGTATCGTCCGCGCGTCTGGACGGTGTTGTACGTGCGCTGACCGGGAAATCCCGTGAAGCAGCGGCAGACATGATCCGCGCCGGACTGGTCGAACTGCGCTATCAGCAGACGGACAACGTATCGGCGGAAGTCAAAGACGGGGATATCCTCTCGGTGCGCGGCTTCGGAAAATACGTGATCGGTGAAACGGACGGTCAGACGCGGAGCGGAAGACTGAAGATCCGCTGCCGGAAGTACATCTGACGGCTGTATATCCGAATAAAACGGGGAAGAGAAATTCTCCGGAAAAATATACGACAAGGAGTAAGACCATGCCTCATGATATCAGAAACAAGTCTTTTCAGAGGGTTCTCCGCGGATACGCGCCGGATGAAGTAGACGAGTATATTGCCTATCTGCAGGACGAATACCGGAAACTGGAACGCCGGACGACGGACAGCGAACGGAAACTTGCGCTCGCGCTGAAAAAACTGGATGAAAGCATCCGGAACGGTGCGGTGGATACCGTGGGACCGGCGGCAAGAGAAGCGGCGTCCAAACTGCTGAAAGAAGCGGAAGCGGAAGCCGCAAGAAAAGTGGAAGAAGCGGCTGCGCGTGCCGAAGCGGAAGCTGCCGTTCTTCTGGAAGAAGCAGGTGCAAAGGCGGATGCGGTTCTTGCGGATGCAATGCAGCAGGCGGAAGCGATTCTTGCGGAGGCACAGGCCGAAGCGGAAGTTCACCGTGACGATGTAAAGAAGGCACAGAAAACCGCGCAGACGATTTTTGACGAAATCGGTACGTTCCGCGAACGTCTGTATGCGCTGTACAATGAACATCTGGATGCACTGGAAGGTGTGACCGATGCCGCACAGGATTTTATGGACGGCGTGAATGAACAGGCAGGAGACGTAACTGACGCAGAAGAAACGGAAGATACGGAAGAATCTCCTGCGGAAGCGGAAGAAGAAACGGAAGAAACAGAGCAAATTCCGGAAATTCCGGAAGACGGGGAGTCCGCGGACGAAGAAGAATACGATGAAGAATCGTATGAGGAAGAATCAGAATCCGTCGCCGAAGAATCGGCTGATGCGGAAGAAGAACCGGAAGTGCCGGAAGAAGAATCTGCGGAAGAAACGGAAGTCTGGGACGGTACGGAATCTGCGGAAGAACCGGCTGCCGACGAAGTGGCAAACAATCTTGCGTTTATGGACCGTCTGTTTGCAAGTCTGCAGTCCGAGCTGGACGCGGAAGCGGCAGGAGAAGACCTGTACATTGACATTCCCGAAGAGGAAGAATCGGATTTTGAAGATTATCCGGAAGAAGATTTCGAAGAGGAAGCTTCCGCTGAAGAATCCGGAGAAGAATTTCCGTCCATCATGATCGACTGGAAAAATCGCAGTGCCGTTTCCTCCGATGAATCTGCGGAAGAAGCGGGAGAAGAGATGCCCGTGCCGGACGAAAGCATGGATTTCCGCTCGGCGGACATTTTTGCGGACGGCGAAGAGGAAAACGGGGATTTTACCGGGGATTTTGAAGAAGAAGCGGAACCGGAAAATTACGACGATTACCGTCCGGGCGATATTTCCGCAGACGAAGAAACGGCGGAAGCCGAACCGGAAGAAGACGAGGACGAGGAGATCGACGAATACCACGATATGGACGAGATCTTCAATGCGGACAAGTCCGCAAGAGATATGTCCCTCACCGATGAATTCAACATCATTTTTGACGATTCCAAGAGCAGTCAGAATGTGAAGGAGATCAGCCGTCAGCCCATCGTTGCGCCGGAAAATCCCAAGAACGCAAAAAAGCATAAGAAAAACTGAGGATTGTTTCCCACATGATAGTTACAATTGTAATAATGATCCTGTGCGTGGTTCTCGACCAGGTGACAAAGATCGCCGCCGTTGAGAAGCTTGCGCCGATCGGTACGTTCCCTCTGATCCAGGATATTTTTCATTTTACTTACGTTGAGAACCGCGGCGCGGCGTTCGGAATGCTCGCCGATCACCGCTGGGTGTTCATGATCCTGTCGACGCTTGCCATTGCTGCGATGCTCGTGTGGCTGTTCATCGAAAAGCCGAAGAGCTGGTGGATCCGGATCTCTACGGCGTTCGTGATCGCGGGCGGCATCGGCAATATGATCGACCGGATAGGCCGCGGGTATGTCGTGGACTTCATCGACTGCCGGTTCATTGATTTCTATGTGTTCAATGTGGCGGACTCGTTTGTCTGCGTCGGCTGCGGAATGTTCTTGGTCGCCGCGCTGTATGCGGAGATCATGGATTACCGGAAGAAAAAGGCACAGGCGGCGGAAGCTGCGGAAAGCGGGGACGGCGGTTCCGATGAATGAATTTGAAACGGAAAAAGGCGCGGAACTTGAAAATGTCACGTTTCTGACGGCGGTACGGGACGGCGAACGGATCGACTCGTATCTTGCGGCGGAATGCGGCATTTCCCGTTCGGCGGCACAGCGTCTGCTTGCGGACGGTGCGGTGACGGTGAACGGAAAGGTCTGCGCGAAGAATTACAAGACAAAAAACGGCGACGCGGTGGAGATCACGTTCCCCGAAACGGAAGAATGTGACGCGAAGCCGGAAAATATCCCGCTCGATGTGGTGTATGAGGATAAGGATATCATCATCGTGAACAAGCCGTGCGGGATGGTGGTGCATCCGGCGCCCGGTCATGCGGACGGAACACTCGTGAATGCGCTGATGTATCACTGCGGTGATTCGCTGTCGGGCATCGGCGGCGTTCTGCGGCCGGGGATCGTTCACCGGATCGACCGCGATACGTCCGGACTGATCTGCGCGGCGAAAAACGACGCGGCGCATCTGTCGCTGGCGGCACAGCTGGCAGATCACTCGATGCATCGGGAATACCGGATGATTGTCTGCGGAAATCTCAAGGAAGAATCGGGTACTGTGGACGCGCCGATCGGCAGACATCCGGTCGACCGGAAGCGGATGGCGGTGGTGAAGGACGGCAGACATGCCGTGACGCACTGGAAGGTGCTGGAACGGTATCCCGGCTTCACGTACGCGGAAGCGGTTCTGGAGACCGGACGCACGCATCAGATTCGTGTGCATCTCTCGCACATCGGACATCCTCTCGCCGGAGACACGGTCTACGGCGGCGGACGGACACCGTTTGAAAAGCACAACGCGCCCCTGCTCGACGGGCAGGCACTGCACGCGGTCGCGCTGATCCTGCGGCATCCCGTGACGGGAGAAGCGATGCGCTTTGAGACTCCTTTGACAGAAGGGTTTGCGGCGGTGCTTGAAAAACTGAGAAAATTATAAGTCGGGGGATTGTGCTATGCCGGTGATAAAGGGACTGGAATGGACGTTTGATACGGTGTCTTCCCTGTATGAAAAGATGCGTCCCGGCTATGTTCCGGAACTCTATCGGATGATCTTCGATTATGTTCCCGTGGACGAAAACAGCCGTGCTGTCGAGATCGGGAGCGGCGGAGGTCAGGCGACCGCGCCGGTTCTGGAAACGGGATGCCGTCTGACGGCGGTGGAATGCGGCGAGAAATTTTCCGCACGGCTTCGGGAGAAGTTCCGGGATTATCCGGAATTTTCGGTGATCACGGCGAAATTCGAAGAGACGGAATTGGGAGAAAACGCGTTTGATCTGGTCTTTGCGGCGTCGGCATTCCACTGGGTGCCGGAGAAGATCGGGTATGAGAAAGTGTTTTCCATGCTGAAGTCCGGCGGTGCCTTTGCGCGGTTTGCGAATCATCCGTACCGCGACAAAGGAAATCCCGCACTTTCCGCGGAGATCGATGAAATTTATGATGCGTACTATTATCCGTTTCATCACAAAACACGGGAAGCACTGACCGAATTCACCGAAGAACAGGCGAGGGAACGTGCGGAGATCGCGGAAAAATACGGATTTACGGATATCCGGTATGCGCTCTTTTTCCGGAAACGGACGTTTTCCGCGGAAGAGTATGTACAGCTGCTCGGTACTTATTCCGATCACATTGCGATCGAAGAGACGATCCGCGGGAAATTCTTTGCGGCAGTCGGGGAAGCGATCCGGCGGCACGGCGGTTTTCTCACGGTCTATGACACGATGGATCTTGAACTTGCACGAAAGTGAATATTTTCTGCGCTCTGCGGGGATTCCGCAGGGCGTATTTTTTATCCGATTTCCCCAAACCTATTGAAATTTTTGGGCAGGTATGCTACCATAATCACAACAAAAATTCTCGGAAACGGAGATATTGATTATGACAAACAGAAAAGACTGGAAAGCTGCGCTCTCGGTCGGCTTCGGCGCAATGAATGCGGAAACCCTGACTCAGCTTGCGGATGCCGGCATCACGGAAATCGAACTTTCCTGCGGTCAGCTCGATCCGTTCTTCGGCGAAATGGATTATCCCCACCGTTCGGCGGAAATCTCGAAGCTCGCGAAGGACAACGGCGTGAACATTTCGTCCGTTCATCTGCCGTTCGCACCGTTCACGAAGATCGACCCCGCTTCTCTTGACGCGGACGTACGCGCTTACGTTGTGAAGGTACAGTCCGAACTTATCAAGGCGGCCGGTGCGGCAGGCGTCGGCATCGCGGTCATCCACCCGAGCGGCGAACCGTACAAGGACGAAGAACGTGCGGCGCGCATCGATGTGGCATCCGACGTGATCGCAAAGCTCGTGGACGTTGCGTCCGCATCCGGCGTTGTGATCGCGCTGGAAAATATTCCGCGTACCTGTCTCTGCCGTACGCACGATGAAATGCAGATTTTCCTTGACCGTATCCCGGATCTGCGCGTCTGCTTCGACACCAACCACTGTCTGATCGAAGACAACTGCGATTACATCCGCGCGGTCGGCCCGAAGATCGTGACTCTGCACGTTTCGGACTACGACTTCACCGACGAAAAGCACTGGCTGCCCGGCGAAGGCAAGAACGACTGGGAAGGCATCATCCGTACGCTCGAAGAAGCGGACTACAGGGGACGCTTCCTGTATGAAACCGGCGGTGCGGCGAAGTGCCGTGAAATTTACGAAAATTACAAGGGTCTGATGGGACTCTGATTGAAAATTCAGGAGGAATAGATTATGTTGATTCATCAGCCCTGGCTCAGACTGGGCCGCGATATCCGTGTGGAATTCGAACAGTGTCTGACCGAAGGACGTGACGTGGAAAAGTACCGTGCGCTTGTGGATGATTTCTGCAAAATGGACAACGATACACTGCTTGAAAACGAAGATGCGGTCACACAGCTCGGTGCAAAGCTGGCATCCGCTCCGTTCCGCGAAGGATGGGCGTACGAAGAACCGTCCGATCTGGCGGAAATCTTTGCGGCTGCTCCGGCAGAAAAGCCGATACTCGGCGAAGCTGTGGACGACGCGGAACTTCTGAAGAAGCTGTCCGGCGCGTGGATCGGCCGTATTGCGGGCTGTCTGCTCGGCAAGCCGATCGAAGGATGGCGCCGGAACACGCTCGATCCGGTCCTCAAGGCGACCGGAAACTACCCGATGGAACGCTACATCTGCCAGAAGGAATTCTCCGATGAACTTGTGGAAAAGTATCACCTTTACCGCGGTTCCTGCTTTGCGGACAACATCGGCGATGCGTCTCCCGTGGATGACGACACCAACTACACGACGTTTGCGATGAAACTTGTCGAAAACTACGGCAGAGACTTCAAGGCGGCGGACGTTATGGAAGGCTGGATGCGCTGGATCCCGATCCTTGCGACCTGCACGGCGGAACGTGCGGCATACCGCAACGCCGCAATGGGACTTCTGCCTCCCGAAACCGCGACCTACAAGAATCCGTACCGTGAATGGATCGGTGCGCAGATCCGCGGTGACTTCTTCGGCTACATCAATCCGGGCGATCCGGAAACCGCAGCGGACATGGCGTTCCGCGATGCGTCGATCTCCCATGTGAAGAACGGTATTTACGGTGAAATGTACATTGCGGCGATGATCGCGGCTGCTGCTGTGACGAACGATATGCACACCGTCATCGAAACCGGTCTTGCGTATATTCCCGCAAAATCCCGTCTGACGGAAGAGATCCGTTATATCGTCGGTCTGTACGACGGCGGCATGGGCGCGCTCGACATCATTGAAGAGATCCACAGGAAGTACAACGAACACTCCGCGCACGACTGGTGCAGCACGATCGCGAATGCGATGATCGTGACGATGGCACTTCTCTGCGGCGAAGGTGATTTCGGACGTTCGATCTGTCTCGCGGTACAGTCTGCGTTTGACACCGACTGCAACGGTGCGACCGTCGGTTCCATCCTCGGCATCATGCTCGGGGAAGAAGGCATCGATCCGTACTGGTACGAAGTTTTCCACAAGGCGGTCTACACCTCTATCGAAGGCTACAACCGTGTGGATGTGGACTTCCTTGCGAAGAAGACGTTCGGCATGATCAAGAGATAAATATGGGTTTATGGGGAAAAACTTTTTCATAAAGTTTTTCCCCGGAATCTGTGCCTGCGCGTTTTTCACGCGGGCAGAACTTTTCGGACAATGGAAACGAGATTGAAACTTCCTTCACCGTTCGGATCGCTGGAAGCGGTGATCGGGGAAGGAAAAATTTTGAGTTTGTACTTTTCGGAAGCGGAACGGAGTTTTATACAGGAGGTTCCGCAGGATCCGGAAAGTCTGCGGCCTGCCGGAAAAATGCGGTTCTGCTGATCGTGCCGTGTCACCGTGTGGTGGCGTCGGACGGTATCGGCGGATACGGCGGACGTCCGGATATCAAGCGGGCAATTTTACGACTGGAAGGAAATACGGCTTATGAACCGACGGTTTGACAGTATTTTATTTGACCTCGACGGGACGCTCTGGGATGCGACGAACGTGACAGCCGCCACATGGGTGGAGGTTCTTGCGAAGCATCCGGAGGTGAAGTGCGCGATACCGCTCGACCATGAGACGATCTGCCGTTACATGGGACTGACGAACGAGGAACTGGCGGAGGTCTTTTTCCCGGATCTGCCGTTTGAAGAGGCGTTTGCTCTGATGGGGGAAAGCTGTGCGCTCGAGAACGAATGGCTTCCGGTGCGCGGCGGGATCCTGTACGACGGCGTGGAAGAGACGCTGTTCCGGCTGAAATCGGAAGGATACCGTCTGTTTGTGGTCAGCAACTGTCAGGCAGGGTACATTGAGGCGTTTTTGTGGGCACACGGACTCGGCGATCTGTTCGAGGATATCGAGTGCACCGGAAATACGGGACTTTGCAAGGCGGAGAATATCCGTCTTGTCATGGAGCGGAACGGACTGACGTCTCCGGTATTTGTCGGGGACACGATCAGCGACGGTTCCGCGGCGAGAACGGCGGGGATCCCGTTCGTTTACGCAAAATACGGGTTCGGCGAACTCTGCGGCAGAGGACGTACGGACGATTATGACATGGAAATTTCCACGTTCCGCGAAACGGCGGACGTGATCAGATAAAAAATATAAAGGAGAAAACTATCATGCAGAGATGCAATTTTCATACCCATACTAAGTATTCCGACGGGACGGATACCCCGCGCGAAATGATCGAAGCGGCGATCGGCTTCGGCTTCAGGGCGATCGGTTTTTCCGACCACAGCTATACGCATCAGAGAGAAGATTATCCGATGTCCATTGAAGGACAGAAGCAGTACCGCCGTGAGATCCGCGAACTTGCCGATGAATACAAGGGACAGATCCGCGTATACTGCGGCATTGAACAGGACGCGGAATCCAGCCTGCCCGGACACGACTACGATTATATCCTGTCGTCTGTACACGAACTGATCTATCACGGCGAATTCTACCCGCTCGACTCCAACGAAGAGCTTCACCGCAAGGCGGTCGAAACGCTGTTCGGCGGAAATTATCTGGAATTTGCGAAGCGGTATTTCTATCTGCTGACCGAGCACGTGATCCGTCAGAAGACCGACATCGTCGGACATTTCGACCTGATCACGAAGTACAGCCTTGCTCCGGAAGATCATCCGGAATATGCGGATGCGGCTCTGGAAGCGATCCGTGAAATCGTAAAGCACTGCAATCTGTTCGAACTGAACACCGGCGCGATCGCACGCGGACTGCGTACGGTTCCGTATCCGGCGCCGTTTATGGTGGATGAAATCAAGCGGCTCGGCGGACGTTTCATCATGAATTCCGACTGCCACTACCGTGCGAAGCTGACCTGCTGGTTTGACGAAGGGGAAAAGTTCCTCGCAGCTCACGGTTTTGTGAAGGATGAACACGCCGATCTGAACGATATCGTGAAGGATATCGAGATCTGGAGATAAATTATGACAAATTACGAAGCGCTGCCGAAGAATATTTATTCCGGGGAATATGCGGCGGGTCACTGTCAGGGGATCGCCGTTGACACGGAAAAGGGTTATGTTTATTATTCTTACACGACGATGCTCGTGAAGACCGACCTGGCGGGCAATTTCATCGGTTCCGCAGTAGGGCTGTGCGGACATCTCGGCTGTATTTCGTTCAACAGGGCGGACGGGAAGGTCTACGGTTCGCTCGAATACAAGAACGACGGCATCGGACGGGGCATTATTCATATGCTCGGCGGCGGGATCGTGATCCCGAACGCGTTCTACATTGCAATTTTTGATGTGGACAGGATCGACCGTGCGGACATTCCGTCGGAAGAAGTGCTGAAGTGCGCGTTCCTCAAGGAAGTCACGGACGACTACGAAAACGAAGTCACGCTCGCGGACGGACGTACGGTTTCGCACGTTCTCGGATGCAGCGGCATCGACGGCTGTGCGATCGGTCCGGATTTCGGGGATGTCGGCGGAAAGCATCATCTGTTCGTGGCGTACGGGGTCTATCTTGACCCGAACCGGGAAGACAACGATTATCAGGTGATCGTGAAATACGACCTGGACGAGCTGAATTCGACGGCGGAAGTGCTCCGTCAGAACGATATGCACCAGAGCGGTCCTGCGGCACCGGAAGCGAAGTATTTCGTTTACACCGGCAACACCTGCTACGGCGTGCAGAATCTCGAATACGATGAATTCTCGCAGAAATATTACATGGCGGTGTACCGCGGAAACAAGCCGCAGTTCAAGAATCCGCCGATGTTTGCCGTGGATGCGGCGATTGCACCCGTGAAAGAAGTGCTGAAGGGTGTGTATCCGGAAACGGTCGGCGATGTGCTGACGCTCGACGCGCACGGGATGGACGGAATGGGATTCGGTTACGGCTCGACGGGGATTGCGTCCATCGGGGAGGGATATTTCTATGTATCTCACGAAGGACACCGGGAAAAGATGCAGTTCTCGAATGTGAAGCTGTACAAGCTGGTGAACGGTGAGTTTGAGCTTGTGTGAATTTCGGGAAACTGCGGTGCGGATGACGTCTAACGGGAAGAGATTATTTTGAACGGAGGATGTTATGAGAAAATTCCCCAAACTTGCGGCAGTTCTTTCTGCAGCACTTCTCCTGACCGCCTGCGGCGGCGGGTCGAATACGCTGTTCGACACCGCGTCGCCGGAGACATCGCTGATGGCGTTTTACGTCTACGACGGTGCGGAAGTGACCTGTTACTGGCTTTCCGACGATGCGCTGGAATGGGAAATTATCAACAAGATGAAAAATACGTCCGCTGTCCCCGCAGAGGTGACGACGGACGATGTGGAATTCCCGGCGTACGGGTTTGAACTTGGCTCGACCGACGGCTGGGGACTGAACATGGCGTGGTCGAACGGGTATCTTTATAATCGTGACGGGGAAGTGTATGACTTCGACTTCGATTTTGAAAAGATTCTGGAAAAATACGATTTTGAGGAAAAGTGGACCCGTTCGGACGGGCTGTGGATACCGTGTGTACGGTATCTCGTACAGGACGAAAACGGATGGAATGCGGAGCTGATGAATCCGCTCATCGAAGAGCCGGTGCCGCCGGAAGGAATTTCGGTGGAAATCGACTACACGGGCGATACCATTGAAGCGGTGTTCCGCAACGACGGGACGGAAGACTGGAATTTCGGGACGTACTGGTCGCTTCAGGTGAAGCTGGACGGACAGTGGTACGAGGTTCCGGCGTCTCCGGTGAGCAACTGGGGATTTCCGGATATCGGCTATGTGATTGCTCCCGGCGGTACATGGGACGAGACGTATCACATGGATATGTACGGTGATCTTCCTGCGGGACAGTACCGGTTCTGCGCGTTCGGCGTGACGGCGGAATTTGAAATCACGGAATAAACAAGAATTATATACGCGAAAGCGTAAACGATAACGGAGGAACAACTATGGCAAAGATCAAGATCGGCGTATTCGGCGCCGGACGTGGGATGACGATGATCCGTCAGATCCTGCACAGCAAGGAAGCGGAACTGGTGGCGGTTTGTGACAAGTACAAGCCTCTTCTTGACGCGTGCAAGCGCGAAGCGGAAGCGGCCGGGCTTTACAACATCACCTACTACGAACGCTTTGACGATTTCTTCAATCACGACATGGACGCGGTTGTCTGCGCGAACTATGCGCACGAACACGCGAAGTTCGGCATCAAACTGCTCGAATCCGGCCGTCACATCATGACCGAATGTCTGACGATGGCGAACATGGCGGAAGCGGTTCAGCTGATCGAAACGGTTGAAAAGACGGGCAAGGTCTACACCTATGCGGAAAACTACTGCTACACGCCCGTAAGATGGGAAATGCGCAACATTTACCGCTCCGGCGCTTTGGGCGAACTGATGTACGCGGAAGGCGAATACCTGCACGACTGCTCGTCCATCTGGCCGCAGATCACCTACGGTGAACGCAACCACTGGCGCAACATCATGCCGTCCACGTTCTACTGCACGCACTCCATCGGTCCGATCCTGTACATGACAGGGCTCCGTCCGGTACAGGTATCCGCGTTTGAAACCCCGAACATGCCGTTCATGCGCAATCTCGGCACGGGTTCCGGTACGCTCGGTATGGAAATCGTGACCCTGAACAACGGTGCGATGCTCAAGAGCCTGCACTTCAACATCAAGTCCACCCGTCACTCGAACTATCAGCTCAACGGTGACCTCGGCGGCGTACAGGACCTCGGCAACGGTCAGATCGCGGTCTATACGGAAGGCCCGAATCAGAACTGCCGCGGCGAACACAAGGTCTACACGCCTTCTCCGATCATCGCGGGCACGGAAAACTCCGGCCACGGCGGCGGTGACTACTTCACGACCTACTACTTCATCCGCTCGATCCTCGGCGACGAAGAAGCGCACGAACGTGCGATCAACGTTTACGACGCGGTCGATATGTGCATGCCCGGCACGCTCGGCTACCGCTCCATCGCGAACGGAAACGCGCCGATCAAGCTGCCGAACCTCCGCAACAAGGAAGAACGCGACGCGTACCGCAACGATACGTTCTGCACCTTCCCCGAAAGCGCAGGCGATATGTACATCTCGAATAACCTCTGGAACGACGAAGAAATCCCGGATGAAATCTTCACCGAAGTCGAACGCCGCTGGAACGCCGGCGAACCGGGTTGATGGGAATTTATATTTTCTCGGGAAAACCTTTTTTTCGAAAAAGGTTTTCCCGAACCCTTTCCAAAAAACTTGAAACTATTTGGGATACAAAGAAAGTGCAGATTTGGAGATACAAAATTTCTGTAAGGTTTACAGCGGTTTTGTGACTTCAAATCTGCACTTATTTTTCTTATTCATTTGTTTGAAAGTTTTTGAAGAGGGGTCCGGGGAGGAACTTTTCTCAAAAAGTTCCTCCCCGGAAAATTATATTCCAAGACACTCCCGGATGTAGCTGGTGATCATGTCGGCGGCGACGGGGTTTTCGCCGCCTTCGGGGACGATGATGTTTGCCATGTGCTTGGAGGGTTCGACGTATTTTTCGTGCATGGGCTTGACGGTGGTCTGGTACTGGTCGATCACGGAATCGATGGTACGGCCGCGTTCGGCGACGTCGCGTGCGAGGCGGCGCAGGATCCGGATGTCCGCGTCGGTATCGACGAAGACACGCAGGTCGAGGAGGCTGCAGATATTCGGATCGGAGAGAATGAGGATGCCGTCGACGAGGATGAGCGGGCGTGCCGGAAGACGTCGGGTCTCTGCGGTACGGTTATGTTCGCTGTAGTCGTAGACGGGGCAGTCGATGTCGTGTCCGCGGCGGAGTTTCTGCAGGTGTTCGCAGAAGAGGTCGTTGTCGAAGGCGTCCGGTTCATCGTAGTTGAGTGCGGCACGTTCTTCATAGGTCAGGCTGTCGTGCGCTTTATAGTAATCGTCGTGATTGAGGATGGTGGTATGGTTCGGGAAACGCTGGGCGATGACGTGGGTGAGCGTGGTCTTTCCGCTTCCTGAGCCGCCCGCGATGCCGACGGTGAGAATGTTTTTCATGGGAATACCTCGTTCTTTCAGATCAGAGGGTGACGGCGGTTTCGAGGGCGATTTCCATCATGGTCGTGAAGGTGGTCTGACGTTCTTCCGCGGTGGTGGCTTCGCCGGTCAGGATGTGGTCGGAGATCGTGAAAATGGCGAGAGCGTTCTTTCCGGCACGTGCGGCGTTCATATAGAGTGCGGCGGATTCCATTTCGACCGCCATGACGCCCATCTTTGCCCATTTTACGCTGGCTTCCGCATCGTCGCAGTAGAACGTATCGGATGTCAGGACATTGCCGACGTGATACCGTGCGCCGAGTTTTTCCGCCTGTGCGGCTGCGGCGGTCAGGAGTTTGTACGAAGCGGTCGGCGCGAACGTACCGGGAAGGTTATACTGGGAAGCATAATTGGAGTTGGTGCAGGCGCCCATGCCGAGAACGACGTCGCGGACCCGGACGTCCATGCGGATGGAGCCGGCGGAACCGATACGGATGATGTTTTCCACATCGTAGAAATTGTACAGTTCGTAGCTGTAGATGCCCATCGAGGGGACGCCCATGCCGCTTGCCATGACGGAGACGCGTTCTCCCTTGTAGGTGCCGGTATAGCCGCCGATGCCGCGGACATTGTTGACGAGCTTTGCGTCGGTCAGGAAGGTTTCGGCGATGAATTTCGCGCGGAGCGGGTCGCCGGGCATGAGGACGGTTTTCGCAAAATCCGCGGGAGAGGCGGAATTATGGGGAGTCGGGTAGTTTGCCATACGTTTTTTCTCCTTTGCTGTTCGTTTGCGTATGTTTTCTGCTTTTATTATACTCCATGGCGGATGTTTTAGCAAGTAAAAAAACAGGAGTTCGGGCAGACCGGCGGAAGAAGTGCTGCCGATGCTGTCCGAACTCCCGAAACTTGCGGGATTCGTATTGATTTTACGCGGGGATTCTGTTATAATTTCAGAAAGCACGCTGCGGACATCCCATGAGTGCCGCACCGATGACGGTGCCGAAGGATGAGTTGGCGGGAATGATGAAATTCATGTCGAACATCCGGTTGAGGGTGTCGAACACCTGGGGCGCCTGTGCGACGGCGGAGAGATTGCCGGTGAGGACGATGTCGCGGAGATTATAGTTGCGTGCGCCGAAGATGGAGATCATGCCGATGGTTTCGAAGACCATATTGATGATGCCGAGGGCGATGTCCTCACGGGTGGCAAGATCGCTGACGCTGCCGAAATTGGAGGCGGTCATGATGTCGCCGAAGCCGGGAAGAATGTCGGATTTCGTGATATCCTTGATCTTTAAGTCGATATTGAAGAGAGAACCGTTTTTTGCGAGTTCGGAGATATGCTCCACGTTGTCCATGTTCAGCATTTTTTTGGACAGACCGACGAGGGTACCGCCGCCGACGCCCGTACCGCCGAGATATTTCGGTTCCATGCCGCGCTCGGCGTAGACGAGGGAAGTGCCGGTGCCGCAGCTGGTGATGAGTGCGCGGTCAAGGCCGGAAAGATAGAGACCGCCGAGACCGTTTGCGGTGAATTCGGGGACTTTTTCACACGGCAGACCGTAGAGCGGTTTGGTCATATACGATGCGCCGACGCCCGTTACCATGACTTTTGAGATATCTTCCAGAGAGAAATTGTTTGTATCTAAGAATTTGCCGAATGCACCGTAGACTGCGGTGATCGGATCGGTCGCGCGGACGAACAGAGGATCGATGAGACGGCTCTGACAGCATTCGGTGTCGAATCCGACGATTTTTGTCGTGCTTCCTCCGAGGTCGATCCCGATGATAATGTTCTTTGCCATTCTATATTCTCCAAAGCGATTGTTGATGTCATTACGGCAAGTATAGCACACCTGTTCCGAAAAATCAATGGTCCACGCCGGATCGGTGCGAAATATTCCGTTATTTTCCGTGATTTTGACTGATTCTGCAAAAGAAAATACCTTACATACACCAGATACAGAAAGGGCTTTGTCATGCTTACTGAAAGAGATACTGCGCAGGCGGCAGAACTGCTTGCCTCCAAGAAACTGTTCATTTTTGATATGGACGGCACCATTTACCTCGGCGGAATTCCGTTTGATTTCGCGG
Organism: Clostridia bacterium; assembly: GCA_017547755.1. Taxonomy (GTDB): domain Bacteria; phylum Bacillota; class Clostridia; order Oscillospirales; family CAG-272; genus UMGS1696. The sequence continues at coordinate 14,813 of JAFYOX010000015.1, read as the reverse complement.
TTTCGTTCATCAACAAACTCCGTGCGTCCGGAAGACGTGTCATGTTCTTCACGAACAACGCCTCCCACTCTCCGGCGTTCTATATGCAGAAACTGACGAAACTCGGTTTCGAACCGTCGTTTGAAGAAATCTGCACATCCGGCAACGTGACTGCGGCGTTCCTTACCCGCAAGAGAGCCGGAAAGTGTGTCTACCTTCTCGGTACGCCCGAACTGCACGAACAGTTCCGCGAAGCGGGTGTGGATCTTGTGAACCAGCCCGACGGTACCTGCGACGGCCGGAAGGCGGATATCGTTGTTACCAGCTTTGATACCACGCTGGACTACAAAAAGCTGACCGACGCGTGCGATTTCATCCGTTACGGTGCGGAATATCTCTGCACGCATCCCGACTTCAACTGCCCGACCGAAACCGGCTTCATCCCGGACAGCGGTGCCATCGCGGCGTGCGTGACGGCGTCCACCGGGGTTCTGCCGACCTATTTCGGCAAGCCGTATCCGGAAACCGTGGAAATGATCTCCGAAATCACCGGCGAGGAAAAGTCCGATATGCTGATCTTCGGCGACCGTCTGTACACGGACATTGCGACCGGCAAGAAGCACGGCATCACGGCGGCACTCGTTCTGACCGGGGAAACCAAGCTGGCGGATGTGGACGCGGCGACGGATGAAGAAAAGCCGGACGTTATGCTCGATTCTCTGGCATCGGCGGACAAGCTGATCTTCGGCTGATAACCTGATAAGAAAATAAAAAGAGTGAATAACCTTGGCAGGATTTCTGCGTCTGTCGGATGACGGATGTGCTGCCATGGGGATTCACTCTTTTTTTGTCAGTTTCCGAGAATTTCACGGGCGAGATGATCCGCGAAGCGTTCCGCGGCGGTTTTGGCTTCGTCGAGGGTGGATGCACAGGAGCCGATTTCCACAAGAAGGGAACCGGAGGTATACTGGGCATTGAAGGAAGCGGAGCGGAGACTGATGTCGCGCATCAGGGTGGGGCAGTCACCGGACAGGCTTTTCTGAAGACGTGCCGCGAGGGCGAGGTTGTCCTGCCAGCCGGTATGTCCGGAACCGCCGTGGTCCGTGCCGACGACGAACATCATCTGGGCGGCGGAACTGCCGCCGGTCTGCGTGACGGGACTGACCCAGCCGTCGCCGGAGACGATCGAGTCGCGGTGGATATCGAGGACGTAGGAAATGGACGGGTATTCTTCTATGTATTTCCGGATCGCGAGCGCGGCGTTGTAGTATGCCATATTGAAGTCCGGCGCGTCGAAGGTTTCGGTGCAGTGGAGAACGGGAATGCCGTTTTCCGTGAGGCGTCCGGCGATGACGGATCCGACGGCGGTGATGTTCCGGAGGCTGTCCGTACTGCGGAAATCGTCGGCGGAAGTGTCGGCGAAGGCTTCTGTGGTATGGGTATGAAGGATCAGCACGACGGGGGCGGAACTGCCGTAGGTTTTGGCGAGTTCCGCGTAAGTCGGGATGGCACGTGCGGCTTCGGAAAGGGCATACAGATCGGGTTCGTACGGCGTTTCGTTGATGAGACCGAGGGAATGGGGAGCGGATGAGGACATATCCAGCCGGTACAGCGGGAAATCCGCTGTGAACGGAACGGTTTCCGGTGCGTAGATGGTTTCCGGCGGAGAGGTCATTGGTTCCGGAGAAATTTCGGTTTCCGGAGGAAGTTCCGGAAGTACGGCGATGGGTTCTTCCGCTGCGGATGCGGTCGTATAGAGAACGGAGTCCGCGCCTCCGTTGAATTCTCCGAGGATGTTCTGCAGGAAGTCTATCGCTGTGAAGTCTGCTTCGCGGACGGAAGTGACCGCGAGGACGGCGTATACGGTGACGGCAGTGACGATCAGAAATGCCGGAAGAATACGGGTCAGAGTGATGCGGAATGCACGGCGGGCAGGATTTGCTTTCTGCGGAGGTGATCCGGGAATTTCCTCAGCGTCAGGGGGTACGGGATCGGAGGGCTGCGTGGATTCCTCCGGCAGGACGGGGAGCTGTGCGGGGATATCCTCTTCGGGGAAGGCTGTATTTACGGGAACGGTTCGTTCTTCATCCATGATTTTTTTCCTCCTTCTGCGGGACATAATAAGTGTTCATCATATTTTATGCACGGTCTGCGGAAAACAGACTTATGGGACGGAGATTTCCGCGTTTCCCGAAAGGGCGAGATTGACCGCTCCGGCGATCACGCCGGCATAGCAGTCCGCGGCGGCATCCGCTTCCGCACGGGTCACGAACATCGGTTCCCCGGCGAGGGAATCGTCCAGAAGATCGGCGCGGATGACCATCGGTACGCCTACCGAAATGACCGGACGCTGCATTGTTTCGCGGGTGACCGGGGGACCGCCGCGGCTAAGTCCGGCACCCGGCGTTATGCCGGCATCGGTGATCTGGATCACGGTCTGCAGACGTTCGCGGCTTTTTGCGGCGAGGGCGTCGGCGGTCACGATCACATCGGCATGCATATGCTCGGCGAGAAGGAAGATCTGCTCGGCGGTATCCAGTCCCGTGCGCCCCGGAACGCCCGGACGTACGGCGGCGATCTCCGGAAACCCGAGCCCGGTCAGGAGGCTGTCTCCGCGGGTGACGGCAATGCGGTCGCAGGTTTTCGGACCGACGGCATCGGAGGCGAGGGCGGGATTTCCGATGCCTGCGAACAGGATGCGCGCATCGCGGCAGACACCGGCACGGTGCAGATATTCCGTAAGAAGCGCGGTGCAGAGACGGGTACACCGGCGCCGGTCATCCGGCGGGGAAGTCCAGAGTTTTCCGGTGACGATGGTGTGATAGCGGTCCGTTCCGGCGCGGGCGGTATGGATGGAAAATCCCATCCTTTCGAAGGTCTGTGCATCTCCGCCATGGAGCGGACGGGGGATTTCCGTCCCGAAATTTTCGAGGATCAGGTCGCTTTTTCGCTGGTTCATCATGTTTTTTCTCCGTGAAACAGGGTTATGCTGTGTTTTTTTTACGAGGAAGGCGTTTTTATGAGAAATTATTATCCATTTGCGTGTAAAACATGCACAAAAAAAGTGCCGGTAATTGTGCATGTGGATGAAACTTGCATTTATGGTGAAAGAAGATGTTGATTATCTCTGAAAAAAGTGTTATAATGTGGTGAGTTAAAATAACCCGTATCACTACGCTTTATTACAAGAAAGCACGAGGAGGATTTACTGAATCATGAAAAAGGTGTTATCCCTTGTTCTCGCCATGATTACGGCCGGATCGGTCCTGGCAGGATGTACCACTCTTGAAAAAGATGAAACCGGCAACTACGACAAAGGTGCCATTATCGACATGTACCTGACCACCGAGGTGCATGACTTTGACCCCCAGAACAGCATTACCGACGACGCAATGCTCAAGGCTTACAGCCTTATGTATGAAGGTCTCACCACCATCGATGAAAACGGTAAGTGGCAGAAGGCCCTGATGAAGAGCTACAAGGTTGAAAAGGATGCAGAAGGCGAATTCAGCATTCTGATCACTCTCAACAACACCAGATGGAGCGACGGCCGTACCGTTCAGGCTGCTGACTTCGTTTACTCCTGGAAGAGACTTCTCGAAGCTGACGCTGCAAACGAAGCTTCCTCTCTCCTCTATGACGTCAAGAATGCACGTGCCGTAAAGACCGGCGACGCTACCGTTGATGACCTCGGTATCGCTGCAGTTGACACCTACGTTCTTCAGGTTGAATTCGAACAGAAGGTTGACCTCGACCTCTTCTTCGAAAACTGCTCCTCCATCGCACTTGTACCGCTTCGTGAAGACGTTATCACGAGATACAAGGACGCTAACGACGAAGAAATCTGGGCTCAGAAGTCCACTTCCATCGTTACCAACGGTCCGTTCTGCCCGAAGGAAATCCTTTACGGCTCTACTCTCCGTCTCGAACGTTCTTCCTACTACTACCTTGATGCAGAAAAGGAAGAACCCCTTGACAAGTTCGTTATTCCTTACCGTCTTCTCACCAGCTACAGCACCGGTACCGCAGAAGATCAGCTTGCAGCTCTGACCTCCGGCTCCATCTTCTACAATGGCGAACTCCCGCTGTCCGCACGTGCTCAGTATGCGAACGACGTAACCCTCACCGATATGATGGGTACTCATACTTACGTATTCAACACCAACAACGCTCTCTTCGCTAAGCCGGAAGTCCGCAAGGCTCTCTCCATGGCGATCGACCGTAACCAGATCGTTTCTATTGTAACCTATGCGAAGCCCGCTACCGGTTATGTTCCCTACAAGGTATTCGACTCCAAGTCCGGCACTTCCTTCCGTGAAGTCGGCGGCAACATCCTTTCCTCCACCGCAGACGTTGCAGGCGCTAAGAGCCTTCTCTCCTCTGCAGGTGTAAACGGTGGTTCCTTCACCCTTTCCGTACGCAACAACGAAGTTGACCTTGCAATCGCTGACTACGTTGCAGGCGTATGGGGCGATCTCGGCTTCAACGTAACCGTAGAAGCTGTTAAGTCCACCGCTAACTCCAGCGACACCACCATCTATGTTGACAACTTCCAGGCTCTCTACGATTCCGGTGAATTCGACGTTATCGCAATCGATATGATGATGCTCTCCACCGACGCGTTCTCCGCACTTTCTCAGTTTGCTGTATCCTTCTCCGGTAACGGTGTGGATATGGATTCCGAAAACTATGACCTCTACGGTCACGTTTCCGGCTACGCAAACGAAGAATACAACGCACTCATCGAATCCGCTTACGCTGAAAAGGACAGAGCTGCAAGAGCAGCGATCCTCCACCAGGCAGAAGCCAAGCTTCTTGAAGATATGCCGGTAATTCCCGTCATCTTCCTTCAGGACGCATACCTCTACCTCGACGAACTCTCCGGTATCGAAAGCACCTACTACGGCACCAGAGACTTCAAGGATACTCAGCTTAAGGATTACATGACCTACAAGGCTAGAACCGCTTCCGCATCCGAAGGCGGCGAAGGCTAATATAGTAACGTAACCGCAGATATAAAAAAACGGGGAGCTATTCAACTTCCCGTTTTTTTAGGCAAAACTGAAGGATTTCCGGGGGACTTTTCGGTGAAAAAAGTCCCCCGTCCTTCCGGTAGTTGTGCTGTTTTTTTAACCTTTCAATGACAGGAGTGTGTTATGCCGGAAACTTTCCATTCACCGCAGCAGGTCGAGGTTTTTATTCTGTATCTCCTTGAGAAGATCGGATATCCTCTGGACTACAACGATATCGCTACGATCGTGATCCGCGATGGTTTTGTGGATTATTTTGATTTTGTGACCTATTTCCATGAATTGCTGGAAGCCAATCATATTGCCCGGATTCCGCGGGAAGAGGACGGCGAATCCTCCGGATCCGACCGGGATATGTATACGGTGTCCGATACCGGACGCCTGATCGCCAAGGGACTGGCAGACGATCTGCTCCTTGCGGCTGTCCGTGAAAAGAGCTATATCAGCGCGATGCGTCATCTGTCTCTGGAAAAGAGGGGTGCGGTTCTGCATCATGATATGGAGCCGAACGGGGACGGAACCTACAATTTCCACTGTACGATCAAGGACTGCGACGGACTGGCGTTTGATCTGACCCTCCGGGCGGATTCGTTCATGCAGGCTTCCCGGATGCGGATGAATTTTGAGGACAAGCCGGATGTTGTTTACCGCGGTCTTGTCGCACTTGTGACGGGTAATGTAAACTACCTTTTTGAAAAATAAAATCGGCGGTCTGCACGATTTTGAAATTCTGAAAAACGGGATTTCGTGTTTTTTTACGGATACTACGCAGAATTTATCCATTTTCTGCTTAAAAATGTTAAAATTTTTCTGAGTATCTATTGACAAATTCGTTATTTATGATATAATCAATTCAGAGAAAACTATATTTCTTTTTCGGAGTGCCGCAGTGGATAATGAAATGCGGGAACTGCTTGCCGGTGTGCAGCGGAAAGAGGAAGGTGCTTTCGAGCGTCTGGCGGAAAAATATACTTCGCTGACGGAGAGCGCGGTTCATCGTTTTGCTCCGTCCTTTGGAATCTCGGGGGAAGCCGGTTTAAGCGACAACGTATACGATATGGATGACTTGCGGCAGCATGCGGCAATGGCGCTGTATCGTGCCGCGGAGGCTTACCGTGCCGACGAGGAAGGGAAGAAGGTTAGTTTCGGACTGTATGCGAAAGTGTGTGTCCGGAATGCGATGATTTCCGAACTCCGGCGGTACAGACGTGAAGCGAAGAAACGTACATTGCCCGCAAAAGCGGATGAAAGCCGGAAACGGCGTATGAAAGGCTGTATCGCAGCCGGAGATCCGCTTTACCGGATCGTTTCCGAAGAAGGCATGCGGGACACACTCGCAGTATTCCGTGCTGCGCTGTCCGGTTATGAAAAAGAAGTATTTGAATATTATATTGTTGGCAAGTCCGTTACGGAAATCGCTGAAAGACTTGGAAAAGATGAAAAGTCTGTCAGCAACGCTTTATATCGTATGAAAGTTAAGATAAGAGGACTTCTGAAAAAATAATACTGTATTTTAAAGCCCCGATGGGGATTTAGAATAAATACGCCCGAATAGCTTAACTCAAGAGCGTTGTTTTCAAAGGTGACGGTGAGAGTCCGCCGAGGGCAGAAATTCTTCAACCAATATTTAAAAGCGAGGAACAAAAGATGTACGAGGACAAGACCTTAAAGTGCAAGGAATGTGGCAACGAATTCGTATTCACCGCTGGTGAACAGGAATTCTACGCAGAAAAGGGCTTCCAGAACGAACCCCAGAGATGCAAGGCATGCCGCGACAAGAGAAAGAACGTAACCCGCGAAGGTAAAGAAAGAGAAATGTTTACCACTGTTTGCGCTCAGTGCGGTAAGGAAGCTAAGGTTCCCTTCCAGCCCAGCAACGACAGACCGGTATACTGCTCTGAATGCTTCGCTGCTATGAAGCAGCAGTAATCTGCCAGCGGATTCTGAATCTGACTTGCTTTTGAGTTTTCCGGATACTTACGGTGTGCGCCCGGTGCGTTTGCCGGAGGCGTACACGGAATTGTTGAACTCAATACAGACAAAGAGGTGCTTTGAGTACCTCTTTTTTGTTTTTATCCGGCATAAACCGATTGTTTTCGGGAAATGTTTATGCTGTGTCAAAGCAGAATTTTGTAATTTGTTGAAGATTGGTATATACAAAAGGCGGGAAGTGTGATATAATTAATGTGTATATCTGTATGATGTACTCATATGCCCTGATCCGGGTGGTTTTTTCGCGTCCGGAACGGGTAGTTCTGAACAATGGAGTAATAATTTCACTATGGATGAAAAGATAAAGAAAAAGTACGACGGAAACCGGAAGCCCGGAAATGCTCCGCGCAAGCCCGGGGAAAGCCGTGACCGGAAGCCGAACCGTCCCGAACGTCCTGCGAGAGAAAGAGATTTCGAACGCCGTGAGAACGTGGTCGTCGGCCGCAATGCGGTGCGTGAACTTCTGAATTCCGGAACGCCGGTGGATAAGATTCTTGTCTCCGGCAGAGAAGGTTCCGTGGTTGCGCTGATCGCGCAGGCGAAAGAGAAGAAAATTCCTGTGGTGGATGCGGATTCCGCAGCACTGGATCGTCTGTCCGGCGGTGAAAATCATCAGGGAATCGCAGCATATGTCGGCGAGAAGGAATATTCCACGATCGAAGAGATCCTTGAAACGGCTGTGGAACGCGGAGAAAAGCCGCTGATCGTTGTCTGCGACGGCATTGAGGATCCGCATAACCTGGGTGCGGTCATCCGCTGTGCGGAATGTGCGGGCGCTCACGGGGTGATTATTCCGGAACGTCGTGCCTGCGGTCTGACGCCGGCGGTCTCCAAGGCATCGGCCGGTGCGATCCTTCATATGAAGATCGCCAGAGTCGGCAACATTGCGCAAACCATTGAAAAACTCAAGGAAAGCGGTATCTGGACATTTGCGGCGGAAGCCGGCGGGATCGATTTCTATGATGCGGATTTCAATCTGCCGTGTGCGATCGTTCTTGGCGGGGAAGACAGCGGCGTCAGCCGTCTGGTGAAGGAACGCTGTGATTTCATCGTCTCCATTCCGATGTACGGTCATGTGAATTCGCTCAATGTTTCGACGGCGGCGTCCGTTCTGCTGTGTCGTGCTGCAAGAATGCAGAGACAGGGCTGACCTTACTGGATTTTGATTACGTTTCCAAAGCATAGGAAAGGAAGGACTGCGGCGCAGTGCGGCGGTCAATGTACTTAATATGGCTAAGAATAAGAAAAATAAGAAAGATAACGCGGGGGATTCTCTCTTCGGGCGGCTTGGACGCAGTTCTGGCAAGAATGCTGCAAAGTCGGAAGAGGAACTTCTCGGGCTGGATGCGGAACAGGAAGTATCCGGGGAATATGATTCCATTGATCTTTCGGAAGACGCAGATTCGTCCGACAGTGAGCTGGATATCAGCGAACTGCTGCGGAAGTATATGCCGGAATACTTGGAGGATGAGAAACCTGCCGGAGGTTCCGGAGTTCTGTCCCGTCTGAAGCAGACGATGGCGGATACCGAAGAAGAGTCGGATGACAAGCTGATCTCTGCGCTTGATTCGGTTTTTTCGCAGGCAGTTGAAGAAACGATGCCGGCTGCAGAAGCGGAAGAATGGGCAGAACCGCAGAATATCGTGGAAGAACTGCTTGAAGTGCCGGAAGAGCTTGCGGCAGAAGAATCTGACGAAGTGCCGGAGGAACCGGTCAGCCGTCCGAAGAAAGGCGGTCTGTTCGGCAGAAAGAAGCGCGAAGTTCCGGAACAGCAGGATGAGGAATTTGAATTCCGCGAAGCGGATGAAGATGGTTCGGGGGAAGAACTTTCTGAGGAAGAACTGATCGAAGTCGAAATGCTGGAATCCGCTGCCGAATGGCTGGAAGAAGAACCTGCGGAAAAGCCGAAAAAGAAGAAGTTCGGTTTTGGATTCGGACGTAAAAAGAAACGTGCGGAAATCCCGGCGGATGACGAACTTCCAGAAGAAACGGAAGCGGTTTCTGAAGAAGAAACTGCGGACGAACCGGCGGAAGAGCTGACTTTCGAAGAAGGTACTGCAGTGGAATTCGAAGAAGAATTTTCTGTAGAACCGATGCCGGAAGCTGCTGAAGATAAACCGGCAGAAGAGGCTCCGGAAACTCCTGCGGAAGAAGCGGAAGCCGGGGAATATCCGGAACTCGGTGAAACGATTTTTGATGTGGATATAGATGAAGAACCGGAAGGTCTGCCGAAAGAAATTCCGATGCTTCGTCTGAAGCTCATTGAAGAACCTGAAGAAAAAGCTGCGGAAGAAGCGGAAGCTCCTGCGGAAACTGCCGAAGAGGAACCGGATGAGCCGATCGACTCCACCGATATGAATCTGATGATTGCTTTCGGTATGGATGGCAAGGGTGACAAGAAGGCGGACAAGGCCAAGGAATTCGGTGACCGTCTGGAAGCGAAGCAGCATTCCCATGACGCGAAGAAGGTACAGCTGGATCGTCCCGAATTCGTGGACAAGACCCAGACCCCGAAGATCCGCAGAGAATTCAAGTTCCGCAGTGTTTCGCTCGGCGTGAAGCTCTGTCTGTGTGCAGTATTCACGGTTCTTCTGATGGTATTCGAAAATATTGCGGTGCTGACCAAGCTGTTTACCGGTACATCCATGCAGTTCGGCGGTGCGTTTGACCCTGCGGTCTATCCGACCGTATACATTATGGTAAGCCTTCAGCTCATGCTTCTTGCGTGCCTCTGTGCGTATGAGCAGATCGCAAACGGCTTCAAGTACCTGTTCCGCGGCATTCCGAGACCGGAATCGATGCTGTCCGTACTGACGCTGCTCGGTGTTCTGTACTCTGTCATTCTGGTCCGCGTGAACCGCGGGGAACCGGTGATGTTCAACTTCGTGGTTGCGCTGACTGCGTTCTACACGCTGATCTATGCTCTGTATAATCACAAGCGGGAAGTTCTGAATTTCCGCATTGTGGCCAACAAGAGACCCAAGCATATTGTACGTCGTCTTGCGGATGAAGAATCCGAAGGCGAAGCAAGAGCGTTTGAAGACAATGATGAAGTCTGCGACGTTATGAAGATCGAAAAGACCGACTTTATCGAAGGTTTCTTCGGCAGACTGAGCAAGCCCGATCCGGCAACGACGCGCTTTATGGCGGCACTTCTCAGCACGATCGGTGCGATCGCCGTTTTGTTCGGAATTCTGATGAATTTCCGCGGCGGAGATGCGGATGCGGTTCTCGGTGCGTTCTTTGCTTCTCTGCTGATCGCGGCTCCGCTGTCGATTTATATTACGTTCAGCTATCCCTTCTACCGCGCAAACCTTGCGGCGAAGGAATATGACAGTGCCATTGTCGGGGAATCGTCTCTGGAAGAGTATTCGAATGCGTCCATCATCAGCTTTGATGACAAGAATGTGTTCCCGTCCCATTCTGTAAAGGTACAGAATATCCGCTTCTACAACAATGCGCGCGTTGACCGTGTATTCTACTATGCGGCATCCGTATTCGCATATGCGGGCGGTCCTCTTCAGGATGTCTTTGAAGTGGCTACGCTCGAAATGGGACATTCCTCCAATGTCCGGATCTTTGATACCGAAGCCGGATTCCTTGCAACGCAGGTGGACGGCGTCAATATCTTCTTCGGAAGCGCGGAAGCTCTCAAGAACCGCGGTTTTGAAATCGAAGAAAAAGCGGAAGAAGACGACGCGGATTTCGAAGATGTTCTTTCCATTATGTATATGTTCCGCAAAGACAAGCTGGTTGCGAAGATGTATGTTCAGTATGTCATGGATGCGGACATTGACCTGATTCTCAAGCAGTTCTCCGGTACCGGTCTGTACGTCTGTGTACGTACGTTTGACCCGAACATTGACGAACGTATGATCGCGCATAAGCTGAACATGAAGCGTATGCCGCTCAAGATCGTTCGTTATGCGAGTGCGGAAGAAGTGACTGCGTACGAAGAAAAGGTGGACAGCGGTCTTGTGACCTGCGGTTCGCCGAAGTCCCTGCTTCAGGTGATCTCGTACTGTGAAAAGGTTCTGCGTACCAGAAAGACGAACATCGCGCTCAGCGTGCTGTCTGTTCTGATCGGTGCGGCGATCCTTGCACTGCTTCTCCTGTCGGATTCGATGGGACTGCTCAATTCGCTCTATATTGCGGTCTACCAGCTGATCTGGATGATTCCGCTGGCAATTTCATCTAAGATGTTTATCAGATAAGAGGAGGATTCCGGGGAAAACTTTTCCTTTACAAAAGTTTTCCCCGATTGTTTTTGCTATGAGAGAAGATATCAGAAGTTTTATCACGCAGATCCAGAAGCCGGGACGGTATACCGGCGGCGAAACGAACTGCGTTATGAAAAATTTGGACGACGTGAAGATGCGCGTGGCGTTCTGCTTCCCTGACACATATGAGATCGGGATGTCCAACCTCGGGATGCGCATCCTGTGCGACTGCTTCAACGCCGTGGACGGTGTATGGTGCGAAAGAGTCTATGCGCCGTGGGTGGATATGGAAGAAGAAATGCGGAAGCGGAAGATCCCGCTGTTCACGCACGAGAGCGGCGACGGTGTCGGCGAATTTGACGTTGTGGCGTTTACCATGCAGTATGAACTGTGCTACACGACGATGCTGAATATGCTGGATCTTGCAGGCATTCCGCTTCGCAGGGATGAACGCGGCGAAGACGGTCCGGTTCTTCTTGCCGGCGGTCCGTGTGCGTACAACCCGGAACCGGTGGCGGATTTTATCGACGTATTCTCCATTGGGGAAGGTGAAGAAGCGCTGCCGGAATTTGCGAGACTGTATCTGGAAATGAAAGAAAACGGCACTTATACCAAGAGAGCGTTCCTGTACCGTGTTGCGACTGAGCTGAAGGGGTTCTATGTTCCGGAATTCTACAGGATTTCCTACAACGAGGACGGAACTGTTGCCGCGATCGATACGACGGATGAAGCGATCCCGAAGGTGGTCGTCAAGCGCGTGGTTGAAGATTTCGACAAGTGCTATGTTCCGCTGAATCCTGTGATGCCGAACATTGAGACGGTGCATGACCGTGTGACGATGGAAGTAACGCGCGGCTGTATCCGCGGATGCCGTTTCTGCCAGGCGGGGATGGTCTGCCGTCCGGTACGTGAAAAAGCTCCGGAAACGCTCGACTGCATTGCGAAGACGATGGTGGAAAACAGCGGTTACAGCGAAATTTCGCTGTCCTCTCTGTCGATCAGTGACTACTCGAAGATCGGTTCTCTGACCGACAAGCTCCTGTCGTGGACGGATGATGCGATGGTGAATCTGTCCCTGCCGTCCATGCGTGCGGACAGCTTCACGAAGGAGCTGATGGACAAGATCTCGACCGTCCGTACCAGTACGCTGACATTTGCGCCGGAAGCGGGTACGCCGCGTCTGCGCGATATTATCAACAAGAACATTACCGAAGAAGAAATTCTCCGTGCGGCGGGCGTTGCGTACGCGGCGGGAAAGAATCAGATCAAGCTGTACTTTATGGATGGTCTGCCGGGTGAAACCTATGAGGATATCGAAGGAATTTCGACGCTGGCGAGCCATGTAGTGGACGAATATTACCGTACGCCGAACCGCAGTAAGGCACGTCAGCCGCAGGTGACCCTGTCGGTGGCATGCTTTATTCCGAAGCCGCACACGCCGTTCCAGTGGGAGCGTCAGAATACCATCGAGGAGCTGATGGACAAGCAGAAGTTCCTTTCCGGAAAGATCACCGACCGCAAGGTGCGCTATAATTATCATGACGCGAAGGTATCGCGTCTGGAAGCGGTCTTTGCACGAGGCGACCGTCGTCTCGGCAAGGCTCTGGAAGAAGCGGTAAAGCGTCACGTGCGTTTTGATGCGTGGGAAGAATACTTTGATTACGACGGATGGATGGATATCTTTGCGGCCGTTGGAATCGATCCTGCGTTCTATGCGAACCGGACAATGGCGGATGAAGAAATTCTGCCGTGGGATATGATCTCTGCGGGGATCTCGAAGGAATTCCTGCTGTCCGAACGTCATAAGGCACAGGCGGCGATCGCTACGCCTTCCTGTAAGGAAAAATGCTCCGGCTGCGGTGTCAACAAGCTTGTAGACAGGAAGTTCTGCCGCTGGTGTCCCGGTCATCCGGAAAGCGAAGACAGCGCCGGTGTGATTGCGGATGCACAGACGGGCGGCGTGAAGGCTGTTGCTCCGGAAGACGACAAGCCGGTTCCGGCAAAGGGCAGCATCAAGGCGGCACGGCATATCCGTGTGCGTTTCCGCAAGTTCGGTGCGATGCTGTATATTTCGCATCTTGATCTTTCGAAGACGCTCATGCGCTCCGTTGTGCGTTCCGGACTGCCGATTTATTATACGGAAGGTTTCAACCCGATCCCGAAGATGGTGTTTGCAACGCCTCTGTCCGTCGGTGTCGGCGGTGAAGCGGAAATTCTTGACCTTCGTATGATGAAGGCGATCTCCAACGCGGAAATTCTGGAAAAACTGCGTGCAGTCATGCCGAACGGTATTGAGGTGCTGCAGGTTTACGAACAGAAGGGGAAGCTGACCGATATTGCGTGGGCGGAAAATGAGATCCGCTATACGGATGTTTCGGTAACGGCGGAAACCTGTGCGGCGATCGAAGAAATGTTCCGTCATCCGGTGGTTATGATGAAGCGGTCCAAGAGCGGCGACAAGGAAACCGATATTTCGGAACTGATCCGCTCCGTGAAGGTGGAAGCGGATGAAAATCATCTGATCGTTACGGCGGTGACGTCGGCGGACAGCGCGAAATATCTGAATCCCGAATATGTCGCTCAGGCGATTGAGGAAAAGTTCGGCGTTTCGGGTGAGTGCGGCTGGCATATTATCACAAGAAGGAAACTGCTTCTTGCTGACGGCGAGACGGCGTTTGTGTGAGAAGAAAAAGACGAGAGGGACTGCGGTTCCTCTCGTTTTTTGTTTATTGTTGTTTCTTTGTAATGCGGAGATTGTTTTTGTCGTCGATGGTCAGGATGAAGATATCGCGGAGACGGAGATGGCGCTTTTTGATTTCCTGTTCGAGTTGTTTTTTTGTCCAGCCGATCAGCTGCAGGCTGTCTTCGAGGATTTTGCCGTCGGCGACGCAGAGGTGGTCGATGCCGGTTTCGTCGGAAGCGATGGAGAGGGAGGCGTGGGTTGCCGGAGCATTTGCTGTGTAGGGGAAGACGGAGAGCTGGCCGTTTTCTTCAAGGATAGCGTAGTTGATTTCCGAGAGGTTGGGGTAGCCTTTCTGCCGCAGTTCGGAGAAAAGTTCTTCGATATCGACGCGGTTTTTCTTCAGTTCTTTCTGGATCAGTTCACCGCGCTGGATCAGAATGGAGGGTGTTCCGCAGATCAGGCGTTTGAGAAAGCTGCTTTTTATAAGAAGGAAGGAGATCAGGAGTTCCACGGAGAGGAGAAGGACGATTGCGGTAATTGCGTGCAGAAGGGAGATGCTGTGGTCGAGAATGGGAGTAGCGGCGATTTCGGAGAGCATGATGGTGATGATGAATTCGGAGATCTGGACTTCGCCGATCTGACGTTTTCCCATGAAGCGCATGGAGATTATCAGGGCGAAGTAAAGGATCAGGGTTCGGAGAATGATGGTTTTCATGGGGATAGTATGTGCGGATTCCGAGAAAATATGCGGTTTCAAGAAAAATATTGAAAAACCTCAAAAAACTTTGAAAAAGTGCTTGACAAGAGGAATATGGTATGATATAATAACGGGGCTGTCGAGGAGACGGCAACGCGTAAGGCGAGCGAATCGAGGGTTGAAAAAAACTGAAAAAAGTTTTAAAAACCACT
>JAFYOX010000098.1 GCA_017547755.1 Clostridia bacterium | reverse complement strand
GATGAAGGGTACGGCCTGTACCGCCGCCTGATGCAACTGAGAAGTAGTTTACGCCGTTTTCAACACACCACTTCTTGTAGGTGCCTGCAACGGGATGCTGGAAGCGTGTGGGGTTGGTGGAGTTACCGGTGATGGAAACGCCAACGTTTTCCATGATCATGATTGCAACGCCTTCCGGAACGTTGTCGGAACCATAGCACTTAACGTCTGCGCGGGGACCGTTGGAGTATGCCTTTTCGTATACAACCTTAACTTCTTCGGTGTAGGGGTCAAATTCAGTTTCAACGAAGGTGAAGCCGTTGATTCTGGAGATGATCATTGCAGCGTCCTTGCCGAGACCGTTGAGGATAACGCGGAGGGGCTTGGTACGAACCTTGTTTGCGTTGAGGGCGATCTTGATAGCGCCTTCAGCAGCTGCGAAGGATTCGTGGCCTGCGAGGAAGCAGAAGCAGTCGGTTTCGTCGGAGAGAAGCATTGCGCCGAGGTTACCGTGGCCGAGACCAACCTTACGGTTTTCAGCAACGGAGCCGGGGATGCAGAATGCCTGGAGACCGATACCGATCGCTGCAGCAGCTTCAGCAGCCTTGGTGCAGCCCTTCTTGATTGCGATTGCTGCGCCTACAACGTATGCCCACTTTGCGTTTTCGAAGCAGATGGGCTGGGTTTCTTCTACGATCTTGTAGGGGTCGATGCCCTTCGCGTCGCAGATTTCCTTACATTCGTCGATAGAGGAAATGCCGTATTCCTTGAGACAAGCGAGGATCTTCGCCTCGCGTCTTTCGTAACCTTCAAACTTAGCCATTCTAAGAACCTCCTCTATTATTCCTTACGCGGGTCGATGTACTTCACCGCGTCAGCGAAGCGGCCGTACGTACCCTTGGACTTTTCGTATGCTTCGTTCGGTTCCATGCCCTTCTTGATGAAGTCGGTCATCTTGCCGAGAGAAACGAATTCGTAGCCGATAACCTGATCTTCTTCGTCGAGAGCCATTCTGGTGCAGTAACCTTCGGTCATTTCGAGGTAACGAACGCCCTTCGCCTTGGTGCCGTACATGGTACCAACCATGGAACGTTCACCCTTGCCGAGGTCTTCCATACCTGCGCCGATTACGAGACCGCCTTCGGAGAATGCGGACTGGGAACGGCCGTATACGATCTGGAGGAACAGTTCGCGCATAGCGGTGTTGATCGCGTCGCAAACAAGGTCGGTGTTGAGAGCTTCGAGAAGGGTCTTGCCCGGGAGGATTTCTGCAGCCATAGCAGCAGAGTGGGTCATACCGGAACAGCCGATGGTTTCAACGAGAGCTTCTTCGATGATGCCTTCCTTAACGTTGAGGGAAAGCTTGCATGCGCCCTGCTGGGGTGCACACCAGCCCACACCGTGAGTATAGGCGGAAATGTCGGTGATCTGCTTTGCCTGGATCCACTTGCCTTCTTCCGGAATCGGAGCCGGACCGTGCTTCGGGCCCTTTGCAACGCAGCACATATTTTCTACTTCGTGGGAATAAACGAGATCGCTCATAGAATTCTGTACTCCTTTGAATATGATAGCCTAATTGGCAGCAATTTTGCTCACCTTGTATTATACTACAAATTCCCCGCAAAATCAACCTGCGATTTGTGGAAACGACGCGATTCAAAAAAAATTTACGTTTCGACGAAAAAACGGGGATTTTACGGTGGGAAATCGTGGATTTTTCGGGGGGATCCGGACGGGATCACCACTCAACTTCCGTTTGAGTTTTCCGCGAAAAACAGGTTATTGCCAATGCACGGCGGATATGCTATACTGTCCGCAGAAGCCGGCTTATATTTTTGAAATGGAGAACGATATGGAAAACATCGGAAAAAGGATCCGGGAACTGCGGAAAAAGAACGATCTCACGCAGGAAAAACTGGCGGACTATCTCGGCGTGTCGTATCAGGCGGTGTCCAAATGGGAAACGGGCGTGTCGTCGCCGGATCTTTCGCTCATCCGTCCGCTGACGAAGCTTTTGCACGTGTCGGCGGACGAACTGCTCGGGATCGATGGGGATTCCGACGCACGTTTTGACGAACTGGAACGGATGTACAAGGATACCTACACCACCGGCGATCTTGACGAACGATGGCGTGCCGCAAATCTTGCGGTTTCGGAATATCCGGGGAATCTGACCTGTCTGTCGTGGCTTGCCGACGCGAATTACTACCATGCCTACGATTTTCTGCCGGACGAACCGGAGAAATACCGTGCGGAACTGGAAAAATCCGTCCGGCTGTCCGAACGTGTGCTGGAGGATTGCACGGACGAAGAGATCCGGAAGCATATGTCAGCGAACATTGTGGTCTGTCTGTCCGAGCTCGGCCGCCGGGAGGAAGCGCGGATCTATGCCGAACAATACCCGCGCCGGAACAGCTTCGGCAGGGAAGATCTCCTTACCTTCTGTCTGACCGGCGAAGAACTCATCCGGCACCGGCAGGAAGAGGTGAAAACGGCTCTGGAAAATCTGTGCGGCGTGCTGACCAATGTCTGGTCGCCGGACGCCGTTCTTGCGTCGGAAGCCGTGATCCGCTCGCTCATTCCCGACGGGAATTATGTGATTTTCCACGAGACCCTTGCCCGTCTGACCGTTGATCTGGCGAAATATCTGATCAGGGAAGGGAGATACGCCGAAGCCGTCGCCGCGCTGGAAAAAGCGAAGTACCATTCGCGGGAATACGACAGGATCGACCTTCCGGAAAACCGCGGCGTGTACCGGTTTACCGCACCTCTGCTGGATCATGTGGAATGCGACACCCGAAAGCGGTGCGTTTCCGGCACATCCTCGATGACGGCGGATTTTTATGAATACCATCTGCCGGACGCGGTGTTTGATCCTCTGCGGGAACGGGAGGATTTCCGGAAACTGCTCGAACGGGAAGAATAACTCGATTTTCCGTCGAGTTTCCTGCACGGAATCCGTTATTGTCAGAGCCGCCGGTTTCTGTTATAATCAGAACAGAAGCCGGCGATTTTTATTTTACAGGAGAATTTTATGTACAATATCGGACTGAAAATCAAGGAACTGCGGAAGAAAAACGATCTCACGCAGGAAAAACTGGCGGATTATCTCGGGGTGTCGTATCAGGCGGTGTCCAAGTGGGAAACGGGTGTGAATACGCCGGATCTCTCCCTCATCGGGCCGCTGACGAAACTTTTGCACGTGTCGGCGGACGAACTGCTCGGGCTGACCGCGCCGGAAAACGACGAACGACGTGCGGAACTGGAGGATCTTTATCAGGAAACGTGGAAATCCGGCGATCTTGTACAGCGGTATAACATCTGCAAGACTGCCGTACAGGAATACCCCGCCGACATGGAATTTCTCGACCGCTTCGCGTGGGTCACGGGGATGCGCTCGTTTGAATTCGAGGACAACGAAACCTACCGCGCATGGCAGGAGGAAGCGATCCGCCTGTTTGCACGGGTCATCGAGGACTGCACGGACATGAAAATCCGGTGCAGTGCGATCCGCGGCATCGTCCAGTATCTTTCCTTCCGTCAACGTCTTGACGAAGCGAAAAAATATGCGGAACTCTATCCCGACGATCTGCCGTTTTCCAAGGATCATGTCCTTGCCGACTGCCTCACCGGGGAGGAAAAAATCGTCCACGAACAGAAAATGCTGATGAACACCCTGCATACCCTGCTGAATCAGCTGAACTGGTGGGATATCCGGAACTGCCTCGCCATCATCGACATTCTGAAGATCATGTTCCCGGACGAAAACTACCTCTACTACCACGGTTATCTCGCCTGCACCAAGCGTCAGCTCGCCAGACTGTACGCCAAAGCCGGTGACTACGACCTTGCCGTACGGATGCTTACCGAAAGCAAAGCTCACGCCGAACTGGACGACGAAATCGAGAAAAACTATAAAACCTACCGCTTTACTTCCCCGTTTTTCGACCGGACGGAATTCAATCCCGAAACCTTCTGCCACAGCGGCGACGACTCCGGTCTGACCGCCCTGTACGAAGTCCTCGAAGACAAAGCATTCGATCCCATCCGTGACCGTGAGGATTTCTGCGCTCTTTTTCCCGGATAAAACGGACTCTCCGGCGGAAAGAAGTTTTGTAAATATTCCGTGATTTTCTGCGATTTTTCCGGATTTTGTGCTATACTGTAAAAAATCACATTTCCGAAGGATCGCCGTACCGATGACAAAAACTGCTTTCTATCTTCTTTCGTTTACGTGGGGACTTCCTACCACCCTTGCCGGATGCGTCTGGGCAGGCGTTCATTATCTGCGCGGTCACCGTCCGAAAAAATGGGGCTACTGCTGGTATTTTGAGTACGGCGAGCGGTACTGGGGCGGAATGTCGCTCGGGATCTTCTTCTTCAAGGACACCAGTCCGAGCACGCACATCAAAAATCACGAGCACGGCCACGCGGTGCAGAACTGCTTTTTCGGGCCGGTGATGCCTTTTGTCGTGTCGGTGCCGTCGTTCACGCGGTACTGGTACCGGGAATATCTCAAGCGGATACGGCACAAAATGCCGTCCACGCCGTACGATTCGGTGTGGTTTGAAGGACAGGCGACACGGCTCGGAACGGAACTGATCGAAAAAATCAAGAAAAACGGAGGAAATACACAGTGAAAATCGCATTTCTCGGGGACAGCATCACGCTCGGCTACGCGCTTGAAGACCGGGAACGGGATCGTTTTCCGGCGGTCCTCTGCCGGATGACGGGACATGAGGAGATCAACCTCGGCATTACGGGGACGCTCGTGGCACGCGCGGGACTGAGCGCGTCCGACGGTACGGCGTACGTGGACCGGTATCCGCAGACGGCCGGTGCGGATTATGTTGTCGTTTTCGGCGGAACGAACGATTATTTCTGGAGCGACACGCCGATCTCCGGCGGTGACGGGGACGCGTATTTTGACAATGCCGTCCGGACGCTGTGCCGGGGACTGTCGGAAATGATCCCGAAAGAGCGGATCCTCTTTCTGACGCCGTATCCGCATCACGGGATCGGGAATTTCGCGGGCGGTTCACAGTGGCGCGAATCGAGCGAACACGATACGGACAACGTGAATTTCGTCGGACATACGCTGTCGGATTACGCGGATGTTCTCTGTAAAATCTGCGGGGAATACGGGATCTCCGTGCTTGATCTGCGGAAAGCGGAGCCGGCGTTCGACTGGCGCACGCTGACGAGCGACGGATGCCATCCGAATCCGGAGGGACATCGCTGGCTCGCGGAGAGAATTGCGGAGGTCTTGGGATGAGACTGACAAATACGGTTATAACCCTTCTGCTTTTCTTTCCGGCGATCGGCTGTTTCTTCGGCATCCTCTGCGGACGTGCGTACAAACGCCGCCGGATGCAGGGGAAACTTCCGGCGAAGCATAAGGGACTGAAACTCGAAGTCCTTGCCGGGGATTTCACGGTCTGCAAGGTGGCGGACTACAGCGGCGTGGATCTGGCGGACAAATACTGCTTTATCGGGAAAACGTGCGAAGAGAATTCGCTGGTCTGCGAGACGTCACGGGTCCCCGCAAATACGGCGGAAAGGGAAGACGGATGGCGTGCCCTGCGGGTTGCGGGAACGCTGGATTTTTCGCTGATCGGGATTCTGGCACAGCTTTCGGCGGTGCTTGCCCGGAAGCAGATCGGGATTTTTGTCGTATCGACGTACAATACGGACTATATTTTCCTGAAAAAAGACCGCCTCGACGAGGCAGTGAAGGCGCTTGAGACGGCGGGATATCCGGTTATCTGAAGAAAATTGCAGAAAAAAGACGGTTTTCGTTGGTGAAAGCCGTCTTTTATGTTTTTGGAAGCAGTGCGGAGATTTCGTCTTCCGTGATGCGGGAGAGGAGTCGCAGAAAGTACAGCAGTACGATAACGCCGAGGACTGCCGTGACTGTGATCGTTGCGGGATCCCAGACGGTGCCGCTGCCGAAGGTCGGAACGAGGGTTCCGCCGAAATTGTACACGGCGTGCAGCAGGACGCAGAACGGGAGGCAGTGCGTTTTCAGCAGGACGACCGCGCACATTCCGCCGATGAGGAAGGAATATCCGACCTGCAGGAGAACGGCTGCCGGGGATATCCCGTCAAACAGGTTGACCAGATGCACGGCGGCGAACACGGCGGACGCAAGAATGGTCGGGAGAAAGATATTCCGGTTACGGAATTTCCGCAGGACGATCGGGAAGAGAAAGCCGCGGAATGCCGTTTCTTCGAAAAATCCGACGGCGAGGGACTGGGCGGCAAGCAGAAGCAGATCGGCGGCGGACGCGTGAAGCTGTACGGCGCCGGTGAGCAGTCCGAGGATGGGAAAATTGTTGATCGCGGCGGCGGATGCCGGAAGGAGGCAGATACAGGCGCACCGGATTTCCGGAAGCTGTCCGCTGTTTCCGGAAATCAGAAGGAGAAAAAGCGTGCCGCCGACGGTGCGCGTGAGAATGGTGGAGATCAGTTCGTTCCTCAGCGGATCGGACGTGTAGGCAGGACGGACGATCTCCAGGATCAGCAGGACGGCGGCGGAAAGAAGCAGAAGAAGAGGGATACGGTTACGGTTCATATTGTTCCCTCCGTCTGCGGCTGTGCAGGTACAAAAGAAGCAGTCCGCTGACGATCAGCAGGACGGACGTGAGCTGGGACGGCGACAGAAAGGATACAAGGGTCTTTCCGCGGTCGTCCGCACGGAAAAATTCGGCGATAAAGCGCCAGATGCCGTAGAAAAGCAGGTACTTTGAAAATCCGGTGCCGGGATGCTTTGCAGTGATCTGCCATAAAAAAACACACAGTCCGGCGAGAAACAGGGCTTCAAACAGCTGTACCGGGATCACGCGGATACCGAGATTGACGTGATACAGCCCCCATTCGGCGGGACGTCCGTGACAGCAGCCCGCCATGAGGCAGCCGATCCGTCCGAAAGCATGGGCCGCCGGAACACAGACGGCGAAAAGATCGGTCACGGCCGGGAAAAATTTCCGGTGTGCGCCGTCCGGAAAATAAAAATGACCGGCGGCGAAATAGACGGCGAGGAAGAGAAGGGTGCCGCCTGCCAGTCCGCCGAGGAAGGTCGAACCGGTGGAAATGCTTACGGAAAACGTGCCGGAAGCGAGAGAATCATAGAATGCCTGGGTAAGAACTGCCGAAAAATAGCCGCCGACGACGGTAAGAACCGCGTCGGCGAGGATAAAATTGTGCAGCCGGACGGGAAGTCCGCGCTGTTCGGAAAGGTGACGGAAAATCACCATTGCGCAGAGGATCCCGCCGGCTGCGGACAGTTCATACAGACCAAGACCAAAGATCAGGTCGTACGGATACATAATTTTTTATTTGCGCTTGGAAACCCATGCTGCGCCGAGCAGAGCCATGATAACTACTGCACCGCCGCCGATGAAGGAACCGCATCCGCCGGATTCTGCGGGAGCTGCTGCGTCATCTGCGGGAGCATCTGCTGCCGGAGCTTCTTCCGCGGGAGCTTCTTCTGCGGGAGCATCCGCTGCGGGAGCTTCTTCTGCTGCGGGTTCTTCTGCCGGAGCTTCTGCTGCGGGAGCTTCTTCAACGACCGGTTCCGGTTCGGGTTCCGGTTCGGGAGCGGGTTCTTCCTTCACGATTTCCGGATATACATAAGCCGCAAGTTCGTCTGCGGAGAGAGCCTTCTGGATGTAGGTGCCGGCATAGTTCAGACGCGGACCGGTGGAGGTGCTGAGGTCGGTTTCGCCGCTGTATTCAAGGCCCCAGTATTCAAGAACGTGTTCGCCCTTGTCAAGTTCCATGGTGATGTTGTACCAGTATGCAACCTGATATACGTGGGAAGTGACTGCGCCGGTTTCCGCATTGACTACATTGGTGGATGCAACGTCTGCGGGAGTGTAGTCGTAGATGTAGTCGCTGGCGAATGCGCCCTGCGTGTCGGAGATGTTGACCTGATACTTCTGACCGCCGTCAACGGAGATACAGAAACCGCGGTCCTTCGCATCGTTGCCGATGTTTTCGGGCTTGATCTGTGCCGCGCCGACAACAACGAATTCGTATGTGCCTGCTTCGTCAACGCTGAAGGTGTAGATCATCGGGTCGGTGATGTTGGACCAGATCATCGGATACCAGAAGGAAGCGGTTCCTTCTTCGAAGTAGTTGATGTAGTAGTCGGAGAAGTAGTCTTCGAAGGTAACGTCGGAGATGGTAACGAAACGGTCGCCCATACCGGGTTCCTTGAAGTTCGGGTCGGCATAGTCATTTTCGAATTCCTGTGCCGGGAGGTGGATCGCATCCATACGGACGATGGGAAGCTTACCCGAGTACATTTCCAGGGCGGTGGAAACGCTGACCTTGTCGGTGATGTCTTCTGCCGTGGCAGATACCGATACGCACATCGATGCGCAGAGAACGGCGGACATCAGGATAGCGGTTAATTTTTTCATCTTGAGGTCTCCTTTTTAAGAAATAGAAATAACGTACAAATATGCTGATTTCAGTATACAACCGATTGACAGATTTGTCAAGTTTTTTGAAGTGATTTTTTTAATAAAACGCAGAATTTCCTGAAAATGGAGAGTGTGAAATCGCGGCGCAGGAAAGTATTGATATTTTTCGCCGGATATGGTATAATGAAGCCAGAGCGACATCCCCGAAAGGAACTGAAAACATTGGATAACGAAAAGAAAATCGATCCCACACTGCCGGAAGAAGAAACGGAGATCTCCGAAGAAGAATTCCCGCAGGATGAGGTTGTAATCGAGAATTTTGACGAGGATAAGGACGAAGACGACGAACTGTACGAGCGCTATATTGAACTCATGGAGCAGGAAGAGGACGAAGAGGACGACATTGCGGCGGTGGCGGAACGGATCACCGGCGAACGTCATTCCCGTGTGACGACGGCGGCTCCTCTGCGGATCCGTGAACCGGAAGCAAAGGAAACTCCCGCAGTGCCCGTAGTTCCGGAACCGGAGCTTACACAGGAAATTTCTGTACAGGACGGCGATCCGGTGCCGCAGAAGCCGATTCCGAAAAAACCGCAGCAGAAGAAAATGCTTCCTGCCGCGATTGCCGCGGCGCTTGTTCTGCTGATCGCGCTGACCGTGGTGATCGTGACGGTGAGCGTGCAGAACAGGGAAGAACCCGCTCAGCCGGAAGAAACGCAGGAAAACCTGCCTGTACTTCCCGACGAACCGGAAATTCCTGAAAAAGTTCTGCCCGAAGAAGCGGATCCTGAAGCAGCCGAGCCGGAACCTGAAGAGGAAGAAATCGTTCTTCCGGATCCCGTTCCGGAAGAAGAATCGGCGGAAGACGTGCTCCCGGAAGAGCCGGAAACTCCCGTTGTTCCCGAACCCGAACCGGAACCCGTACCTGTACCGCAGTACAATGTAACCCTCGATTTCTACGACCGTGACGACATTACGGTGACCGTAACGCAGATGACCCTCGCAGAAGTTTATGCCGCAGCCGGCTATACGCCGCGCGAAAGTGACCGTCCGGCGGTCGGAATGGATTATGTGATCACTTCGGACGACTGGATCACGATCGGCGCGGCGGAATACAAGAATGTGAGCGTGAAGGAGTCGATCCCCTACGGTACCGAGGAGATCAAGGTGGACACCATCCCGCGCGGTGAAAAACGCGTGATCAGCAGCGGCGAAAACGGTGAAGTAACGCGTACCTATACCGTGGAATACATCAACGGTCAGGAAACGAACCGGACATTTGCGTATGAGGAAACGACCAAGTGGGCGGTCAACGAAAAGTATGAGATCGGCGTGGGCGGATCCTTCACCAACGCGAACGGGATCACCTATACTTACAATTACCGCCGTGTCGTACCGGCAACGTACTATAATCTCGAAGGTCTGACGTATCTCGGACAGATGGCGGACGAATCGGTCATCGCAGTCGACCCGAACAATATTCCGCTCGGTACCAAGGTGTACGTTAAGAACGACAATTACGACTTCGGCGTCCGTGTTGCGGCGGATACCGGTCCGAAGGTGGACGAATGGCAGATTGACATCTGGCTCTCGCCGTACAATCCGCAGTATGCGTCCTTTGCGGCGACCGGCTACCATAACGATATGGAAATTTATTATCTGGATTAAACTTATTTTCGGGGAGACTTCCAAAGTTTCCCCGATATCCTTTTATCAACAGGAGGCAGGTATGAACTTTACAAGAATGAGAGAATTCCAGGACTGGCTGGTGAACTGGAAGATCCCCGGAAACGACTGTTCGATCTTCGTGGACGGGAAGGAAGTTTACCGCTATATGACCGGCTGGGCGGACGCCGAAGCCGGACGGAAGATGCAGGGTGACGAACTGTATTACTTCTGGTCGGCGTCGAAAGTCATCACGACGAGTCTTGCACTGCGTCTGCACGAATCCGGTCTGTTCACGATGAATGATCCGCTGTACGAATACATCCCGGAATTCAAGGATATGATGATCCGGACGAAGATCGACGGACGGGACGAACTGGTTCCGGCGAAGAATCCGATCACGGTCGGTCAGCTGTTCAACATGACGGCGGGATTTGACTACAATTTCAACACACCGGCGATCAATGAACTGCGCAAATCCACGGACAACAAGTGTTCGACGCTCGATGTGGTGAAGGCGATCGCAAAGTCGCCGCTGTGCTTTGAACCCGGCACGAAGTGGCAGTACAGCCTGTGTCACGACGTTCTCGGCGGATTCATCGAAGCGGTATCCGGCAAGCGTCCGCGCGATTATGCGAAGGAAGTGCTTTTTGATCCGCTCGGAATGGACGACACGTGCTACAATCTGCCGTCGGCGGACAAAATGGCGCGGATGGCGGTGCAGTATGATTACCGCGACGATCTCGGCAAATATCTGCCGACGAAGAATGTCTGCGGACATATTCTCGGGGAAAACTACGACTCCGGCGGAGCGGGTATCATTTCCGGCTGTACGGACTACATGAAATTTGCGGCGTGCATTGCAAACGGCGGCACGGCGAAGAACGGCTACCGCTATCTGTCCCGTGCGACGATTGATCTGTGGCGGACGAACACGCTGACGGACGAGCAGATCGCGCGCGATTACGGCTGGAGCCAGCTTGCGGGATACGGTTACGGTTATGGTGTCCGTACGATGATGCGTCCCGAAAAGGCAGGTGCGCTCAGTCCGAAGGGCGAATTCGGCTGGGGCGGTGCGGCAGGTGTCTGGGTGATCCTTGATCCCGACAATAACGTCGCGCTGGTCTACACGCAGCATATGCTGAACAATCAGGAACCGTTCATCTCGCCCAGACTGCGCAATATTCTGTACGCTTGCTTATAAAATGAGGATTCTTGGGGGAAACTTTTTTTCAAAAAAGTTTCCCCCAAACCCCTTTCAAAAAACTTTATACTGGGAGAGATATGAGAGAAATTGCAGATTTGGAGGAATCATGGCGGAACTTTGGGATATTGTGGATGAGCGTGGGAAGCCTACCGGGCGGTTTCACGAGCGCGGCGTACCGATGAAGCCGGGGGATTATCATCCTTCGGTGATCGTGTGGATCGTGAACGGGTGCGGGGAATTTCTGATCACGCAGCGTTCTCCGGAAAAACGTGCGGGCGGTATGTGGGAAACGACCGCCGGTTGCGCGGTGGCGGGGGAGACTTCGCTTACGGCGGCACTCCGCGAAGTCTGCGAGGAAGTGGGGCTGGAGCTCGATCCCGAGGACGGCGTGATCTATAAGGAGTATACCTATCCCCACAGCAGCGGAGACGGTGCGGCGTACAATACGGTCTGGGTATTCCGGACGGAATACGACACGGCTGATGTGGTTCTTCAGCCGGGAGAGACCTGCGCTTTCATGACGGCGGACGCGGAAACGGTGCTCCGGATGATGCGGGAAGGGAAGTTTATTCCGTATGATTATTTCGGCGATATGTGCACGTGGCTCGGATGAAAAAGCAAACAAAAAAGACGATTCCGGAGAATCGTCTTTTTCTATTCAAATCTTAGCCAAGCTTGGTGGTGTTAACCTTGATGCCGGGGCCCATCGTGGAAGCGATAACGCAGTTCTTGATGTACTGACCCTTAGCTGCAGCCGGACGAGCCTTGTTGATAGCGCCAACGAGAGCGTTGAAGTTTTCAGCAAGCTTTTCGGTGCCGAAGGAAGCCTTACCGATCGGGCAGTGAACGAGGTTGGTCTTATCAAGACGGTATTCGATCTTACCTGCCTTAGCTTCGTTGATTGCCTTTGCAACGTCCATGGTAACGGTACCGGACTTCGGGTTCGGCATGAGACCCTTCGGACCGAGTACACGACCGAGACGACCGATGGTACCCATCATGTCGGGAGTAGCGATAACAACGTCGAAGTCGAACCAGTTTTCCTTCTGGATCTTTTCAACAAGATCAACGTCACCAACATAGTCAGCGCCTGCTTCTCTTGCTTCGTTTGCACGGTCGCCCTTCGCGAATACGAGAACGCGAACGGTCTTACCGGTACCGTTGGGGAGAACAACGGCGCCGCGGATCTGCTGGTCAGCGTGACGGCCGTCGAGACCCATGCGGAAGTGTACTTCGATGGTTTCGTCGAACTTTGCCTTGGAAGTCTGGCAAACGAGTTCCAGAGCTTCTGCGGGATCATATACCTTGGACTTATCGATCAGCTTCTGGCTGTCTACGTATTTCTTACCCTTAAACATTCTTTCCGTCCTCCTCAGTCTTCAACAACTACGCCCATGGAGCGAGCGGTACCAGCGATCATGCTCATAGCTGCTTCGATGGAGCCTGCATTGAGGTCCTTCATCTTGGTTTCAGCGATCTGACGAATCTGATCCTTCTTGATGGTAGCAACCTTGGTCTTGTTCGGAGCTGCGGAAGCGGTTTCGATGCCGCACGCCTTCTTGATCAGAACGGGTGCCGGCGGGGTCTTGGTGATAAAGGTGAACGAACGGTCAGCGTATACGGTGATAACAACCGGGATGATGAGACCGATGTCATTCTTGGTTCTTTCGTTGAATTCCTTGGTGAAGTTCGGGATAGCAACACCGTATGCACCAAGCGCAGGACCTACCGGCGGCTGGGGAGTAGCCTTACCAGCGGGAAGCTGAAGCTTGATATAGCCGACAATTTTCTTTGCCATAGCAAATTTCCTCCATATGTGGTTTCTGACGAGAGACTTTACACAAAATTAATCTCTCTCCCACTAATCTGACGCATTTTGCGGCTGCGCCTCACCGTATAAAAGCAGAGCGAAGACTCAGTCTTTTGCTCTTTCGACACATTTCTTGTCGAGGGTGACGGACATATCACGGCCGACGGTAGAGACAATGACGGTAACTTCGCCGGTCTCTTCGTTGATGGCGTCGAGCCGTCCGCTGTAGCCGCGGAACACGCCGTCGATGATGTTGACGAGATCGCCGATCTGGAAGGACGCGGAAGTGGTAACTTCGGGTTCTTCGCGGATGATTGCGGCAGCTTCTTCGTCGGTGAGCGGCACGGGCTTGGATCCCGGGCCTACGAAACCGGTCACGCCGCGGATGTTGCGGACGATATGCCAGGTTTCATCGCTCATTTCCATTTTGATCAGAACGTAAGAGGGGAAAACCTTGTTTTCGACTTCGCGTTCCTTGCCGCCGTCGGATTCGACGACGATTTCCGTGGGAATGCGGATGTCAACGATTTTTTCGCCGAGGCCGCGGTTTTCCACGATCTTTTCAAGATTCGCCTTAACTTTGTTTTCGTAGCCGGAATAGGTGTGCGCGACATACCAACGCAGACCTTGGTTCATTTCATTAATATCGCTCATTAATCAGTATAACCTCCGTAAATGCTGATGTATCACACACGCGGGGATCTTTGCCGATACTCAGATGAGACGGCTCAGACCGACGATTGCTCCGGAGAAGCAGTAGTCAAGAATACCAAGAACAGCACTGATGATCAGCACGCTGATGATTACGATAATGCTGTTCGAGCGGACAGAATTCCAGGATGCCCACGAAATCTTTTTGCATTCGGACTTGATGGACTTGAACCATGTGCCGAATCTCTGACCAAAGGAGGGCTTATCTTCCTTCGGCTTATTTTCCTTAGCAGGCTTTTTCGCTTCGGTTTTTTCGAGTTCGGTCTTGTTTTCCTTTTCAGCCATGTCGAATAGCTCCTTACTCGAAATTATTTGGTTTCCTTGTGCAGGGTGTGCTTGCGGCAGAAGCGGCAGTACTTGTTGAGTTCGATTCTGTCAGGGTCGTTCTTCTTGTTCTTCTTTGTGTCATAGTTGCGAGCTTTGCATTCGCTGCAGGCAAGAGTGATCTTAACTCTCATTGATCGGCACCTCCTTGAAGATTTTGACGAACGGATACGTCCGTCCTTTGTTGTACCTCCCTCTGCGGGGTTTTCCGTACGTGACCTACTGCCGGTCTGCGCACAAAAAAATAGCCCTCTGCGCGAGGTGCATTTATTATATCACACGGCGTGCGGGCTTGTCAACGGGTAATTTGTATAAAATTAGGTTTTGCGAATGGCGCTGGTTTATAAAGGAAGAAAAAACGCCCGCGGGCGTTTTTTCTATTTAATTAATGTCCCTGCGCGGGACGGGCGCCTAAGAGGACCGGTCGCGGTCCTCTTAGGAATCTCCACGACCAAAGGGGTTTCCCCTTTGGATACCCCTGATGTTCGTTCAGTTATGGGGTAGAAAATACGAACGGGACGGATGTACCGTCCGTATGGGAAGTAGATTCTGGCTGACCGCCGGGGGCTAAGGGTGACGTTTACCGCTTTATTGAAAGGTAACCTTCACCGCTGTTTATACTGAACGTGCGATTTGGACAAATCTGCACCCAACGTTGTAACTTCCAAGCGGTCTGCCGCGTGAAAACCGCTGTCTGTCCGAGGCCCAAAGGCCGAGTCCCACGCACGTCGGGGTATCCAAAGGGGGTCCCCTTTGGTCGGGGTGATTCACAAGAGGGCATCGACATGCCCTCTTGTGCGCCGTCCGCGCAGGACAAAGAAAAAATTTGCAGATACAAAATTTGATAAGTACGCCCGTCCCGCGCAGGACAGAAAATCCAAGGAAAACGACCACAGGAAATTTTTCTTCCTTCCGAATTTGCAATAATTCACATATCTCCCGCGTGGTGAGAACGAAATTTTGGCATAACTTTTTCGAAAAAACGTTTACAAAACCGCGGTTCTGTGGTATAATAACTTTCGGACTGCCCGTTTCCCGGTTGACGGATGCACGACCGTTCAGCGGTATATCACCCGCCGTCTGCTGCGCTTCGGGACAATGTCCGCATCAAATTTTTTACAGGTGAAAGGAGCTACTACTATGCTCACCAAGGAAAAGAAGCAGGAAATCATCGATACTTATAAGGTTCACGAAGGCGACACCGGTTCTCCCGAAGTTCAGATCGCTATCCTCTCCTACAGAATCGACACCCTTACCGAACACCTCAAGGCTAACAAGAAGGACCACCACAGCCGCCGCGGTCTTAACAAGATGGTTGGTCACCGCCGCAACCTTCTCGGCTACCTTAAGGAAAACGACATCGAACGTTACCGTGCGATCGTTGAAAAGCTCGGTCTGAGAAGATAAGTATCCCCCGGAACGGACGTTCCTCTTCAAGTTAAACAGGCACCAATACTGCGGCGGACTGCGGATTTACCCGTGTAAAATCCGCCGCAGTATATTTTTTCGCAAAATCTTCGCAAAATCAAATCGGAATATGCGGTAACGCCGCTCCGGATTAGCAGTTAAACAAGGGCACGAAAGCGTTCGCGTTTTTGTTTAAGTGCTGAGCCTCAGCGGTGCGGATATTCCTTCCACTTAAATTTAATTACAGAAAGGTATCCTGATTATGTTTGAGAATTACAAGACTTTCTCCTATGATCTCGCCGGCCGTCCTCTCGTGATCGAAACCGGTAAGATGGCAGGTCTCGCAAACGGTTCCGTACTCGTTCGCTACGGTGACACCGCAGTTCTCGCGTGCGCTACCGCTTCCGAAAGACCGCGCGACGGCATCGACTTCCTTCCCCTTTCCATCGACTTCGAAGAACGTCTCTACGCGGTAGGCCGTATCCCCGGCTCTTACCTCAAGAGAGAAGGCCGTCCGAGCGAAAAGGCGATCCTCACCTCCCGTGTGATCGACCGTCCCGTACGTCCTCTCTTCCCGAAGGATCTCCGCAATGACATCGCGATCTCCCTTCTCGTTGTTTCCGTTGACCACGACTGCTCTCCCGAAATCGCCGGCATGATCGGTGCGTCCATCGCACTCTCCATCTCCGACATTCCGTGGAACGGCCCGATCGGCGGCGTGTTCGTAGGTCTGACCGAAGAAGAAGGTCTCATCATCAACCCCACCGCAGAACAGCGCGACCGCAGCAGCCTCGAACTCACCGTTGCAGGTACTCACCAGAAGGTCGTTATGATCGAAGCAGGTGCTGCCGAAGTTGACGACGACAAGATGTTCGAAGCGATCATGCTCGCTCATGAAGAAATCAAGAAGCTCTGCTCCTTCATCGACAGCATCGTTGCTGAAGTAGGCAAGCCGAAGTTCGAATATCCCTCCGCAGAACTCGATCAGAACCTCTTCGACGCAGTTTACGAATTCTGCGCAGAAGATGTAAAGGTCGCTCTCGACACCGACGACAAGAACATCCGCGACGCAAAGATGGCTCCCATCACCGAAGCGGTTTACAATAAGTTCGACGAAGGCAACGACGAAATGCACGTTGTTCTCGACGAAGTTCTCTACAAGATCCAGAAGAAGATCGTACGCCGCTGGCTCCTCGACGAACAGAAGCGTGTTGACGGCCGCCGCATGGACCAGATCCGTCCTCTCGCAGCCGAAGTTCACCTCTTCAACCGTGACCACGGTTCCGGTATGTTCACCAGAGGTCAGACCCAGGTTATGACCATCGCTACCCTCGGTTCCATCTCCGATGTTCAGATGCTCGACGGCATCTCCGAAGAAGAAACCAAGCGTTACATGCACCACTACAACATGCCCGGTTACTCCACCGGCGAAGCAAAGGCTGTAAGAAGCCCGGGTCGCCGCGAAATCGGTCACGGTGCTCTCGCGGAACGTTCCCTCGTTCCGGTTCTTCCTTCCGTTGAAGAATTCCCCTACGCGATCCGCTGCGTATCCGAAGTTATCTCCTCCAACGGTTCTACCTCCCAGGCTTCCGTCTGCGGGTCCACCCTCGCTCTTATGGACGCAGGTGTTCCGATCAAGGCTCCCGTTGCAGGTATCTCCTGCGGTCTCATCACCGAAGGCGACCGCTGGATGACCATGATCGACATCCAGGGTCTCGAAGACTTCTACGGCGACATGGACTTCAAGGTTGCAGGTACTCACAAGGGTATCACCTCCATCCAGATGGACCTCAAGATCGACGGTCTGACTCCCGAAATCATCAAGGAAGCGCTCGCTGTTACCCACAAGGGCCGTGACTACATCATCGATGAAGTTATCCTCAAGGCGATCCCCGCTCCCCGTGCGGAAGTTTCCGAATACGCTCCCAAGATGCTCTCCATGAAGATCCCGCCGGAAAAGATCGGCGATGTTATCGGTAAGCAGGGTAAGGTTATCCAGGCAATCCAGGAAGAAACCGGCACCACCATCAACATCGAAGACGACGGCTCCCTCTTCATCTCCGGTATCGAAAAGTCCGGCATCGCTGCTGCAAAGGCAACGATCGAAGGCATCATCTTCGAACCCGAAGTAGGCGCGATTTATGAAGGTACCGTTACCAGAATCATCCCGATCGGCGCATTCGTTGAATTCGCACCGAAGAAGGAAGGTATGGTTCACATCTCCAAGCTGGACAAGAAGCGCACCGAAAAGGTCGAAGACGTCTGCAACGTCGGCGACAAGATCAAGGTCAAGTTCCTCGGAACCGACGAAAAGGGCCGCTTCAACCTCTCCAGAAAAGACGCAATGGACGAATAATTGCATAAAGCTCCTTCCGGGAAAATCTTTTTCAGAAAAGGTTTTCCCGGATTTTTCATGCCAATTCTTAATAATTCTTTACATTTTTGTACATCCACTTGATTTCGCACGGGTTGTATTCTATAATATAGGATAAGATATTATAACTAAGGAATGGTATTTGTACATTGAATAACTCGCCGAACAACGGTCGCAATACTTACAATAACAATGGTACCTACGGGAATCCTCCCGTGCAGCCGGGAATGCAGGGGCAGCAGGGACGTCCGATGACGGATGAAGAACGCCGCCGTCTGGCTGCCGCGCGTGCGCGGATGAACAACGGTGCGGCTCCGCGTCCGGCGCCGAACGGAGGACAGGTTCCGCAGAGACCGGCAAATAGTGCAAACGGTCAGAGACCGGTGCCGCCGAACGGACAGCCGCGCCCGAATCCGAACAATCCGAACGGACGTCCGCAGGCACCGAACCGTGCGGGACAGCCGCAGTCGCGTCCGCCGGAATCCTATGCGGGACGCAGACGGAAGCGGAAAGTGAAGATCAATGCCGGTGCGGTGATCTTTGTTCTGCTGATCGCTGGGGTCGTCGGGGTATCGGCATACCAGATCTCGCACAGTCCGGCGTCTTCCGGTGCGGATGAATCGCAGGAACGTCTGGAACAGATCATTCAGTCGGCAAGGGAAGAAGCGATTCTGAACGATACCTATCTGGAAGAAGAAGTTCCCGTGACCGGTTCCGACACGCTGACGGATACCGGCAGAAAGCCGGTCGCAGCGGACGGCGAATTTGGTACGGTAACGGTTCAGAATTCCGCTCTGGATCAGGGCGAACTGGTTCTCGTCAATTTCCAGCACGCATACGGTCCGATCGATGATGTGGAACTGATGAACGCGTATACGGAGCGTACCGGAAAGATCAAGGTATCGAGCACGACGCTCGGCATGGTGCCGGAAGCGTTCCATGCGCTCGAGGAACTTGTGGTCGGTCTGGTGGATGACACGGGATGCGACGACCTGCTTCTTTACAGCGGTCACCGTTCTCTGGCGGAACAGCAGCGGATCTGGGACTCCAATATGGCAAGCTACGGCGAAGAATATACGAAGACCTATGTGGCGGTGCCGGGACATTCCGAGCATCATTCCGGCTATGCGTGTGATCTTGGGTTCTACACGGACGACGGTCTGTCGATCCCGCTGGTCGACCACGAATACGGCAAGTGGGTTTGGGATCACTGCACGGAATACGGCTACATTCTCCGTTATCCCGAAGACAAGGCGGATATCACGGGGATCGGACACGAGCAGTGGCACTTCCGGTATGTCGGACTGCCGCACGCGTACGCGGTGGATGTGACGGGGTTCTGCTTTGAAGAATATCTCGATCATCTGAAGAACTATACGGCGGACACGAAGATGCTGCATATTTCCGGAGACCGCAGACTGACCGACGTGAATCCTGCGGAAATTCCGGCGCTTTCCGGCGGCTGGCTGACGTATTATGTTCCGGCGGCAGACGGAGACACGACCGACGTGAAGCTTCCCGGCGGTGCAAAGTTCGCGGATTACGAGATTTCCGGCAACAATGTGGACGGATTTATCGTGACGATCACGCTGGGCGAATAAAGAAAATCATCATCCGAAAAATTAGCACTCTCCGGAGTGCTGATTTTTGTTCTGCACGGTTTGCGGGCGGAATAAAATGTTAATTAAGTGTAAACTATCAAAAAAGCCCTTGATTTTTATGGACGGCGGGCGTACAATATGCACGTAAGGTTAGCAGTCCTATAAAACGAGTGCTAAAACCGATGGAAACAGAAAAAGAAATAACCATTCACATAAAAGGAGTTACACACAATGACACTCAAGCCTCTTTTTGACAGAGTTGTAGTTAAGCTCGTTGAAGCGGAAGAAACCACCAAGACCGGTATCGTTCTTCCCGGCGCAGCAAAGGAAAAGCCGCAGGTTGCGGAAGTTATCGCGGTAGGCCCCGGCGGACTCATCGACGGTAAGGAAGTTGTAATGCTCGTTAAGGTCGGCGACAAGGTTATCACCAGCAAGTACGCAGGCACCGAAATCAAGTGCGACGGCATCGAATACAACATCGTCAAGCAGAGCGACATTCTCGCGATCGTTGAATAATTTTTGAAAAACTAACTCACAACAGGAGATATATACAATGGCAAAGGATATTCTTTACGGGATCGACGCCCGCAACGCTCTGATCAACGGCGTTGATAAGCTTGCAAATACGGTTAAGATCACTCTCGGTCCGAAGGGCAGAAACGTTGTTCTTGACAAGAAGTACGGCACTCCCCTCATCACCAACGACGGTGTAACCATCGCGAAGGAAATCGAACTCGAAGACGGCGCTGAAAACATGGGCGCACAGCTCGTTCGCGAAGTTGCTACCAAGACCAACGATGCAGCCGGCGACGGTACCACCACCGCTACCCTTCTCGCTCAGGCATTCATCCACGAAGGCATGAAGAACGTTACCGCAGGTGCTAACCCGATGGTTATCCGCAAGGGTATCCAGAAGGCAGTTGACAAGGCGGTTACCGCTCTTGAAGGCATCGCCAAGACCGTAAACGGCAAGGAAGACATCGCACGCGTAGGTACTGTTTCCGCAGGTGACGAAGTGATCGGTACTCTCATCGCTGACGCTATGGAAAAGGTTACCGCAGACGGCGTTATCACCGTTGAAGAATCCAAGTCCGCTGAAACCTACAGCGAAGTTGTTGAAGGTATGCAGTTCGACCGCGGTTACCTCTCTCCCTACATGGCAACCGACACCGATAAGAT
>JAFYOX010000097.1 GCA_017547755.1 Clostridia bacterium | reverse complement strand
TGATTCTCTTGCGGCTGCTGTATTCCAGATCGGTGAACGTTTGTTGGTTTTTCATTTTCGTTTGTCTCCCTGTTGTGTTGATATGAATATTATACCATATCTTTTTTGATAGGGTGGAGTTAATCAGTATTTACTTAAGTTCTTGTAACAGGTGCTGCGAAGTCACACACACTTGCTGTACATGACAACTCCCTTTCTGTCAATCTCGCTTTTCAGAAGCGGATTTGTGATTCTGTTGTAATGTACAACATCAAGTTCAGACGGAACACCAAGGTAAAAGCTCCGGGCGATTTTCAGAAAGTCTTCCTCACTGACATTCGGTGCGTCAATCGCAATATCAATGTCGCTGGCTGCGCCGCAGTTCATTGTTACTGCGCTTCCGAACAGAATCAGTCTTTCGATTCTGCTGTCCGCTTTAGCCAGATTGATAGCTGCTTGTACAGCTTTCTGCTTGGAAGGAAATACATACTGCAGGGTGCTGTCCCCCTTTGTTACCATCGGAAACTTACGCACGAAATATTCACCGCCCTTAATATACCGTTTATGCTCTCATTATACCATGCCTGACCAAAAAACTCAACATACCTTTTCTCCATAGGTTTATTCCAGTCCCCACAGTTCAAGGCAGTAGTTGTTCTTCGCCTGCGCGGTGTAGAACTCGATTTCTTCCTCCGTGAGTATCCGCGGTTCTTCCGGATGTTCGTATCCTTCCTCGCTGATCTGGATGGTCAGGCGGGTGCAAGTGTTGTTGCAGTACATTTCCACCTGTCTGTCATCGAGGTAGTACGTTCCGAAGGTGCCGGATCGTGCGGGCATGGCTTCATAGCGAGGATACCATTCGCTGTCCTCGCTGTAGAAGGTCTGCCAGATTTCACCGGTGACCGTCTGCATCATCAAGTTGTATGCTTCGTTCACCTTGGTGGGATAGATGGTGTAGAACATATCCTTGACCTGTGCGAGATCATCTTTTGCGAATTCACGCATAATGATGGTGCAGTCGAGGGACTGATTTTCGAGATTGCTCTTGTCCTTGGGACGCTCGATCCACCAGCTGTCGAAGTTGCTCGGATTGGAGGCTTCGGCGAGGGTGCTGTAGTTATCCTTCCAGACCAGATATTCGCTCGAGTCGGTTTCGTAGTTCCAGAAGAGTCCGGACTGGTCGAAACGCTCGAACACGCTCATCTCACTGCCGTCGTTTTCTCTCGGATTGATGAGAACAGTATTGTTGGTATCGAACCAGTCCACTGTACATCCGAGAGTCTCGGCTACCACTCTCAGCGGCACCATCGTGCGGTCGCCGATCAGTTCGCTTGCAACATCAAGTTCGGTCTGTGTGCCGTCGATGATCGCCTGATTCGTGCCGATATAGAAGATGATGCGTCCGTCGTCGATGACTGCAGTATGGTCTTTCGGGTCCCATTCCACATCATAACCGAGGCTTTCAGCGATAAAGCGGACAGGGACGAGGGTACGGTCGTTTTTGATAACCGGCTGCTGGTCGGGGAATCGTACCTTTGCTCCCTCCACCATGACGGTGACATCGGGTTCGGCAGGTGCGGCGGATGCTCCCACGGCAGCAGTGGATGCCAGCATGAGGGCGGCGAGGATTGCGGACAGGATTTTCGTTCTGTGTTTCATAGGGGTTCTCCTTTACTGTATATATGATTTGATTACACAATACCACAAGATATTGCGTTTATCCAGGGGATGGCAGAAATGTTATCAGACAAGTTGCGGTACAGACTTCTAACGTCCATACTTTGCTGTGTGGCTTCCTTCCACCTGTACGGATTTCGCCGTGGCAGGCATATTGATCTCGAATAGTCGGACATAAAAAGTCACATCGCAGGTGCAGGTGTACCGGATTTTCATCCCGTCACGGGTGAATGACAGTCCGATGGAATCGACGGTGTACTCGCTTGTACTGGTGGCGATGCTGTTGGCGATATCGCTTTTGTAGGTGTTTTCCAGCTTCGTCCGGTACGCACTCTCTCCGGTCAGCTTCGCTACATATTCCTCGAAATCACTTTCCCGCAGTGCGGTGTAGGTGTCTTCGGAAATCGTATAGGCAAGATTCGCAAGTCCCGTCTTCATGGCGTTGCGGATCACAGTGGTCTGTATCTCAACGTATGCGATATACATAACCGTTGAGATTATCAGCGAGAACACCAGCACGATGATCGCCGTAAAGATCGGGGATGAGCCACGTTTATCTTTCAGAATTTCTCTCATTTCCAGTATTCCTCCGAAACACCTGCGCCGACAGATACCAGATTGATCGGGAACAGTCCGAAATCTCCGAATCCGCCGAGGTAGGCTTTCGCTGTCACTTTTACCTCAAACGGTGTGCCGAGCTGTATCTTCTTTCCGCTGTGGTAGGTAGTACTGACCGTGTATTTGGTATCGTGCAGTACCTTCACACCACTGCATATTGTGTCAAACAGCTTATCCGTGTCGGAATCGACCTCGCCGGAAAGCTGAATCTGCCGGGTGAGCTGGTCGGCGCACACATCAAGCTGCTGTTTGGCGGAGATGATGGAGAACAGGTTCAGCGTGAAGGAGAGGAAGATCACGACCACGAGGACAAAGACTACCGTTTCGATATAGGTTCCTTCGCCGCGGTTGTTTTTCAGGATTTTCATCATAAGAAGAGTCCCTCCAATGACTGAATAATCTGCATCAGGATCACCACCACATACATGAGCATGAAGCAGACGAGCATACACATGGACAGCCGCTTCACCTTGCCGGGAACCTTTGCGGCTTCCGCTTTGAGTAATTGCCGCTGGTAATCCGCGAATTTCATGGCAAGATTCGTCCAGTAAGCGTCGGTTTCATCCCCGCGCAGGACTCCAACCAGACCACGGGTCACGTCCGACAGCATGGAACTGCCTACACGGGATTCCAGTCGGGTCAGTGCGGCTTCGTAGTTTCCCGAACGCATATCCGCCGCCGTGATGGAAAGTTCCTG
Organism: Clostridia bacterium; assembly: GCA_017547755.1. Taxonomy (GTDB): domain Bacteria; phylum Bacillota; class Clostridia; order Oscillospirales; family CAG-272; genus UMGS1696. The sequence goes on along the minus strand of JAFYOX010000097.1, from coordinate 14,993 downwards.
CTTCATGTCTTCACCTGCATTTTCACGGTAGCTGTCGAGGATATACAGGACATCACGGTTGTGCTTCAGTGTCTTGTCAATGTGAGAAACAAAGCGCGGCAGTTCATATTCGATACGCTTCCGCTTGGCTTTGATCTTGTCCGCTACGCCCTTGTATGCTTTCAGATAAACAAAAATCGCCAGTACGATAATGACCGGCGACAACAGTGGGAATATGAAGGCAACGGGAATTGCAAGCAGACCGACCAGCAGGAATTTCACAATGGCATCCGCCATGTGCATTTCCGGGGACAGCGTGATGCCGGCGGACTGCAGGTCGATCTGAAGCTGCATCCTGCGGTATTCGTTCATGCGGATGTGCTTTGAAATCCAGAGGGCGAAATCTTTCAGCCAAATGTCGATGGCGGAAGTTTTCTTTTTCTGCCGTACTGTGAGGTTGTTGAGGGATTTTGATGTGGTGAAGAAGGGGATGCGGAGATAATCAGCGAGGATGAGGTAGATGCCGAGCGCAAATGACGCTCCGATGAGATATTGAAGCATGATAAGCCTCCTTCCGTCATACAACTTTTTCTGTAACTGATATTATTGATTTTTAGGTAGATATTTGATATAATAAATCATAAAATGTTCATTATCTTTAATACATGGTAGTAGATTTGAGGAGATTTATATGGAAACTGGTGAATTTATTTTAAGACCACTAACAGAAAATGAGTTAGGACTGCTAACAAATCAATTATTAGATTTTTTCAACCCTATGAGAAATAAAGAGATACGTGATTTTCTTTCATTACCTGTTAATGTAAAAACTATGCAACCGTTATCACTTTTTGATTTTCTTAATTATTTAGATAAAAAGAGCATCATACCAAATCCATTCGGTTATATGCATCATATAATATCATTATCTCACAAATTAGCAAGCGAAGGTATACTTATTCCTGCTGGCAATTCCGGCACTGCTCCTGGGCTAAGTCTGTGTTATTACTGTTTTAACATACGCACGTCGCTTCAGGAAAAGAGTGATTTTTGGCTTGCAAGTATAATTGGTGAAAGATATCTGCGCATGTTAGTTTGTGATTTTATCGTTAGAATTGAAGGTGAAGATATAAGTGGAGAGTTGCATACAGGTTCAGGAGTATTAATTGCTTCAGATACAATTCTCACATGTGCCCATAATATTAATGATATGAAAATAACTTCTTGTTGGATTGGAGACACCCGATTAACCATACATAAGGAGATTGCACATGATAGATATGATGTTGGCATAATAAAAGTATCTCCTGTTTATGAAGATAGAGATTATCCATATTTAGGTTCACCACAGATTCTGGATAAAACACTCACACTAGGATACCCACCATTAAGAGGTTTAAGAGAACCTTCACTTTTAGCTCAGAGTGGAGAAATTAATGCTATCGGCTCTGAGATGATTACAGGTTGCGAATGTATTACAATTTCATCAATTACAAGACCAGGGAACAGTGGCGGACCTGTATTTTCACTTCAAGGATTTATCGTTGGGATTGTCATCTCCAGTACACATTTGGTTGAATCCTTTTCAGCACAGGATGATGAGAATAATAATGTTAAAGAAAATCATAGTGAATCTCCTTTTTACCTTGCTGTATCATCTAATGAATTAATTAAGATTGTTAAGGAAATGGATCCAGCATTAACAGTAAATTTTGAAGATTTTCATTAACAGAAACTTCTTTTCTCAATGAATATTAAGTTCATAGTTCCACACATGATTTGATAGCATTTACTTTACTAAACATAGTTTCTCATATATCCACAGCCCCGATTACTAAGAATCAGGGCTGTTTCTTAGTAATAGAAGTTCTATCTCCGATACTCAATCGGCTTCGTAAACTTGAGCATAAATGCAAACGTCACCAGAATCACCACACCGCAGACTGCCAGAACCGCCTTGCCGGGGAGCGAAAACATCAACGTATCGAACCAGTCCTTGTTTAGCATATACATCAGCGGAATGTTGCCGATCACCAGCATCACCATCGTCAGATATTCCTTCTGCACCTCGCCGAGCATTGTTTTCAGTTCATTGTTGACGATTCGTACATCCGTGAGCTTACCGACGATAGGCAGGAGCGTATCCTTCAGTGTGCGGTCATCCTGACAGGCGATCAGTGTGTCGCACCACTCCTGAAAGATGGCGTTGTCTACCTTCTCCCGCAGATTCCGCAGAGCTTTCTTCATGTCGGAGGAAATCATCATGGCATCTCCCACGAAGGACTCAAAAATCTCACGGATCGGTGGTTTCAGGTAGGTCAGGTTTTCGTTCACCGAACCGAGGATATCGTCGGTTCGGATATACGATGTGGTGATGATCGACAGCGCAGTTTCCATTTCTTCACGCAGATGCTTGTCGTAAGCGGAGATCGTGTTTCTCGCCACGGCAAACGGAATCATGGCAAATGCCACCGCTGCTACGGGAATCATGAAATAGTTGTCGATCATGACGGCGAAGATGCAGCCGAAGATCATCAGCAGAATCGACGCACAGCAGGCTGCCGTGAACTGGTTCGCCTTACCGGTGGCTTCGAGAGCTTCACGGATATGCAGAAGTTCCTTCGTCATACGGCGGGATTTCTTCTTCCCGTGGGCGATCAAAACCTTATCACGGAGAGTCTGCTTCGGTGCGATCAGCCGCATAATGTCATCGGTAATTCCTTCGGGAGTGAGTTCGAGGAGGAATGCAGTTCCGGCGACAAGCAGTACAAAGCAGAGTAAATACAGAAATGTCATGCGCTGTCTTCCTCCTTCAAGAACATATTTAACTCAGTTTGAGGAACACCATACTGGATCAAACGCTGACGCAGGTTATCTGACATCCGGTTCGGCTTTCCGAAACTGCCTTCGATCACGAAATCGCCGTCTTCCACGGTGTTTTTCGTGATCTGGTAATTATACAGACAGCGGTACTCCCGTTCGCCTGCCGCATTGATGACACATTCGGAAATGTCCATAATCTTTCGGGCGTTGTTTTCCAGCTTGTGGGTATAGACCACCACCGGAAACGCCTGCCCCGCCTGCATCAGTGATGTGTTGAAGTCGATGGGAAAGCGTTTCTGACACAGGAGTGCGATTCTCATGTGCGCCGCCGATGCCGGTCCCGCATGAACCGTGGACACAACCGTGTGACCGGTGAGGCTGGCTTCCACGGCGGAATAGCACTCGACATCGCGCATCTCGCCCACGCACACCACATCGGGATTGAAACGGAGCGACGCCACCACAAGGTCTTCCTGGGTGATATCGTATGCCGGATTGTCCGACGGTCGGGACAGCGTATGCACCACGTTGTTCGTGATGATGCCATCCTTGTTGCGCCGGATCAGTGACAATTCTCTTGATCCGGATTCGATGGTGAACACTCGCTTGTTTGACGGAATCGAGGTCATGATGGCGTTGAGCAGGGTCGTTTTACCCGGATGCCTACGCCCAGTTCCTTGAAGGTATCGAATTGCTCACGCGTACCGAGCGGCGTATCTTCGATTATTATCTGGACGGTCTGAGTATCAAGGAAATCGCGGAAAAACTGCAAGTCAAGGAAAGTACGATCTATTCCCACAATAAAAATATCTACAGCAAGCTGGGGATCAATTCTCTTAAACAGCTTCTGCGGTATGCCGCACTGATGCATCAACAGGAAAAGGAAGCCGCAGGCCTTGCGTAAATTATAAAGCCGCTCGTATGATGATATGAACGGCTTTTTCTATTTACAGATATACACGTTGTTCGTCTTGCCCCCATTCTTCCGCCTGCGGTTTTCCTTCACCACATATCCCTTTTTCACCAGTTCATCAATCGCACGCTTCACCGTTGACACACTGCATTTGTTATCCAGCGCAATCGTCTGGTGCGAGGGGAAACAGTTTTCATGCTTCCCCTGCCGGTCACGCAGATAACGGTAGATCGTCACCGCCTTGGACGAAACCTCATCCCGGTATATCATCTCGAACTCCCTCATCGTATATTACTCCTTCTTCGGCGGGATCATACACTTCTGCCATGACAACACCGCCGCCCGTATCACCATCATCATTCCGTTTTCCATTCTGCCGTGGCTTCTGGAACTGCCCGTTTTTCCTCTGCGGGACAATTTTATCAGCCGCGGCAGTTTCGTTTTGTTCCTCTTTTTTCGATGGATAGATTTTCTCCATCTTTTTCTGCAGATCTTCCTTCCGGGCATACGCCACCATGCGGTTCCCCTTGTAACCGCCAAATAATCCCCCGTACCTGCAAACACAAAACCGTCAGCTGCAGACTGACGGTTTTCGTATATTCACTTTATGATGCTTGGACTGTGTGCGGTAATGAATAATCGTTATCATATTCGCTCCAACCGTGAATCCGGTTATGGGAGATTTGATATTCAACTATTCCCGCAGAACAACGGTGATCCGGGATTTATCTTTGAATTCAAACATGGCAAAAATGCGGATGAACTTGAACAACTTGCCGAAGACGCACTGCGGCAAATTGAGGAACAGAAATACGATACCGATATGATTGCGTTTGGGGTAAATAAGGTTATAAAAATTGGGATTGCTTTTCACGGGAAGAAAGCAGTTGTGAGAAAGTAATCGTTATATTCGTGATTTCTGCGGCTACATCAATTTGAAAGACAAAAACGACTGACTTTAGTAATTCAAAGCCAGCCGTTTCATTATATTATCATCTTTCCCTATATTTTATCATATATAACCTCCTGCGGCAAGTCAAAAACGACGGGATCGTCCGTGATTTTTTTGCTTCTTCTCAAAATCCTCCATCGCGGGATGAAGGACTTTGAGAAGAAGGGGAACCGGAGTTTCCCTTCTTCATACAATGGCATCGAAATGCTCCCACAACAAAAACATCTGCAGCAAGCTGGGGATCATCAATTCCCTCAAACAGCTGCTGCGGTATGCCGCGCTGATGCCTCAGCAGGAAAAGGAAGCCGCAGGAAATATGTAATATACATTCTTCATGTATTTCATTGTCCGCATAAAGCGTATACTATGCTCAGAAATAGTTTTTCAGAGGCACCCGCTTCAAAATCGTACCGGGAGTCCCGGCACGCCGGTTCGTTCCGGTGCCAACATAGAGATACTTCTCCGTCATGCAGATGCAGTTCCATGCGGAAACAAATTTCGGATCGGAATTGAACATATACACCGGTTCCGAAAAATTCCCGGCGGTCAGTTCTTCGGCAGTGGTACCGTCGGAAAGGATACTGCAGCAGTTATTGCCCGTCTGCTGGAATGTCACAAGGAACTGACCGTTCGGAAGCTCCTGGATATAGGGTGCCCCGGCATATCCGTCCGGACTGCGGTAAATCAGCCGCGGATCGCTCCATGTGATTCCATCGGGAGAGTACATCAGCTGAATGCACAGCTCCGGTGTTCCGGGATACCAGCCTTCGATCGCGCAGATATATCCGCCGTCCGACAGCTGCATCCATACGGGCATCCCGTCACGGGACCGATGCTTCACCCCATCCGCAACAACGGTACGGTTGGTCCATTTTCCATCGATCCACTGCAGATATTCGATATTCTGATACGGCGGCGCGATCACAGACCTGCTGTCGTTGGCATAGAAGCAGGTCAGAACCCCATTCAGAAGCCCGAAATGCGGCTCCCATACGCCTTTGAACTGCCCTTCCCCGTCATAGTACTCGCACATTGTGGAGTGTGCGGACCATGTTCTGCCGCCGTCTCCGCTCTGGCTGACGAGAATTTTGGCACAGAATTCCGCTTTGTCGGGGGCAATATGCCCGGTGGCACGATAGGCAGCCAGAATCGTCCCGTCTTCCATTTCAAAAAACGCACTGTTGGCGCAGATCAGCGGATAATCCTTCCCGTCTCTGCCGGTCACATGATAATTGCACCGGTAATCGTACGCCTCCGACCAGACGGTACCGCCGTCTTCGCTCCGGAAGCACCAACCGTCGATCCCGCACAGGAGGGTACCGTCCCTCAGCAGATACAGCCGCGGATAGGAGACGGCGCCGGACACACAGATCTCCTCCGCCTGCGTCTCCCAGTCGATGCGGATCCGCCGCTTCCCGGCGGCAAAATTCTCCGCACGGCAGTCCTTCTCCGGAATTCCGATTCCGTCTTTTTCATTCACAAACGCTGTCATAAAATCCTCCCCGCCTGACCGCAGGCGATTTTCGTTTTCTGCTTTTTTGATATAGTATCACCGATTTGATGATTATGCAAGTTTTTGATACATAAAATATTGTAAATTCCTTGATCCGGCCGTTTCAGGATACTTCTGCACGCCGTACTTCCGGTCAGAAGATCTCCGGAAGCCCTTATTTTTGGAAAAATATTGTCGGAATCTCTTGACAAACTCCATCCGCCATGGTATACTATCTTCAGTTAGGGTATGCTAACCTTTAATTTTTCTCCCAAGTTAGCCTAAACTAACCACCATTCCTACGACCCGAATATTTCAGGAGGAACTCTATGAGAATTGCTCTGACCGGGAATCCCAATTCCGGTAAGACCACGATGTTCAACGCGCTCACCGGCCGCAGCGAAAAGGTCGGCAACTGGGCAGGCGTCACCGTGGACAAAAAGGAACATCCCATCCGGAAAATCTACTGCGGCGGAAACGATCCGCTCGTTGCCGTTGACCTTCCCGGTGCCTATTCCATGTCCCCGTTCACATCGGAAGAAAGCGTCACCAGCTCTTACATAAAAAACGAAAATCCCGACGTCATCATCAACATCGTGGATGCGACCAACCTCAGCCGGAGTCTGTTCTTCACCACGCAGATTCTGGAACTCGGGATCCCGGTCGTGATCGCTCTCAACAAAAGCGACATCAACGAAAAAAAGGAAACGGAAATCGATACGGATCTCCTCGCCGAAAAAATCGGATGTCCGGTCATCAAAACGTCCGCCGCTTCCGGTGAAGGACTGAAAAGCCTTGTGGAAGCTGCTGAAGCTTCCGCAAACCGGACACAGACCGCGCCGTACCGTCCTGCGGATACCGCCGTGGACGGCAAAGAGGCCGCCGAAGCCGAAGACCGCCGCCGCTTCGCTTTTGTCAATGAGATCGTAAAAACTGTGGAAAAGCGCAAGGTTTTCACCAACCGCCGCAATACCGCAGACAAGGTCGATGAAGTCCTCACCAACCGCTGGTTCGGCATCCCGATCTTTGCTCTCGTTATGTTCCTCGTCTTCCAGATCTCGCAGGTCTGGGTCGGTACTCCCATCGCGGATCTTCTCACCGGTGCGCTCGAATCCTTCCAGGGCTGGGTCGGCGGTTTCTTCGCGGATGCCAATCCCCTGCTCACCGCCATCCTTGTGGACGGCGTCATCGGCGGCGTCATCGCCGTTGTCGGATTCCTTCCGCTCGTCATGGTCATGTACTTCCTCATCGCGCTTCTCGAAGACTGCGGCTACATGGCACGCGTTGCCGTTGTTCTTGACCCGATCTTCAAGAAGGTCGGTCTGTCCGGCAAAGCCGTCATCCCGTTCGTCATCACCATCGGATGTGCGGTCCCCGGCATCATGGCTTCCCGTACCATCCGCAGTGACCGCGAACGCCGTACCGCCGCTATGCTCGCTCCGTTCATGCCCTGCGGTGCAAAGATCCCCGTCATCGCCCTGTTTGCGGGTGCGTTCTTTGACGACGCCGGCTGGGTCAGCACTCTGATGTACCTCTCCGGCATCCTTCTGATCTTCATCGGTGCGTTCCTTGTTCACAAGGTCACCGGCGCGGCGGCAAAAAAATCCTACTTCATCATCGAGCTTCCCGAATACCGGATCCCCTCTTTCTGGGGTGCCTTCAAATCCATGTGCGGACGCGGCTGGGAATACATCGTCAAGGCGGCGACCATCATCCTTCTCTGCAACATGGCCGTCCAGCTCATGCAGTCCTTTACCTGGGCCTTCACCGTTGCGGAAACCGCGGATGTATCCATCCTCGCTTCCCTCGCAAGACCCTTTGCATACCTCCTCGTACCGGTCATCGGTGTTGTCAGCTGGCAGATGGCTGCCGCAGTCATCACCGGCTTCATCGCCAAGGAAAACGTTGTCGGTACCCTCGCCGTCTGCTTTGTCGGACTTGAAAACATCATCGATACCGAAGAACTTGCCCTCGCGGAAGGTGCAGGCGCAGAAGCGGCAGGCATCATGGCCATCACCAAAGCCGCTGCTCTCGCCTACCTGATGTTCAATCTCTATTCCCCGCCCTGCTTCGCAGCCATGGGCGCGATGAACGCGGAAATGAAGAGCGCAAAATGGTTCTGGGGCGGCATTGCCCTTCAGCTTGGCATCGGCTACACCATCGCGTACTTCGTCTACACCATCGGCACCGTTGTTACCGGCGGCGTGCTGAATATCCCTGCGGCTCTTGCCGGTCTGGCGGCAATCCTTGTCATGGCATCCGTTCTTCTGCTCGTCATCCGAAACACCAGACTACAGCTCCAGGCCACCCGTGCCTCCGGCAGATAATTTATGTTGAATATTCTTCTTATCGTTATCCTTCTCGCAATCGCCGGCGCCATTGTTTTCTATCTCATCCGTGAAAAGAAGCGCGGCGTCTGCTGCATCGGCTGTCCTCACGCGAAAGCGTGCGCCAAAAAGCACGGCTCGTGCGGATGCTGCGAAACTTCCGGCAAAAAATAATGTAAAAAGTGGATGGTATCCGAAAAGATATCATCCACTTTCTTTATGTTCTCAATCACGCGGGACAAAGAAGAGCCGGTCGAACCAGATTGCATCTATAGCATCCGTACTTCCGCCGTACACCGCGCCGGAAAACTTTATCCGCGCCCATATGGAGACCCTACCTGTCCCGAGAACCTGCGCAAAACCGCTGATATGCGGATTAAAACTACTCCGGGTAAGGTTCAGAAGCGTATTGGACTCTTCGGAGAGATCATCCACATCAAACAAATGGTACAGCGTGTATTCGTCCGGTCGTACATCATCCAAAGAGAATATGCGTTTCCGGATCTCCCCGTGGTGACGGAGCGTCATCGTGAACTGGGGACCGTCGTCGTCACGGTGCCGCATCACGCAGACGTCACGGATAAAATCGGGCGCACGATCCAACTGCAGTCGTGCGGAAAAACCGTTTCCGGCATCCGGATCACGTTCGTATACCATGCCGCGCGAAAGAGCTTCCTGCGTAACATAATCCCCCATCGGTACCTGTAATGTTTTGGTTCCCGTAAATTCTTCGGGAAGCGTCAGAGGAACATGCTTCGCCTGCCAGTGCAGCAAAGGCGTCGTTCCTTCCCAGTTCGGAATTCCGGCACCGGGATGCACTTTCCGATAGTCTTCCGTCTGTCCCTGCGTCTGTGCGACCGTGAGAGCATAACGGAGCGCGGCGGTTTCGCGTGCCACCGGGAACACAGTTCCACGCTGTTCTGCCATATAGAGGAGTGTATCGTAACGGTTCAGAATGCACACATCGAGGCTGGTACGTGCCTGACGGACGCGGCGGGTCAGCACTTCGTCATACTGAACGGCAAGTTCCGCTTCGTCGAACAGACGGCATCCTTCCACGTAAACTTCGTACGGAATATGGTCGATTTTCGTGAAGTTTTCCACACAACACATCCGAAGCATGGACGTTGCCGTAACAGCTTCTTCGAGTTCGAGCCATTCCAGAAGTATCGGAGCCGCCGCTCCGTAATAGCCATACATAAAATCGTCGATCATCGCACGGTCATCGAGGGTCGAATCCTCCATGAGGTGCGTGAGCAGCCAGTTTTTGAGTGCCCAGAAATCGGACAGGAGCGGTTCTTCGTGTTCCCAGAAATGTCCGACTATGCCGTATTCCTTATAAATCCGAAAGTTTTCCGCCGTACGGTAAGTGTTCGGAACGATGGACGAGAAGCGCGCATTGATGTTGTAATCCCAGATACACAACGGATTTCCGGCCTTTTTGCAGAGATTCGCCCAGCCTTCCAGAACTTCCATCATGTGCGCATTGTTCGGATGATACAGACTGTGAAGAATGTCGATATCCAGATCGGCAAGCCGCACGATGACGTTCTTTTCCGGCACGGTATCGTCCTTCGGCAGTTCCATGTACGTCCAGTAAACGAGGGTTTCCACCAGAATTTCCGGGTACACCTTCGCCGCCGCCCGTGCCATACGGTTGACAAAACGCAGGACATTTCCTGTTCCGCCGGATTTCGCCACCCGTTCGCGGCAGACGGGACATTCGCAGTCGAACGCTGTATCGTTCATGGAGATGTGAAAATGGTGCGGACGGGATTCCCCCTTTGCATCCGCTTCGGCATAAAACTTTGCGATGTCGTCGAGGAACGCCTTTTCAAATGCCTGAAGAAATTCCTCGTTGTTCAGACAATACTGCCCGTACGAAATCCGTTTGCCGAGACTTTCGCTCCATGCAAACCAATCGGGATGGCTCTCAAACAGATCCTCCTGTGGAAAAATCTGATCCACGGTATGGCAGTTTCCGCGCGGAGAAGCTGTCAGACAGCCCCCCCATGCGTCGGGAATGCCGTTATTGTTGATCCGGCGGCGGACGCAGAAACGCATATCGTCCCCAATGTACGAACAGGTGATCGGGAAACGCATTTCTGTTTCAGGTTCGCCGGACAACGAAAGTTCCGGGGCGATTGCGAAATTTTCCACAGCCGGAACAAATTCTTCGAGCGCATTCCAGAAGCGTACGCCGATGACTTCTTCGAGATAATGTTCGACCGCATAAAGAATCCCGCGGTCGGTGTTTTTCTTTCCGCCGGTCAGAACAAGCGAACCGTCGGATGCACGGATCACCCACGCTTCGGTACCTCCGAGCGAATTCCGTCCGCCTTCCGCCATGATTTTCCGGGCAGCGGCAAAATCCGTGAAACCGACAAAAATGCCGGTCACGCCGTCTTTTTCGGGAAGAACGGGAAACTCGTATCCGCAGGCTTTTCCGAGGTACTGCGCGAGTTCTTCCGCAGCATTGCGTTCCACCGGGGATGAATTTTTCGGGATATAGATCGTCATGATAGGTCCCCTTCCTGTATTGCTTTTCGATTCCCGCAGGTCAGATCACGGTGATCTCCCGGATCGTATTGCAGCCGGTGATCAGCTGATCCTGCGCATCCAGCCCGAGAATTTCCGTATTCACATGCGTATGTCCGCTGAGTACGCACTTGATGAGCGGCGAATTCCGGATGTGATCGCAGATCTGACAGGTCAGTTCGTCCGGCGTCCGTTCGAAAACGTCGACCGGATGGCAGTTTTCGAAATACTGCGCGGGCGCATTCAGGGAAAACTTCGCTTCGCTGCCGATGTGCGCCGAGTACAGCGGAATGTGCATGAACAGAAGGATCGGCTTTCCCTCTGCCTCCACTTTTTTCAGCTTTTCAAAGAGTTCCGCGTCGATGTGATAGTCCGAGTCGTCCATGCAGACGAAATTCACGCCGCCGATCTCCCGGCACGAAAAACGGATGTCGGTTCCGAGCGCGTCCGCCACTTCCGCAAGGGATGCGTTCTTTGCGGCGTACGTTTCCGGCACATCGTCATAGGAGAAGCGGTCGTTCGGGCAGCGCCAGTATTCGTGATTCCCCGCCGCCATGATCATTCCGGTGTCGTCCGCAAATTCCCGTGCGATCCTGAGATTTTCCGGTGTGATGAAATCGAGCATATCCCCCGTATTGAACAGCGGATATCCCGTTTTCTTCACGTAATCCCGCGCAAATTCCAGCGCCTCCGGAGCAAAGGCAAAGTACCGCTTTCGGTCCGCCGCAAATTCACGCCGGCGTTCGCTGTCGTTTTCATCGCTTTCCGACAGGTGGATGTCCGAGATCTGCAGAAAAACAAACGGTTTTTCCACGCCGAGTTTCAGCGTATTTCTGATGATTTCCATAGTTTCCCTCTTGTGGTATGAAAGTATACCGGGGGAAACTTAAAAAGTTTCCCCCGGAAAATCAGGTTTTGTTATTCAATTAGCCTTCAAGGAACATCTTGGTAACTTTTTCGTAGTACTTGGATGCCGCCTTCTGGTTCTTTGCGTAGTGGGAAGCGATGTCCTTGTTGCCTGCCGGGATCAGAGTCTGCATGTAGAAGGAAACGCCCTTCCAGTTGTCGTATACGTAGCCAAGGTCAAAGACACGGGACGCAACGCAGAGTTCGATCATTTCGGCGTCTTCGGGAGAGGATGCGTAACGCTGCTTCAGAGCAACATCGTAGTATGCGGGAAGGATCTGCTTGTAAGCTTCCGCGCACATGATTTCGGTCATGATGCCGATGAAGTCGAGATCCATCGCGTTCTTTGCGATACCCATCGCTTCGTGGTTGCCGTCGACCATCGTCTTGTATTCCGCCTGATTTTCATCGTACTTCGGATACGGGATGATGCCGTATTCATGGTCGTAATCCGCGAGATAAACGGTGGTGTAGGAAATCAGAGCATTGGTGAAGACGGAACCGTAGTTCTGGAACTGTTCGATACCGTAGGTGTGCGATGCGTTGGATGCATATACGCCGCCGGTTTCGTTGAACATATAGTAAACCTTGTCGAAAATGTCGACGAGATGTTCGTTGTAATAGGAGAATTCCAGAATGCCTTCTTCGTTCTTGGTGAAGATCTGGTTGTCAAAGGACCAGAGATAGGTGTTGACGTTGGAAAGGAGGTTGGAGGACAGACCGTAATAGTCCGCGCTGTCCCATGCGCCGTTCCCGTCCACGTCGATGGCAACCTGTTCGCAGATTCCCATCAGATAATCGGCGGTCCATCTGCCTTCACGGACTGCACTGTAAACGTCTTCGAGGCCGTACGTCTTGGCAGCTTCCTTGTCGTAAATTACGCAGTAGGTCTGGGAAATGGAAGAAACCGCCGCGTCGCCGACTGCGAGGAAGCAGTGGTTGTTCATGGAGAGGTCATCCACCGTGGAGTCGGACCACCACGGCTTGTCGAAGTTGATGTAGGGGAGATCATACCAGTTCAGAAGATAGCCCTGAACCGCGATACCGCCGGCTTCCACAACGTGGTAGGAAACCAGATGGAAGGTATCGGAGTCGCCGGCGCTGACCGCGCTGCGGATGGCATTGGACGTGTCACCGTAGGAAGTACTGGGCGAATAACGGCCGACCTTGGCGTTGAAGCGTTCTTCAATGGTAAGATTTCGTGAGAATACCGCGTCGTTGACCACTTCGCCGTTCATTTCTTCCGCAACGATGTATTCACCGAAGTGCTGGTCATCGGAGCCGAGAACGATAAAGTCGCGTCCGCCGAAATCCTGTTCGGGAAGATCGTCCGGGATCGACGCACGGGTGTCTTCCGGTTCGGCTTCCTCGACGGCTTCTTCTTCTGCGGAAGGAGTTTCCGCAGTCTGCGCCGTATCCGCAGTATTGTCGGTGTTATCGGTTCCCGCGTCGCTGCAGGCGGTCAGCGCGACGGCGGATGCCAGCATGAGCATGGCAAGAACCATAGAAAGAGTTTTTTTCATGGGGAGGTGCCTCCGTACAAATAATATAACTATATTATACAGGATTGTAAAAATTCTGTCAACCGGTTTATTGATTTTGAACAGATTTTAAAATTTCTGACCCTCTACATTCCGCAAAATTATTCTCATTTCCGTTGAAATCTCCGCAATCAATCGATGCTTGACCCCATCGTTTTTCCCTGTTATAATGGAACCATCGAACCGGTTCCGAAAAACATCCACGGAGGTATATCCCCATGCAAGTCCAAATCGGTCAGAAAATACGGGAACTGCGTCTGCGTGACAACCGGACGCAGGCGGAAACCGCGGAGGCGCTCGGCGTGTCTCCGCAGGCGGTCAGCCGCTGGGAAATGGGAACGACCTATCCCGATCTTGAACTTCTCCCCGCCATCGCGGGATATTTCGGCACGTCCATCGACGGTCTGTTCGGCTTTCAGAGCGAACGGGAAACAAAAATCGCCGCGATCCTCTGCGAAGCCAGCAAAAACACGGACGCGGACAGCCGTATTGCTCTGCTCCGTTCCGCTGTCATCGAATTCCCCGGCGACGAACGGCTTCTTTATCAGCTTGCCGCGGCCCTCTCCGAAGCCGGATGGCGGAATCTGCACGAACACCTCGGTTACAACGAGGACGGCTATCTCGTCCACGACATCGAACACCATCGTGAAAACCATTACTGGAGCGAGTCTGTGAAGCTGTTCGAACGGCTTCTCACCGATGTCCGCGATCCGGAGATCCTGCACGACGCTGTTTATAATCTCACGCTCCTGTACTGCAATCTCGGGCAGTACGAAAAAGGTCTTGCCCTTGCCGAACGGATGCCGCCGCTCCGGTATTCCAGAGAGCTCATGCGCTCGTATGCCGTCGACGGCGCGGAAAAACACCGATATGAAGGAGAATCCCTTGCGGAACTGGCGAACGAATTTGCAAATCAGATGGTGTACACCCTCATGAGCCGTCGTTCCCTGTCCGAAACCGACCTTCCCGTCCGGATGCTCTCCGGCACCGTCGGTCTGCTGGAACTCCTGTTTGAAGACGGCAATCTGGGCGGATTCCATTCCGTTGTGTGCGAACTGCTGATGTATCTGTCGGAACATCAGTGGCGGTGCGGAATGCACGACGAAGCGTTCGCGTCGCTCGACAAGGCGGCGGAGCACGCCGAGAAATTCAACGCCCTGTACGACCGCGTGCAGAACGAAGAAAATCCGACCTATACCGCACCTCTCCTCGCGTCCGTCCCGATGCGGAAGGAACGCTGGGTTTACGGAAAGATCGCGCCCGATCTCGCGGAGCACTGGCCCGTCTGGACCATGCCGGATTACGGGGACGTTTATGCGGAGATCACCGCCGATCCCCGGTGGGAAAAGTGGGTCGAGCGCACGAAGAAACTCTGAAAAACGGAAGGGACTGTCGCAAGTCCGAATGAAGTACAGAAAAAAAGCAAAAAGCGCACAAAGCCAAGGGTGGAGTAAAATCCATCCTTTTTGTGTGCTCCAAGGAATATTCAGATCAAATCAAGCAACCTCAATCTCAAATAAAG
>JAFYOX010000096.1 GCA_017547755.1 Clostridia bacterium | reverse complement strand
GATCATGTTCTTAACATAGTCAGCGTGACCAGGGCAGTCAACGTGTGCGTAGTGACGAGCGCCAGTTTCGTATTCAACGTGTCTGGTGTTGATTGTGATACCACGAGCCTTTTCTTCGGGTGCGTTGTCGATCTGGTCGTATGCCATGAATTCAACGTTACCGTTTGCGAGACCGAGAGTCTTGGTGATAGCTGCAGTGGTGGTAGTCTTACCGTGGTCAACGTGACCAATCGTACCAATATTTACGTGGGGCTTGGTACGGTCAAAATGTGCCTTAGCCATTGGTGTAATCCTCCTAAATTTAAGGTTGATACTATTATATAATATTTTTATGGGTTTGTAAAGGGGAAAAGCATATTTTTGAGAAAAGCATTTTGTAAACTTTTCTCAAAAATTTATGCAATACAACGATTTCAGGGAGAGAAGGGAGGCTTAGTTGCCTGCCTTCTTGCTCTGAATGGTGTCACGGATGCTCTTCGGAACTTCTGCGAAGTGGTCGGGTTCCATGGAGTACTGACCGCGGCCCTGCGTGCAGGAACGGAGAGCAGTCGCATAACCGAACATTTCGGAGAGCGGAACGAATGCATTGATCTGGTATGCACCGAATACCTGGTCCATGGAGTTAACCTGGCCGCGTCTCTGGTTGATGCCGCCGATAACGTCGCCCATGTAATCTTCGGGAGTGATAACAACGACCTTCATGATCGGTTCGGTGAGAACCGGGTCAGCCTTCTGCATAGCATCCTTGAATGCCATGGAGCCTGCGATCTTGAACGCCATTTCGGAAGAGTCGACTTCGTGGTAGGAACCGTCATAGAGGTTAACCTTGACGTCAACTACGTTGTAACCAGCGAGAACACCGTTGTTGAGAGCGCTCTTGATACCGTCTTCGATTGCGGGGATGTATTCCTTCGGAATAGCGCCGCCGACAACGGTATTTTCGAACAGGAAGCCTGCACCGGGTTCGTTGGGTTCGATGTGGATCTTAACGTGACCGTACTGACCCTTACCACCGGACTGACGAGCATACTTGAGGTCGGAGTCTGCACCCTTGCGGATGGTTTCCTTGTAAGCAACGCGGGGCTGACCAACGTTTGCTTCGACCTTGAATTCACGGAGGAGACGGTCAACGATGATTTCGAGGTGAAGTTCACCCATACCAGCGATGATGGTCTGACCGGTTTCTTCGTCAGTGGAGGTACGGAAGGTCGGGTCTTCTTCAGCGAGCTTCGCAAGAGCAATGCCCATCTTTTCTTCACCGGCCTTGGTCTTGGGTTCGATAGCAACGCGGATAACCGGTTCCGGGAATTCCATGGATTCAAGAATGATAGGATTCTTTTCATCACAGAAGGTGTCACCGGTGGTGGTGCTCTTAACGCTTACTACAGCAGCGATATCGCCGGAGTAGCATACGTCGATATCCTTACGGTCATTTGCGTGCATCTGGAGGATACGGCCGAAACGTTCACGGGCGCGCTTAGCAGGGTTGTAAGCGGTAGCGCCGGTTTCGATCTTACCGGAGTAAACACGGAAGAAGCAGAGCTTACCAACGAACGGGTCGGTCATGATCTTGAATGCAAGAGCTGCGAACGGTTCGTCATCGGAAGCCGGACGTTCTTCTTCCTGTTCGGTAACGGGGTTGATACCCTTGATTGCAGGGATGTCAATCGGGGAGGGCATGAAGTCGATGACAGCGTCAAGGAGCTTCTGAACGCCCTTATTCTTATAAGAAGTACCGCAGACAACGGGTACGATCTTGTTTTCGATGGTAGCCTTACGGAGCGCGGTCTTGAGTTCTTCGATGGAGATTTCTTCGCCTTCGAGGAACTTTTCGATGAGTTCGTCATCGGTTTCAGCGATTGCTTCAACCATAGCGTCATGGTATTCCTGAGCCTTTTCGAGCATATCTGCCGGAATGGGTTCAACACGCATGTCCTTGCCGAGGTCATCGTAGTAGACATCGGCTTCCATGGTCATAAGGTCGATGATACCGCGGAAGCTGTCTTCTGCACCGATCGGAAGCTGGATCGGAACAGCGTTCGCCTTCAGACGTTCCTTCATCATGTCAAGAACATGATAGAAGTTAGCGCCCATGATGTCCATCTTATTGACATAAGCCATTCTCGGAACGCCGTACTTGGTAGCCTGTCTCCATACGGTTTCGGACTGCGGTTCAACGCCGCCCTTTGCACAGAATACAGTGACAGAACCGTCAAGAACTCTGAGGGAACGTTCTACTTCTACAGTGAAGTCAACGTGGCCGGGGGTGTCAATAATATTGATACGCGTATCTTTCCAGAAGCAGGTGGTAGCAGCGGAGGTAATGGTGATACCTCTTTCCTGTTCCTGTTCCATCCAGTCCATAGTCGCGGAACCGTCGTGGGTTTCGCCGAGCTTATGGGTCTTACCGGTATAGAAAAGAATACGCTCAGTCGTAGTAGTCTTACCGGCGTCGATGTGAGCCATGATGCCGATATTTCTAGTACGTTCAAGTGAATATTCTCTTGCCATAGTATTATTCTAAACTCCTTAAATTATAAACGGTACTGCTGTCGGGTTCGCGAGATTACGTTTTTGTGGGGTTTGGGGTAAAGGATGGGGAAAACTTTTGTGAAAAAATTTTCCCCGGAGAACCTGATATTCGATTCTCAATAAAACAAGTAAATTAATACTTGAAGTGTGCGAATGCCTTGTTGGCTTCTGCCATTCTGTGCATTTCTTCCTTACGCTTGAATGCACCGCCGGCATTGTTCTTCGCGTCCATGATTTCTGCAGCAAGGCGTTCTGCCATGGTGCGTTCACCTCTGGTACGTGCATATGCTACGATCCAGCGGAGACCGAGAGTCTGACGGCGTTCGGGACGAACTTCCATCGGAACCTGGTAGTTGGAACCACCGACACGGCGAGCCTTAACTTCAAGAACGGGCATGATGTTTTCGAGAGCTTCAGCGAATACTTCGAGAGCATTCTGACCAACCTTAGCTTCTACTTCTGCAAATGCGTCGTATACGATCTTCTGAGCAACGCCCTTCTTACCGTCGAGCATTACGTTGTTTACAAGCTTGGTAACGAGCTTGGAATTGTAAAGCGGATCCGGCAGGACGTCTCTTTTAGAAATCTGACCTCTTCTAGACACAGTAACTTCCCTCCTTCATTAAATTTATGAATTCATAGGTACTCGAGAATGATTCCCGCTCGTGCCAAGTTAATTTTTTGATTAACTTGTTAAGTCGGTCATATAAACATTTATTACTTTATATGGTGGACTTTACACAAACGAACGATCGAGTGAAAGATAAAAATGTGCGGGGCTGTACGGGGGAGTAAGAATTACTTCTTAGCTCTCTTTGCGCCGTACTTGGATCTGGACTGCTTGCGGTTTGCAACACCCTGAGCATCGAGGGTACCACGGATGATGTGGTAACGTACACCAGGAAGGTCACGAACACGGCCGCCGCGGATAAGAACTACAGAGTGTTCCTGAAGGTTGTGACCGATACCCGGAATGTAAGTGGTAGCTTCCATACCGTTGGTAAGTCTTACTCTGGCGATTTTACGGAGAGCGGAGTTCGGCTTCTTCGGGCCCATCGTAGTAACCTTGGTGCAAACGCCGCGCTTCTGAGGAGAGCTCTGGTCGGTGGGACGATTCTTGAGAGTGTTGAAGCCCTGCTGAAGAACCGGAGACTTAGATTTGTAAGTCTTGTCCTGTCTGCCCTGCTTAACGAGCTGGTTAAATGTAGGCATGATTGTCCTCCTTTTCTGAAGTAATAAATGTTTATATTACAACCGGGGAAATTTTCCCGGGCTGCAGGCATATCAAAAGTACCCGAAAATCGCGTACGCCGATATTATAGCATCCGATTTCCTGTTTGTCAAGCGGTTAAAAATGATGTAATTCAGTTTCTCCCACTTGCACAAGAATCATTCTGAATTCGGAAAAATATTAGAGATTTTTTCAGACATAAAACGACGGGAATCGTTCGGGGGATTCCTTTATATAAAGGAAGGAAAAAACTTCATTTGGGGGAGCCGACCTTCAGTCGGGAAGGTGGAAAAACTCCCTGCGGTCGTTTTTCTTGGATTTTATGTCCTGCGCGGACGGCGCATAAGAGGTATCCGGAAGCCCTTCGGGCGGACATTGTATTGCAGTTGTAGGGTGGAGAATACAAACGAGACGGATATACTGTCCGTATGGGAAGTTGATTCTGGCTGACCGCCGGGGGCTGGGGGGGAACGTTCACCGCTTTATCTGAAGATACCCTTCACCGCTGTTTCTACTGAACGTGCGATTTGGACAAGTCTGCACCCAACTCCGTAATTTCCGAACGGTCAGCCGCGTGAAAACCGCTGTCTGTCCGAGCGCTCAAGCGCGAGTCCCACATACGCAGGAGAATCCAAGGGGGAACCCCCTTGGTCGTGGAGATTCCTAAGAGGACTCCGACGAGTCCTCTTAGGCGCCGCCACGCGCAGTGGCATTAATCGAAAAAAGCACCGGAACGGTGCTTTTTTCTTCCTTATAAATTAAACGTGAAGTTTAGTCTTCAAGATCCTTCAGCGCAGCTTCGAAATCTTCGTCGGTGGGTTCGTCATCATCAAAATCACTGGAACCGTCGTCAAATTCGGGGTCGAATTCTTCGTCATCGGCGGGAATTGCGTCGAGATCGAATTCTTCGTCGCGGGTGATTTCGAATTCTTCGTCTTCTTCTTCCGTACCGCGGATCACTGCCTTGGCATCTTCGATTTCAAGGTCGGTCAGATCCATGTTGTAAAGCGGAGATTCCATCGGACGCGTACGTTCAACGTCGATCTTACGGTAGCAGTCCATACCGGTACCGGCAGGGATCAGACGACCGATGAGTACGTTTTCCTTGAGTGCGCGGAGATGGTCGATCTTGCCCTTGATCGCAGCTTCCGTAAGAACCTTGGTGGTTTCCTGGAAGGATGCGGCGGACAGGAAGGATTCGGTGAGAAGGGATGCCTTCGTGATACCGAGAAGCACCGGTTCGCCTTCCGCCTTGCGCAGTTCGATTTCACCTGCAGCAATGCGGCGGTCGATTTCCTCGTTTTCGGCGTAGAATTCGCCGAGGTTGACCGTTGCGCCGGACAGAAGCGGAGTGTCGCCCTGATCGGTGATCTTGGTCATACGGGTCATCTGACGTGCGATAACTTCGATGTGCTTGTCGTTGATGTTGATACCCTGGCTGCGGTATACTTTCTGTACTTCGAGAAGGATATAGTCGTAGACTTCATCGATGCCGTTGACGCGGAGAATGTCCGCCGGGCACTTGTCCCCTTCGGTCAGTGCCGTGCCGGGCGCAACATGTACGCCGTCATCCACAACAATGTTCGTGCCGAACGGAATCTGATAGATGATTTCTTCGCCGCCGTCGTCGGGAGTGATGGTAATGTTGTGCGTCTTCTTGACGGCAGTGATGGTAACAGTACCGGAACATTCCGCGATCATTGCGGTCTTCTTCGGCTTACGCGCTTCGAAGAGTTCTTCAACTCGCGGAAGACCCTGCGTGATGTTTGCCGCTGCGACACCACCGGTATGGAAGGTACGCATCGTAAGCTGGGTACCAGGTTCACCGATGGACTGTGCTGCGATGGTACCGACGGATTCGCCGACGTTGACCGGACGGTCGTTTGCAAGGTCGGAACCGTAGCAGTGTGCGCAGACACCGTAGCGGGAACGGCACTGAAGAACGGTGCGGATGTGAACACGTTCAATGCCGGCTGCAACGATGCGCTTTGCGGTCGCTTCGTCGAGCATCATGTTGTCTTCGGCAATCAGTTCGCCGGTTGCGGGATCGCAGATGTCGCCGATCGGATAACGTCCGATGAGACGGTCCTTCAGGGGTTCTACGACCTGTCCGTCGATCTTGATGTCGGAGACCCAGATACCGTGAACCGCGCCGCAGTCCTGTTCGCGGATGATAACATCCTGCGCAACGTCTACGAGACGACGGGTAAGGTAACCGGAGTCGGCAGTCTTAAGTGCGGTGTCGGACAGGGACTTACGCGCACCCTTTGCTGCCATGAAGTATTCGAGAATGGAAAGACCTTCACGGAAGTTGGACTTAACCGGGATTTCAATGGTACGGCCGTTGGTTGCGAACATGAGGCCTCGCATACCTGCGAGCTGACGCATCTGGGTCATGGAGCCTCGAGCACCGGAGTCTGCCATCATCTTGATGGAGTTGTAACGGTCGAAGTTTGCCTGGAGAGCCGCGATAACGTCGTCGGTGGTCTTTTCCCAGCGCTTGACAACGCTTGCGTAGCGTTCTTCTTCGGTAAGTTCACCGCGGTTGAACAGCTTGCGGATCTTTTCTACGTCCTTTTCGGCCTGTGCGATAAGGGTGTACTTTTCCGGCGGGATGGTCATGTCGGCAACGGAGATGGAGATCGAGCCTCTGGTGGAGTACTTATAACCCATTGCCTTGATTTCGTCGAGAACGGCGGAAGTTACAGCGAAACCGTGAGTACGGATACAACGGTCAACGATATCGGAGAGCTTGCCGGAGCTGGTGACGAAGTCAACTTCGAGCTTGAATGCGTTTTCCGGCTTGCTGCGGTCAACGTAACCGAGGTCCTGCGGGATCGCACGGTTGAAGATGAAGCGGCCGAGGGTACCCTTGACACGTCCGGTCTGTTCCACACCGTCGATGACCTTGGTCATACGGATTTCGATGGGAGCATGGAGGCCGAGGAGACCGTTTTCGTATGCCATAACGGCTTCGTCGAAGTCGCGGTAGCACTTGAGGTGTTCCGGGTCACCGGTATCACCGGGTTCGCCTGCCTTGTCGATGGTAAGATAGAAGGAGCCGAGGACCATGTCCTGAGACGGAGTTGCAATAGCACGGCCGTCAACCGGCTTCAGGAGGTTGTTTGCGGAGAGCATGAGGAAGCGTGCTTCTGCCTGTGCTTCAGCGGAAAGCGGAACGTGTACCGGCATCTGGTCGCCGTCGAAGTCCGCGTTGAACGCCTTACATACGAGCGGGTGCAGCTTGATCGCCTTACCTTCGACGAGGACGGGTTCGAACGCCTGAATGGACAGACGGTGCAGGGTAGGTGCACGGTTCAGAAGAACGGGGTGGGACTTGATAACGTTTTCGAGGGAGTCCCAGACGTCGGTGTGAACCTTTTCGACTTTCTTCTTTGCTTCCTTGATGTTGGCAGCCTTGCCGGTTTCAACGAGTCTCTTCATAACGAAGGGCTTGAAGAGTTCGAGTGCCATTTCCTTCGGCAGACCGCACTGGTAGATCTTGAGGTCCGGACCGACAACGATAACGGAACGGCCGGAATAGTCAACTCGCTTACCGAGAAGGTTCTGACGGAAACGACCCTGCTTACCGCGGAGCATTTCGGACAGAGACTTGAGCGGGCGGTTGGACGGGCCGGTAACGGGCTTGCCGCGGCGGCCGTTGTCAATGAGAGCGTCGACCGCTTCCTGGAGCATACGCTTTTCGTTGCGGACGATGATGTCCGGTGCGTGGAGTTCCATGAGGCGCTTCAGACGGTTGTTGCGGTTGATAACACGACGATAGAGATCGTTGAGGTCGGAGGATGCGAAGCGTCCGCCGTCGAGCTGTACCATCGGACGGATTTCCGGCGGAATGACCGGAACAACGTCGAGGATCATCCATTCGGGACGGTTCTTGGACTTGCGGAAAGCTTCCACAACTTCGAGACGCTTGATGATGCGGATCTTCTTCTGACCGGATGCGGTTGCAAGTTCAGCCTTGAGCTGTTCTGCGAGAACTTCGATGTCGAGTTCTTCGAGCAGTTCGCGGATCGCCTGCGCGCCCATGCCGACTCGGAAGTCGGAGCCGTACTTTTCGTATGCGTCGCGGTATTCCTTTTCGGTGAGAAGTTCGTACTTCTTGAGGTTTGTATTGCCTTCGTCAATGACGATGTATGCGGCAAAATATAAAACTTTTTCGAGAAGTCTCGGTGAAATGTCGAGAAGCAGACCCATACGGGACGGGATGGCACGGAAATACCAGATGTGGGAAACGGGAGCTGCGAGGGTGATCTGACCCATACGTTCACGGCGCACCTTTTTCTGGGTTACCATGACGCCGCACTTTTCGCAGACCTTACCCTTGTATCTCTGACGCTTGTACTTTCCGCAGAGACATTCCCAGTCCTTGGTGGGACCAAAGATTCTCTCGCAGAAAAGACCGTCGCGCTCTGCCTTGAGGGTACGGTAGTTGATCGTTTCGGGCTTTTTGACTTCGCCGCAGGACCAACTCGAAATCATTTCCGGAGACGCTAAACCGATTTTAATAGAATCAAATACATTGCGTTCCATTGACAGTATCCTTCTCTATATATATTTAAATTGTAAGGTTTGTTGCAGCCTTACAGAGGAGCAGTTATCGGAAATTCAAAAACCTGTAATATCGGGGATACATAGATCTGCACGGACTTTATCTGTCTGTTCAGTATAAAAGTTTTTGAAGTGGGGGATACGGGGGAGAAACTTTTTTCAAAAAGTTTCTTCCCCGTGAAAAAAGTTATCTTATTCGAAATCGTCGGTATCGTCGAAGGAACGTTCTCCGCTTTCGAAGGCGAACATCATGCTGTCGTCGGGTTCTTCGTCATCGAAGGTTTCATCCTGGAAGGAGTTGTACATATCGTCGGTTTCGACTGCGGTGCCGACGTCTTCTTCGCTGATGTCGTTGCCGTCGGAAACGATGTTCGGGCTCGGGATATCGTCATCGCCGATGGAAGCGAGTTCGATTTCTTCGCCGTCTTCGCCGAGGACACGGATGTCGAGAGCGAGGGACTGAAGTTCCTTGACAAGAACCTTGAATGCTTCCGGAACGCCCGGAGTCGGGATATTCTGACCCTTGACGATCGCTTCGTAGGTCTTTACACGGCCGATGGTATCGTCAGACTTGACAGTAAGGATTTCCTGAAGAGTGTAAGCTGCACCGTATGCTTCGAGTGCCCATACTTCCATTTCCCCGAATCTCTGACCGCCGAACTGCGCTTTACCGCCGAGAGGCTGCTGCGTAACGAGGGAGTAAGGACCGGTGGAACGTGCATGGATCTTATCGTCAACGAGGTGGTGGAGCTTGAGGTAGTACATGATACCGACCGTAACCGGGTTGTCAAACGGAACACCGGTACGTCCGTCGTAGAGGATGGTCTTGCCGTCCACAACGCGGAGCTTGCCTTCTCTGCGGAGTTCTTCGAGGTGAGCAGCGTCTTCGCGTTCTTCGCCGGTGATCGGACGGAGGTCGCGCATGCCGGTTGCAGCGTCGAAGGATTCTTCGAAGAGGTTTTTACCGGTAACGTTTTCGTTCGGGAGAACGAGACGGTCCATACCGGCGAGCTTGAGACATTCGGAGATGTCCGCTTCGGTTGCGCCGTCGAATACGGGGGTCATGATCTTCCAGCCGAGCTTCTTAGCCGCGATACCGAGGTGAACTTCAAGTACCTGACCGATGTTCATTCGGGACGGAACGCCCAGCGGGTTGAGCACGATGTCAAGCGGAGTGCCATCGGGCAGGAACGGCATGTCTTCCGGCGGGAGGATGCGGGATACGACACCCTTGTTACCGTGACGGCCTGCCATCTTGTCGCCGACGGAGATCTTACGCTTCTGTGCGATATAAACACGGACGACCTTGTTGACTCCCGGAGGAAGTTCGTCGCCTGCTTCTCTGGTGAATACCTTGACGTCTACGATCGTACCGTTTTCGCCGTGCGGAACGCGGAGAGAGGTGTCTCTTACTTCGCGTGCCTTTTCGCCGAAGATGGCACGGAGCAGGCGTTCTTCCGCGGTCAGTTCGGTTTCACCCTTCGGGGTAACCTTACCGACGAGGATATCGCCCGCGCGTACTTCGGTACCCTTCTTGATGATACCGTTCGCGTCGAGGTCCTTGAGTGCGTCGTCACCGACGTTCGGGATTTCACGGGTGATTTCTTCCGGACCGAGCTTGGTGTCACGCGCTTCGTGAGAGTATTCTTCGATGTGGATGGAGGTGTAAACGTCGTCGCGTACGAGGCGTTCGTTCAGAAGAACGGCGTCTTCGTAGTTGTAACCTTCCCAGGTCATGAAGCCGATGAGGGCATTCTTACCGAGAGCGATTTCACCGTCGGAGGTGGAAGGACCGTCGGCAATGATCTGGCCGGCTTCGACGCGGTCACCCTGATTGATAATGGGTCTCTGGTTTACGCAGGTACCCTGGTTGGATCTCTTGAACTTGATGAGACGGTAGGTGTCCTTGTGGCCGTCATCGCAGTGAACCACGATTTCGTCCGCGGTAACGCTTTCCGCCCAGCCGCTGTTTTCGCAGACAACGACAACGCCGGAGTCTACGGCAGCCTTGTATTCCATACCGGTGCCGACGATCGGGGAGTCGGTGGTAAGGAGCGGCACAGCCTGCTTCTGCATGTTCGAACCCATGAGTGCGCGGGAGTTGTCATCGTTTTCAAGGAAGGGGATCATTGCGGTAGCAACGGAAACGACCATCTTTGGGGAAACGTCCATGAGGGTGATCTTGGCAGGTTCCACTTCAAGGATTTCCGCGCGGCTTCTTGCAACGACCTTCGCATTCTTGAAGCATCCGTCATCGTCGAGAGGTTCGTTTGCCTGAGCAACGATGTGGTTGTCTTCGATGTCTGCGGTCATGTATTCGATTTCGCCGGTAACACGGTGACGGACGGTACCGTCTTCCATGGTTTCGTGAACGACCTTGCGGTACGGAGCTTCGATGAAGCCGTACTTGGAGATCTTCGCGTAGGTTGCGAGGTAGGAGATAAGACCGATGTTCGGACCTTCAGGCGTTTCGATCGGGCACATTCTTCCGTAGTGCGTGTAGTGAACGTCACGGACTTCGAAGGATGCACGGTCACGGGAAAGACCGCCGGGGCCGAGTGCGGAAAGACGACGTTTGTGGGTCAGTTCCGCGAGGGGGTTGTTCTGGTCCATGAACTGGGAAAGCGGGGAGCTTCCGAAGAATTCACGGATCGCGGTAACAACGGGACGGATGTTGATGAGGGTCTGGGGGGACAGCGATTCGTTGTCCTGGATATTCATTCTTTCCTTGACGATCTTGTCCATACGTGCGAGACCGATGCGGAGCTGATTCTGCAGGAGTTCGCCGACGGAACGCAGACGACGGTTGCCGAGGTGGTCGATGTCGTCGGTGGTGCCGATGTCGTGGGACAGAGCGAGCAGGTAGTTGATCGAGGAAAGGATATCTTCACGGGTGATGTGCTTGGGGCAGAGTTCCGCGAGGCGGCGCTTTGCTTCCCTGCGGATGGCGTCTTCGTCGCCGCCGCAGTTGTTCATGATGTCGAGAAGGACGTCAAGACGGCACTTTTCGGCAACGCCGGAATCCACGAGGTCATAGCCGAGGATGTATACCGGGTCAACTGCGCCGTTGGAGAATACCTTGATTTCGGTGGAATCTTCGAGTTCGAGGTATACTTCGCATACGCCGGCGCGTTCGATTTCGAGTGCTTCGTCCACGGTGAGGACACGGCCGTTTTCGAACGCGTCTTCGCAGAGGATTTCACCGGTGATCGGGCTGACGACCGGACGGGAGAGCTTGCAGCCGGAGAGTCTCTGACCGAGTGCGAGCTTCTTGTCGTACTTGTGGCGGCCGACCGGGTAGAGGTCGTAGCGCTTGGGGTCGAAGAAGAGACCGTTCATGAGGATTTCCGCGGATTCAACGATCGCAGGTTCGCCCGGACGGAGCTTGGTGTAGATTTCCTTGAGAGCTTCGTCACGGATGGAGGACTTGTTTTCGATCGCCTTTGCTTCGCAGGTATCCTTTTCGAGGGTGTTGAGGAGCTTGACTTCGCTGCCGAAGACTTCTTCGATTTCTTCGCGGGTCTGGATGCCGAGCGCACGGATAAGGATGGTAACGGGCAGCTTGCGGTTCTTGTCGATGCGGACGTAGTAAACGTCGTTTGCGTCGGTTTCGTATTCCAGCCATGCGCCGCGGTAAGGAATTACGGTTGCGGTATAGAGACGCTTACCGGACTTGTCAATGGTGCTGTCGTAATAGATGCCCGGGGAACGGACGATCTGGGAGACGATAACTCGTTCCGCACCGTTGATGACAAAGGTACCCTTTTCGGTCATGAGCGGGAAGTCGCCCATGAAGATGGAGGACTGTTTTACTTCACCGGTGAGCTTGTTGGTGAGACGGACGTCCACCTTGAGGGGAGCGGCGTAGTTTACGTCGCGTTCCTTGCATTCTTCGACCGGGTACTTCGGCTTGGAATCAAGCGAATAACCGACAAAGTCGATGAACAGGTTGCCGGAGTAGTCCGTAATAGGGGAAACATCTTCGAGGACTTCCATAAGTCCCTTTTCAAGAAACCAGTTGAATGACTCCTTCTGAATTTCGATGAGGTTGGGCATCTGCAGAGGCTCATCGATCTTGGAGAAGCTCATTCGAACGTTCTTTCCTACTCTTTGAGGTTTAACCATCGAGCTATCACTCCATTCTAGGAAGGACTGCACCGGGGGACTTAGCTGAAAAAGTCGTTCCGGCTCCTTCCTCAAAAACTTTTTAATAGGTTTCGGATTTTCGTTTCGGGTAAATCGGTTCCGCCGGGATATTTCCGGCAAAAACCATATATTATAATGTATGAAAACATAGCAAACGCCGTTATGGCGAGGCTATATCAGTATACGATTATATCACGGAATAGAAGGAAAGTCAAGAAGAAAATGAATTTATCGGAACGATTCAGCGCAATTTACAAATTACGCAGAATAATGTTACAATAATTTTAAATGTAAATAAATTGTAAATTTGAGCAAAAATCAAAAATAATCAGAAAATATTTTCCGGAAAGGGCTTGCCAAACCGGAGGACGTGTGGTATAATAACCTTCGCATGTGCCAAGGGAAAAAGTACCTGCACAGCGGGAACGGTCCTCTGCGAAGCTCCGCACGAACGTTCTGAAATTCAGAAATTGAGAAATTGGAGAAAGAAAAAATGAACAAGCTCGAAATTTTTGCAAATGAGCAGCTCGGCGAATGCCCCCATCAGTTCAACGTAGGTGACACCATCCGCGTTCACAACAAGATCAAGGAAGGCGCTCGCGAAAGAATCCAGCTTTTTGAAGGCACCGTAATCGCAAGACACAACGGCGGCGTTGGCTCCACCTTTACTGTTCGTCGTGTAGCATACGGCGTAGGCGTAGAAAAGACCTTCCCGCTCTACTCTCCCAACGTAGCTAAGGTTGAAGTTATCCGTCACGGTAAGGTTCGCCGTGCGAAGCTGTACTACCTCCGCGACAGAGTTGGTAAGAGCTCCAAGGTTAAGGAACTCATCGAAAAGTAATTCGAAACTGCACAGAAAATTTCCCTGCGGAATCCCCCGCAGGGACTTTTTTTGTTTTCCGGCACAATTTCTCCTTTCGCACTTTACTTTATTAAATTGATACGGTATAATAGAACAACAAATACAACGGTCGGAAACCATCCGCCAACGGAGGAATTATGGCGCATCAGAAACGGGATGAAATGAAGGATTATCTCTTTCAGGCGATCCTTTCCCTTCAGTCGCTCGACGACTGCTACAATTTTTTTGACGATTTGTGTACCATCAAGGAAGTATCGGAGATGGCGAAACGGATGTGCGGGGCAAAAATGCTTGCCGAAAACCGTGTCTATACCGAAATTACCGAAAAGACCGGGCTGAGCACCGCCACCATCAGCCGGATCAACCGCTGTCTGAAGTACGGCAGCGACGGATACAGCGAAGTTCTGCGCCGTCTGGACG
Source organism: Clostridia bacterium (assembly GCA_017547755.1). Taxonomy (GTDB): domain Bacteria; phylum Bacillota; class Clostridia; order Oscillospirales; family CAG-272; genus UMGS1696. Next base: position 20,563 of record JAFYOX010000096.1, on the reverse strand, counting down.
AAACGGGTGTGGAACCTCCGGTGAAAATGGACGGAAAAACGGAGGGTATGGACAATGGCTGACGGATACAGCGCACTTGCACCGGTCTATGACCGGCTCAACGATACCGTGGATTACGCCGCATGGGCGGATTTTCTGGAAGCCTGTATCGAACGGTTTGGGACAAAAACGCCCGGTGCGTCCGTTCTCGATCTCGGCTGCGGCACGGGAACGATGACGATCGAGCTTGCCAAGCGCGGCTACGACATGACCGCGCTTGACCTTTCCGAAGATATGCTTGCGGAAGCCGACGCACGTGCGCGGGACGAAGGACTTGACAGGATCCTCTTCCTCTGCGGCGATATGTGCTCGTTCGAACTGTACGGCACCGTGGATCACATTGTCTGCTGTCTCGACGGGATCAATCACCTGACCGACCGCGAAGATCTTCTGGCGTGCTTCTCGCTTGTCGCGAATTATCTCAATCCGGGCGGACTTTTTATGTTCGACCTGAATACTCCCTATAAATTCAGGACCACCTACGCCGACCGCGACTATATCCTCGAGGACGACGGCGTCATGTGCTGCTGGCGGAACCGTCTCAACAAAAAAGGCGACCTTGTCACCTTCTGCCTCACCGTGTACGAGGAAAACGAAGACGGCACCTGGGAACGTACGGACGGTGAGGAACGCGAACGTGCCTACGGACTCCGTTCGATCAAAAATGCGCTGGAATCCTGCGGTCTGGAGTTTGTGAACGTCTCCGCGGGATACGATTTTGCGGTTCCGGACGACACCTGCGGACGCTGGTATATCACGGCAAGAAAGAAAGCCTGACGGAAACGGAGGTCTGCTATGCTGTTTCGTGACGACCGGTTCGGTCTTTTCCTGCATTACGGCATCTATTCCGTCGGCGGATGGCATGAGCAGGAGCAGTGGCGGCGCGGCATTCCGAAAGAGGAATACGTCCGCTATGCGGAAAAATTCCTGCCTGTCCCGGACTGCACGGACCGATGGCTGTCCCTTGCCCGGGATGCCGGCATGACCTACGTCTGCTTTACGGCGAAGCACCACGACGGATTCTGTCTGTGGGACACCGCGTATACTGATTATTCCGTCACGCGGTACACGGGACGGGATCTCGTGCGTGAACTGGCGGACGGCTGTGCGAAGACCGGCATGAAGCTGGCGCTGTACTATTCGCTGCCCGACTGGCATTGTCCGGTGTCGGTCAACGACGGACGGCACCACCGTCTGCCGGGTCCGAATCCCGGCGATACGCCGGACGAAAAGCGCTACAAAGAGTATCTGAAAGCGCAGATCGGCGAACTTCTTACGAACTACGGGAAGATCGATGCGCTGTTCTGGGATATTCCGCCGGACGATCCGGCGGAAACGGACGAATCGGTCAACGAATACGTCCGCAGCCTTCAGCCGGGGATCCTCATCAATGACCGCGGGTATTCAAAAGGTGACTACAGTACGCCCGAACGTACCGTCCCGACCGAACCGTTTGCGGGACGGACGGAAGCGTGCCAGTCGGTCGGCGTGCAGGCGTGGGGGTACCGTGCGGACGAAGATTATTATTCGCACCGTTTTCTCATGGAATCGGTGGACCGGATCATGACCAGGGGCGGTAATTATCTCCTCAACGCGGGACCGATGCCGGACGGCAGTTTTCCCGCGGAAGCGGAGGAATCGGTCCGCGCGGTCGGAAACTGGTATAAAAAAGTCCGCGAAAGCTATCTGGATGCGGAATTCGTGTACCATAAGGACATCCCGTACGGCATGACGCGGAAAGAGAACTGCCTGTACGTGCATCTTCCGGCGGTGCCGCAGAGTTCGGCGGTCCGGATGCGTCCGCTGACGGTGAAGCCGGTGCGTGCATCGGTGCTGAATACCGGTGAAGATGTCCGGGCGTCCGTGGAATATCTGCCGTCGTTTTTCGGCGGAAATGCGGCGGTCCGGCCGGAATATCTGCGGATTTCGGGGATTCCCGTGAACCGTCTGACGGACGAGGTGATCGTCCTGCGGCTGGAATTTGCCCCTGCGGACATGGACGAAGTCCTGCGTCAGCTGTCGGAAAAATGACGGAGAAAAATTCAATATTTATAAATTCGCCGGAGGTTATTTTATAATTTCCGGCGTTTCCTCTTGTTCTTTCTATCGATTTATGTTATAATGTACCATAGAAAAATTTGCTGAAGGAGTATTCTCATGCCTCTTAACATTCCGGATTATTACCAGAATCCCAACGAACTGCATATCGGATGCGAAGAACCCCGTGCGTACTTCATTCCGTTCCAGTCCGCTTCCGCTGCCGAAAAGGCCGCAAAGACCGTCAACCGCAGCACGAGCCGCTATTTCAAGTCTCTCTGCGGTGAATGGAAGTTCAAGTTCTTCCCGAACGTATACAGCGTAAAGACCATCGACGAAGCACAGGACGGCTTCGACAAGATGACCGTTCCGATGAACTGGCAGATGGCTCTCGACCGCGGCTACGACGTTCCCAACTACACCAACGTCAACTACCCGATCCCGGTAGATCCGCCGTACGTTCCCGACGAAAATCCCTGCGCTCTCTACGTCCGTGACTTCACCGTTCCGGCGTCCATGAAGGGCAAGAAGGCGTACCTCAACTTCGAAGGCGTTGACTCCGCGTTCTATGTATGGGTCAACGATCAGTTCGTTGCGTACAGCCAGGTTTCCCACCTCTCCACCGAAATCGACGTGACCGATGTTCTCGTGGACGGCAAGAACACCATCAAGGTTCTCGTTCTCAAGTGGTCCGACGGTTCCTACCTTGAAGACCAGGATATGTGGCGTATGTCCGGTATCTTCCGCGAAGTATACCTTCTCTTCCGCGAAGACATCCACATCCGTGACATCTTCGTAAAGTGCGCGCTTGACGATGCGTTCACCAAGGCAGATTTCACCGCTGAACTCGACATCACCGGCGCAGCAGACGTTGCATGGAAGCTCGCTTCTCCGTGCGGATGCACCGTTGCCGAAGGCACCGCTGCCATCGACGGCAAGGGCGTCATCACCATCCCCACCGTGGAAAACGTCAAGCTCTGGTCCGACGAAATCCCGAATCTCTATATGCTCACGCTGACCTGCGGCGCGGAATCCGTTGCCCTTCTCATCGGCGCAAGACGCATTGAAATCGTTGACAAGTGCATCCTCATCAACGGTAAGAAGGTCAAGTCCAAGGGTGTCAACCGTCACGACAGCCATCACCTCCTCGGTCACGCAACTCCTCTGGAACATATGAAGCGCGACCTCATGATCATGAAGGCGCACAACGTCAACATGGTCCGTACTTCCCACTATCCGAACGACCCCAGATTCACTTCTCTCTGTGACATCTACGGTCTCTATGTCTGCGACGAAACCGACATCGAAACTCACGGTATGCATCCGTGGAACGGTCTGTCCGACAGCCCCGAATGGGAAAAGGCGTACGTTGACCGCGCACAGCGCATGGTCGAACGCGACAAGAACCATCCGTGCATCATCTTCTGGTCTCTCGGCAACGAATCCGGTCTCGGCCGCAACCATACCGCGATGACCACCTGGATCAAGTCCCGTGACACCTCCCGTCTCGTTCACTACGAAGGCGCGCACACCGGCTACAACGGCGGCGAACACAAGGCAGATACCACCGACGTGGAAAGCCATATGTACCCGACCGCACAGTGGTGCAGCGAATACTGCGAAGACGAAAAGTTCACGCAGCCGCTCTTCCTCTGCGAATACTGCCACGCAATGGGCAACGGCCCCGGAGACCTCCGCGAATACTGGGAATCCATCGAATCCCACGACGAATTCTTCGGCGGATGCGTATGGGAATTCATCGACCACAGCGTTGCCATCGGCGACAAGTACGGCAATCCGTCCTTCACCTACGGCGGCGACTTCGGCGACCATCCGAACGACGGCAACTTCTGCGTTGACGGTCTCGTATATCCCGACCGCCGTCCGCACACCGGTCTTCTCGAACTGAAGCAGGCGATCATGCCCGTTGCTGTCCGCGAAATCGCTCCCGGTAAGGTTGCAGTCAAGTCCAGACGCTACTTCAAGTGCCTCTGCGACATCTCCATGGCATGGGCAGTCAAGCTCGACGGCAAGGTCATCAAGTCCGGCGTTCAGCCGTCTCTTGCGATTGAACCGCAGGGCGAAGCGGAATACACCTTCTTTGACGAAGTTCCGCAGGGCGGCATCGTGACCCTCGACCTCTCCTTCCGTCAGAATGCTCCGACCGAATGGGCAGAAGCAGGCTACGAAGTCGGCATGGCTCAGTTCGTTTACGAAGAAGGCATCGAAACCATCCCCGCAGACGAACCCCTGTATCCCGTTACCGTGGACGAATGCCGTCTGTACTATAAGGTTGCCGTCGGCGACACCATGTACAAGATCAACAAGCACACCGGCTGCATCGACCACATCATCGACAACGGCGAAGACCTCATTACCAAGCCCGTTGTTCCGGAAATCTGGCGTGCTCCTACCGACAACGACCGCAACGTCCGCTGGGAATGGCACAGAAACGGCTTTGATAAGGCGGAAATCAAGTGCTACTCCTGCGAACTGATCGAATCCACCGCGGAAAAGGCAGTCATCCTTGCGAAGATCTCTCTCGGATGCGCTCCGCACTCCGTCATCCTGCACGCAGACGTGACCTACACCGTAAAGTACGGTATGGGTATCGAAGCGAAGTTTGACGTGGAATGGAGAAAGCGCGACCGTGAAAAGGATCATATCTTCTATCCCCGTTTCGGCGTAAGACTGACCATGCCGGAAGGTGCGGAACAGATGAAGTACTTCGGCTACGGCCCGATGGAAAGCTACTGCGACAAGAACCTCGCGGCTAAGCTCGGCGAATACTCCTCCACCGTGACCGAAAACTACGAACCCTACGTCTTCCCGCAGGAAAACAGCTCTCACTGGAACTGCCGCTTCGCGGACGTTCACACCGTTGCGGGTCACGGCTTCCTCTTCACCGCGGACGCTCCGTTCTCCTTCAACGCATCCCACTACTCTCCCGAACAGCTGACCATGAAGCGCCACCACTACGAACTCGAACGTGAACCGGAAACGACCGTCATCATCGACTGCCGCCAGTCCGGTATCGGCTCGAACTCCTGCGGTCCCGCACTTCTTGAAAAGTACCGCTTCAACGAAGACAAGTTCTCCTGCGCCGTACGCATCGCTCCCGTATTCGCAAACGAAGTGAACCCGTACGACGAAATGAGAAAGGAATATTGAGAACAGCGGATAGCTGTTTACAGAATAAAGTTCACCCGGAGTTTTGATAGACTCCGGGTGATTTTTATGTTTCGTCTGTGAGGGATTCCGCGAAGATGTGCGCTGCGAGACGGAAGCCGTTGAGAAAGGCATGGCGTTCTTCCGCACAGGTTCGTTCGTTGAAAAGATGTTCGACTTTGTTGAACAGTTCTTTCTGGGAATCGGTCAGGGTATCGTACAGCTTGTTATAGAGAGGGCTGAGGATTCGGTCGATTTCACGGATTTCTTTCCGGAAGGCAGGGGACTGCAGGGATTCGTAAATTTCGGGACTGTAGTAGAGATCTTCAAGTATTTTCATTTTTACCTCCTTGGATAGAGACCGATTGGTCTCTATCGAGGGGTATTATACACAATTTATACTATAATGTCAATAATAAATGAAAATATTGCGGGAGAAGATATGGACTATTATTATCGCAGGATGCGGGATTTAAGGGAAGATCATGATATGATTCAGCAGCAGGTAGCAGATTACCTCGGAATCCAGCGAAGACAATATTTGCGATATGAGCAGGGAGAACGTGATATTCCTACGCCTCTGCTTCGCAAACTTGCAAAGCTGTACAACACCTCGATCGACTACATCCTCGAAATGACCGACGACCCGCGCCCGTATTCGAGAGTGATTTAATAGCCGTGTGCGATAATTTTATTCTGAAAACATTTGTATGCGCTGTTGAATTTTACGAAGAATTGTGATACAATAATTACAGCTAAGGAAAGGAGCTGAACTTATGCCTAACATTAAGCCTGTATCGGATTTACGGAATTACAATGAAGTCCTGCGCGACATTGCTGTCGGTGAACCTGTATTCCTGACAAAAAACGGACGTGGAAGATATGCGATCGTAGATATGGAAGAATACGAACGGACACACGCAACCATCAAACTGCTGTCCGAACTTGCGAAAGGTGAAAAAAGCGGTAAGGAAAAGGGCTGGCTCAGTCTGGAAGATATCGAAGCCGGTCTCGGTATCAGCGGTGACTAAACTGAATTTTTCTCACGAATCCAAAAAAGACCTCATGGACATCAAGCAATATATCACCGAAGAACTTGACAGTCCGGCTGCTGCGGAAAACACACTGAAAAAGATTCTGAAAAACATTCGTATGCTGGAAACTCAGCCGTTCATCGGTACTCCGCTGTCTTCTGTTGTAAATATCGACACGCATTACCGATTTCTTGTTTGCGGCAGCTATTTCGCATTCTATTATGTGGAGAATGATGATGTTTTTATCGTAAGGATTCTCTACGGCAGACGCGATTACATCAAAATTCTGTTCGGGGATTCATCGAATATCCATTAATATAAAACCAAGGCTGAACCTTACGTCTGTAAACAGACATAAAGTTCAGCCTTAGCTATTCACTTTTCGCTCTAAACCATTACGCAAACTGTGCGGAGTGGAGGGAGTAATAGAAGCCCTTCTGATCCATGAGTTCGTCGTGCGAGCCGTGTTCGATGACGCGGCCGTCTTTCAGAACGAAGATCACGTCCGCCGTCTTGACGGTCGAGAGACGGTGCGCGATGACGAAGGACGTACGTCCTTCCATCAGTTCGCTCATCGCCGTCTGGATGCGCATTTCCGTCATGCTGTCGACGTTCGACGTCGCTTCGTCGAGGATCAGCACCGGCGCGTTCGAGATCATCGCGCGGGCGATGGTGAGAAGCTGCTTCTGCCCCTTCGAGATGTTGACGCCTTCGTCGGTCAGGATCGTGTCGTAGCCGTGCGGAAGCCCTTCGATGAACGAGTGGATCCCTGCCGCACGTGCGGCTTTTTCGATTTCCTCACGGCTGACTTCACGGGTCGAACCGTAGGCGATGTTGTCCGCGATCGTGCCGCTGAACAGCCAGGTGTCCTGCAGGACCATCGTGTACGACCGGCGTACCGACGAACGAACCGCGTGGCGGATGTCCGTGTCTTCGAGCTTCACCGCACCGCCGTCCACGTCGTAAAAACGCATCAGCAGGTTGATGATCGTCGTTTTTCCGGCGCCCGTCGGACCGACGATCGCCGCCGTCATGCCGGGCTTGATGTTCATCGACAGATCGTGGATGATCTGCTTGTCCTTCGAATAGCCGAAATCCACGTGTTCCGCGTCGACCTGTCCCCTGACGGGGATCTGTACGCCGAGCTCGACCGCGTCCGCATCGTCCGGAAGTTCTTCCTCTTCGTCAAGAAGACGGAAAACACGTTCCGCGGCGGCAGCCGCCGACTGGAGTTCGTTGATGATGTTCGCCGTTTCGTTGATCGGGCCGCTGAACTTGCGCGAGTAGAGCACGAACGAGGAGACATTCCCGATCGAGATGCCGCCCGCGAGGTACAGCAGGGAACCGAACACCGACACGAGCGTCAGCGAGATGTTGTTGATGAAGTTGACCGTCGGGCCGACCATGGTGCCGTAGTAGTCGGTCTTGAAATACGCATCCGCGGCGGTCTTGTTGCGCAGGGCAAAGCGGGAGACCATCGTTTCTTCCGCGCTGTATGCGCGGACGGTCTTCTGTCCGGAGAGACATTCTTCCGCGTAGCCGTTCAGTTCGCCGAGCTTCCCGGAACGTGCGCGGAACAGGGGACGGAAGGTGTTCGCCATCTTGGAGCTGGTCAGGATCGACAGCGGAACGGTCACCGCGAAGACGAGACAGAGCATCGGGGAGATCGACAGCATCATGATGAGCGAGCCGATGACGGTGACAAGGCTCGCCGCGATCTGGACGAGGTCGTTCGAGAGGGTCGCGTTGATCGTGTCGATGTCGTAGGAAATACGGGAGATGATGTCGCCCGTCTGGTTTTTGTCGAAGTATTCGACCTTCATCTTCATGAGTTTTGCGAAGATGTCCTCACGCATCCGGCGGACGATGCCGCGCGAGAGGTTGATCATCACGAGCTGTAAGCCGTACGCGGTCAGGCTGGAGACCATGTACGCGATGAGCATGAGGGTACAGTAGAAGAATACGGCTTCAAAATTGACCTTTCCCGCTTCGATGCCGATCGCGTCAATGGCATAGCCGGACAGCTTCGGACCGATGAGGGAGAGAAGATTCGATAGGATCGAAATCGCGAGCGCGGCGAGGTAGCCCCACTTGGCGTGGATCATGTATCTGCCGAGCCTCAGGAGAACTTTCAGTTTTTTCTTGCTGACGTTGCCGACGACGACGTCTTCGGGTCTGGCAACTTTCGGACCGCCTCTATTCAAGCAGAGCACCTCCCATCTGAGAATCGCTGATTTCGCGGTAGAGCGGGCAGTTTTCGAGGAGTTCCTCGTGCGTGCCGCTGCCGGTAATTCTGCCGTCCTCCAGTACAAGGATGAGGTCGGCATGTTTGATCGAAGAAACGCGCTGTGCCACGATCACGGACGTGGTGTTGCCGTCGTAATTGTCGCGGAGCGCCTGACGGAGTCTCGCGTCGGTCGCGTAGTCGAGCGCGCTCGAGCTGTCGTCGAGGACGAGGATCTCGGGCATTCCGGCCAGCGCACGGCTGAGAATGACACGCTGTTTCTGACCGCCGGAGAGGTTTGCGCCCTTGATGGTCAGTTCGAAGTCGAGGCCGCCTTCCTTTTCGGCGATGAACGGTGCCGCCTGTGCGTGATGCGCGGCGGTCATGATCTGCTCATCGGTCAGACCGCGTCCGAAATCGATGTTCGAGCGGATGGTGTCGGCAAAGAGAAAGTCGTTCTGGAACGCGGCGCCGAATTTCTTCGAAATATCCGCGCGGTCCATGGCACGGACGTCCACGCCGTCGATACGGACAGAACCTTCGGTCACGTCATACTGCCGCATGAGCAGGGCGATGAGCGTGGTCTTGCCGGCACCGGTCGGGCCGATGATGCCGAGAGTCTGTCCCTTTTCCAGAGTGAAGCTGATGTCGGAGAGGTTGTTCTTCACGCCGTTGTAGGAGAAACTGACGTGATCGAATTCAATCTTGTGACCGCCCTTCGTTCCGGCGAAGGACTGGTCAGCAGTCATATCCTGCGGAGTGTCGAGGACTTCACCGATGCGGTTCGCGGACGCGATGCCCTTCGACGCCATGATGAACATACGGGTGACGCTCATCATCGCGGTGAGGATGATGGTGAAGTAGGACATGAACGCGATGATCGCACCCGCACCGGACGCACCGATGTTGACGCGGTACGCGCCGACGATGATGACCGCCACAAGTCCGGCGTTCATGAAGAGGTTCATGAGCGGGCTGGTGAGAGCCATGTTGAACGCCGCCTTCTTTTCCGCGCGGTTGAGCGCGAGGTTGGCGTTGTCGAAGCGTTCTTTTTCCGCGCCTTCCTTGCAGAGCGCCTTGATGATGCGCACACCCTGCGCGTTTTCACGGACAACGCGGGTCATGTTGTCGGTCTCGGTCTGCTGGTTGGTGTACAGCGGAATCCCGCGCCGGGAGATGAAGTAGACGAAAAAGCTGATGAAGGGAAGAATGGCGACGAGAACGAGCGTCAGCACGGGTTCGAGAGACGCCGCGACGATGATGCCGCCGATTAAGAGAAGCGGGGCACGTACGCCGAGACGCTGGAACATCCCGACCATCTGGTGGATGTTGTACGTGTCGGACGTCAGCCGGCTTTCGAGCGAGGGAACGGTGAATTCGTCAAGCTGACGTGCGGAGAGGTAGGAGATCCGGCGGAAGAGGTCGTTGCGGATCTTTTCCGTGGTGTCGCGGGCAACGCGTGCGGCCATGCGGTTTGCGCCGATGTTGCCGAGGATGGCAATCACGGAGCAGACGACCATGAGTCCGCCGCAGAGGAAGATCGCCCGTTTGTCGCCCGTCGGGACGATGTCGTCGAGGATGATCGAAAGGAGCATCGGCAGGAACAAGTCCATGATGGTGCCGATGAACTTGATGGAGAATCCGATCATCATCTTCCCGGCAAACGGACGGATGTAGGACAGGATGTGCTTCACAGCAGTGCCTCCGGTGATGAATTATTACAAAAAACTTGTATTTTTTTAATTATAGCACATTTCCGGAGGTACTGCAAGGAAGCGGGAGAATTTAAGGGAGGTTAGAAATTATTATTTTGCGATGATCTGAAGGATTTCGTCAAATTCGGGCGTATTGCGGACGAAGTCGTAGCGGGAGTCGGAAAGTTCTTCGGCAACTTCGTCACGGTTGTCCTTGGGACTGTTCCGGATTACGGATTTTGCATATTTGCTTTCCGGATTATCCTGTTCTGCGGCGGCAAGTGCGGCAAGGCGGAGATTGAACAGTGTTTTTTCCGCGTCTCCGGTTCCCGCGTATGCCCATGCAAGCGGAGTATAAAGGGTATGTTCTCCCTTCAGGTCAAAAGCGTCGTAAAGTCCTTCCAGCTGATGTGCGATTTTCACCTGCTGCTTGGGAGACTTTTTCTTGTCATGAAGACGCAGGGCATTGTAAAACCTGAGATTATATACAAGCTGGAAAATCAGGTTTTCTTCTTTCCATTGATTCCCGACTTCAAATTCGATTACTTCGCGGCTACTGCCGATGGTAGAAAAATAACTGAGATATTTTTTCGCTTCTTCCGCTCTGTCCATAAGACGCAGGTGGCTATGGAGCTGACGGCAGGAATCGGCAAGGATCATGCTGTCGGTGCAGTGTCCGACGATGTATTCAAGCAGGGTGATGGACTCGTTCATCATGACGTCGTGCTTTTCAGGATCGCTTTCTTCATAATAATTTGAAAAGTAAAACAGGTCGATGGAAAAACGGTGCATCAGCTCAAAATCGTTCGGATATTCCCGCAGGGCATCACGGTAGATGGCGATGACGTCATCACCGTTCGGATTTCCGCTGCTGTAGGCTTTGCCGATGAGATTTTTGTAATATTTGATCCGGTCTTCTTTTTTGATCGTGTTCATTCCGAGCAGCTCGTCCGTGGTACAGTCGAAAATTCTCGCAAGTCCCATCAGACTGCCCACATCCGGCGTCGTTGCGTCCGTCTCCCATCTGCTTACTGCCTGCGGAGTGATGTGGAGCAGTTCCGCAAGTTCCTCCTGTGTGATGTCGCGTGCGCGCCGCATTTTACGGATGGTTTCACCGATTGTCATAATTTTTCTCCTTTTCTGTAGGTTATTTCATGTTTTTTCGTTCTCTGTAAGCTTACGACTCTATTATACCGGTGAAATCCCGTTTTGACCATACCCTGTTTTATGAGAAAAAACAAACCCGAAGTTGAGTTTTTTGGAAAAGCAAAACCCCGCGGAAATCCGCAGGGTCGGCATATCGCAGAATATTCGATTATCGGAAAACTGCCGTCAGTTTCCGCCGAGGGTCTTTTTGTCGCCGCCGGAGAGCTTGTAGTCTTCAAGCGGCTGTTCGCCGTAGCGGACGACCTGTGTGCTTTCAAAACCGTCGCGCAGTTCCATGACCACGGTGAGCGTATCCGCATCGCCGAGGTTCACCGCGGACGCCGTGAGCTTGCGGTAGTTGTAGATCGCTCGCTTCTTCGCTTCCAGCGTTGTCAGCGGGAAGGTCTCGCCGGTCGCTTCGTTGAGGAGGTGGAAGACGTATTCATGCCCTTCCGTCATGTCGGTGTACCCGTAAACGCTGTCGTTCCAGCGCACGGTCACCTGCACTTCGCCCGTTTCGGGGATGAAGTAGAACGCATACGCCGAGAAATAGCCGTCGTCCGCGATCTCCTTTTCAACCTTGACGGTCTTCACGGCAAAATCGCCGTCCGCGTACGCGGTGACGAGGGTGTCGGTTGCGGAAAGTTCATCGAAGACCGACTTGTCCGCGACCATGCAGCAGCGGAAAATGAACATCCCGCAGATGATGAACAGGATCGCCGTGGCGATCTGTTTGATTATTTTTACCATTCTTTGTTATTTCGCTCCGTTAAATTCCGATATGATTCTTTATTATAGCAACAATATTTGAATAATTCAATATAAAGTACAGAAAGTGTGCAAAAAAACACGGAAAAATGGTGAAAATAAAGATTGACAAAACACGAGCGGTCGATTATAATATTGACTACCGTGGAATTTTATGCTGATAAGCTGATATTGGAGGTCTGACGCATGAAAATCGACATTTGCGAACTGATGAACCGACGTCTCGACCGGATCGACTTCGCATACCGCTTTGACCCGCGCCACACCGACGCCGAATGCGTGCTTCTGCCGGACGATATTTCGATCCCGGACGACGGCATTTCGGTCTGCGGCAGCATCACCGACACCCTCGGCTGCATGACCTTCCGCGCGGTTATAACGGTAAGCTACGTTACGGCCTGTGCGAGATGTCTGGACGAGGTGCGTGAAACTCTCGAATTCGATTTCGAGCGGATGGTTCTGACCGAGAAGATCGCGTCGAACAATTCGTTTGATGAAGACGGGGAATGGGACGGCGAACTTGACGACGTCCTTTACGTCAACGAAGCAAAGATCATTCCGGACGCGGACATCATGGAAGAGATTTCCCTGGAGCTTCCGTCCTTCGTTCTTTGCAGCGAAGACTGTCCCGGACTTTGCCCGAAGTGCGGTCACCGGCTTGCGGACGGCGACTGTGGCTGTAAGGACAAAAAAGAAATTGATCCGAGGCTTGCAATTTTACAAAAACTACTTGAAAATCCCGATTGACTGTGGTATAATTAAGTGTACTGCGCAAAACAGCAAACCTGATTATAGTTGAGGAGGTTCATCATGGCTGTACCGAAGAGAAAAACATCCAAAGCAAGACGCGACAAGAGACGTTCCAACGTATGGAAGCTCGAAATGCCCGGCATGGTTAAGTGCTCTCACTGCGGCGAATACAACGTTGCTCACCGTGTTTGCAAGGCATGCGGCTACTACGATGGCAAGCAGATCATCAAGACAACTGAAGAAGCGTAACATAGAATCCGTGCTATCTTTATGATAACACGGATGCGCTTTTTTATGGGGAAAATGTCCTGCGGACGGCGGAAGATGTCCTGCGGACAGCGTGAGATGTCCGCAAGCGGACGGCGGGGTCTGTTTGGCGTCTGCGAGTGCAGACCGGACTTTGTCCTGCGCGGACGGCGCACAAGAGGGCATGTCGATGCCCTCTTGTGAATCACCTCGACCAAGGGGGTTCCCCCTTGGATTCTCCTGCGTATGTGGGACTCGCGCTTGAGCGCTCGGACAGACAGCGGTTTTCATGCAGCAGACCGTTCGGAAGTGACGGAGTTGGGTGCAAAGCTGTCCAAAGCGTACGTTCAGTACAAACAGCGGTGGACGTTACCTTCAGATAAAGCGGTGAAGGTTATCTTCAGATATAGCGGCAAACGCCACCCTTAGCCCCCGGCGGTCAGCCAGAATCAACTTCCCATACGGACGGTATAAGCGTCTCGTTCGTATTCTCCACCCCACAGCTGAACGATAACAATCCGCCCGAAGGGCTTCCGGAGACCCTATGGGTCTCCCAGCGCGGGAGATTCATAAGAGGTCTCGCGCCGGAGACCTCTTATGCGCCGTCCGCGCAGGACATTAATCCAAGAAAAACGACCGCCAGGGAGTTTTTCATCCTTTCCGACCGAAGGTCGGTTCCACACAGAAAGTTTGCAATTCTTTACTTGAAAGAGGTACCCCCCATGCGTTGTACGCCATCCCAGAAAAACCCCCGTGTAACGGCAGTCATCGCCGCACTCCTTGTGTCCGGCGGAATTTCCTACGCCGTCCCGATCGTATGTAGTGCAAACGGCATCGCCGTCGGAGGCGCACTCTTTCAGCTCGTGACCGTCGCCGCTGTTGTCGCGGCTGTTTTCCTTGCCGTGCGGTTTCAGATGACTCATTTCGTCTACCTCGTCCGTCCGAGGTCCGATATTTCCGAAAACGGTATGGAAACCGCGTTCGCCGGGAACGTATCTCCGCTCGGCGTCACGCATCTTCCGCCGGAAATGCTCGATTTTGTCGTGATCCGTTCGCAGGGCAGCCGTGCCGGTGCGGCGGAATGCGTTCTTTCCATCGCCGATCTTGCCGCGGTGATCCCGGTCAAAAAAATGCGTGCGGACAAAAAGACCATCCGCGAACAATATCAGGCGGACGGCTACGTTTTTTATGATTATACAGTGACCCTCGGTCTCGACGAGGCGCTGGCGCTCGTCTTCGTCGACGGAAACCGCTATGCCGGGATCTTCATCGAGCCGGACGAAGCCATGCGCACCTATTTCACCAGCCTCGGCAAAACAAAAAAACCGGGATGACTTCCTGTGGGAAAGTCATCCCTTTTTCAATAGGAAAGTCCGGATGTCGGTTTCGCAAGCCGGCTATAACAGTCCAAAGAGATTTTGAGGGGAACCTTTCCTCTGAAAAGGTTCCCCTCAAGAAAAACAAACGATATTTGATAACTCAGAACGCAGACATAATCAGAACTACCGCGATGATTATGGGAAGAACGAACGTAGCATACGGACGGATCCACTTCGGAACCTTCAGACCGTTGCCGGCGTTGGCTTCCGCGATGAAGTTGTCCCAGCCCCAGCCGAATTTCTGCGTGCAGAAGAGAACGTAGAAGAGGCTGCCGACCGGAAGAAGAACGTTCGAGACCGCATAGTCTTCGAAGTCCATGATGCTCTTGCCGAGGATGAGGATGTGATCCCAGAGGTTCAGGCTGAAGATGCACGGCAGGGAGAGGATCATCACGAGAACGATGTTGATGACCGCTACCTGGAGACGGTTCAGCTTGGTCAGTTCGAGCCAGAAGGACATGATGTTTTCAAATACGGCGATAACGGTAGAAAGCGCCGCAAAAATCATGAACAGGAAGAACAGCGTACCGATGATGCGGCCGCCGGGCATTGCGTTGAAGATGCTGGACAGGGTAGTGAAGAGGAAGCCTGCACCGACGCTGCCCGCGTCTGCGGTCACACCGTTGTTGTAGGTGAAGCATGCCGGGAATACGATCAGACCTGCCATCAGGGCAACGAACGTGTCCAGACCGATGATCGTGAAGGTTTCGCCGAGAAGGCTGCGGTCCTTGCCGATGTAGCTGCCGAAGATCGCAATGGAGCCGATGCCCACGCTGAGCGTGAAGAACGCCTGGCCCATTGCTGCGGAGATAACCGTCATGATGCCGGATTCCATCATGTTGGAAACCGAGGGGATCAGATAGAACTTCAGACCTTCCGCCGCATTGTCAAGCGTGCAGGAGTAGACTGCAAGACCGATCAGGAGAACGAGAAGCGCAACCATCATTACCTTCGTGATGCGTTCTACGCCCTTCTGGAGACCGAGAGAACATACGCCGAAGCAGAGAAGAATTACCGCAAAGGTCGCAACGATGTTGAGAGGAGTATTCGTGATCATGGATACGAACACACCGCCGAGAGCGTCGCCGCCCTGCGCGGACATGATGGAGCCGGTCAGATACTTCAGGAAGTACATGAACATCCAGCCGCAGATGGTCGTGTAGAACATCATGAGGAGGTAGTTGCCGGCAATGCCGAGGTACTTCATGAAGTGCCATTTCTGGCCTTTCTTTTCGAGGACGTCAAAGGAGGATGCGATACTTCTCTGGCTCGCACGGCCGACGGACAGTTCCGCCGTCATGACCGGGATCCCGAGAAGAATGAGGAACGCGATGTAAACCAGTACGAACATCGCACCGCCGTACGCGCCGGTGATGATCGGGAAGCGGTATACGTTGCCAAGACCGATGGCACAGCCCGCCGAGATCAGGATGAAACCGAGACGCGACGAGAATTTTTCACGCTGATTCATGGGGAAATCCTTTCTTTCATTTGAATTTGAATATTAAAAAGCTGTATTCTACATTTTTTGTAATATCCATTAAGAATTCGTATTATTTTACCATACCTTTTCCCGATAATCAATAGAACAAACTGATTTTCCTCTGAAATCCAAAAATCTGTCATTTTTCCTGACAAATTTCTTCCACCCCCTTGACTTTCCCCCAATGGGGAATGTTATACTACGTACAGAACGAACAAACGAGGAAAACGTTATGCTGAAAATCCGGGAATTCGCCAAACTCTGCAATACCTCCGAAAAGACCCTCCGTTTTTACGATAATATCGGCGTTCTGAAGGCCGAGTACATCCATCCCGACAACGGCTACCGCTACTACAGCCGCGCACAGATCGAGCAGTATAACCGCATCGTCGAACTGAAGGAAGTCGGCTTCACGCTGGAAGAGATCCGCAGCCATTTTCTCGACGCGGATACCGGAACCGTCCTCCGTCAGCTCCGCGAAAAGGAACAGGCTCTGCTGGAATCGTACAAAAACTGCCGGAAAATGATCGAAATTTATGAGGAGAGAGAAAAAATGACCGATACCACACACCCGAACGTTATGATCCACCGTTATCCCGAAAAGAACGAAATCACCCTCGACGACGGAAACCGCTATATCACCTACCCGTGCAGCGCGTCCGTCATGAAGCCGTGCTGCCGGATGCTTGAGGAAATCTTCAGTATGCCGGGATACATCAACCTTGATTTTTCCGACCTCCCCGCCCCGACGGACAAAAACCGTCCGATTCTGTACCGCGAAACCGTTGCCGAAAGCAAGGAAACCCTTCCGGATGAAGCGGAACGCCTGTATGCCTCCGCAGAAGAACTCAAAGAGGCAGAATGTGTCGTAATCCTCATGGAACTGTCCCCGGACGTCGATCTGGACACCGTCGAGGAAGTCAGCCGTCGTCTCGGAGATTATGCGAATGAATGGGCCACGATCATCTGGGCGTCCAACTTCACCAAAGACATCTCCTACCGCATCAGCCTCATCGGAATTTTCTGAAACAAAAGTACCGTGCAGATTTACTCACAACCTGCACGGTACTTTGTTTATCCACCCAGTTCAAAGGTTTTTGGAAAGGGTGTGACGAAAAGTATTTATCTTACTTCTTGGCGTCGATCTTTGCCTGCATGCGGGCGGGAATCGGCTTTTCGGTGATTTCACCGGCCTTTTCGAGCGCGATACGGGTCATGAGAGGACCGACAAGTTCATAGATCAGAACGGCAAAGAGGGCAACGCTGCGGATGATGATGCCGGGTTCGCCGAGGGACATTGCGGTCAGGGACATACCGAGTGCAACGCCTGCCTGCGGAAGGAGCGTGACGCCGAGGTACTTCTGGATAGTCGGTTCTGTATTTACCATCTTTGCGGAGATGTTCGCACCGATGATCTTACCTGCGGAACGGAAGATGATGTAGATCACGCCGGCAAGGATGATCGCCCAGTCGCTGAAGACGGAGAATTCGAGGTCAGCGCCGCTGATGACGAAGAACAGAACCATGATCGGGCCGGTCCAGCGGTCCATACGGTCCATGAGTTCTTCGGAGAAGTCACAGAGGTTGCAGAAGATGGTACCCATCATCATGCAGACGAGAAGGGAAGAGAATTCCACGGTCACCGGGCCGAGGTGGAACTCGGTCATGGACAGCGCAACCGCAAGGAAGACGTAGGTGACAGAGATCGTCATACGCTTGCTGCGGGAGTGGAAGAATTCTTCCGTGAAGTGGAAGAGCAGACCGATGAGCGCACCGAGCGTCAGGGACGCGATAACTTCCACGATGGGGTTCACGAGAACGGAGATCATGTCGATGGAGCCCTGTTCGATCGCCTTTGCGATACCGAAGGAGATCGCAAACACGATCAGACCGACAACGTCGTCGAGTGCAACGACGGGAAGGAGCATCTTCGTGAGAGGACCTTCCGCCTTGTACTGCTTGACGACCATGAGGGTCGCCGCAGGAGCGGTCGCGGTAGCCACTGCACCGAGCGTGATCGCGCAGGACAGCGGGAGCTTTTCGGGCATGATAAAGTGAAGCGTGATGAGTGCAGCGTCAACGAAGATCGTTGCGACCACTGCCTGGAAGATGGCGATCACGATCGCCTTGCGGCCGATGTGCTTCAGTTCGGAAACACGGAATTCGTTCCCCATCGCAACTGCGATAAAGCCGAGCGCCGCTTCGGAAATGATGGAGTACGAGGTAACGTCCTCGTGGGAGATAAAGCCGAGTCCGGGGATGCCGAGCTGTCCGAGACAGTACGGTCCGATCAGGATGCCGGCAACAAGATATGCGGTGACAGCGGGGAGATTCCAGATTTTTGTGAGTCTGGACATCATCAGTCCGGCAAGCATCGCAATGGAAAGAGCAAGCAGGGTCTGCATAATCATAACGCCTCTATTCTTAACAGTATTTTGAAATTTCGCAAGTTCCTCAATTATACTCTCCGCCGGGCGGAATTTCAAGAGCCTTGTTCAACGAATCGTAAACGGGTTTATACAGAAAACAATTATAATATGTACAAAAAATTTCGGAACACAAAAAATCCGCGGAAACTCCGGAGAGTTTCCGCGGTAAGAAACTGGAAATTGCTGTATTTACGGGGCAACTACAAGGTCCATAACCTTATCGATATTCTTTGCAAGGACCTTCTGCTGCTTGGTGTAGGTGGAAACGAGGTCGCGCTGGTTGTTCGCGTACATGGATGCCATGAAGTTGTCGCGGACGAGGGAACAGAACAGGGTGTCACCGAGGTCGATCACGCGGTTAGCGAAGATGAGGTCGAGCATTGCAACACTTTCTTCGTCACGGGAAACCTTACCCTTGAGGGCGATGTCATAGTATGCGGGGGTAACTTCCTTCTTTGCGAGGTAGTTGGTCAGTTCGAGAACCGCGCCGACCAGTTCCATGTTCTTGATGGTTGCGGGAAGTACCGGAGGCATGTAGTAGCTTACGCGTGCGTGATAGTCTGCCTGGGATTCGTCAAGCTTCGGATAGGGGATGATACCGAAGTCGGTTTCCATGTCGCGGAGTGCGCCGACCCAGAACATGGAGCAGTCCATGAAGAGGATTTTGCCTTCCTGGAACAGTTCGCGGGAGGCGTTCGGAACGTCGTTGCCGGCGTCACGGTCAGAACCATTGTATTTGGATCCGTTGTCGTAGGTGATCTGGAAGACCTTTTCGAAGAAGTTTATAAACTGTTCGTCGCCGATGTGGAGCTGAGGAGCACCGGCGTCGTCCAGTGCGATGGTCTGGAAGCCTGCACCGATCCAGAAGCTCGGGAGAGTCATCTTGGAGTGAGCGGCGTAACCGTACTTGTCGTCACGGGTCCATGCACCGTCGCCGTTGGCATCCATGGTCGCACCTTCCATCATTGCTGCCATCGCGTCCACGGTCCACTTGCCGTCGGTGACGAGGTCATACGGGTTTTCCATACCGAAGTCGATGATGGACTGCTTGTTGAAGAGAAGGATGTAGGTCAGGTCATGCGTGGAGATGGAGAGGTCACCGATTGCGGCGTAACGCATATCACCGAGCATGAGTTCGTTGTTGACGCTCTTGTCCCAGTAGGGCTTGTCAAGGTCGATATAGGGAACATCCTTGTAGCCGAGGATCTGACCGCCGGTCAGAAGGGTGGTGGTGTCAACGCAGAAAACGTTCGCTACCTGAATGGTATCGTCGCCCGCCGCGATCAGGGGAGTCAGGCTGCCTGCCGCCGGATAACCGGTGGTCAGAACGTGCTGGGAGATGGTGATGTCGAGTTCTTCCTGCGCGGTTTCGATGACGGAGTACTGAGCGTCGTTCAGAGCTTCGCCGGTCAGTTCTTCCATAACGAGGAAGTTGCGCGCATTTGCGTTGTCAACAACACCGAAGGTGAAGGTGGAACCGGAGAAGGAGAGGTCTGCCGGAAGGTCGGGCTTGATCTCTTCGGTTTCGGGTTCGGCTTCTTCGACGATTTCTTCGGATGCGGACGGAGCGGCGGTGTCCGTGTTTGCTTCTTCCGATGTGCCTGCGTCGGAGCAGGAGAACATCGCTGCGGAGGAAGCGAGCATCAGAGCGGCAAGGATCGCGCTCATCAGTTTTTTCTTCATTGTGATAAATCCTTTCTCGATTTATATTCGTTATGTAGCTGTACGGTATTATAGAACATTTTTGTGAACACGATATGAACAACTCCGCCGGGATGCCATGTTTTTGCGGTTTTTTCGGAAAATATCCAGTTTTTTTCTTTTGTTTCCGCCGGTCCCGGGTGCCGGGATATCCTGCAAAGACCAAAAACTTTCGGAAAAGTATTGACAAAACGAGCCTGCTGTGGTATAATAACAACGTCCTGAAGAAGACAGGTTAAAAGCAACAAATACCTGGCGGAAAAGGACTTGAAAATTGTATAATATGCTGGTGTGGCTCAATGGCAGAGCAGCTGATTTGTAATCAGCAGGTTGTTGGTTCGACTCCGATCACCAGCTCCAGGGGGAATTCCCGAGTGGCCAAAGGGGACAGACTGTAAATCTGCTGGCACCGCCTTCGGTGGTTCGAATCCACCTTCCCCCATCCCGAAGCAATCCGACACAGGT
>JAFYOX010000014.1 GCA_017547755.1 Clostridia bacterium | reverse complement strand
GTTTCTCATTGTGTTATACTGTACCTGCTTTCCGGTATGGTTTTGCTGCAACTTTATTATACCACGAAAGCAGCGACCGGGCTATCCTTTTCGGATAACCCGGTCGTTTTTCGTTTTTGTGGGGCTTATTGCGACAGCCCCATTTTCTATGTATGAAAACTCATTGTTTTCCGCGTTTTCTGATGCGTACCTTTGAAATAGCCTCCGTGACGCCGCAGACGACGGCGAAGCAGATCAGCTCTGCCGTAACGACCGCCGCACCGGTCTGGAGCGAGAACACGCACGCCGCGAAGAAGCCGGCGAGGAAGCAGACGACCGAAATTCCGGCGGCAAGTCCGACCGTGGCGCCGAAACTTTTCGTCAGACGCATGGAAGTAAGCGCCGGGAAAATGATCAGGGCGGAGATCATGATGGAACCCATCATTTTCATGCCGACCACGATGGTGATCCCGGTCAGAACGGCAAGGATCACGCCGAAAACGTCTGTATTGACCCCCGCAGCTCCGGCAAAAGTTTCGTCGAAGGTGACGGAGAAGATCGTTTTGCGGCAGAGTAAGAACCATCCGAGGACAACGGCGGACAGGACGATGGACAGAACCATATCCTTATCCGAGATCGTGACGACGGAAGCGGAACCGAAGAGGGAGTTGCAGATATCGCCGCTCCGTCCGCCGGTGAAGTTGTACATCAGGGTACCGACCGCGACCGCACCGGTCGAAACGACCGCGCAGGCGGCGTCACCGTTCATGCGTCCTTCGTTTTTCGAAAGGCGGAGGATCAGCACGGCGGCAAGAATGACGATCGGGATGGAAATCTCCATGGAATAATTCGCGGCGGCTCCGGCACAGGCGGCGATGGCAAGACCGAAGAATCCCACATGGGACAGACCGTCCCCGATCATGGAATACCGCTTGAGAACAAGGCTGACGCCGAGAATGGACGAGCAGAGGGAGACCAGCACGCCGACGACCAGCGCGCGGATCACCACGCGCATCAGAAATTCGGAAGCAAAAAGTTCAGCAATCGACATGGCTTATTCCTTCCCTTCCTTATTATGAGCATGATCGTGATGAGGATGCGGATGTTCGTGACCGTGATGGTCATGCTGATGGCGGTGTTCGTCGATCTCCTCGTCGGAGCGTTCGTGCGCAGCGTACTGATCGACGGTACCGTAGAACGAATGTCCGCGGCACATGGAGAGAACGTGCTTCGCTTCACGCAGGGCGCACGAAACGTCGTGCGAAACCATCATGACCGCGCATCCGCGTTCTTCGTTGAGCATCCGGACGGCGTGATACATTTCGTGTGCGGCTTCCGGATCGAGCCCGTTGACCGGCTCATCGAGAAGGATCAGCGTATCGGACGCGCACATTGCCCGGGCAAGCAGGACACGCTGCCGCTGACCGCCGGAGAGCTCGCCGAACGATTTGTCCGCGAATCCGTCGACTCTTAAAAGCTTCATATAATCTTCGGCGCGTTCTCTGGATTCCTTTTTCCAGAACAGTCCGAAACTGTCGCGGCGGACACAGCCGGACACGACCACTTCCCGTACGGACGCCGGAAAATCCCGCTGGATCTTCGACTGCTGGGGAAGATAGCCGATCCCCTGTTTCCTCAGTTCAGGTGCGAGAGTCAGTTTTCCGCCGGCAGGCTTCACTTCACCGGTCACGGCGCGGAGAAGCGTGCTTTTCCCGGAGCCGTTTTCCCCGATCACGCAGAGATAATCCCCGCGTCCGAGGGTAAAATTCACGTTTTCCGCCGCGGTGTACCCGTCAAAAGCAAGGGTCACACGTTCGGCGGTGATGAGAGTATCTGTCATATAGGTTCTTCTTTCAGTTTACGTTCAGTGCGATTTTCAGGTTTTCCGCGTTCTTCCGCATGATGTCCGCGTAGGTGATGCCGGATTCGAAATCCGCTTTGCTGACATTGTGTGCGGAGTGGAATTCAAGGATCTCACAGCCGGTTTCGGAGGCTACCGCTTCGGCGGTCTTCCGGTCGGAGAATTCAATGGTGAACACGGCGCTGCTGCCGGTCCCGTTCACACGTTCAATGATCGTATTGATCGTGGACAGCGACGGTTCCACGGCGGAGGAACAGCCGTCAAACGCCGCGCAGTAGTTCAGACCGTATTCTTCCGTGAAATAGCGGAATGGGAAACGGTCGGCAAAGATCAGAGTATCCTGCGTGGATGCTTCCACCGTCCGGCGGATATCCGCGTCGATGTCGAGGAGTTCAGAAATGTAAGCGTTTCTTCCATCCCAATCGAATTCAAAGCCTTCAGAAACTCTCTGAATCCCCTGCTGGATGGCATCCATGATCGTAATCGCGTTCGGAATGCTCGTCCAGATGTGTTCGTCGGTTTCGTGATGATGCCCGTCGCCTTCGGAATGCTCGTGTCCGCTTTCCGTACCGGCGCTGACGTACGTTTCCACCAGATCGATCGCGCGTACCTGCACTACATCCGATGCACCCGCCGCTTCGAGAATATCCGGCACCCACTCTTCGCTTTCTCCGCCGACATAGACGAACACGTCCGTTTCGGCAAGGAGCGCGATATCCTTGAGCGTAGCTTCGAAATCGTGGGATTCCGAGCCGGGAGAGATCAGCATCCGCACGTCGCAGCTGTCCCCGCAGACGGTGCGTGCGAAGTCGTACAGGGCAAAATTGGTCGCAACTACGGTGAGATTTCCGTCCGTTGTGTGAGGTTTTTCGCTGCAGGCTGTGAACGTGCCGCAGAATACGATGGCGCACAGTCCCGTAAGAATCCGTTTGAATTTATTCATGATGATCTTCCTCTCCGTGATGGGAATGTCCGCAGCCGCAGGAAGCCGCCGTTCCCGTACAGTCGCCGCAGATACCGTAAATAACGGTCTGCCCGCAGTCCACCGTAAAGGCATGTTCGTTTTTGAAATGCGCGAGGATCTCTTCCATGAACGAGCAGTCCATGTGGATCAGTTTCCCGCATCCGCGGCATTTGAGATGGATATGGAGCGCACATTCGGTCGCATTGAACTGATAATAGGCACTTTCTCCACTTCCGCCGCTGAACTTTTTGAGTTTCCCTTCCCCGGTAAGGGTCGAAAGCGCACGGAAAATGGTGGCTTCTCCGGCGTCCACCTGTCCGACAAGGTCGCGTGCGGTAAAGCACCGGTCGCGGTTTTCTTCAAAAAAACGCAGAATTGCATCCCTCTGCCGGGTACGATAGGTTATTTTCTCTGCCATACGTTATTCTTTCAATTTAAAAATGAGAATCAATTTCAAATTCAGATTATACCACAGATTCCGGATCAAGTCAATGTGAAAAATCCGACAAGACTCTCCCCTTGACAGAGAATTCTTTCTGTGATATGATACATACAAATCCAAAATCTTCATAATATAGAAGGAGAAATCCCATGCCGTACATTGAAATCAAGACCAACACCGCCATTCCGAAGGAAGCCGAAGTTGCCGTAAAGTCCAAGATCGCCTCCGTTCTGACCGACGCGTTCCCGTCCAAGACCGAAAACTGGCTCATGCTCGACTTCACCGAAAACAGCCGGATGTACTTCGGCGGCAAGGATGACCCGTGCGCGATGGTACAGGTTGCCCTCTTCGGCAAAGGAAACACCGCCGGCTTCGACAAGCTGACCGACGGCATCTGCCGCCTCCTTGAAGCCGAACTCGGCATCCCCGCAGACCGCACCTACGTCAAGTACGAAGAAGTCTCCCACTGGGGCTGGAATCACAATAATTTCTGAGTTTTCCTGGGGAAAAACTTTTTGAAAAAAGTTTTTCCCCAAACCCCTTTTCAAAAACTTTCAATCTATTTAAATCAAGGAGTTTTTTCCATGGCAGAATTCAGACACATCAAGCCTACCGAAATTCCCGACAACGCCGTAAAGATGATCGGCGACGACTGGATGCTGATCACGTCCGCGAACGATACCGAAGGTACGGTCTGCGGCACCGACTACAACACCATGACCGCAAGCTGGGGCGGCATCGGCGTTCTCTGGGGACGTCCGGTCGTCTTCGTGTTCATCCGTCCGCAGCGCCACACCTTCCCCTTCACCGAAGCAAACGACCGTCTCACGCTCTCCTTCTTCGATGAATCCTACCGCCCCGCACTGTCCTACTGCGGCAAGTTCAGCGGACGCGACGTTGACAAGGCCAAGGAATGCGGACTCACCCCCGATTCCGACCGGAACGACAGCGGACGCGCTGTATGGTTCGACGAAGCACGCCTCGTCATCAAGGCGAAAAAGCTCTATGCCGAATGGATCAAGCCCGAATCCATGACCGATCCCGCGCCGATGTACACCTACGCCAACGGGGATTTCCACAAGATGTATGTGTGTGAAATCACAGATGTTCTTGTAAAAGAGGCATAATTTTGTGATTTTGCACAAAAAACACCCCGAATATACTACATCCGCCACAACAAAAAAATCACCGACCTCTATTGCAATCTCCGAAAAGTTGATGTATAATAATGAGGTAAGACTTTGTTCAGTTTGAACAAACATCTTCCGATTCCTCAAAAGCCTTTGTACAAATCATCGTTCCAACTTTTTAAGCCGAAAAGGTTTTCAGGAAGGCGAAAGGAAACCCTCCCCAAAAAAGGGTTCTTCAAAAAATTGATTTTTTATACATAACATAAAGGAGTTTCCCCAAATGGCAGCAATCAACACCAAGAGCATCCGTAACGTTGTTCTGCTCGGTCATGGCGGTTCCGGTAAGACCTCCATCGCTGAAGCAGCTCTTTATCTGACGAAGGCTACCGACCGTCTCGGTAAGACCACGGCAGGCAATACCGTATGTGACTACGATCCCGAAGAAATCAAGAGAGGCTTCTCTCTCAACCTTTCCATGGCTCCGGTCATGTGGAACGACATCAAGATCAACTTCATCGACACTCCCGGTTTCTTTGACTTCGCAGGCGAAGCTGACGCAGCGGTTCGTGTTGCTGACGCAGCGATCATCGCTCTCGACGGCAAGGCCGGCGTAGAAGTCGGTGCAGAACTCGGCTGGGACAAGGCACAGGATGCCGGCATTCCCTGCGGTTTCTTCGTAAACAAGTGCGACGACCCGGACGCTGACTTCGACAAGGTATTCGACGAACTCCATGAAAAGTTCGGTACCGCTGTCTGCCCGGTTCTCGTTCCCGTAAAGAACGGCAAGAACGTATACTTCCTCAACCTCATCAAGAGAGTTGCTTACACCTTCGACGAAAAGGGCGCACGTTCCGAAGCTCCCTTCACTCCCGACCAGGAATCGATCGCCGAAAAGTACACCGATACTCTCAACGAAGCACTCGCTCAGACCAGCGAAGAACTTCTTGAACAGTACTTCGACACCATGGAAATCTCCCAGGAACAGGCAATCGAAGCTCTCCACACCGGTCTGATCGACGGTTCCATCGTTCCCGTATTCAGCGGCTGTGCAACCAACCTCTGGGGTATCAACTTCCTTCTCGAAACCATCGCTGACTCCTTCCCGCGTCCGACCGCAAAGAAGGTTGAACAGGTCATCGACGGTGACGACTACGCAGAAATGGCAATCGACGCTGAAGGCGAATGCGCGATCTTCGTATTCAAGACCATCGCTGACTCCTTCGGTAAGATGTCCCTCTTCAAGGTTATGTCCGGTACTCTCACCAACGACCTGACCCTTACCAACAACACCACCGGAGCACAGGAAAAGATGGCTCACATCTACACTCTCCGCGGCAAGAAGCAGACCGAAGTCGATTCTCTCGCATGCGGTGACATCGGTGTGATCTCCAAGCTCACCAACACCAACACCAACGATACTCTCTCCGCTTCCACCGAATTCGAATACAAGAAGATCGCATTTGCTCATCCTTACATGACCATGGCGATCACTCCCGCTGCAAAGGGCGACGAAGACAAGATCTCCTCCGGTATCACCAAGATCCTCGAAGAAGACCCGACTCTCGTATACGAAAACAATGCGGAAACCAAGCAGATGACCATCTCCGGTATGGGCGATATGCAGCTTGACATCGTTGTATCCAAGCTGAAGTCCCGTTTCGGCACCTCTGTTGTTCTTGACACCCCGAAGATCGCATACCGCGAAACCATCAAGGGTACCTCCGATGTTGAAGGTAAGCACAAGAAGCAGTCCGGCGGTTCCGGTCAGTACGGTCACGTTAAGATGAGATTCTCCCACGGCGAAGACGAAGGCCTTACCTTCACTCAGTCCGTTGTCGGCGGTACCGTTCCGAAGAACTTCTACCCCGCAGTAGAAAAGGGTCTCCTTGAAGCTATGACCAAGGGTGTTCTCGCAGGCTACCCGGTAGTTAACCTCTGCGCTGACCTGTACGATGGTTCTTACCACCCGGTTGACTCCAACGAAATCTCCTTCAAGCTCGCAGCACGCCTTGCATACAAGGAAGGTCTCCCGAAGGCTAAGCCGATCCTTCTCGAACCCGTAGGTTCCCTCAAGGTTACCGTTCCGGACTCCCTCGTTGGTGACGTTATCGGCGACCTCAACAAGAGACGCGGCCGCGTTCTCGGTATGAACCCCTGCGACAAGGCTGGTTACCAGATCGTTGAAGCAGACGTTCCGAAGGCTGAAATGACCGACTACACCATCGCTCTCCGCGCTATGTCCCAGGGCCGCGGTAAGTACGACTTCATCGTAGACCGTTACGAAGAAGTTCCTGCTGCTGTTGCTCAGAAGGTCATCGCTGAAGCTAAGGTTGAAGACGACGAATAATGAACGCGGAATCAGGATTTCCTGATTTTGTGTGAAGTTGTCCGCGTTCCCACGTTTCCTTTTCGTATGGCTTTGATTCCTTCCTTTAACCGGGCGGGTATTCGGAAGCTGTAAGGGATGAAATACCGGGAAACGTGCATAGTTTGGCTGACAGTTCCCTTCTATAGCTCCCGCAATTGGTGCGGAACTGGCTGCTGAAATTGAGTTGTACAATAAATTGAAGGGGCTGTCGCAAATTAGGGTAAAGTTTCCAATTATTCAGTAACATATACAAAAAATCAAGTGTTAATCTTTCGAGATCAAATGATTTCTTGTGTATGTTGCCGATGAATTGGTTACAATTTCCTTATTTGCGACAGCCCCTTTGTTTTTTCTATATCTACTTATTTATCTTCTTCGATAATAATGTTCTTGACACCGTGGCTCAGGATAAGGTTGATGAGTTCGTTGCGGGAATAGTTGCTTTCAGCGGCGATTTTGTCAAGTTTTTCGAGAGTTTCTTCGCGGATGCGGACGGTGATTACTTTGTTGCCGTCTTCTCCGCGCTTTTTGATTCGTAATGGTTCGTTATTCATGTAGTCTACCTTTCAAGATATTTTATAGTATATCTTGATTATAGCTTGACAAATCATGGTATTATATGTTACAATATGATATCATATTGTATTACTGTTATATCTCAAGAATAGGAGTCATCATGGATTATCAATTAATCGACCAATTACAAAATTGTCATTCGTTTTTAACGAAACTCGAAGAACGAATAACCGCATTATCCAACCTTTCCAAAGAAAAGAGTACCTTTGTTTTTGAACTATCAAAACTTCAAGATCAACAAAGCCGTTCTAATCTCAAAACAGAGCGCAATGGATATATCAAATTGCTCCTCGCTTTTCTCTTCGCTCCGCTGCTTGTCATCTTCTGGCGCATCGGTGTCAAATTACAATATGTTATTGATGTAGACCCTACTATTCTTGCACTGATTATATTTTTTCTTGCAGGAATTGCTGATATTATCCTGCCCGTACTTATTGGCTCCCATATCGCTTCAAAAAAAGCGCAAAAAAGAGCTGAACAAATTACCAAACTTGAATCTTTCATTTCCGATATCCGTGAAACACAAGATATAAACAAAAAAGAAATAGACAAACTTCTCAATTCCCCGGACGCCGATATGGTTGAATACCTTATTCCGCCGGACTATCGTGAAGCCGTTGCAGTTGAAAGATTCATTTATTACTTCCGTAACGGTCACGCAGAAACTATGAAAGAAGCCGTACGCGAATACGATAATTATAAGCACAACCTCAAAATGGAATATGCTGCCGAAAAAAGTGCAATGGCTGCCGCCGAAAGCGCGCTTCAAGCCGCTAAAACCGCAAAAAATGTGGAAGAAATCCAATTCTGGACAATGCTTAATACCTTTATCAACGTATCAAGAAAATAAAACCAAAAATGACATGGAATTTCAAGTCCCATGTCATTTTCATTTATTCATTCACCCATGTAAAATCCGACGACAGCAGTCTTACGCAGTCTTTGCTGACCATCAGCATACCGCCGGAGCAGTTTGCGCGGCGGATGGTCTTTTCGTCCGTATACACCCGGCATTCGCCGGACTTCAGTGCGGTCACAAACGGGATATGCCCCGCCATAACAGCGAGGTCGCCTTCGATCCCGCGGACGGAGATCTGCACAGCGTCGCCGTCGTAGCGCATTCCGTCGGGAGCCGCGATCTGCAGTTTGAAGGTATTCATACTTCCCTCCTGCCTGCGTTACGCTTTCTTTGCCTTTTCGAATACTTCGTCAATGCCGCCGACAAACAGGAACGCACTTTCCGGAAGGGCGTCACAGTGTCCGTTAATGATCTCGCGGAAGCCGCGGACGGTTTCCTTCAGCGGAACGTACTTTCCGGCGTTGCCGGTGAACTGTTCCGCTACCGCGAACGGCTGGGAGAGGAATCTCTGAATCTTTCTCGCGCGGGAAACGGTCAGCTTGTCTTCTTCGGACAGTTCGTCGATGCCCATGATAGCGATGATGTCCTGCAGTTCGTTGTAGCGCTGGAGGATCTGCTGTACGGCGCGCGCCACCTGATAGTGTTCTTCGCCGACCACTTCGGGGGTAAGAATTCTGGATGTGGATTCCAGCGGGTCAACTGCCGGATAGATCCCCTGCGATGCAATGCCGCGGCTCAGAACCGTCGTTGCGTCAAGATGCGCGAATGTGGTTGCCGGAGCCGGGTCCGTCAGGTCGTCCGCCGGGACATAAACTGCCTGGATGGACGTGATGGAGCCGTGCTTGGTGGACGTAATGCGTTCCTGCAGAACGCCCATTTCCGTTGCCAGCGTCGGCTGATAACCGACAGCGGACGGCATACGTCCGAGCAGTGCGGATACTTCGGAACCCGCCTGTGTGAAGCGGAAAATATTATCGATAAAGAGAAGAACGTCCTGTCCTTCGCGGTCGCGGAAGTATTCCGCCATCGTCAGACCGGAAAGGCCGACGCGCATTCTTGCTCCCGGCGGTTCGTTCATCTGACCGTACACGAGCGCAGTCTTCGCAAGAACGCCGGATTCCGCCATTTCGTTGTACAGGTCGTTGCCCTCACGGGTACGTTCGCCGACGCCGGTGAAGACGGAGATACCGCCGTGCTCGGTCGCGATGTTATGGATCAGTTCCATGATAAGAACGGTCTTCCCTACCCCTGCACCGCCGAACAGACCGATCTTACCGCCCTTTGCGTAGGGACAGATCAGGTCGATGACTTTGATACCGGTTTCAAGGATTTCCGTAGAGGTTGCCTGTTCGTCGTACGCCGGTGCCGGACGATGGATCTCCCAGCGTTCCGCCGATTTCGGCGCGGGCTTTTCGTCCACAGGTTCGCCGAGGACGTTGAAAATCCGTCCGAGCGTCTGTTCGCCGACCGGAACAGAGATCGCACGGCCGGTGTCGACCGCCTTCGTGCCGCGCACAAGACCGTCGGTCGAGCTCATTGCGATACAGCGGACAACATTGTCGCCGACATGCTGTGCCACTTCCGCGGTGAGCTTCCGTTCGCCGACCATGACCTCCAGTGCCGACAGGATCTCAGGAAGCGTGCCTTCGTCAAAGCGCACGTCGATGACCGGCCCCTTGACTTCCGTAACACGCCCGATGTTTTGTCTATCAGTTGCCATATATATACTCCAATATCAGACTTACTAAAATATCTTTTCCCAGATTAAAGTTTTTTGAAAAGGGTTTGGGAAAAACTTTTTTCCAAAAAAGTTTTTCCCAAGAAACCATATTTCTCCTACGCATTCGCGCCGGCGACGATTTCGGTGATTTCCTGTGTGATCGCGCTCTGGCGTGCCTGATTGTATTTGAGACTCAGATGATCGAGCATTTCGTCCGCATTCTTCGTTGCGGAATCCATCGCGGAACGGCGTGCCGCAAGTTCGGAGGCGAATGCTTCACAGACGGAGGAATACAGGACTCCGGCAATATATTCCGGGATCAGCGCCGCGAGAACGGCTTCCGCCGAGGGTTCGTATTCCACAGCCGCGGATGCCTGCGCTTCCCCGTTTTCCTTCTGCAGGGGCAGAAGATGCGTCATGCGCGGATTCTGCGTCAGCATCGAGACAAATTCCGTGGAGATCAGACGGACGCCGCCGATCTCTCCGCGGTCGTACATATCGCGGATAAGATAAGCCGCACGGGAACATTCGTCCGAGGTCATATCTTCGCAGGACACAAATTCCTTCGTGACCACGGAACGCTTCTTGTTCGAATAATAGTCCACCGCTCTCTTGCCGATCGGCAGGACCACATCATGTTCCCGCATCATCACGGCAGACGAGCGGAAAATATTGTTGTTGTAGCCGCCCGCAAGTCCGCGGTCCCCGGCAACGATGATATAGAGCACCGGCAGAGACGCATCTCTCGCCTGCGAATACATCGTTTTTGCCGCCGAAAGATCCGCAAACGCATCCAGCATGACCGAACGGTAAAAGCGGGACTGCTCCATTTTCGCCGACGCACGCTTGATCTTCGAGGAGGCTACCAGTTCCATCGCTTTGGTGATGTGTCTGGTCGACTCGACGCTCTTGATCCGCGCGCGGATTGCTTTGATGTTCGCTCCCATGGCTTACCCTCAATCAATACCGCTGTTCACGGAACTTCGCAGTAAATTCGGTCAGCGCGGTATCGAGAAGCGCGTTGTCCTCGTCCGTCAGAAGTCCGGTTTCCGCGATGCGGCGCATCAGTTCGTCGTACTTCGCCGGAAGGAATTCGTACAGTTCCTTTTCGTAGTCCTTGACGTCCGCCACTTCGATATCCTTCAGGTAATCGTTGATAACGGCATAAATGACCGCCACCTGCAGTTCCACACGCACCGGCGCGTTCTTGTCCTGCTTGAGGATCTGCACGATGCGTTCGCCCTGCGCCAGACGCGCCTTGGTATCCGCGTCAAGGTCGGAGCCGAACTGTGCGAATGCCTGCAGTTCGCGGTACTGCGAATACAGCAGCTTCAGACGTCCGGCAACCTTCTTCATTGCCTTGATCTGCGCGTTGCCGCCGACACGGGATACGGAAATACCGGGGTTGACCGCCGGAATGATGCCCGCGTGGAACAGTTCGGTTTCGAGGAAGATCTGACCGTCCGTGATGGAAATGACGTTTGTCGGGATATAGGCGGAAACGTCGCCCGCCTGGGTTTCAATGATCGGAAGTGCGGTGATGGAGCCGCCGCCGTATTCGGGAGCCACTCTTGCCGCACGTTCGAGCAGACGGGAGTGGAGGTAGAAGACGTCGCCCGGATAGGCTTCACGTCCCGGCGGACGGCGGATGAGCAGGGACAGCGCACGGTATGCGACCGCGTGCTTGGACAGGTCGTCGTATACGATGAGAACGTCCTTTCCCTGCGCCATGAAATATTCCGCAATGGCACAGCCGGCGTACGGTGCAATGTACTGCAGCGGAGCGGCTTCGGATGCGGACGCGGATACAATGACCGTATAGCGGTCTGCACCGGCACGGCGGAGCGTTTCGGCGAGGTTCGCAACGGTGGAATTCTTCTGACCGATCGCAACGTAAACGCAGAGAACGTCCTTGTCGTGCTGGTTCAGAATGGTGTCGATGGCAATGGTGGTCTTCCCGGTCTGGCGGTCACCGATGATCAGTTCGCGCTGACCGCGGCCGATCGGGATCATCGCGTCAATCGCCTTGATGCCGGTCTGCAGCGGAACGGAGACACTCTTTCTCTTGATGATGCCGGGAGCCTCGGATTCGATCGGACGGCGGCCGTCATTTGCGATCGGTCCCTTGCCGTCGATGGGTTCCCCGAGAGCGTTGACGATGCGTCCGAGCATCGCGTTTCCGACGGGAACCGCCGCAACGCTGCCGGTACGCTTCACGGACGAGCCTTCGCGGATGTTCTGCGAATCGTTCAGCAGGACGATGGAAATGGTATTTTCCTCCAGATTCATCGCCATGCCGTACGAACCGTCTTCAAATTCCACGAGCTCGTTCGCCATGCAGTTGTCAAGTCCGAACGCGGTCGCGATCCCGTCACCTACGGTGATAACGGTACCGGTTTCCGCTTCGTCGGTCTTGTTCCGGTAATTTTTTATCTGATTTTTAATAATACTGCTTATTTCTTCGGGACGAAGTTCCATGGTTTTACTCCATATTTCTAAAATGGGGAACGATGCGGATCCTCACAATACGGCGTCCGCCAGAGAACCTGCGATCGTTTTCAGTTTTGTATGCGCGGTATCGTCGATCAGACGGTTGTCAAAGGAAAGACGGATCCCGCCGATCAGTCCGGGAACGACCGCGCAGGTCAGCTCGATCTTTTTGCCGGTGCGCGCTTCCAGACGGGCAGTCAGCTTTTCACGCTGTACATCGGTGAGCGGGACAGCGCTTTCCGCCATCGCACGGAGGATGCCGTGCTGCTGCAGATACCGACGCTCGTACTCTTCAAAGCAGGCGGGAATGTCAAACGCCGAGCCGCGTTCCACCATGAGTCCGACGAAATTCGCCAGATACGGATGAACGCGTCCGTCAAGCGCTTCTGCTGCAAGTGCGGCGCGCTCGGTCTTCGGGATTCCGGGCGTGGTCAGAAGATGGAGGTATTCCGGTTCCAGAATTCCGCGCAGAACGCGCGTCTGTTCCAGCAGGATCTCTTCCAGACCCTCGTCGACCGCCAGTTCATACAGACCGCCGCCGTATTCTTTTACTGTTTCTTTCATATAGTATTCCTGTTATCGGCACGCGCTCAGAGGTTTTCGATGAACGAGTCGATCAGTTCGCGATGGTCGTCCTCGTTGATCTCGCGCTGCACAATCGTTTCCGCGATCTGCACGGAAATTTCGGAAATTTCGTTTTTGAGATCGTTCATCGCCTTCTTCTTTTCCTGGGCGATGTCGGCGTCGGCCTTCTTCATGGTTTCCTCCGCCTTGCGGTTCGCGTTTTCGATGATCTCGTCGCTGCGGCGTTCGGCACGTGCGGAAGCCTTCTTCAGGATGCTTTCCGCTTCTGCGTCTGCCTGAGAGAGCTTCGCTTCGTATTCGGTCTTATCCTTCAGCGCAGCTTCCTTTGCCACTTCCGCTTCCTGATACAGACCGTCCACCTGTTCCCTGCGTGCGGCAAGAACCTTCTGCACGCGGTCCCACAGGAATTTCTTGAAGACCCAGGTGAGAACGAGCAGATTGCCGATCGTAATCAGCATATCGATCAGGTTGATCGATATCAGCTCAAGGTATTCATTATTCATTCCGGATTCTCCTTACACTGCAAAAGGCAGGGAATCTCAAAGCTTTGCGATAAAGAGGTTGGGTGCCAGAAGAACGAGCAGAAGACCCATAACGAAGCCGTAAATACCGGTGGTTTCGGCAATCGCACAACCCATGATCATCGTGGAAGTGACCGCACCCTTGGATTCGGGCTGACGGCCGATCGCTTCACACGCCTTACCTACGGCGTAACCTTCACCGATACCGGGGCCGATACCTGCGATCAGGGAAAGACCTGCACCGATTGCACAGCTGGACATAATCATTGCTTTTGCGTTAGCGAGTTCCATAGTTGAATTCTCCTGTGTATTTGAAATTTATTGTTTACGTAAATTATATTTATTCTTCCGTCGAAGCCGCACCGGAAACGTACAGCATGGTCAGCATCGCGAAAATGAACGCCTGCATCGCGGAAGAGAAAATATCGAAGTAGATGGACAGAATCGCGGGGATACCGATCTGAAAGAACGGAATTTCCCCGAGGAAGCCCGGCAGCCAGCCGAGAAGCGCGGTGGAAAGTCCCGCAAGACCTGCGTAAAGGAGTGCGGAAATGACCGAACCGGACAGTACGTTCCCGAAATGACGGAAGGTCATGGACACGGGCGTACCGATTTCCGAAAGGATGTTGAACGGGGTAAACATGGCGAACGGTTCGGTGAATCCCTTGAGATAGCCGAGGAAGCCGTTCGTTTTGATCTTGAAGAACGTGATCATGAAGAAGACCAGGATCGCCCATCCGGCGATGGTGTTCATATCGGAGGTCGGAGGATACATTCCGAACAGCGAAGACAGCGAGGAAAACGCGGACAGTCCGAGAATCGCCGCGATGAACGGAGCGAAGTCACGGAATTTTTCGCCCATGTTGGCGTTGACCAGTTTTTCCACCTGTTCCACGATCCACTCTGCGACGATCTGCCGCTTTGTGGTCGGACGGACCTGCAGATTATGCGTCAGAAACAGACAGAGCGCGGTAATGACCGCCATGACGATCCACGAGTTCACCTGCGTTTCGGTAATGTGAAATGTACCGAGAACGGGCAGCTCCGTCTCAAAATAAATTTTTGCACCTGTAATACTGATATTATCCATACGTGCCTCTTACTTCTTTGTTTCGTTGTCGATATTCTCAGCGCCATCGGGATTTTTTGCAAAATGCCGTACAAAGTTCTCGAATCCGTCCGTTTCTTCTTCCTCTTCCCAGGCTTCCGAAGGTTCGGACGCGCTTTCCGGAACGGGATCGTTCCGGTGCCGGAAGAACTTCCAGTACGCGCGCACACCGATCAGAATCCGCGGGAAGAACGTTGCAAGGATCACCGGCAGCCAGTGAAGAACCTGCGGAAACAGGATCGACAGCGCAATCACTCCGAGCTGGATCAGTGTCCGTACGACCCGGGAATTGCGGATCATCCGCTTTGCCTTCCCTTCACTGCCCGTTTCCAGCGCCATGATAATGCCGATCGTCATGAAGAAAAAATTCCCGAACGAGAGCAGTCCTCCGACGATGCATCCGAGCAGGACAGAGAGCGTTCCTTCACCGATCAGAAGTGCTCCGATCGCCGTCAGAACGGACAGGACCGCGCATCCGATGCCGATAAACCAAAGATCTTTTTTTACTTCAGCTTCAATTCTCATGATTTCTCCTGAAAACGCCATAAAACGCAATTATACTATATTTATTGTATCATAACTTCCCCGCGATTTCAACCTTGTATTGCAGATTTTTCACATTTTCCCGAATATTTCACACAATTCAAAAAAGAAACGAATGGAAAAGATCCATCCGTTTCTTTTATTATCCGCAAATATGGAATTTTTATACAGTTCAGTTAGCAAGTTCGTTGAACATTGCGTAGGTCTTTGCGAATTCTGCCTTCTTGGCTGCGATGAACGCTTCCATTTCAGCGAGCTGTTCTGCGGTGTATGCGTCGGTCATACCCGGCTTGAGGGTACCCTTGTACATACGGTCGAGAACCTGGGACCAGCGGATACCGCAGGTGGTGATTTCGCCGGCACGTTCTACAACGATGAGGTCGGAGTTGCCTGCGAGAAGTTCGTCAACAGCGCGTACGCCCATCTTGGTAGCGAGGATACGGTCTGCGAGAGTCGGGGAACCGCCGCGTACGGTGTGAGCGAGACGGCAGAACTTGGATTCAACCCAGAGTCTGTCGTTGCCTTCCTTTTCCGCGAGATCCTTGGTGATCGCGGTGATCTTCTTGGCGAGTTCTTCGCCGAGAGTCGGGAATGCTTCGGAAACGATGACGAGGAAGCCTCTCTTGCCTTCACGGCGGAGACGGATCACCTTGTTGATGCAGGCTTCTTCGTCAAACGGAGCTTCCGGGATAACGCATGCAACTGCGCCGGATGCGATTGCGGTGTTGATGGTGATGTCGCCTGCGCCGCGGCCCATAACTTCAACAACGTTGAGACGGGCGTGGGATTCACAGGTGTCACGGAGACGGTCTACGTTTTCGATAACGGTGGTCATCGCGGTGTTGAAGCCGATGGTATTGTCGGACGCGGTGATGTCGTTGTCGATGGTGCCGGGAACGCCGATGGTCGGGATGCCGCGGACGGACAGGTCGGTCGCACCGCGGAAGGTGCCGTCGCCGCCGATTGCGATAACGCCGTCGATGTCGTGCTTCTTGAGGGTAGCGATCGCCTTCTGCATGCCTTCTTCTTCCTTGAATTCAAGGCAGCGGTCGGAATACAGGAACGTACCGGAAAGCATGATCTTGTTGGATACTTCACGGTTGGTAAGTTCGATCATTTCGTCATGGATCATGCCGCGGTAACCGCCGATGATACCCATAACCTGTACGCCGCGTGCGTTAGCAGCTCTGGTAACGGCTCTGACAGCCGCATTCATACCCGGAGCGTCGCCGCCGGAAGTAAGAACACCGATTTTTCTGAATTTCTGTGCCATATTTATAATACCTTTCCTTGGTTGACATATTGTTGGTCTATAATAATTATTGTAATACAAAATCACCGAAAAATCAAGTGTTTTTTGGGATATTTTCACTTTCCCCCTTGCTTTCCGTGTACCAAAGAAGTATAATTACAGGTAATCGGATTTAACTATAATGAAGCGATCCAACTCCCCGAAAGGAACTCATCATCATGCGAATCGTCGTCAAAGTCGGAACCTCCACCCTTGCGCATCCGACCGGACAGCTCAACATCCGCCACATGGAAGAACTGTGCAAGGTTTTATCGGATATAAAAAATGCGGGAGACGAAGTCATTCTCGTTTCCTCCGGTGCCATCGGCATGGGTATGGGCAAACTGCATCTCCGCGAACGCCCGAAATCCCTGCCGGAAAAGCAGGCAGCAGCAGCCGTCGGTCAGTGCGAACTGATGTATACCTACGACAAGCTGTTCTCGGAATACAACCACACCGTCGCGCAGATCCTGCTGACCGGCAGCGACGTCCGCGACGAAAAACGCCGCTCCAACTTCATCAATACGATGGAACGTCTGCTGGAGTTCGGCACGCTCCCCATCATCAACGAGAACGATACCGTGGCAACCGATGAGATCGTCATCGGGGACAACGATACGCTCGGCGCCATCGTTGCCATCCAGTGCCATGCGGATCTGCTGATCCTTCTCTCCGACATCGACGGCCTGTACACCGCAAATCCGCGCACCGATCCGGACGCGACCCTGATCCCCGTCGTCACCGAAATCACGGACGAAATGATGGCGTCTGCCGGCGGAAGCGGTTCCGCGATCGGCACGGGAGGAATGCACACCAAACTCACAGCAGCCGTCTCCGTCATGAACGCAGGCTGTGACATGGTCATCGCCAACGGAAAAAATCCGTCGATCCTGTACGACATTCTCGAAAACACGGCAGTATGCACACGGTTTGTAGGAAAACGATAATCCCGCACTCACCAACATTTCTTACCCGGCATAAAGTTATTTGAAAGGGGTCCGGCTCCGACCATCAGAGCTGGTCTGGGAAAACACACCACTATGAAAACCACACTCAAAATCATGCGGGAGACTGCGGCTGTCAAGACGGCCATCATGACAGCTCCCACCGAAGATAAAAACCGTATCCTCACCGCAATGGCGGACCGTCTCGTTGAAGCGACTGCCGACATCCTCGCCGCAAACGCCCTCGATATGGCGGACGCCGAAGGACGTCTCTCCACGGTCATGCTCGACCGTCTGAAGCTCACCGAAGCACGCATCGCCGGAATGGCGGACGGCATCCGCGAAGTCGTGAAGCTGCCCGATCCGGCGTGGGAAGTCACCGAATCCCACACCCGTGCGGACGGTCTGGAAATCACAAAAACGCGCGTTCCGCTCGGCGTGATCGCGATCATTTACGAAAGCCGCC
The DNA here is from genome assembly GCA_017547755.1 of Clostridia bacterium. Lineage (GTDB taxonomy): Bacteria > Bacillota > Clostridia > Oscillospirales > CAG-272 > UMGS1696. Next base: position 8,778 of record JAFYOX010000014.1, on the reverse strand, counting down.
CGAACGTAACGTCCGACGCGGCGGCGCTCTGCATCAAGTCCGGCAACGCGGTCATTCTCCGTTCCGGCAAGGACGCCTACCGTTCGTCCGCGGCCATCGTGAAGGCTCTCCGCAGAGGCTGTGCGGACGCCGGTTATCCGGAAGCCCTGATCGGCCAGGCGGAAGACACGTCCCGTCAGAGCTCGCTCGACCTCATGAACGGCGTGGGCTATGTTGACCTGCTGATCCCGCGCGGCGGCAAGGGACTCATCAGCACCTGCGTGGAAAACGCGAAGGTTCCCTGCATCGAAACGGGCACGGGCATCTGCCACCTGTACATCGACGAAACGGCGGACATCGATATGGCGCTGAAGATCATCGAAAACGCGAAGACGAGCCGTCCGTCCGTCTGCAACGCGGCGGAAGTTTGCCTCGTCAATAAGAAAATCGCCGGCGACCTCCTGCCGAAGATGCGCGAACTTCTTGTGGAAAAACGCACCGCCGACGGCAAAATCCCGGTGGAACTCCGTCTGGACGAAACCTGCGCGGCGATCATCGACGGCACTCCTGCCGGTGAAACCGATTTTGATACGGAATTCCTCGATTATATCCTCGCCGTCCGCGCGGTCGAAAATGTGGACGAAGCCATCGCGCACATCTCCGCGCACTCGACGCACCACAGCGAAGCCATCGTGACCCGTGACGACGCGGCGGCGGATAAATTCATCCGCGGCATCGACAGCGCGGCAGTCTACGTCAACGCAAGCACCCGCTTCACCGACGGCGGCGAATTCGGACTCGGCTGCGAAATGGGCATCTCCACCCAGAAGCTTCACGCACGCGGCCCCATGGGTCTCTCCGAACTCTGCACCTATAAATACGTCGTCCGCGGATGCGGGCACGTGAGATAAGGAAATTTTTTCTCGGGGAAACCTTTTTTAAGGAAAAAGGTTTCCCGACTTGCTTTGCAAGTCGGAGCCGAACACCCTTCCAAAAACCTTTTCGGACTGGGATATATAAGATTTAGTTTCTGCTGAATTGGAGGATAAATTTGATGTATACAGCAGGATTTATCGGAATCGGGAATATGGGCGGCGCGCTGATGACAGCGGCGGCAAAAATGCTGGATTCCGATTTTATGGTTTGTGATTTTGACGGAAAGAAAGTCGCGGATGCTGTGGAAAAGTACGGGTGTGCATCCGGCACGGCGGCGGAAATTGCGGAAAACTGCCGGTATATTTTCCTCGGCGTGAAGCCGCAGATGGCGGAAGACGCCTGCCGTGATCTGATCGCACCGCTTGCGGCACGCACGGATGCGCCCGTGATCGTGACGATGATGGCAGGACTGACGATGGACACCGTCCGGAAATTCTGCGGCGGTGAATATAAGATCATCCGCATCATGCCGAACATCGCGGCGGCAGTCGGGGAATCCATGACCCTCTGCACCCGCACGGACGACGTCACCGACGAAGAACTCATGGAATTTTTCCGCATCATGAGCGCTTCCGGGAAGGTCGATCTCCTTCCGGAAAAGCTGATCGACGCAGGGATGGCCCTCTCCGGATGTGGTCCGGCGTTCGTGTGCCTGTTCATGGAAGCGCTTGCCGACGGCGCGGTCGCGTGCGGCGTTCCGAGAAAGTCCGCCATGGAATATGCGGCGCAGATGATCCTCGGCACGGTCACGCTGATGCAGAAAACGGGAAAGCATCCGGCAGTCATGAAGGACGAAGTATGCAGTCCGGCGGGTACGACCATCGCGGGGATACGCGCACTGGAAGCAAACGGCTTCCGCAGTGCGGCGATGGAAGCGGTCCTCGCGGCGTATGAAAAGACGAAAGCTCTGAAGTGAATCAAAAAAGGACGATGTCGCAAAACATCGTCTTTTTTCATTCACTTAGTCATCCAGCAGGATGTCTTCCCAGAGCTTTTCGTAGTAGGAACGGGTTTCCACGTCGATGTCGTGGTAATACTGGGTCTTCGGCTTTGCGTCTTCCGCAGGATAGAGGATTTCGTTGCCGTAGAGTTCATATTCCGTATTTTCGATAACCGCGGTGTTCGGGGAAGCGTAGCAGATGTATTCCGCATTCGCAAGAGCTACTTCGGGTTCGAGCATGAAGTTGATGTACATCAGAGCCGCTTCGTAGTTCTGCGCGTTCTTCGGGATGCAGAGGGAGTCCACGAAAATGTTCGTGCCTTCCTTCGGATATACGAACGCAAGGTCGGGATTGTTATCCGCCATCGTCAGGTAGTCGCCCGCATAGTACGGAGCGATCGCCGCGTTTTCGCCTTCCATCTTGTTGAAAACTTCGTCCATGACGCGCGCCTGAAGAACTGCGTTCTGTTCCTTCAGCTTTGCAGCAGCCGCATCCCACGCCGCATGGTCGGTGGAGTTGATGTCGATGCCGAGCAGGAACTGTGCGATCGCAAATGCGTCACGCGGGTTGTTGAAGGTGAGGATGTTGTCCGCGTACTTCGCATCCCACATGATACCCCAGGAATCGGGGGTGCCTTCCACCATCGTGGTGTTGTAGATCAGACCGACCATACCGACGGAATAGGGTACGCTGTACTCGTTCGTCGGGTCGAAGTAGAGATCACGGTATTCGTCATCGATGTACTTGTAGTTGTCGATCTTGGAGAAATCGAGCTTCTGCACCATGTCTTCCTTGATGAGACGTTCGATCATGTAGTCGGAGGGGATCACGATATCGTAGGAAACCGCGCCGGACTTGAGCTTTGCGTACATGGCTTCGTTGGATTCGAAATTCATGTAGTTGACCTTGATCCCGGTCAGGGCTTCGAACGCCGCGTTGGTATCAAACGATCCTTCGCTGCCGTCGGAAATATATTCCCCCCAGTTGAATACGTTCAGCGTCGTTCCCGCGTATTCCTGAGAATACGTGCCCGACGGATTTTCAAGCGTAATATTTTTCTCGCCGCAGGAAGTCATCCCCGCAGTCATCATCAGACAAACAGCAAAAAGAGCACAGAATGTTTTTTTCATTGAGGTTCTCCTTTATTTTTTGATCAAATTATGAGAAAGGGCTTTGGGGAAACCTTTGACAAAAAGTTTCCCCAAGATATTTTTTCATTTATTTTCCCTGGTCCTTTTTTTCCTGACGGATCTGGCTGATATTGACGACCAGTAGGAGGACGAGGACGGTGAGGAAGATGACGCTTGAAAGCGCATACATATCCGGCTTGACGGTCTTCTTGGTCATGGCGAAGATCTTCAGCGGGAGGGTCTGGAAATCCGAACCCGTGGTGTAATAGCTGATGACAAAGTCATCGAGGGACATGGTGAACGCCATGATCATGCCGGATACGATGCCGGGCATGATCGACGGAAGCGTAACTTTGAAGAAGGCTTCCATCGGCGTGCTTCCGAGGTCGAGTGCCGCTTCCGCGAGGTGCGGGTCGGTCTGGTTCAGCTTCGGAAGAACGTTCAGGATCACGTACGGCAGGTTGAAGGTCACGTGCGCGATCAGGAGCGTACCGAAGCTCAGCGAGTTCGACGCGCCGATCAGACGGCCAACGAACACGAACAGGAGCATCATCGATACCCCGGTAACGATTTCCGGATTCATCATCGGAAGGTTCGTCACCATATCAAGAGACGCTTTCCATGCACGGCTGCGGAGCTTGTACATATAGACAGCCGCCGCCGTTCCGATCACCGTGGCGATCACCGCGGAGGTCACAGCAAGGACGAGCGTATTCCGCAGAGCCGTCATCGTATCGCTTGACGAGAACAGTTCCGCGTACCATTTCAGCGAGAATCCGGTGAAAACCGTCGTACTTTTCGCTTCGTTGAACGAGAAGAAGACCATCACCAGAAGAGGCGCGTATAAAATAATGTAGATCAGTGCGATGAAGAGGTTTCCGAGAGTCTTTTTCATAATGCGGTCGTCCTCCCACTCACATGATCAGTCCGTCGTTGGAGTCACCGGCGAATTTCTTCATCAATGCCATGCAGATGAGGATCATCACCATCAGAACCAGCGACAGTGCCGCGCCGAGGTTGTAGTTGTACAGCGACTGGATCTGCTTTTCGATGGCGTCACCGATAAGCATGATCTTGCCGCCGAGCTTCTGGGAAATATAGAACGTGCTGACCGAGGGAACGAACACCATCGTGAAGCCGGAAATCACGCCGGGCATGGACATCGGCAGGATAATGCGGCGCAGCTTGGAGAAGCTGTTCGATCCGAGGTCTTCCGCCGCTTCCAGCACGCTCACGTCGATCTTCGACATGACCGTGTAGATCGGCAGGATCATATACGGAATGTAGTTGTAGATCATACCGAAAATAACCGCACCGGGAGTACCGATCATCTTCAGCGGCTCGATCCCGAACAGACCGAGGAAATTGTTGATGAGACCGTTCTTTTCGAGAATATTCATCCACGAATAGGTACGGATCAGCAGGTTCATCCACATCGGAAGCATGACGAGCATCATCATGATCCGCTGGGTCGCGCCTTTCTTCCGGCTCATCAGATACGCGAACGGATACGATACCAGAAGGCAGATCACCGTTGCGATAAAGGAGTATTCGATGGAAATCATGAAGACTTCCTTATATTCACGCAGCTTTGCGACATTCGCAAGAGTGAATGCGCCTTCTGCGTCCGTGAACGCATAATAAACGACGATCACCAGCGGAACGATCACGAACAGCGCAGACCATAGGATGTACGGCGCGCCGAGGATCTGCTGGGCAAGCGATTTCTTTTTCACGTTATTCGTCCTCCTCATCCTCGATGACACTCATGGTATCCATTTCGTCGGAGAAGGAGCTGTAGTCGCCGAACTGTCCGGAATACTTCGATTTTTTCATGACATGGATCGCATCCGGTTCGATGAACAGACCGACGGTCTCGCCTTCGTGATGCTCGTCGGTAGTCTGGATCATCCACTTGAAGCCGCCGATATCGACGATGATTTCAAAGTGAACGCCGAGGAAGGTCACGGAAGTGACGATACCCTGCACCATGCCCTTTTCGGGAGCAACGATGTCCACGTCTTCGGGACGGACGACGATATCGACCGGTTCGTTGGGTTCGAAGCCGGAGTCGAGACATTCGAACGTCTTGCCGGAGAAGGACGCACGGTAGTCCGCCTTCATGACGCCGTCAAGAATGTTCGATTCGCCGATGAAGTCCGCAACGAATGCGTTTTCCGGTTCGTTGTAGATGTCAATCGGAGAGCCGATCTGCTGGATCTTCCCTTCGTTCATAACAACGACGGTATCCGACATCGACAGGGCTTCTTCCTGGTCGTGCGTGACGAATACGAACGTAATGCCGAGAGCCTTCTGGATGTTCTTGAGTTCCTGCTGCATATCCTTGCGGAGCTTCAGGTCAAGCGCGGCAAGCGGTTCGTCGAGCAGGAGTACCTTCGGCTTGAGGATCAGCGCACGCGCGATGGCGACACGCTGCTGCTGACCGCCGGAAAGTTTGGTGATCGGGCGTTTTCCGAAGCCTTCGAGGTTTACGAGCGTGAGCATTTCCTGCACGCGTTCCTTGATCTCCGCTTCCGGCACATGACGGACGCGCAGACCGTAGGCGATGTTTTCGAAGACGTTGTAATTCGGGAAAAGCGCATAACGCTGAAAAATGGTGTTGACCTCACGCTTGTACGCAGGAACACCATTCATGTTTTTCGAGTCGAAAAACACTTCCCCCTCATCGGGTTCCAGGAATCCCGCGATCAGACGAAGGGTCGTCGTCTTCCCGCATCCGGACGAGCCGAGAAGCGTGACAAATTCCCCGTCGCCGATGGACAGGCTCAGATCGTCAAGGATCGTTTCCCCGTCAAACCGCACGGTAATATTTTTCAACTCTACAATATTTTTCTTTTTTTCGGTTACAGTAGCATTGCTGTTATCCATTTTTTGCATCCCCCTTTGCGGCAAAAGACCACGTATAGCCGTATTACAGCTCTGCGCGAACTCACCCACCGGCGAATCACAGCCCCCGCAAAGAGTGTGTTACAAAACGGATTTACGACCGACCCGCGGTCTACCGGCTTGCAGCCATGATTTCACAGATGAACATTTCATCCCGGTTTTTTCGAAAAACTGCCGGAGGTGAACACCAGATTATCTCAATTTCAATCCCGCACTTTATGCTTTACCGACGGGTCACTGACCGTCCCGACTGGTATATTTTGGAGTGCGTGTCCTGATGTTTTGGGAATTCCGGAGACCTTTGCGCCGTCCGGAAACGTCAGCACAGATGCAAAAATCGTGCAATAATAATGATACTATGTTTGCACGGGATTGTCAATATGTTTTCAATATTTTTCGTCGTTTTTTCGGAAAATGACGGAGTTTTTCCCGAAAAACGCGCGTTTTCCCCTGTTTTTCCGTCCCGCCGTTCTTTCTTCCTTCTCTGCCGCCGCGTGCCCATTGACAAGCGCAAACGGGTGTGATACAATGAACCCGAAAAAAACATTTTCTGAAAAAGCGAGGTAAAAATTATGCAGGCGATCTGGGCAAAAGGACTGCTTGAAGAAAAGAACGTCGCCGTGACGTTCCTGTATACGCTGACTCCGGCGGCAGACACCGTGCTGGAACTGGCGGCATCGAATCTGTACCGTCTGTTCGTGAACGGCGAACTGATCGGATACGGTCCGGCAAGAGCGGCGCACGGATATTCCCGTATCGACACCTATGCGCTCACGGCATGGGCAGGTCAGACCACGGTACTCGCGGTCGAAGTTTATTCCGCGAATACCAATACGTTCTACACGGTGGACGAATATCCCTTCTTTTCGGCGGAAATCAGAGAAGGCGGCAAGATCCTTGCGGAAGCGGCGGATTTCACAGCTTACCGCATGACCGAACGGGTACAGAAAGTACGCCGTTTCAGTTTCCAGCGTACATACACCGAAATCTATCATCTCACGGGCGATCCGAAGGCATTCTATGCCGGACAGACGGACGGACGCGTTCCCGCGGAAACCGAAGCGGCCGGCATGAACAAACTTCTGCCGCGTCTGGTGAATTATCCGAAGCTCAACATCCTTCCCGCAGGATTTGTGGAATACGGTACCGCCGGTATCAATCCCGACGCAAAGCCGTGGCGTGACCGTGCATATCACGGCATCGATCCCGTGAAATTCAAGGGATTCTATCCGGCAGAGCTGGAAGAAGACTCCGGAGAAGAAGCAGGAAAATTCACCTATACCGCTTCCGCAGACGGAAAGGCGGAAAAACTGCAGCCGATGTCCTACCAGACCTACGATTTCGGACGTACCGTCACCGGTTTCTTCACCCTGAACGTAAAGGCGGAAACGGATACCGCGCTGTATATTCTGTTTGACGAAGTCATCACCGACCGCAAGACCTACATGGAAGTTTCTCCGTTCCGCAACGGCTGCTGCAACGTCGTGAAATACACGATGCCCGCCGGCGAACATCATCTGATCTCCTTCGAAGCCAATGCGGCGCGCTTTGCGACCGTCGTTGTCAGCGAAGGCAGTGCGGAAATCGATGATTTCGGCATGGTTCTGTACGAAAATCCCGATGCGGCGGATTTCGAATACGATTACGGCGACGCGGAACTGAACAAGATCGTGGAAGCGGCGGTCAACACCTTCGCGCAGAACGCCGTGGACGTCCTGACCGACTGTCCTTCCCGTGAACGTGCGGGCTGGCTGTGCGACAGCTACTTCTCTTCCCGTGCGGAAGCGCTGTTCACCGGAAACAATCTTGTGGAAAAGAGCAATCTTGAAAACTACGCGATGTGCCCGAAGTCGAAGTATCTGCCGGAAGGGATGCTTCCGATGTGCTATCCCGCCGACCACAACGACGGCGTATACATCCCCAACTGGACGATGTGGTACATCCTCGAACTGCGCAACTACTGGAAGCGCACCGGCGACGATGAAATGCGTGCGGCATCGAAGGACAAGGTTTACGGACTTGTAAAGTTCTTCGAAAAGTATTACAACGAATACGGACTTCTCGAAAATCTCGAAAGCTGGGTCTTCATCGAATGGAGCAAGTGCAACGATGCGGATTACATCCGCGGTCTGAACTATCCGTCGAACATGATCTGGGCGGCGGCGCTCGAAGCGGTCGCGGAAATGTACGATGATCCCGCACTTGCGGAAAAAGCGGCGTCCATGAAGGCGGTCATCCGCGAACTGGCGTGGAACGGCGAATTCTTCGAAGACAACGGCGTCCGCGACGAAAACGGAAAGCTCGTGAAGACCGGTCACCTTACGGAAACCTGCCAGTACTACGCGTTCTACTTCGATGTGATCACCCGCGAAGAATACGCGGATCTCTTCGAACGGATGCTGACGAAGTTCGGTCCGAAGCGCGACGTCAAGTCCGTTTACCCGAACGTCTATCCGTCCAACGCGATCGTCGGAAACTATCTCCGTCTCGAACTCCTTCTCCGTTTCGGCTACAAGGAAAACGTCCTGCAGGAATGCCGCGACTTCTTCTCGAATATGGCAGACCTCACCGGCACCCTCTGGGAACACTCCAACCTCAGCTGCAGCCTCAACCACGGCTTCGCTTCCATGGCGGCCGTTTACATTGACGAGTGCATGAAGAAATAAACTTTTCCGGAACAACACAAAAACTCTCCGTCCTTCACCGGGCGGAGAGTTTTCTTTCGGCTGTGATCACTGCCAATGAAAATGAAAAGGGCGTCTGACCTTTCGGTCAAACGCCTTGTTTTCAAGCTAATACCCAGATTCGAACTGGGGACCTCATCCTTACCAAGGATGTGCTCTACCAACTGAGCCATATTAGCATTGGCGATTCCTTACGGTTTC
>JAFYOX010000095.1 GCA_017547755.1 Clostridia bacterium | reverse complement strand
ATCCTTCTACATTTTGTCATCTTCCGCGCGGCTTGGCTATGCCGCCGTCCGCGCTTTTCGTTAGTTTGGTAGGCGGACATACAGTTTTAACTGACGCAAAGCACGAACGGCGGCAGCCAAGGAGTGCGGATGCTGACGTATCCGTAGCTGAATTCTGAAAAGACACACTGTATCACGTATACAAAAGCCGGCGTGGGAAATCAGGGAGCGAATGCCCTGATTTCCGTCTCCACTACTACATAGGCTTTGGATCGCTCCCATTTTGTCGGCTGGGATATCCTATATGTCAGCGCACAGACCCATCAAAAATTCTTTTTTCACAAACCCATATCAACTACACAAACCGGCTACCACAGATTGAAGTTTTTGCGGAGCTTTTTTCAAAAAGCGACCGTATCCCCTTTCCTCCACCATAGCACCATGCACATTTTGTAAATTTACAAATTCAGGAGAAAAATAATATACAGAAAACCTTGATATTTCGGGAGAACGGATGTATAATATGGAATATGATTTTTTAAAGCACTATGGAGGATTACGATAATGCTTGATATAAAGATTGAAAGAACCGCGGCTCCGAAGGTGAAGCCGGATTACAGCAAGCTTGGTTTCGGTAAGTATTTTACTGACCATATGTTCCTGATGAACTATTCCACCGAAAAGGGCTGGCACGATGCACGCATCGTTCCTTACGGTCCGATCGCTCTCGATCCGTCCGCGATGGTGTTCCACTATGCGCAGGAACTGTTTGAAGGTCTGAAGGCTTACCGCCGTGCGGACGGCGGTATCCAGCTCTTCCGCCCCGACAAGAACATCGAACGTATGAACAACACCTGCGACCGTCTCTGCGTTCCGCGTCTCGATCCCGCAGACGTTCTGCAGGCGATCAAGGCCGTTGTTGAAGTGGATGAAGAATGGGTTCCCCATGACGAAGGCACCTCTCTCTACATCCGTCCGTTCATCTTCGCGACCGACCCGATGCTCGGTGTACACCCGTCCCATACGTACATCTTCTGCATCATCCTCTCTCCCGTAGGCTCCTACTATGCAGCCGGCATCAACCCCGTCAAGATCTGCATCGAACGTGAATACGTCCGCTGCGTCAAGGGCGGTACCGGTATCGCAAAGGCAGGCGGCAATTACGCGGCTTCCCTCATCGGTCAGCAGAAGGCGGAAAGACTCGGTTTCGCTCAGGTTCTCTGGCTCGACGGCGTACACAGAAAGTACATCGACGAAGTCGGTGCGATGAACGTATTCTTCGTAATCGACGGCGTTGTTGTGACCCCCGAACTCACCGACGGCAACATCCTTCCCGGCGTTACCCGTGCATCCTGCATCGAACTTCTCAAGAAGTGGGGCATCCCGGTTGAAGAACGCAAGCTCTCCATCGACGAAGTCAAGGAAGCTCACGCAGCCGGCAAGCTCGACGAAGTGTTCGGTACCGGTACCGCGGCAGTTATCTCCCCGGTCGGCGAACTCTACGACGAAGGCGAAGTTATGGTCATCAACAATAACGAAATCGGCGCCATCGCTCACAAGCTCTACGATGCCATCACCGGTATGCAGTGGGGCAGACTTGCTGACGAAATGGGCTGGATCGAAAAGATCAACTGAGTACAGAAATAATACAATATTCAATACTGCAGGGGACGGCGACGGCTGTCCCCTGTTTTTTCGAAAGGAAGTGAACGTATGAGAAATTACGGAAACGATGACGCATATACCCGGCTCGGACGGTATCTCTGCCTGATCCTCCGGCATCACCCGGAAACGATCGGCATCACCCTCGACCGTCACGGCTGGGCGGATGTGGACAAACTGCTCGACGGCGTGACGCGGACAAAAACACCGCTCACCCGGGAAATGCTCGATGAAATCGTCCGGACCGACGAGAAAATGCGCTATTCCTTCAGCGAAGACGGTACGAAGATCCGTGCGAATCAGGGACATTCCGTCTATGTGGAGGTCGAAATGGAAGAACGGACGCCGCCGGAATTCCTCTGGCACGGCACTTCCGCGAACAATGCCGCTTCCATCGAAGCGGCCGGACTGAATCCCGGGACACGGCTGTACGTGCATCTGTCCGAGGATTATGAGACCGCGGTCAGGGTCGGACGCAGAAAGCGCGGCGAGACCCTCGTTTACCGCGTGAAAAGCGGCGAAATGGCGCGCGACGGCTTTGTTTTTCTGCGTTCCGCCAACGGCGTGTGGCAGAGCAAATACGTTCCGGCGGCGTATCTGGAACGCTGACGGGAAAATTTCCGTTTTCCGCGGACAAAAACGCGCACTTCGCATAGACTGATACCGAAATCCAGTTTTTTCGGAGGTTCGGATGAAAAGTGTTTACAGCGGATATGCGCGGATAGAAACGGACGGTGCGGCGTATTTTGCGGGTGCGAATACCGCGGACGGATTCCGGGGTATCTACGACGAGATCGCGGATGAAACGGTACTGGAGAGGGTGTATGTGATCAAAGGCGGAGCCGGAACGGGGAAGAGTACGCTGATCCGGAAGGTCGCCGAAGCAGCGGCGAAGGCAGGATGGACGGCGGAGCTGTATTTCTGCGGTTCCGATCCATATTCTCTCGACTGCGCGGTGCTGGACGGACGGATCGCCGTCCTCGACGGAACGGCACCCCATGTGCGGGAGCTGACATATCCCGGCGCGGCGTCCTCTCTGATTGATGTTACCAGATTCTGGGATGCTGCGGTTCTGGAGACCTGCAGGGACGATATTCTTGCCCATTGCCATGCCAAATCCGACGGATGGGCATCCGCATACCGGTATCTTCGTGCCGCCGCCGCTGTGAACGAAGAGCGTTCCGCATTGTCCGGGACGGTGTTTGACCGTGCCAAAGCGGAGGCATATTTCGCACGGCGGAAAAAGGAGATCGGAAAGCCGAAGCCGGAGGAATCCGGACGTACCGTCCTGCGCTATACCCGCGCGGTGACGATGCGCGGACGATACTATCTCCCGACGTTCGAGCGGCTCGCGGAAACGGTGTATGCCGTTTCGGATGCGTTCGGCTGTGCGGCGCTGTTTCTGGATAGGCTGGCAGGGGTTCTTGCGGCGGCAGGGTACGATACAGTCGTTTCACGTCTTCCCGTGACGGGTCACACCGACGGAATTTTTCTTCCGGCGCACCGGATCGCTTTCGTGACCGCCGAAACGGACGCGGATGCGAGACGCCTGAATATGTCCCGCTTTGTGACGGAAGAGATCCCCGAGGGTTTTCGCGGTCAGATGCGGCTTGCAGCAAAGATCGGGGAATCCTGCATGGAAGAGGCGGAATCCGCTCTGGCACGTGCGGCGGAAGCACATTTCGCGCTTGAAGAAATCTACCGCAGCGCGATGGATTTCCCGGCGCTCGGACGGTATACGAAAAAGATCTGCGCGGAGATCACGGAACGGCTGAAAAAATAAGCGGCTGCCCATGGAATAGGGATCCCGGACGATTTTTCTCCGGATGTCTTGACCATGGGCATCTTTTTGTGTATAATAGGAACAGAAATCTTTGAAAGTACGGGAAAAATTATGAAATATTACGATATTACCCAGGAACTCTTCACGTCAAACGTCTATCCGGGGGACAAGGCTCCGGTGTACCGGCGCATTTCCGATATGGCGGACGGGAAGGTCTGCAACATCACGGAACTCGAAATGAACGCTCACAACGGCACGCACATCGACGCACCGCGCCACTTCATCCGCGACGGGATCACCATCGACGAGATCCCGCTCGATACGCTGATCGGCGAATGCGAAGTCGTCACGTTCGATCATCCGCTGGAGAGGGAAGACCTTGAGAAGCTGAATCTGGAGGAACGCGGTGTGAAGCGTCTCCTCTGCCGCGGAAAATGCTGGCTCACGATGAGTGCGGCGAAGTATCTCACGGAAGAAACCGCCGGTCTGCCGAACCGCGGACTCCTTTTGATCGGCGTGGAAACGCAGAGCATCGCCCCCGAAGAAGCGCCGATGGCCGTTCACGTGGAACTGCTGTCGCACGGGCTGATCGCCCTCGAAGGTCTGGTTCTGACCGACGTTCCGGACGGCACGTATACGCTGTTTGCCGCACCGCTCAAGCTCGGCGGCTCGGACGGCGCACCGTGCAGAGCGGTTTTAATGGCTAAAGGCTAAGGACTAAGGGTGAATGACTGGGTTAAACTTCTCGTAGTCCGGCTGACGTACGTAAAAACATAGTCATTCACCATTCACTCTTAGTCATTAGTCAAAAAAACGGAGTTTTTTTATGATGAACAATTTCAAGCAGAAACTGATCCGGTTCATGATCGGGCGGTACGGGATGGACGAGATGTATCTCGGGCTGTTCGGGGTGTGGTTTGCAATCACCCTTGTCAATGCGTTTGTGCATTCGGTCTTTCTGAATCTTCTGGCGTTTGCGGCGCTGATGTGGGGACTTTTCCGGTTCCTGTCGCGCAATCACGCGAAGCGCCGTGCGGAAAACGAAAAATTCTTAAAGCTCTGGCGGCCGGTGAAAAACTGGCTGACGTTCCAGCGCGACCGCTTCCGCGACCGAAAGACCGCCCGCTACCGCAAATGTAAGCACTGCAAGGCGATCGTGAAACTGCCGAATAAGAAAGGGAAGCACACCGTCCGCTGTCCGAAATGCGGCGAACGGTTTGATGTGCGGATCCTGTAACTCCGAATTTGCACAAACTCCAATTTATTATAAGAAAGGATCATACCATGGAATTCAAGGAATTTCTGAAAGAGGCGGCTTCCGTTAAGCCGTCCGCGCGGCAGATGAACTGGTTCGATACTGAGTTCTATGCGTTCGTTCACTTCACCGTGAACACTTACACCGACCTCGAATGGGGGCTCGGCAGCGAAGATCCCGCGATCTTCAATCCGTGCGACCTCAACTGCGACGAATGGGTCGAAGCGATCAAGTCCGCAGGGATGAAGGGTCTCGTCCTCACCGCGAAGCATCACGACGGTTTCTGCCTGTGGCCGAGTGCGTACACCGATCACTGCGTCAAGAGCAGTCCGTGGAAGGACGGCAAGGGCGACGTCGTCCGTGAATGTGCCGAAGCCTGCAAGCGCGGCGGCATCAAGTTCGGCGTGTACCTTTCTCCGTGGGACAGAAACTCCAAGTACTACGGTACCGACGAATACAACGACTATTACTGCAATCAGCTCACCGAGCTGCTCACCAATTACGGCGAACTGTTCATGGTCTGGTTCGACGGCGCGTGCGGCGAAGGTCCGAACGGCAAAAAGCAGGTCTATGACTTCGACCGCTACATCTCCCTCATCCGCAAGTATCAGCCGAACGCGTGCATCTTCAACGACTACGGTCCCGACGTCCGCTGGTGCGGCAACGAAGCCGGTCAGGCAAGACGCGCCGAATGGGCGGTCGTTCCTACCGATTTCTGCTTCCGCTGTGAACCGCAGACCGGTCCCGCTCCGCTTGCCGGCGGCGCTGACCTCTCGTTCATGTACAACTCCGACCAGAACATCGGCGAACTGAACAACATCATGTACGCAAAGAGCCTCGGTTTTGCCGGCTCCGAGATCGATATGTCCATCCGTCCGGGCTGGTTCTATCACGAAAAGGAAGAACCGCATTCCCTCGAACGCCTCTTCCGTACCTACGTCAACTCCTGCGGCGCGAATACCTCGTTCAATCTCAACGTTCCGCCGATGCCGTCCGGACGCTTCGATCCGCGCGATATCCAGAGACTTAAGGAACTTGGTGAACTGCTCAATAATTCCTTCGGCGAACCGAAGAAAGTACCTTGCAAGGTCACGAAGATCGACACGGGCAGCGATACCCAGTGCAAGTATGAGATCGAGCTGGAAGAAGAAACCGACGTCCGCTTCGTCAACCTCATGGAAGACCTGAACGCCGGACAGCGCATCGAATCCTTCCGTCTCTTCGGCGACGGAAACTGCGTTTTCCACGGCTACACCGTCGGTCACCGCAAGATCTGCCCGGTCAACATGAGGGCAAAGAAGATCACCCTGTATGTCACCAGCGCACGCGACGAAGTCGTCATGCGCGATATCAGCGTATATAAGGCATAAGTACTCAAAATCTGCAATTACTTTATCCCTATTACAGTTTAAAGTTTTTTGGAAAGGGGTCCGGCTCCGACCATCGGAGCTGGTCGGGAAACCTTTTTGCAAAAAGGTTTCCCCGGTAAATAAATTTCTCATGAAAAACATCGTAGTTGAAGGACATCGCGGGTACTGTGCGAAGTATCCGGAGAATACGCTCGTTTCGTTTGCGGCGGCGATCGACCTCGGCGTGGACGCCGTGGAGTTTGATGTGTGGCTGACGTCCGATAAGGTGCCCGTGCTGTCCCATGACGGCAATCTTTCCCGCTGCTGCGGCGTCAATAAGCATATCCGCGATATGACGTTTGAAGAAGTACGTACTGCGGAGCCGGCGTACGAAGCGAAGTTCGGCGATCAGTTCAAGGGGCAGGGACTCACGATCCCGACGCTGGAAGAACTGCTGCAGCTCTGCGCGGAAAAACGTCCGGACATGAGCCTCGGCGTGGAGATCAAGGAATACACCGAAGAAAACGTTGACCTGACCATCGCTCTGCTGAAGAAGTACGGTTTCTTCGAACGCTGCTGGTTCTACGCGTTCAACGCGCGCATCATCAAGTACATCAAGGAAAAATACAACGGCCGCACCATGGGCTATCCGGACTTCCAGATGGGCGAATGGTTCGACGGCGCGTACGATTATTACGAAGAGATCGGCATTTCCATGACCTACGTGAAGTCGGAGATCATGTCCGTCTATCAGGCAAAGGGCATGCCCATGCACCTCTACTGTGCCGACAACGAGGCGGACGTCCGTCTCTGCATCGACAAGGGCGCAGATCTGATCACCGCGAACGATCCCGTACCGCTCATGAAGGTTCTGGGACGAATTGAATAAAGAGAATCGGGGAAGAAAAAATTTCTTCCCCGATTATTTATTTCTTTCTTGTCATCCACAGTGCGACTGCCGCCGCCGTGACACCGCCGGTGAGTTTGCCGACGAGGGTCGGCAGTACGAGAGATGCGTCCATGGCACTGCAGAACGCCAGATGGTCGCCCAGCAGATACCCCGCACTTACGAGGAACGCGAAGTTCAGCACCTTGCCGCGTTCGTCCATGTCCTTGATGAGTCCGAACGTCGGAACGGCGTTGGCAAGACTCGTCACCAGACCGAGCGTGGATCTGTCGTTGATGCCGAGCAGTTTTCCTGCCGCGTCGAACGGCTTTTTCAGCAGCTTCGAGACGATCGTCACCATCACATACGCGCCCGGCAGAACGAGGATGATCGATACCAGCACGTCCATCGCGTCGTAGACCGAGCCAAGCCCCGGGATGATCGTGATCTTCGTCAGTGCTTCCGCGATGGAAACCGCCGCCGCGAGGGTCGCAACGATGCCGATGATCCGCCCGAACACGATGAAGACCTTCGTGATCCCGTCCGGGAACAGCCGCAGACAGACGCAGATGATCACCGAGATCAGCAGGACCGGAATGAGGTTGATGAGCAGGAAGCCGAGGTCGTATCCCGCCGTCAGACCGCCGGCGAGACAGCCGACCGGGATCGTGATGAAGCCGCAGAGCACGCCTTTCGACATCGCCGGACGGTCGGATGCGTCAATGATGCCGAGCGAGACCGGAATGTTGAATACGATCGCCGCACCCATCATGCTCGCCAGGATCATCCCCGACAGACCGGCCGCCTGCGGATCCACGGCGATTTCCGCCGCCAGAGGATAGCCGCCCATGTCGCACGCCAGAAGTGCGCCGGCAAACATCGCAGGGTCAATGCCGACCGCCTGACAGACGGGCGTGATGAGCGGAGCAAGGTACGTCCCGATCAGCGGAACGAGAACGAGTACCCCCGTCATCGTCGGCGCGATCGAGCCGAATGCGGCAAAACCTTCCAGAAACTGGGTTCCGAGACCGAACTTGTTTCCGAAAACATGATCGAGCGCACCGAGCACCATGCAGAGCACCATGATGTCCACAATGATCTGACTCGGCGTGAGGTGCGCCTGTAAAATATCCATGAAAAAAACTCCTTACGTTTTGATTGCGGATATTATACCATATCGGATGACGAAAAATCAAGGAGGAAAATTTAGCTATTAGCTATTAACTATTTCTTCTGCCAAAACCTTGCACATACGCCGCTTTTGTGCTACAATATCGGCATCATTGCGGAATAAAGGGAGAAATTTTTATGGAACACGAAAATACGAACTGGGGGCAGTCGGTCACGGGGGTCGTTATCCGGGACGGGAAGGTCCTGCTTGCCAGACATACGTACGGCGCGGGGAAGGGGCTTCTGATCGTTCCCGGAGGGTACGTCGAACACGGCGAAACGCCGCAGGATGCGGTGAAGCGCGAATTTATGGAAGAAACGGGCGTTGTTGTGGAACCGAAAGAGATCCTCGCGATCCGCTTCAGCAGCCGAGACTGGTACATTGCCTTTGCCGCGGAGTATGTTTCCGGCGAGGCGCATTCCGACGGCGACGAAAACAGCGAGGTTGTCTGGATGGATGTGAACGAGGCGATGGAACGCGAAGATGTGCCCGACCTCACGAAAAAGCTGGTCGCGTGCGCACTCGCGGGAAAGCCGGGACTTGAGCCGATCACCTTCAGCGGACGCTCCGGTCCGATCGAAAATTCGCTGTACGGCGTGAAATAAACAAACGGCGGAACCGTGTTTTGCATGGTTCCGCCGAATTTTTTTATTCCGTTTCGATTTTCTCCGGGATGATCCGCTTCCGCTCCGGATCGATGAGCGCGTGCTTGCAGATGTAGCATTTGTCTTCGTCCAGACGGCTGAACGAGCCGCAGACGGGGCAGAAGGCTTCCGGACGGTCGGTCGTGTAGTTGACCGGATACTTCAGACCGGGGAACTTCCGTACCTTGTCGCCGACGCGGTAGTAGGAGTCGCCGAGCCCGATCTCGTCCCCGACGAGGATGATGTCGCGGTTGCCGCGGGTCGTTGTCGCGACGGTCACTACGCGGACGTCAAGTCCCTTGTTCTTCATGAGAAAGGGAAGCGCGTAGGATTTCGAGAGATAGGAAGAGCGCTCGGAGCTGTCGGGATCCTTCACGCGCTTCACTTCGCCTTCCCACGGAAGTTCGAAAATGCGGCGGTGGACCTTGAAGATGAACGGCACCATCAGCATGATCACGAAGAAAATGCCGCTCGGATCGGTGAATTTGCCGCCGGTTTTTGTGTGGTAGACCCAGTAGAGGAAGAACGTGAAGCCGACGATGGCGAGGAAAATGAGGATGTACTTGATCTGCTGCCCGAGTGCGAGCTTTTTCAGACCTTTGAGAGATTTTTCGTCCATGGAAAAGGATGCTCCTTTGGAATTTTTGATCGTGTGACGGTAGAATAACACACGGAACGTCAAATGTCAATATGCCGGAATTATGTAACGGATTTACAAAATGCGGAATTCTGCAATCACTTCTCTCTTCCGAGCGGGAAGTGACACCGGACGCAGCGCTTCCTCGGGGAATTGCTCTGTCCGCAGTTCATGCAGTAGACGTCGTGCGCCTCGTCGAAATTGCAGTTGACCGGATACCGGAACGCCGACAGCTTCAGCACGTGGTCGCCGGACTTGAAACTGAGCATTTCGCTTTCCCGGAAGACCAGCTTTTCCGATGCGCCGCCTTTCGGACGGAGGTAGACATCTCGACGGATGCGGATGGTAGAGGTGTATGTTTGCTTCGAACCGATGGCTCGCAGGGCTTTCGGCATGGTTTCCTCTACCTGCCGGATCTCCGCGACCTGCGCGTAGTACGTCTTTCCGAGGAAGACTTCATGCTTTTTCATCGGCCAGAACGGCACCATCATCAGCGCGGCGAAGAAAAACGCCGTCGGCGAGAACATATCCCTGCCGCTGGACTTCGACCACAGAACCCAGATCAGCACATCGATCCCGATCCATGCGAGGATGAACAGCGCGGTCTGCACGATCTTTTTCCGGTTCAGTTCGCGCAGACGTGCTTCCGTCCGCTTGTCGAGGGTTTCCCGATGGATTTCCGGCTTCCATTCGGTCTGGGTGTTCGATACCGAACCTCTTCCTTCGGCTTCCAGACGTGCCTTGCGCTCTTCATACCGTGCGGCGGAGGCGTCGTCGCGCTCCTTCTGTTCGACCGCGCGGATACGCCGGGTGAATCCCGTGATGTACGCCGCGCCGCAGGAGATCAGCAGAAGGGTCAGGTAGACCGCAATTGCCGCCCAGACGTATTCCATCCCGAAATCGAACGCGTCTTCGACGAAGAGGGTGTTTTCGCCCTTGCCGATAAAGCGCGCGATGTACTGGACGGGGGACGCGATCACGAGATACGCCATCGACATATCGGCGAGGATGACGCAGTGGATGCCGTGCAGGAGAAGCGCCGGAACGACGGTGGCAAGCAGGGTGAGAGGATTCAGCGTCCGGGAACGCTTGTAGCCGACGCGGTACTGCGCGGCACGTGTCCCGACCGCCATGGTGACGGCGAACGTGCAGAGCATACAGGTCAGCATACCGATGGCGGCGAGGGTGAGCCAGACCGCCTGCTGCTGTTCTTCGGTATATCCCTGCGCGTCGAGAGACGCGGTGAGGGGAAGGGAAGTCATCCATCCGACGAGCAGGATGACGACGTTCGAGATCATCCCGACAACGGTGACGGCGATGAAAATGAGCAGGGAATTCACGGAAATTTCGCGGAACATAAAGGAACGTTCGGATTTCATGGGGGACTCCTTTCTAATATAGTTAATAGCTAAGAGTGATGAAGATAATGCCCATGGCATTATCTTCGGTGAATAACTGGGTTGAATTTTAAGTCTGTCGGCTTGACATTACGTTTGGAGTAGTTATTCACTATTCGCTCTTAGTTCTTAGTTGATCCAATGCAGTCATGTGACTGTGTATGATTATATCTGAATTATATCATGGGATTGACAGGCTGTCAAGGCAGAGAAGAGAAATTCCGGTAAGAAATTCTCCGCCCTGACTGCAGGGTGCGTGAACACACGCGCGCACCGTGCGCGTGCAGAAACCTGAAAATACGCGTCGGAAGCGTCGGAATCCGCGTGCGTGGAAGCCCTTATAACAGGAATTTCTATTGACAAAATCCCTCAAATATATTAAAATATACCCTGTAAAAATCCCTGTTTATGAGGTACAATCATGTCTGAAAAGAAACATCTTCATTTTATTTCCCATACTCACTGGGACCGCGAATGGTATATGCCGTTCGAAGCGCACCGCTTCAAGCTGGTCGAATTCTTTGACCGTCTTCTGAACACCCTCGACACCGACCCGACCTTCAAGAGTTTCCACCTCGACGGTCAGTCCGTTGTCATCGAAGACTATCTCGCAGTTCGTCCGCAGATGCGCGAAAAGATCGAAAAGTACATCGCCGAAGGCCGTCTCGTTTCCGGCCCGTGGTACATCCTCCAGGACGAATACCTCGTTTCCGGCGAATCCAACGTAAGAAACATGCTCGTCGGCAAGCAGGTTTCCGCGGAATACGGCAAGGTTTCCGACATCGGCTACTTCCCGGACGCATTCGGCAACATCGGTCAGGCACCGCAGATCCTCCGCGGCTTTGACATCGACTGTGTAGCATTCGGCCGCGGCGTTTCCGAACGTCACGGCGACCGTCTTGACACCGGCGAAGAAAACTACGGCAAGGCACGCTCCGAAATCATCTGGCGTTCTCCCGACGGATCCGAAGTCAACGGTGCAGTTTTCGCTGACTGGTACTGCAACGCAATGGAAATCCCTGCAGAATCCGAAGCGGCTGCCGCAAAGGTAAAGGAAGTTGCGGACTCCATCGCACGTTCCTCCACCACGCCGCACCTTCTCATGATGAACGGCTGTGACCATCAGCCCGCGCAGATCGACATCGGTCAGATCATCGAAAAGCTGAACGCTGCCGGCTATCCGGACGAACTCATCCACTCCAATTTCCGCGATTACTTTGACGCGATCCTTCCTTACCGCAAGAATTTCGGTATTTTCGTCGGCGAACTCGACGGCGAATACAGCGAAGGCTGGTGGACGCTCGCGAACACCGCATCCGCAAGAATTTACCTCAAGCAGTACAACCGTCAGTGCGAAAACATGCTCGAAAAGATCGCGGAACCTCTTTCCGTTCTCGCAGACCTTTACGGCGGCAAGCCGGTTGACCGCGACTACTTCAAGTTCCTCTGGAAGAACCTCCTGAAGAACCACCCGCACGACTCCATCTGCGGCTGTTCCGTGGACGATGTTCACTCCGAAATGGTGACCCGTTTCAAGAAGGTCCTCGCATCCGGAAACGAACTCGTGAAGGAAGAAAAGGCAGCGTTCATGGCGAACGTGAACACCGCCGAAACCGGCGCACCGTACGCTGTGACCGTATTCAACCCGACCGCACGTGCGGCGACCGAAGCGGTTACCGTGACCATCGACCTCCCGAAGGACACCACCGTGACTGCGGCGGACATCGCTGTTATGGACGGCGAAACCGTTGTTCCGGCGGACATCACCGACTGCGGCGTGGTATGGGATTACTATCTCCCGAAGGACGCATTCCGCGTACCGTTCACCACCCGTCGTTTTGAACTGACCTTCCGTGCGGCAAACGTTCCGGCGCTCGGCTGGAAGACCTTCGGCATTACTACCGACGGTGCAAAGGAAGTATCCTCCGACCTTGTTGCATACAAGAAGGGTATGGCTAACAAGAGACTCCGCGTGAAGTTCAATGCAGACGGTTCCGCAGTGGTAACCGACCGCAAGACCGGCGCGGAATACATCACCGGTATTTTCGAAGACACCGGCGACATCGGCAACGAATACATCTACCGTGAAGCGAAGGACGGTCTGCGTGTGACCACCGAAGGCACCCGTGCGAAGGTGGAACTCGTTTCCGCGACCGCAGCAGCGATCACCTTCAAGGTTACCCACATGATGAAGATCCCCTCCGGTATCGACTTTGCGACGAAGACCCGCACCGGCGAATGCGAAATGAAGGTGGAAGCATACTTCACGCTCCGCGAAGGCGCACGCCGTCTCGACATGAAGACCGTGATCCAGAACAACGCGGACAACCACCGCGTCGTAATGCTGACCAAGCACGGCATCCAGTCCGAACTACTGATGTCCGAAGGTCAGTTCGACATGGTAGAACGTGAAATTCAGCCGTGGGAAGGCTGGAAGAACCCGACCAAGCCGGGCAAGATGACGAACTTCTTCGGTGTAGAAGACGGCGCGTGCGGCGTATTTGTAGCCGGCCGCGGTCTGAACGAATACGAAGTTCTCCGTGCGGAAGGACACAATCTGTCCCTGACGATCCACCGCGGTACGCACGAGCTGGGCGACTGGGGCGTCTTCCCGACTCCCGAAGCGCAGTGCAAGGGCGAACTGACCGTGGAATACTCCCTCGTTCCCTACAGCGTAACCGGTCTCCACGACCGTGAAGGCGCGATCGACGCGGCGTACTCCTTCGGCTGTTATGCACCGGCGGCTGTCGGCGCACCGGTACACGGCGGCGAACTCGCATCCACCGGCGCACTCATCGGCATCGACGGCCACAACTTCATCGTCAGCGCCCTCAAGATGTCCGACTTCCGTGACACCGTCATCCTCCGCGTCTTCAACCCGACGCACAAGGACTCCAAGATGAAGCTCGACCTCGGCTCCAAGTTCACCGAAGCCTACTCCGTGAACCTCAACGAAGACCGCCAGAAGAAGCTCATCGTCCGCAGCGGCAAGACCACCGTTGACGTTCCCGCCAAGAAGATCATTACTGTGGAACTTGTTCCTGCTAAGTAATAAAATATAGATTGTGCAGATTTCTGAGGGGAACCTTTTCAGAGGAAAGGTTCCCCTCAGACTCCCCTCCAAACCTCTTTAATCTGTGGCTGACGGTTTGTTAAGTGCAGATTTGAGGTTTGGAGGGGGTTTTTATTGGGTTTGTGCGTAGCCATATAGTTTATCCCAGCTGACAAAATGGGAGCGATCCTGATTCTATGGAAGGGTAGAGACGGAAGTCAGGGGCCGCATGAGACTTTCGGAGAAAGTCTCTAAGACCCATGACTTCCCACGCCGTATGGGATAACCTCGATTTCGTGCAATCGACAGATATCCTTCTACATTTTGTTATCTTCCGCGCGGCTTGGCTATGCCGCCGTCCGCGCTTTATGTTCGTTCTATCCGCTGACATACAGTTTCAACTGACGCAAAGCACGAACGGCGGCAGCCAAGGAGTGCGGTGAAATACTTCATGTAGCTGAATTCTGAAGTGGCGTACTGTATTAAGGATACGGAAGTGCCCTGTGCTGAACAAAGCGAAGCTTTGAGAAGTCGCTCCCCTGTTTCTCATGCTGAGGATCGCTCCACTTTGTCAACCGGGATAAACGAAATGTCAGCGCACAGACCCATACCATACCCCGTATAAAAGTTTTTGCGGAGCTTTTTTCAAAAAGCGACCGTATCCCCCTTTCCCAAAAAATCTGCACAAACCAAAAAAGGCACACGCCATAAAGACGTGTGCCATAAAAATTACATAACCTGAACAGAGTAGTTGGGAGCTTCCTTGGTGATGGAGATGTCGTGCGGATGGGATTCGCGGAGACCGTTGCCGGACATCTTCACGAACTTGCCGTTCTGCTTGAGATCTTCGATGGTAGCGGCACCGCAGTAGCCCATACCTGCGCGGAGACCGCCCATGAGCTGGAATACGGTGTCTGCGAGGGGTCCCTTGTAGGGAACGCGGCCTTCAACGCCTTCCGGAACGAGCTTGCGCGCGTTTTCCTGGAAGTAGCGGTCCTTGGAGCCCTTTTCCATTGCAGCGAGGGAACCCATGCCGCGGTAAACCTTGAACTTACGGCCCTGGTAGATTTCGGATTCTCCGGGGCTTTCTTCACAGCCTGCGAGAAGGGAGCCGACCATGATGACGTTAGCACCGGCAGCGATCGCCTTCGGGAGGTCGCCGCTGTACTTGATACCGCCGTCCGCGATAACCGGGATGTCGTTTTCCATTGCTACGGAGTATGCGTTCATAACTGCGGTGATCTGCGGTACGCCGATACCTGCTACTACACGGGTCGTGCAGATGGAACCGGGGCCGATACCGACCTTGATCGCGTCAGCACCTGCTGCGATGAGGTCGCGAGCCGCTTCGCTGGTAGCGATGTTGCCGGCGATGAGCTGGCATTCCGGGAATGCTTCCTTGACCTTTGCGATGCAGTTGATGATGTTGCGGGAGTGACCGTGTGCGGAGTCGAGAACGAGGAAGTCAGCGCCTGCTGCGAGAAGTGCGCCTGCGCGGTCGGTTACGTCAGCGGTAACGCCGATTGCCGCGCCGCAGAGAAGACGACCCTTGTCGTCCTTTGCAGCGTTCGGGTAACGTTCTGCCTTTTCGATGTCCTTGATCGTGATGAGACCGCGGAGCTTGCCTTCGCTGTCAACGATCGGGAGCTTTTCTACCTTGTGATTGCGGAGGATTGCACGCGCTTCTTCGAGGGTGGTGCCGACCGGAACCGTGATGAGGTTTTCCTTGGTCATAACGCCGTCGATCTTTACGTTGAAGTCGTCCATGAAGCGGAGGTCACGGTTGGTGATGATGCCGACGAGCTTGTTGTCGTTGTCGACGATCGGCACACCGGAGATCTTGTACTTGCCCATGAGCTGGTCAGCTTCGTAGACATAGTTGTCCGGGTGGAGGAAGAAAGGATTGGTAATAACGCCGTTTTCGCTTCTCTTTACTCTTTCAACCTGGTCGCACTGCATTTCGATGGGCATATTCTTGTGGATAACGCCTGCGCCGCCTTCACGTGCCATCGCAATCGCGAGAGCAGATTCGGTAACGGTGTCCATTGCCGCACTCATGAGCGGAATGTTAAGTGTGATTTTCTTGGTGAGCTTGGTCTTGAGGGAAACGGTGTTCGGGAGAACGTCGCTCTGCGCCGGAATAAGAAGTACGTCGTCAAAGGTAAGACCTTCGTACGCGATCTTGCTTTCAAATAAGTTCATCTTCCTGTTACCAATAACCTTTCTGTAATATTTCGTGTTCTTTGATCTGCGGGTAAAATTTCGGGGTATAAATTAATTGTTAAAATTATAATGGATTCGTCCGTTTCTGTCAATTGCTAAAAGACACAATTTTCGTCCGACTTTGCAGGTCAATTTTGGAGTGCCGAATAGAGGATTTCCGTTCCTGCCGGTTCTGTGTTTACCACGCACATCCCGGGAACACGATTCCGCTCTGACGGCGCACTTCATCGATGATCCGCAGGGTTTCACGCGTTACGTCCTGATACGGAACGGCGTCCATCGTACCTCCGATCATTTTCACGAAATCCGCCACTTCATAGACCATATTCCCGGCACCGCCGTCTTCGCGGCCTTCGAAGATCACTTCCGGTTCCTGCTTGCGGCGGCAGAGGGTCAGGGAATCGAATGTGGAGAGCTTGCCGAGCTTGAGCGAGCCGTCTTCTCCCGTGATGACCGACGGGATCACGGAATCGGTGATCTTCGAGTACGCCACGTCCACCTGATAGCTGCCGTAGTCAAGGAAGACCGTGCCCATGCCTTCGAACCCGTTTCCGAGAAGGACGGAGCGGCTGATGATCTCCTTCGGCGAACCGAAGAGAAGAACGCAGACTTCAAGCGCGTATACGCCGATGTCCATGACTGCCGCATTGCCGAGCGCGGGATTGAACGCGTTCATGACTTCACCCGCACGGAATTTGTCGTAGCGGGAGGAATACTGGCAGAATTCCAGGACCGCACGGCGGACCGGTCCGATCTTCGTCATCGCTTCGCGGATATCCGGAAGGACCGCGTCGTGCGCCGGACGCATCGCTTCGATCAGAACGACGTTGTTCGCCTTCGCGCAGGCGGTCATTTCGTCGAATTCCGCTGCGGAAAGGGCGGCGGGCTTTTCCACAAGAACGTGCTTGCCGTGGTTCATCGCGGCGATGGCCTGCGGACCGTGGAGGAAGTTCGGACTTGCGATATAGACCGCGTCGATGTCGGAGGAAAGGAAGGCTTCCATGTCGGTGTAGACGTTCGGAATATTGTGCTTTGCGGCGAATTCACTGCCGCGTTCGGCGGTACGGGAGTATACGGCGTGATTGACGATGCCTTCGGAGGCGTCGACGGCGTCGCAGAGCCAGTCCACGACGAAGTTGGTACCGATGATGCCGAGCTTGAGATTGGTCATGATGAGGGAGTCCTTTCGGTGGAAAGTTGATATTTCCATTATATCATAAAATCCGCCGGTGTAAAGCGGAAATTTCCGGAAAAACAAAAAAACAACAACCTCTTGACAATCGCAAATACAGTATGATATAATATTTTGAACATTGGGGTATCGTCAAGCGGTAAGACACAGCACTTTGACTGCTGCATTCACTGGTTCGAATCCAGTTACCCCAGTGGAAAAGCACCTGCATCATGCAGGTGCTTTTTTGTTTTTATGAATAAACTCATATCTCCACTTCGCACCGCGCTGACGCGAGTCCTTCGCTTTCCGCATACAGCTTCAATGTGCCGTGTGCCTTTCCGACGCGCACCGCGACCGCGATTTTTCCCGCACGCATCTTCCGTACCGGAGACGCTATCGGCGTGTGGTCGCAGACGTCCGAACCTGTTCCGGCGATTCTGCCGAGTCCGTTCGCCGTGAAGTTTACCACAGGACATGCGTCCGGGACTTCGCGGCCGTATTCGTCCAGCGCGGTGCAGGTGAAGACCGCGATGTCCTGGCCGTTCGCGCGGACGTCGCCCGCGTTTTCCGCCGTCAGCTTCAGCTTGACAGGACGTCCCGTCGTTTCGCGGATGTCGCGGCAGACCTTATTGCCGTCCGCGTATCCGATCACTTCGATCTTGCCCGGATGGTATTCCACGTTCCATTCCGCGTGACCGTACTTTTCCACAGAGACCCGTCCCATACCCGCGCCGTTCACGAACAGTTCCGCTTCGTCGCAGTTGGTGTACGCCCGTACCCGGACAGTTTCGCCTTCCCGGCCGTCCATATTCCAGTGCGGGATCACGTAGATCATCGGTTCCTCCGTCCACAGCGAACGGTTCTGGTAGAACGCTTCTTTCTTCTGCATGAACATATCGAGCGCGCCCGACTGCGAACACAGACGCGGCCACATCGTCTCGCCGCGGTGCTCGATGCCGATCCACTGGTAGCCGCCCATGACCCACGGACGTTCCATCAGGAATTTCCATGTCACTTCGCGGCCGCGGAACCACGAATTCGTGTCGCGGTCGTACGCGTTGATGTATCCCTTTTCCGGACAGTCGTCGAGGTACCAGCCGCGGGTCGTGCCCGTCGCACAGTTTTCCGTGGACATGATGGCACGTCCCGGGAATGCTTCGTGTACCGCGTCGTACGATCCGAGACCGTAGTTGATGCCGATCACGTCAAGATCGCCGTAGACAGCCGCCTTGTCCGGACGGTCGCACGCCGCCGTGACGGGACGGGTCGGATCGAGCTTCCGGACGACCGCGGTGAGGGAGTCGACGATGCGCCGTCCGCGTTCTTCGGTGAACAGCGGTTCTTCGTTGCCGACGCACCAGAAGAAGACCGACGGACGGTTCCGGTCACGCTTCACGAGCATTTCCAGCTGCGAAATTCCTTCCGGCGTCGACGTGAACCAGCGCGTTTCGTCGAGAACGATGAATCCGGCTTCGTCGAGTGCATCCATGAGTGCTTCGGACTGCGGATAATGGCTTGTCCGGTAGCCGTTCGCACCCATGGAAGCAAGCATTTTGACTTTGTAGCGGAAAATATTGTCGGGTACCGCCTTGCCGGTCAGACCGTAGTCGTAATGTCCGCAGACCCCGCGGATGATCACGTGCTTTCCGTTCACGAACAGACCGTTTTCGGGATCGCACACCACTTCGCGGAAGCCGAACCGGTCGCGGACACGGTCGGTTTCTTCGCCGTTGCGGAAGATCTTCGTTTCGGCGGTGTAGAGGTATCCGCATCCGACCTGCCAGAGCACCGGATCAACCACCGTCGTACGGTAGGACACTTCCGCCGTTCCTTTTGCCGGAACGGTCACGGATGCGCCGCAGAATCCGGCTTTTGCGCCGTCGCGGGCGAACAGATCGGTCATGACGCGGACGTCGGCAGGAGCAGTCGTGATATTGCGTACGGTCGTATGAACGGTGACTTCCCAGACGGTATCGTGGATCCGTTCCGGAACGATGCGCACACCCCACAGATCCACGCAGACCATGTCGGTTTTGACGAGCCATACGTGCCGGTAGATGCCGCCGCCCTCGTACCACCAGCTTTCGTGATGGGAGGAATCGATGTACACGGCAAGGACGTTGTCACCGCCGAAGATGGCGAAGTCGGTGATGTCCACTTCAAAGGAGGTGTAGCCGCAGAAATTGTGGTACAGCGGCACGCCGTTGAGATAGATCGTGGACTGACCGCTGACGCCTTCGAAATACAGGGTCAGGCGGCGGTCGCGGTCACTCTCGTCGAGTCTGAAATGCCGGCGGTACCACGCGTTGTCGTATTTCAGATACCCGAGGGCATTGTTTTCGTTTTTGTCGAATTCCCCTTCGATCACGAAATCGTGCGGGAGATTCACGCGGTCCCAGCGGTCGGACTGCGCTTCGCCGCCGTAGTATTCGTCGGGATGGTCGTTGTACGCGGGAGAGGCGGCGCCCCAGAGTTCACGGACAGTCTTCGCGCCGGAGTAGATCGGCCCCTTGACCGACGGCCGCTGCCGCACGATATCCCCGCGGTGGAACATCCAGTTTTCGTCAAGTAAAATTTTTTCTCTCACTTTATTATGTCCCCCATTTCTGTCAGCAGAGTTTATTTTTTAATACAAACAATTTGCAAAAAACTTCGTCAATATAACAGAATATAACAGATTGAAGTTTTTTGGATGGGGTTTGGCTCCGACCAGCGGAGCTGGTCGGGGAAACCTTTTTGCAAAAAGGTTTCCCAAATAAATTACATTTCCTTCATCGCCTGTTCGACGGCGGCACCGATGACGATGGCCATGCGGTAGAAGCCGAGGTCGTTCGGGTGGCAGCCGTCGACGGTGCAGGAATCGGCGAATTCGCCGTCGAAGATGTGGGAGCCGTCGACGAAATAGACGTGCTTGTCGCCGTTTGCGAGAGCTTTTTCGTAGCTTTCGCGGATGATATTGAGGCGGCGGACGTCGTCGGGATTTTCGGGATGGAAGTCGGGCTTGGAGACCATGACGTAGGGGGTATCGGGATGCGCCCTGCGGAAGGTTTCGTAGAGGTTATAGTGGGTATTTTCGAGGTGTGCGGGATTCGGCGCGTTATGGTCGTAGTCGGAGACAAAGACGAGCGCGTCGAGGGTCGCCATATAGTCGCAGATGACCTGTTCGGCGCGGCCGCTGCCGGAGAAGCCGAGGTTGATGAAGTCGCCGTCGAGCTTGCGGGAGATCATCGCCTGGTATGCGTTGCCGGGACGGGAAGCGCAGCCGCCCTGGGTGATGGACGAGCCGTAGTAAACGACGGGTTTTTCGTAGGTATACGCTTCGGGCGCTTCGAGGTCGGCGTCCTTCGAGAGGCCGATGTAGACCTCTTCGACGGGGTCATACAGGGGCATATTGATGGTATAGGTATGCATCTTTCCGTCGGTGGGCTTCTGGGATTCGTAGCCGTGGTTGCGTCCGCCGGGGATGAACGAGCCTGCGTAGCGGTAGTCACCTGCATCGCTCACGTAAAGGTCGAATCCGGACTGCCCGGTCATGGTGATATGCGCCATGGTTCCGTTGTCGGGCATGACCGCCTTGATCGCCACGTACGGCGAGTTCGTGCGGAACCGGATGCGTCCGCCCGCCGTATTGGTGTTGAGATACTTCACGCCGTCGTTCGTCGCGTCCGCTACATCCTGCGGCATTCTGCGGAACTTATCGCCCTTTCCGCACACCGCAAGGCCGCACACCCTGATCGGTGCTTCCTTCGCGTCAAACCACACAACGTCCGGCAGGTTCAGCTTCGATTCCACCGCCAGATTCTTGTCAATATCGCCAATTTTCATCTTCGTTCCTCCTGTGGGAATATTTATTTTGTTGCTTTTACTATAACACATATTGGGGGGAATTGCAAGGGGTTTGGGAAAGGGGAACGCGCTTTCTTGAAAGAAAGCTGTGCAAAGAACTTTATACTGTTGTAGCCGGTTTGGATGGCTGATATGGGTTTGTAAAAGGAATTTTTCATGGGTTTGTGCACAGCCGTTTAGTTTATCCCAGTCGATAGGGGTGGAGCGATCCAAATTCTGAGGAAGGGTGGAGACGGAAGTCAGGGGCCGCCGAGACCCTGACTTCCCACGCCGTATGGAATAACCTCGATTTCGTGCAATCGATAGGTATCCTTCTACATTTTGTCATCTTCCGCGCGGCTTGGCTATACCGCCGTCCGCGCTTTATGTTCGTTCTGTCAGCTGACATAAAGTTTGCACAAACGCAAAGCACGAACGGCGGCAGCCAAGGAGTGCGGATGCTGATAAAATGTAGCTGAATTCTAACGTGACGCACGATATCCTTGTATCTGAAGCCGGCGTGGGAAATCAGGGAGCGAATGCCCTGATTTCCGTCTCCACTACTACATAGAATTTGGATCGCTCTACCCCTGTCGGCTGGGACAGACTGAATGTCAGCGCACAGACCCATCCAAAAATTCTTTTTCAAACCCATATCGACTGCAAAAGATGGCTACAACAGATTGAAAGTTTTTGCGGAGCTTTTTTCAAAAAGCGACCGTTTCCCCAAAACTCCACCCCCGCACCCAAAAAACTTCTTCCAAAATAAACCTTGCAATAACATTTTTTATATGGTATAATAAATTTAATTGCATATCTTATTAATAGGAAGAAAAGAGGAGTTATGGGAGGAAGACTGCTGCTGATAGACGGGCATAATCTGCTGTTCCGGATGTTTTATGGGATGCCGGATAATTTTTATACGGCGGACGGAGTGAAGTATAATGCGCTGTACGGATTTGTGTGCGCGATGGAGAAGGTGATGCGGATGGTGCAGCCGACGCACGTGTTTGTGTCTTTTGATTCGCCGGACTGCGGGGATCGGAGGGAACTGGACGAGGCGTATAAGGCGAACCGGCCCGATTACAGCGAGATGGCGCCCGAGGAATGTCCGTTCACGCAGCTTCCGGCGATTTATGCCGCGCTCGGACGGATGAATATCCCGTACGCCGAGATCCACGGATGCGAGGCGGACGACGTGATCGCTTCCTACGCCGTGAAGTATGCCGGGGAGTATGACGTTGTGATCATGTCCACCGACCGCGATTACTGGCAGCTCGTCTCGGAGAAGGTCTCCATCCTCAATTATCACGGGTACGACAGCACGCTCGTCACGCCGCATACCGTGCGGCAGAAGTACGGCGTCGAACCGGCACAGTTCGCCGACTGGAAGTGCCTTGTCGGGGATAAGTCCGACAACATCGTCGGAGTGCCCGGCGTCGGTCCCAAGAATGCCGCCGCCCTGCTCGAAAAATTCGGCAGCCTTGACTGCCTCATGGAACATACGGACGAGATCCCCCGTCCCGCGATCCGCCGCGCCGTCGAAGAAGCGAAGGAACGTCTTCTGCTCAACCGGAAGCTCATCCTTCTCGACGGAAATGCTTCTCTTCCGCTTTCCGCGGAGGAACTTCGCTACGACTTCACCCGTCCCGGTGATACGGTCCGCTTCTGCATGGACTGTCTCGCCGACGCGGTGCAGAATATGTTATTATCCGTAAAGGAGGAACCGTGATGCCCATGTTCGGCTACAAATCCCGATTGTACAGCAAGCTCAACGAGAAACTGATGGAAGCGATTACCTCCGTCGTGCCGGTGGCTGTGATCGTCCTGCTGCTGACCTTTACCGCAGCGCCGATCCCTTCCGGAATGCTTCCGTCGTTCCTGCTCGGTGCGGTGATGCTCGTCGTCGGGATGGCGCTCTTTACCCTCGGCTCCGATATCGCTATGACCCCGATGGGGGAATACGTCGGTCTGAGCATGACGAAATCCCGGAATATCGTGCTGATCATCATCGTATCGTTCATCGTCGGTCTGATGGTCACGATCTCCGAACCTGACCTGACCGTCCTCGCAAACCAGATCCCGTCCATCCCGAATTTTACCCTTATTTTCTCCGTCGGCATCGGCGTCGGACTCTTCCTTGTCCTCGCTATGCTGCGTATCCTCTTTGCGATCCGCCTGCGCACCCTGCTGATCATTTTCTATATCCTGGTGTTCGGGCTCTCGTTCTTCATCTCGCCGGACTTCCTCGCCGTGTCCTTTGACTCCGGCGGTGTAACGACCGGCCCGATGACTGTTCCGTTCATCATGGCGCTCGGTATCGGTGTCGCATCCATCCGTTCCGACAGCAAGGCTGGCGGCGACAGCTTCGGTCTTGTCGCTCTCTGCTCCGTCGGCCCGATCCTTTCCGTCATGATCCTCGGTCTGCTCTTCGGGGCAGGGGAATCTGCGTACGAAAGCGAAGCGTTCCACATCGCGGAGGACTCCCGCTCGATGGTCGCTTCGTTCATCGTCATGATCCCCCATTACGCCAAGGAAGTTGCCATGGCGGTCAGCCCCATTTATATTTTCTTCCTTATCTATCAGCGCATTTTCGCACCCATGAAGCGCGACACCCTCATTACCATTACGGTCGGCGTTCTCTATACATACATCGGTCTCGTTCTCTTCCTGACCGGCGTCAATGTCGGCTTCATGCCCATCGGTACCTACATCGGCACCGTCCTCGGCAGTACGTCCTATGCGTGGCTCGCCGTTCCGGTCGGCATGCTCATCGGTTACTTCATCGTTTCCGCCGAACCCGCGGTCCATGTCCTCACCAAACAGGTCGAAGAGATCACCGCCGGCGCGATCCCGCGCAAGGCGCTGTTCACCACGCTCGGCCTCGGGGTCGCCGCTTCCGTCGGACTTGCCATCCTGCGTGCCCTTACCGGGGTCTCCATCTACTGCATGATCCTTCCCGGATATGCCATCGCCATGACGCTGGCGTTCTTCGTGCCCGATATCTTCGTGTCCATCGCGTTTGACTCCGGCGGCGTTGCTTCCGGTCCCATGACCGCGACCTTCCTTCTGCCGTTCACCATCGGCATCTGTGAAGCTGTCGGCGGAAACGTCGTACAGGATGCGTTCGGCGTGGTCGCCATGGTTGCCATGACTCCGCTCATCGCCATCGAGGTCCTCGGTCTGATCTTCAAGCTCAAACTCCGCAAACAGACGGCGGAAGAACCCGAAAACGAAGAAATCGAAGAAATTATTTTGGAAACTGACGACGATATTATTGAAATGTGAAGAAGATTCGGTTATAATATACCATCGATTCATACAGAGATCAACAGGTGACAATATGGAATTGAATATGATACTGACCATCACCCGCCGCGCCGACAGTGAACAGTTCGCGGAATTCTTCCGGAATTACGGCTGTTCCGTCGTAATGAGCGTGGTGGCGAACGGGACGGCAAACAAAAGCGTGCTGTCCATGCTGGGGCTGAATGCTTCGGAAAAAATGGTGTCGATGACGTTCGCGGACACCTCGCTCCGACGGAAACTGATGCGGAAACTGTCCAGTGAAATGAAGATTGATATGCCCGACCGCGGCGTTGCGGTCTCCGTGCCGTTTTCCAGCGCGGTAAGTTCCGCGGCGGCAGCTCTGACGCCGGCGACCCCGGCGGACCGGGCAGGGAATACAGACGCAAAAGAGGAGGAAACCATGGAATCCAAATACGAACTTATTATAACGATCTGCAACGGCGGATATACCGACATGGTGATGGATGCTGCGCGTTCCGCAGGGGCTGCCGGCGGTACGGTCATTCATGCGAAGGGAACCGGTGCGATGACCGCCAAGAAATTCTTCGGTCTCTCCATCGCGTCGGAAAAGGAAATGGTCTTCATCGTCGCGAAGACGGCGAACAAAAAGGACATCATGCGCGCCATCGTCCAGAACGCCGGCGCCGATTCCGAGGCAAATGCCCTTGTATTCTCGCTTCCCGTCAACGATACCGCGGGCTTCCGCCTGATGGAAGACTGAGAAAAAACGTTTTTTGCAGGAAATACTGTTCGAAATATCGGAAACCCGGAGAAAATCCGGGTTTCCTTTTGTTTATTTCAGGGAAAAATCGGAGAGAATATTGATTTTTTTAAAAAAATCTGCTATAATAAGACGGATTAAAACCGAAAATGGGAATTTCTGTTTGCGGTTCTATCTACATCATCATTAAATTTTGGAGGACAAACCAAAATGAAGAAGCTCTTCAGCGCGCTTCTTGCGGCAACCCTCGTAGCAGGTTCCGCACTCGCAGCAGGCGCAGCAAGCCCGCATGGCGGCGGTCTCTATGTATTCGACAGCTCTGACAGCGAATACTGGGCAGCCGACCTT
>JAFYOX010000094.1 GCA_017547755.1 Clostridia bacterium | reverse complement strand
CTTTATTTGAGATTGAGGTTGCTTGATTTGATCTGAATATTCCTTGGAGCACACAAAAAGGATGGATTTTACTCCACCCTTGGCTTTGTGCGCTTTTTGCTTTTTTTCTGTACTTCATTCGGACTTGCGACAGTCCCTTTCCTTGATTGCGGGGGCCGGATTTGAACCAGACGACCTCCGGGTTATGAGTTCTGATTGTGCTGTATTGCGTCGTTGAGTATCCTATAATTAAATGAAGGAAAGTGTATAATGAGAGGGAATACCATCTGATAATGTGCGGCGGTATTCCCTCTCGTTTTGTTTCATAGTTGAATTTTTGTTGAACTTGATATATGGATATTCC
The DNA here is from genome assembly GCA_017547755.1 of Clostridia bacterium. GTDB lineage: Bacteria > Bacillota > Clostridia > Oscillospirales > CAG-272 > UMGS1696. Next base: position 86,498 of record JAFYOX010000094.1, on the reverse strand, counting down.
TGGAATTCAATGTAATGTTGTCGGAAGTTATCCCGGATTTTGTTGAGTGGGTCACACACGCGGAGTTATATCCATAGCACATCAGTAGTACATTTTATGGCGGTCTGCTATTGCAGAAACATTACATCAACATCGTGTTTTACGGCGGGGGAGGGGAGAGGGCAATGGTGGGATTGTGGCGAAACAATGGTTACCGGAAGGGAAGCTATGCAAGGTTTTGGTCAGGTCAATGACAGGGATGATGGGAAAAATTGGTATCTATTAATTATCGGTGGGGAATTTGTTGTGATTGTAATACACGCAGAAAACCCGCAGGACGTATTGTCTGTATCCTGCGGGATTGTTCTTACACGTTGACGTTCTGTTCTTTTTCTCTGAGTTTGCGCTTCATCCGCATCCATCCAATGATGACTCTTTCCAGTTCACGGACTTCCTGATCGTCGGTTGCGTAGGTGTCAATGATGTTGCTGATACGTTCGATTGCGGCGGTACGTTCGGTCTTCTTGCTTCTGAAGATGTTTCGAATATGCTTCATGTTTCTGTGTGTCCTTTCTGTTCTGTGTTTATATATTGTTGTTCCAAATAATCGCTCTGAGCGTTTCAAGCACGCCATGCTGTACGTCTGCCGGAAGTGCGTCGTACAATTCATTCAACTTGTTCATCACGCCGCCGACCTGTCCGGTCGTATCCTCGCTGATTCCCTTTGAAATGTCAATCAGACGGCTGGTAGCTTCGATCACTTTTTCCTGTACCTCCTTCGGGAGTTTTACCAACACGGAAACGACATCATCAACGGTAGCGGCATTATAATTTACAGGCATAATTTTTTCTCCTTATTTTTTGTGTTTTTTGATTTGTTCTTGTTTCCCGTCCGGAGGTGTGGTATAATATCCATGCACCTCCTTGACGGTGTACAGCCTTTTATGAATTACTTTTGGTCGAGTGGATTCATAAAGGGTTTTTCTCTTTTATGCTCCGAGAGGCTGAACCTGTGATTCTCCGAAATAGGCGGTGATCCGGGTGCCTTGCTTTGTGGTCGGGTCCAGAAGGACGGCTTTGAAGAGTGCCTTGCTTTCGTGGATAACTTCATAACCGAGATTCTTCCAACCTGCCCATGTGTGGGTGACTTCTGCGGTACCGGCGGCCGCCTTTGCTTCGTTGTAGGCTCTGGCGTTCGCCCATGCCATCCGGAGTGCTGCGGCGAAGGTGATTCCTTCAGCCTTGCGGTAGATGCTCCATGCGCTGTGCATGATGCTCTTCAGACTGTACTTTTTTATGTTGGTTCTCCTTGAATTGAATTGGTTTGGTTCGTGGGGCTGTCCCTCCGATTCCCGAGACTGTTTCAGATATTGCCTTGCTCACGTTCGTTTCCGGCGGTATCTCGGAGGGTGGGAAGGTTGTCCGGCGTTGTTGCCGCTCGTTGCTTGTTTCCACCGAATCAACCTTCGTGGGAGAGAACTACCGAGACTGTTGACCGCATTCATCGCTTTGTTTCCGGCGGCTTGCTCTCTCCCTTTGATGTATATATTATATCACTATTTACACCAATAGTCAATATACAGAGTGACCAATATTTACACCAATATATTGTTTATGGTGACTATTTACACCAATATAAAAATATGGTATAATACCTTCGCAAGAATATGTCAACAAGGAGAATAACCATAATGAACAATGAGACCAATCTTTCTTCGGACGTTGAAAATAAACCGAAAGTCAGTAAAAAACAGCAAGCCTGTGTCAATCGTTATGTGGCTGCCAATTACGACCGTATCAATGTGACATTCAAAAAAGGGGAAAAAGACTTTTTGAGGATGGCGGCAGACAAGGCAAACAAGAGTGTCAACGCATACATTGTGGACGCAGTACACGAAGCAATGGTGCGGGACGGATTCCCAGTAGTTGATAACAACGAAGAAAATAACCCCACTTGACAAAACGGAATAATATGATATAATGCGGATAAATAAAAAAGGAGAGGTGAGAGGGATATGGCAAATGTATTGGATACTGCAAAATACATCCTTGATAAAACCGGTGCGGTGAGTGCGTGGAAGCTCCAGAAGCTCTGTTATTATGCACAGGCATGGTCTATCGCATGGACGGACGAACCGCTTTTTGAAGAGGATTTTGAAGCATGGCGAAATGGTCCCGTGTGTCCGGCTCTGTTCTATCAACACAGGGGGAAGTTTACCGTAAAGCCGGAAGACATTACGGGGAAACCGGACGAACTTACGGAAGATGAACGTGATACCATTGATACTGTTCTGGCACACTACGGGACATGGGAACCGTACAAACTTCGTGAGCAGACCCACAGTGAAGAACCGTGGAAAAAAGCTCGTCACGGACTTCCTGTGGATGCTTCCTGCAATACGGTTATCACAAAGGACAGCATGGGCGTATACTACGGTGCGTTGTAATGGCGAAAAATAAAAAAGTTATCTCTGACAAAGCCCCTTCCGGTAAAGTGGTTGGTGGTTCTACGGTAAGTTACGATGCACAGTGTCCGATTTGGCGGTTCGATCAACTCGACCGTTCCGGAGAATTTGCCTTTGATATCGAGAGGGTAAATCACCGGCTTGTTCTGGAGAAGTTGATTGAATACGGAAATCTGACATGGGGTGAAATCAAACGCCAAACACACGACCGTACCAACAAAAGCAAACACCACCATCTGACAGGTGCGAAATTGAGCAAGGAAGCGGAACAGCGTATCCGTGTAAAGTGTCTGGAAGAAGATATCGACGATATTTTTTCGTTTGCCCTAATGAACAAAATACGAATCATTGGTTTAAAACGGGACGCAGAATTCCATATCGTGTGGTACGACGAAGAACATCGTTTCTGTCCCAGTACGAAATAAAAATACCGAGCATGACCGAACCGAAAACCAATCTCACCGTAGAGGACATCCACCGCATCCGGGAACGGAACTATGAACTTACCAAGGACATGAAGCCGGAAGACCGCCGTGCATACTACCGGAAGAATGCGAATGCAGTACAGGCACAGATCGAACGTCTGCGTCAGGCAAACGGTATATCGAATCGGAAAAGTGTACGGATAAACTAAATATCAGACCACACAAACCCTCTCACGCAAGCGTACAGGCTTTCTGAGAGGGTTTTGTCTTTGTGGTTCATTTACACATCGGACAAGAAATGGTCTGTGATAGGGCTACAGAATATACTACAAACAGGAGATAGAACACCGGAGGGGGAAAGGACGACGGCGGCAGAGGGGATGTTTACTGTCTCCAATACCCGCACAAAACAAAAAGGCGGATTTTCCATTATGGATTGTCCGCATTGAGATTTGAGAAATTGAGAGTGAAATATGGGGATATATGGGGGATAGCTATTTAATAGTCAACAGTCGACACGATAAAAAGGCGAAATTCAAGAAATAATTAATCGGATTACTTCAAGCTGTTTGCAGAATTCCCGATATGTATCCGGCTGTGTCTGCTTCAATGTCTGCACATCCAGATGGTTTCGGTGTGTTTCCTGTAAACGGACGCGTATCCCGTCGACCTCGATCACGGTCAGACTGTGGTTTCTCATGTGTTCCTTAACCTCTGCTTTCAGCCGATCGGATTCCTGCTGTATGCGGTCGATCATGACAGTATATTCCTGAATGGCACGGATCGCTGTGAAGAATTCTTCTTCGGTCAATAGGTCTTCTCCTTCCGCAACAAAAATAGTTCTTGACACGATCCCAAAAGTCTGTTATGCTGATTACGGAATCGGTATCGAGTAGCGGTTTTTCCGTGGAATCGAGGCGGTAATGCGCGACCGGTTCCTTTTTGTGTCAGTATGCGTTTGCTTGGGCGCTGTACAGCTCATCAGAGCGCGCTTGGGTAAGATGCTTGGGAAGATCATGCAAATGAATAAATCACTGTATACAGGCTGTACGCTTCTCCTGTGATACAGACACGGTCCGCCGGGAGTTGATTTCCGGCGGACTTTGCTGTCCGTATACTATGTTGCGCTTCTTTCCGGAGAGGGAACAAGTGCATTGCGGGTTTTCTGAATTTCTGCAATCCGCCTGTCCAGACGGCGGACATATCGTTTCACTTCGTCGTCACTTCCGCCGAGAAAATACCCTCTGCCGTTCGCAAGAATCGGAATTCCCGCGCGTCGTTCGTGTTCAATCATCCTTGTGATCTCGCGGGGGCGCATTCCGAGAAAATGAGCCAGTTCCCGTGCGCTGCGTACATGTTCGGGGTCTGCTGACAGATAATCGGAAACGAGCAGACGGGAATCGAGGTCATTGTTATGTGAGGGAAAATTGTTGTTCATGAGCCTCCTGTCACGCAACCTTCATAATCCGGATACCTTCTACGATGCCGCCGTCCACACCTTTTTCCTGTGCTTCGAGCTGTACGGCAAGATCGTTTTCCGTGAACAGGGATTCCAGTACCGATTCCAGTTCATCGAAGACAAACTGTCCGATCATCGGAGTATCGACATATCCCGGCACACCGTCCATGGTGATGTCGTCCGTATAACCGAGAACACCGTAATACAGTCTGGCGTTCGATACGAATTTCGCCGGTTCTCCCGTTCCGGGTGCATTTTCCTTGATCCATGTATAAAGTTTATTTTCCATGATTTTTCTCCTGTATGAAATAAATTTTTGATTGATTATTGATCTATGTATTCCCTCTCACCGCATCACTGCACGGCGGGAAGCTGTCTCTGTTCCGCACGGTATGCCGCAAATCTTGCGCGTTCATCCTTCACGTCGTCTTCTGCGTTCTTCTGTCTGCGGCTTTCCCCGATGACCGGCAGACGTACCGGACACATTCCGAGAATCCGGTCGTATATCCGCCGGAACTCTGTTGCGGGTTCCTCTTTCATTGCCGTTATGTCCAGATTGGTGGTGAAGATGGTCGGCAGCTTGGCACGGTATCTGGCATCGACCGCACGGAATACCTGTTCCGTCACGAATTCCGTTTTACGTTCCGCGTCGAGGTCGTCGATTACGGCGAGAGGGCATCGTGCGATTTCTCCCATGAACCACTCCCGCTGTTCGATGGGGAGGTTGACAATGGCGGCAAAACTGGTGACAAGGACGGGAACCTGCCGCCGTTCGATCAGTTCGTTGGCAATACAACAGGCATGGAACGTCTTTCCCGTTCCCACGGAACCGTAGAAGAGAACCCCGCGTCCCGTCTCTTTCATGTGATCCCATTCGTCCACGAAGTACCGGCAGAAAACCGATACATCGGAATCGGGACGTTCATCGTTTTCAAAGCGGCAGTCCAGATATTTCCTGTCCGTGATTCCGCGTTCGGTCAGCTCGGCGATCCGGTCACGCACGCGGCGGCGTTCCTTTTCCGCTTCACGCTCTGCTTCCTGCTGTCTCGCACAGGCGCACGGTACGCCCAGTTTCCGTCCTTTCAGAAAGGCGGGAATGTTCGGGTCGGCTTCATCCATTACGGTTTCCTTCCGTTCTCCGCAGACCGGACAGCAGCGGAATCCTTCGCTGTCGAGGATATCGTCCGGACGGTGATCCTTCCGGCTTGCGTTGATTGCGCCGGACAGGACGGAACCGAATGCGTTTGTGTGATTGCTCAAATAAAACCTCCTGTTATTCGGTTCCCGTGAAGAAATCGTCTTCGGTATACGTTACAGCTTCACGGGGACGGTTGTTTTTCTGCCAGTTCTGGTATCCTCCTTCGAGGATTTTTGTGAAATGCTCCTCCTGTATTAGCCAGTCAAAGTCGGCTTTCCATCCGTTCTTTCCGCCGCCGCAGAGAAACGGATTGCATTCCGCTTTCCGGAATCCTTCCGTGATTTCGTCCACGGTGTAATGTTCCAACAGCATTCGTACAGCTTCCCGGCGTTTGGCGGTACGGTTGCGTACTTCGTTCAGAGAGGGACAGAGTTCGGTGTACAGATCAAATACCTTATCTACCTCCGCATCGGCGGCGGACGGCGGCGGTTCCCCAATGATGTCTGTAGTATTGTCATCAGTATCGTATTGTATAGTATTTGTATCTGTATTTGTATTGTATCGTATTGTGGTCGGACTGCCCTCCACAGTACCCTCAGTACCACCCTGTATACCCCTCTCGGCAGGGGATAGGTTTTCTTCCCGCATTTTCTTTGCTTTCAGACCTCCGCGTCGTCCGGCTTCGGCAGCTTCTTTGGCTCGGTCGATGGTTGGAAAAACAAATGCCGCTGCGATTTTTGCCGCTCCATCAAATTCCGGCGGTGGTGTTCCGTCTCTGGAATAATCCAGCATGGCAAGAAACAGGCTTTTGAAATCATCGCCGGAGAGGGTTTCAAAGGGGAGTTTCCAGTCGTAGTAGAACAGTAAACCTTTGTTCTGTGCCACTCACTCACCCTCTCGCCGTAGTGTGATTCTCCGGATCGTTCAGCCAGTCGCAGAGCCGGTCGTAGTTCACAAGGAACTTGCATCCGACGTAAACGCCGGGAATCTTGTTCTGTTTGACGAGGGTACGAAGTGCCGCTTCCGGAAGGATTCCGGTGCGTGCGGTCTCGCGGATGGTAAGCATCTGCGGACGGGGATTCACGGAAACGTGTTCCGTGTTGGGGATATGTTCCATGTATTGTCCTCCATTTTTTTGAAATATTTTCCGAAAAACTCTTGCGTGTTTGTTTTTCGTGTGATATAATTATAAAACAAAAAGTTCAATTTGTAAATGTACAATTAAACAAAAATATTGGTTTAAGTTGAGGGTGAAATGAAAAAGGAAAAAACAGTAATTAACCCGATTTGCGGAAAAAGGCTTCAAGAGCTGATCCAAGAAAGTGGGATGAGCCAAAAGGAGTTTGCGGAAAAAGCAAACTATACTCCGGAATATATTTCAAATCTTGTCACCGGAAAGAAAGCGTTTCCAATTGGAACAGCAAGGGAATTCATAAATAATTTTTTTCCAAATATAAGATTGGAATGGTTGATGGGTGATGATGAGTGTAAAACAGTATCGGAACATCAAATGTCATCTTTCCGGAATGATCTTGACAAAGTATTTCGACCGCTATACGATTATAATATGCGTTGGGATGTGGTCCAATATTTTTTGGAGGCGTTGTCGTGGCAATGGACAACAACCGATCTTGCTGAAGCCCCCATAGAAGAAAGAATTGAGTGCGAAAGAGCCAGAAATTTTTTGCTTTTTTATAGAGCTTTAAAACGACCGCACAATGAGACTGTTCGTGAGATTTTGGGGGACTCTTTTGAGGAAGTGGAGAGAAAGATGGATGATTTCGTTGACTCTTGGTTTGATTTTATTCCTGAAGAGAGGGATCAAGAGGAATACATCAGATATATTACAGATCATTACTCAGAGGAAATGAAATCTGCCAGTGAATTAATGGAGCGGTGTCTGAAAGAAAAAAGGAGTAAATGTCCGTGTATTTGTGACGAAAACAACAATATCCTTGTGCGTTTTACGCCAGAAAAAGGTGAGATGTTTGTGAATGAACTGTATGATGTGGTATATGCTTTAGTTACACACCATATCCGACAAAGTGGAGAGGAGAAAAACAATGGCTAACATCCAGGAACGCCGGGACAAATCCGGCAAGCTGATTTCCTACAGCATCCGCGTCCATCGCGGACGGGATGCCGAAGGACACCAGCTCAAGCCGTACACGGCAACGTTCAACGTGGAACCCACATGGACGGAAAAAAGCGCAAGAAAAAAGGCGGAGGCTTTCGCCGCCACCTTTGAAAAGGAGTGCAGAGAGGGAACCGTGTCGGATGTCCGGCAGACTTTCGCACAGTATTGTGATTATTGTATCAACCTGAAAGAGGAACGCGGTACGAAACATAGCACCGTTGTCCGGTATCGGGAGTTGACCGAACGCATCTATGAGCAGATCGGTCATGTGAAACTGAAAGACCTCCGTCCGGATATGCTCAACACCCTGTACAGCAAACTCGGCGAAGACGGGAAGAACAAGAAGACCGGCGGCGGACTGTCGGCGAAAACGATCCTTGAACACCATCGTCTGATTCATGTGATTCTCAAACAGGCGGTCATGGAGGATCTGATCCCGTTCAACCCTGCCGACCGTGTGATTCCTCCGAAAGCAGAGAAGAAAGATGCAAATTATTTTCAGCCGGAGGAAGTGGAGCTGATCCGTGATGCTCTGGAGGAAGAACCGATCAAGTGGAGAACGCTGACACACTTGTTTCTCATTACCGGTGCGCGGCGCGGTGAGATTCTCGGAATCAAGTGGGAGGACTGCGACTTCGACGGCAACCGCATCCACATTTGCCGGAACGTGCAGTACAGCCCGGACAAGGGAATCTACATCACCACACCGAAAACGAAGACCTCCGACCGCTGGGTGAGTATGCCGGCGGAGACGATGAAGCTGCTGCGGAGATACAGAGCATGGCAGGGAAGCGAACGGCTGCGTCTGGGGGAATACTTTGAATCACAGGGGTTTGTCTTCACACAGGACAACGGTTCCCCGATGCACCCGGACAGCGTGACAGACTGGATGAAGAAGTTTTCCAAACGGCGTGGACTGCCGCACATCAATCCTCATGCGTTCCGGCACACGATGGCGAGTATCCTATATTTCAACGGCGCAGACAGTGTGAGCATTTCCAAACGTCTCGGTCATGCACAGGTCAGCACGACGGCGAACATCTACGCTCATGTGATTGTCAAGGCGGACGAAAAGAATGCAGACATTCTGGGGGACGCATTTTTCTCGAAGAAAGCACAGGAAAACTGAATTTGAGAGGGGAGTTGAATTTTTGTTGAACTTTCAAACCCCTTCCAGATTTTAGGATGTTGATTTTTTGATAAAAAAAGAACCTTTTCAAGCGAATCTCACTTAAAAAGGTTACTTTTTCGATTGCGGGGGCCGGATTTGAACCAGACGACCTCCGGGTTATGAGCCCGACGAGCTACCAGACTGCTCTACCCCGCGATATTCAGTTGATCAACAGAAGATGCCGGACACCGGGTTCGAACCGGTACGATACTTTCGTATCACGGGATTTTAAGTCCCGGGCGTCTGCCAATTCCGCCACTCCGGCACATTCTCCCGCTTTAGGGGCTTCCCTCTGTTGCTCCTTTATTATAGCACAGCTATAGGTCTTTGTCAATACCTTTTTGAAAAATAGTTTTGATTTTTCAAAAAACTTCTCATCCCCTTTCTTTCACCCATCCGATATGCTATAATACTCCCGAAATCACTTGATTCCGGAGGCAGTCATGGCAGCACTCAACGACCGCGCGCAGGTGAAGGAGCAGTACAAAACCTCTGCAAACCTGAACACGCGCATCTCCATCCATCAGAAATACAGCGTCAACAAACAGGGATTCGGAAACTGGATTTTCTCGCAGTATCGCTTCCGTGAGAACGACCGGATCCTCGAACTCGGCTGCGGAAACGGCGGAGATTTATTGAGCTAATATTTTGCGGAAGGGGAAAAGCGGGACGGGGTGATCCGGGTTCCGAAGGATTACGGGATGTTTGTTTCGCAAAAGAAGGAATGAGCGTGCAGAAAAATCCGCAAACCCCTTGCGCAAATCCTTCATTTCTATTATACTAAAAGCAGAAAAAATAACGTCAGTTTCAACGAAAGGAAACAAAAACGATGGCAGAAATGACAGTAAAAGAACGCTTTGCGCGGATGTACGCGCACAAGGAAGCGGACCGCGTGCCGATCATTGACAGTCCGTGGGCGGGAACGATCCGCCGCTGGCAGAACGAAGGTATGCCGGAAGGGATGGACTGGTGCGATTATTTCGGCGTAGACAAGACGGCGGGCATCGGTGTGGACATCACGCCGCGCTATCCCTACGAAGTGATCGAAGAGGACGAAAAGGCGATCACCTACAAGACGAACTGGGGCGTAACGATGCGTCACAACAAGGGTCTGGACTCGACGCCGGAATTCCTCGACTACACGGTAACGGATCCGGCGGCATGGGAAGACTGCAAGCGCCGGATGTACGAAGGCGAAAACCGGATCAACTGGGACTATCTGAAGAAGGCATATCCGCAGTGGCAGGCGGAAGGACGCTGGATCACGGCGAACTTCTGGTTCGGCTTTGACGTAACGCACTCGTGGATGATGGGGACGGAAAACCTGCTGATCGCGATGTACGAAGAGCCGGAAATGGTACAGGATATGTTCAATACGTACCTCGACCGCTGCATGGATCTGTTCGGAGAGATCTGGGATGCGGGCTATCACTTCGACTGCATCAGCTGGCCGGACGACATGGGTTACAAGGGCACGACGTTCTTCTCGAACGAAATGTACCGCGAAATGCTCAAGCCCGTTCACAAGCGTGCGGTCGACTGGGCGCACAACCGCGGCATCTATGCGCATCTCCACTCCTGCGGCAACATCATGTCCCGCATCGACGATCTGATGGAAATCGGTCTCGACGCACTGAATCCGCTCGAAGTCAAGGCCGGCATGGAACCCCTTACCCTCAAAAAGAACTACGGCGACAAACTCGTTCTCCACGGCGGCGTCAACGCCGTTCTCTGGGACGACAAGGAAGCAATCATCGAAGAAATCCGCCGCGTGATCCCCGCGCTCAAGGAAAACGGCGGCTACATCTTCTCCTCCGACCACTCCGTTCCCAACTCTGTAAGTCTCGAAAATTTCCGCGCGATCATTGAGGAAATCAAGATCGTAGGGAAGTATTGAGAAAGGAAAACAAAGAATTTATGACGGAACTCGCCGTACAAAAACCGTATGCGGGGGAAGAACCCCATATTTTTATCAGTTACGCACACCGCAGCCGCGCGGAGGTTCTGCCGGTGATTGCCCGGATGCAGAAAGACGGGTACCGGGTCTGGTACGACGAAGGGATTGACCCGGGGACGGAATGGGACGAAAACATTGCCGTGCATGTGGAAAAATGTACCGTTTTTCTCGCATTCATGGCACAGGAATATCTGGATTCCGACAACTGCCGGGATGAACTGAATTATGCCCGCGATCTGAAAAAAAACCTGCTGCTGATCTATCTGCAGGATGTGAAACTGCCGTCGGGAATGGCACTGCGTCTGAACCGTCTGCAGGCGATCCACAAATATACCTATGCGGACGAAGAGGCTTTTTACGAAAAACTGTATTCCGCACCGGAACCGGCCGTATGCCGCGGGCAGGCGCCGGATGATCTGAAGCAGCTCTGTGCGGATTTTGTGAACCGGAAAGCGGGATATGAATTTGTCCAGCTTCTGACGTACGATTATCACGAACGTGCGCGGTTCCGGACAGAAGTCATGCAGTCCCTGCCGGCAGGAACGGATTGTGTCTGTACATCGGCGGAGCAGTTTGTTAACGAATTGATCGTGAGCATCCAGCAAGGCAGTTCGGCGGCATTCCGTGAGAAATACGATGCGGCGGATTACCTGATTCTCGAGGATTTCGAGAATCTGGCAGGAAAGGCGGCAACGCAGGAAGAAATCCACCGGATTCTGCGGGAACGCTTTTATGCGAAAAAAACGACCCTTCTTCTGAACGGAAAACCGATTGACAATCGTTTCAATGACGATCTTTCGGCACTTGTCCGCTGTGCGAAAACCGTGCGGATCGAAAGAAAATCTGCGGTGCCGGAAGAAACGGTTTCCGTGGATCCGTTTATGCGGATCCTGGAAGATGCATCGGAAATTTTCGGTGTGACGAAAGAGGAGATCCTCGGGACCAGCCGCCGGAAAGATGTACGTGAAGCACGCTGCGCGGTAATTTCTGCCGTGCGTGCGGTGACAGATCTGTCGCTCGCGGAAATCGGTAACCGGTTGGGACGGGATCCTTCCACGGTTGCAGCAAATCTGAACAAATTTGATGAAATGAATGTCAGCGATCTGAACTTTGCCCTGCGGGCAGGCATACTGCTCCGGAAAAATCAGAAACAGGAAAGCTGACAATTATATTGAAAATAAAAATCAAGGAGAATAAACCACATGGGCATCCGTTTTTTTGAAGATAAGAACATCTTCAAGCTTGATACGGCGACCTCGTCGTACGTGATCGAAATTTTTGAACAGGGATATCTTCTCTGCCAGTATTACGGCGCGAAGATCCCGGATGTGAATTTCAAGGGCTATAAGTTCCGTGAATATTTCGCATCGTTCTCTCCGAGCAACGCTTCCGTGGAAGACCATTCGTTCTCTGCGGACGTTTCTCCGCTCGAATATTCCGGCTTCGGCGTCGGTGACTTCCGCAAGACCGCCGTTGCCATCCGCAATGCCGACGGCAACAACTGCACCGACTTCCGCTACGTCAGCCACAAGATCTACAAGGGCAAACCCGAACTCAAGGCAATGCCTGCGACCTACGCGAACTGCGATGACGAATGCGAAACTCTCGAGATCTACGTCCGCGACAAGGTGACCGGCGCGGCGGCAGTTCTCATGTACACCGTATTCGAAAATTACGGCGCGATGACCAAGGCTGTCCGCATCATCAACGAATCCGACAAGCCGATGGACATCGAAAAGGTCTACAGCGCGAGCGTTTCCTTCAATACGATGGACTTCGATATCGTTCATCTCTACGGCCGCCACAACGCCGAACGCAATATGGCACGTTCCCCGCTGGAACACGGTCATACCTCGCTTTCTTCCACCCGCGGTTCGTCTTCCCACTTCCATAATCCCTTTGCGGCGCTCGTCCGTCACGGTGCCGACGAAAATCAGGGCGAAGTTTTCGGCTTCAACCTCGTTTACAGCGGCAATTTTGATATCACCGCCGACGTTGACTACTACGAATGCACCCGCGTGAACATCGGTATCAACCCCGACGGATTTACCTGGCACCTCGAAGCGGGCGAAGAATTCCAGACTCCCGAAGCCGTTCTCGTCTTCTCCGGCGAAGGTATCGGCGAAATGTCCCGCATTTTCCATCGTCTCTACAACAACAACCTCGTCCGCGGCCGCTGGAAGACCGAAAAGCGTCCTCTGCTGATCAACAGCTGGGAAGCCGCTTACTTCAGCTTTGACACCGACAAGCTCGTTTCCTTCGCGGAACGCGCCAAGGAAGTCGGCATCGAAATGCTCGTTATGGACGATGGCTGGTTCGGTGTAAGAAATTCCGACAACTGTTCCCTCGGTGACTGGTACGTCAACGAAGACAAGCTCCCGGGCGGTCTCGGCGTGCTGATCGACCGCGTCAATGCCCTCGGTCTCAAGTTCGGTATCTGGTACGAACCTGAAATGATCTCTCCCGATTCCGATCTCTACCGCGCGCATCCCGACTGGTGCATCCATGTTCCCGGACGCGACTGCTCTATCGCACGTCAGCAGTACGTTATCGATATGTCCCGCGCGGATGTCCGTGAAAACATCTACGGTCAGATGAAGGAAGTTCTCTCCAACTATAAGATCGACTATGTCAAGTGGGACTTCAACCGCAATATTTCCGAAGCCGGAAGCGCTCTGCTCGGCAAGGAACACGGCGAAGAAATTTTCCATCGCTTCGTTCTCGGTACCTACGAAGTCATGGATCGCCTGACCCGCGACTTCCCGGACATCCTTCTTGAAAACTGCTCCGGCGGCGGCGGACGTTTCGACCCCGCAATGCTGTACTATTCTCCCCAGATCTGGGCATCCGACAACACCGACGCGATCGAACGTATCGCGATCCAGTTCGGTACGTCCATGTGCTATCCGGCATCCACGATGGGCGCGCACGTTTCCATGAGCCGCCGCACCGGTTTCGAAACCAAGGGCAACGTGGCAATGTGGGGGACCTTCGGCTACGAACTTGACCCGAACCATCTGACCGAAAAGGATATCGAGATCGTCAAGAAGCAGGTTGCGGACTACCACAAGTACTACGACCTCACCCATTACGGCGACCTCTACCGTATCGTCAATCCGTGGGACAACAGCTACTATGCGGCATGGGAACTCGTATCCCCCGACAAGAGCGAAATGCTGTTCACCCTCGTGAATATGCGTTACTACCACTGCAACAAGCGCATCATCCGCTTCCGCGGTCTCGATGCCGAAAAATATTACACCCTCGAAGAAAACGGCGAAGTCTACTCCGGCGCATTCCTCATGAACGCCGGTCTGAACGTTTCCCGCATGAGAAGCGGCACCGGCGACAGCTTCACCCTGCATTTTGTGGAACAGAAGTAATGTTTCTCGGGGAAAACTTTTTCGAGAAAAAGTTTTCCCCGAACCCCTTTCAAAAAGCTTTAATCTGTATAGATAAATAGGAGGTTTTCTATGTTTACATTACAGAAGATTTTTGCGGACGGCGCGCTGTTTCAGGCGGACGCGTGTCTTGTGATCAACGGCAAGGCAGGTGCGGAAGCGGAAATCACCGGGAAGATCTTTAACGAATCCGGGCTGGTTTCCTCCGCTTCGGCGACGGCGGATGCGGAAGGGAACTTCTCTCTCGAACTGAAGACTCCCCGCGCTTCCTTCACGAAGTACGATATCTCTCTCCACTGCGGCAAGTGCGGCTGTGATTACACCATGCACGACGTTCTCTTCGGCGAACTCTGGCTGGCATCCGGACAGTCCAACATGGAACTGCCCAACTCCACCATCACCGATGTACAGAAGCTGCTTGACGAAGTTGCCGGAAAGAACATCCGCGTGTACCACGTCGATTATCCGGCGTTCGGCGGCGGCGGGGAATTCCCGTGGGAACCCGACCGCATGATGACCGGTTCCTGGATGGACGCGGACAATGCCGCGAAGCTGAACGGCGTTTCCGCACTCGGTCTGAAGTTTGCGGCGGAACTGTACGACTGGCTGAACGGCGCGGAAGATGTTCCGGTCGGCTTTCTCAACGCGACCTGGGGCGGCACGTCCATGCCGTCGTGGTTCCCGAAGGATGCCATTGACGCGGACGAATACATGAAGGGCCGGATGCAGAAGATCGGCAATTATCCGACCATTGAAACCTGGAACAACCGCGGCGACTGCAATTTCCAGCAGACCTGCTCCCAGTACAACGTCAAGATCGCACCGCTGGAAGGCGTCAAGGTGCGCGGCGTGATCTGGTATCAGGGCGAAAACGAATGCGGCGGCGAATTCTGGACGAAGGCGTACGCCGACTATCTCCGTTTCTATCACAAGACCTACGCGGCACGCTTCGGTGCGTTCCCGGATTCCTTCATGATGATCTCGTCCCTCATTTATCCGTGGACGTACGGCGGCTCCGGCGAATGCAATATGGGCTACCTCAACAATGCCTTTGTCGAAACGGCGAAGGAATCTCCCGAAAAGTTTGCGGCGGCACCGATCTGTGATCTCTCCCCGATATGGGCATACCATCAGGGCAATCACCCGATCCACCCGACGAACAAGTATCCGCTCGGCGAACGCATGGCAAGCCTTGCGCTCGACAACGTCTACGGCAGAGGCTGGGATCAGACCACTCCCGCGCATCTGACCGACTGGGAAGTCGTCGGAAACCGCATCCGTCTGAACTTTGCACCGTACGGATTCGGCCTGTTTGTGGACGGTGACCGTCCGGTCGGCCTCTACGTTGCCGGCGATGACGGCGTATATCTTCCGGCGGAATGCGAGATCCAGCCGATGTCCGGTACGATGGAAGTCTGGTGCGATGCCATTCCCGAACCGAAGCACGCGGCGTACTGCATCCAGTCGCTCGAACCGTGCTGCAACCTCTGGGCAGGTGCTTACCCGATCTATCCGTTCTTCACCGACAAGGAAAACCGCATCACCATCGAAGCGCGTCCGTGGTACGACACCGGACGTACCTCTGTCTGGGGATCGAAGCTGCATGATGACGTTCTCGACCTGTTCTGGCATCCGATCTGGCAGCCGGAAAACGGTTCCGAAGTCTGCCCGGACACTGCGTTCACCCTTGAAGGACAGAGCGTACGTGTCTGCTCGGAAGACGATGATGCAGAATTCGGCTGCTATGTCAAGTCCTATCCGTACAACAAGCTCGACCTGCAGAACTTCGGCAGGCTGACCGTGAACCTGTACAATACGGCAAATCTGACCGCGAAGCTCCTTCTTGTCTGCGCGGACGGCACGACGGAGATTTCGTTTGCGAAGTCCGCCGACCTGTACGGCGGCTGGAGTACGTACGAAGCGGTTCTCGACGGCATCCCGGCGGATGCGGACATCAAGAAGATGATTTTCCGTTTCTCCCACGAAGGCGCACGCTACCATTTTGTCAATCTCGAAAAGGTACGTCTCTGGAAAAAGTAAAGACATACAGAAAAAACGATCCGTCCGCGGATCGTTTTTTGCGGGCAATCCGGAAAAATCATTGACAAAATCACGGAAATCTGCTACAATTACTTAATATTAAATGGTTATTATGAATCAAAAAATCCGAATCGGAGTGAATTTTCAATGATCAAACTTTTCATTGCCATGATGCTTGCGGTTCTGATGGTTTCCTGCGGAAGCGAAACGGCGGCGGAACCGGAAGAAACGCAGATCGCCGAAGAAATGCCGGCGGAAACCGAGCCTGCGGAGCCGGAATATCTGTTCGAAAGCTTCTTTGAAGCGAAAAAAGCGCTGTTCGAAATGGAAGAACTGCCTGTCGATCAGGATCTGTACGATGAAGAAAGTCTCGACCGCTTTATTGCGATCAAGAAGCAGCTGAATGCGATCGTCGGTACGGACGCGTTCGATCAGAAGACGGCGGAAGAGTATTATCTCCGTCTGAAGGCTGCCAAGGAAAAACTGGAAATCCAGCGCGGCGACATCCCGCGCGTCTATATCACGACGAGCGCCGGACAGGGCTGGGTCGACTGGACGTACCGTGCTTGTGACATTGTCATCGTTTCGGCAAAGGACGAAAAATACAAGGTGACGGAAGGCGACGCGGAAATTTCCCTGCGCGGCAACTCGACCGCGGGTGCGCCGAAGCAGCCGTTCAACATCCGTTTTGAGGACAAGGTATCCGTTCTCGGGATGGACAAGGGCCGCCGCTGGGCATTCCTTGCGAATCTGTACGACAAATCCCTGATGCGCAACTACATCGCGCACCATCTCGGGGAACGCATGGGTCTCCCGTATACCTCCAAGTGCCGCTATGCGGACGTTTACATTGACGGAAGCTACAAGGGCGTTTACACCATTCAGGAACCCGTCACGGACGGCAGCGGACGCGTGGACATCGATACGTCGAACTACGAATACATCTTTGAGATCGACATGAACCGCAGCGGCTGTGTTTACTACATCAACAAGCCGAAGGTCGGTCAGCGCTTCGGCGTAGTCCGTCCCGAAGAGATCACGGAAGACGACAAGACATTCATCAAAGCCTTCTTCAGTGAAATGGAAGACGCGCTTCTGACCCACGACATGGCGCAGTACTCGCAGTACATCGACGTGGAATCGTTCGTGAACTTCTATATCCACTCGGAAATCACCAAGTCCATCGACGTATACGACTTCTCCACGAAGTATTATATCGAAGACGGTCTGCTCTACGCCGGTCCGATCTGGGACTATGACCTTGCGATGGGCAACGTATCGCATACCTGCGCGGAAGAAAAATACTACATCTACTGCAACAATCCGGGCTACGGCACCGGTTCCGGTGACACGGCGGACGGCATCTGGATGGATAATTACTGGTTCCACGAACTGCTTCAGGATCCGGAATTCAAGGTACTGGTCGTCAAGCGTTTTGAAGAAGTTTACCCGATCCTTGAAAATCTCTATCAGGACAACGAGATCGGTCAGAACGTGATCGACTGGCTGATGGACAACTACGGCGCCGCCTTCCGCCGCAACTTTGACGAAGCCGGATGGCGTGAAGATGTGCAGTACAGCGGTCTTGCGAAGAACGAACAGCTTCCGTTCGCGGAAGAAGTGGAATGGCTGCGCGACTGGCTGAGAAGACGCGTAGAATTTATCGGATTGTCACTGCTTCAGTAAAACCGGGAGAAATACCCCATGGCGGAAGAAAAGAGAAAGAATATACATGCCGGGCATCGTTCACGGATGCGGGAACGCTTTCTGAACGGCGGACTGGATTCTTTTGAGCCGCACGAGGTTCTGGAACTTCTTCTGTTTGAATACATCCCCGTTGTGAATACGAATCCGCACGCCCATGCACTCATCGAACGGTTCGGCAGCGTGAAAAACGTTCTGACCGCGCGGTATGAGGAACTGCTGGAGGTCCCGGGAATCGGACCGAAGGCGGCGGAAGGGATCCGGAGCGTATATCCCTTCATGTCGGAGCAGATCTGTGAGTTTTTCCGGAAACAGGGTCTGCTGACGCATACGGATCTTGCGTTCCTTGCCGACTGGTTCATGGATCATGTTCCGGCGGGAAGCATGGGACTCATCCTCTGCGGAAATGAGCGGAGATTCCTGAATTTTGTGCCTCTGTACGGGAGACCGGGCGATACGCTTCTGGATATGGCGGAGCAGATCGTCCGTGCGGCCCGCGGAACGTCGTATTATCTTCTTGTCAAAGAGGATTTCAGTCTCATCACCCGAGAAAACGCGCAGATCCTGCGGCAGGTCACCGGCCGGGGAAGGGCATATATGCTGGACGTCTTCGTTCTGGAAGGATATCATCCGACATCCATATACGATCTCTGAGCTGTCCGGAAATGAATGGAATAATATCTTCGGCGGAAGGAAACTTTTTTCGAAAAAAAGTTGTCCTTCCGCCGTTTTTTACAGTCCGATCCCCGTTTCCGCCGGATTGGAGATGCATTTCCCGGTGTAGTCGAACCGGGAACCGTGGCAGGGGCAGTCCCATGTTTTTTCTTCGGGATTCCATTCGAGACAGCATCCGAGATGCGGACAGCGCAGACGGACGACGTGGAGCTGTCCGTCCGGATCACGGTAGGCTCCGGCACGTCTGCCGCGGTAGTTGATGATTTCCGCGCGTCCGGGTGCCACTTCGCTGGCGTACCGGTCGGGCGGCGGTGCCATGGTACGGAGAAGTCCGCCGGCGGCAACTCCGGCGTGTTCCGCGAACGGCGTCATGCCGCCGCGCAGAAAATTGCGGTACGGCGAGAAAAGATCGTCGTACCAGACGCCTTTCCCGCAGATCTGTTCCGCAAGGATCACGGCGGCACCTGCCGCGTTCGTCATTCCCCATGCACCGAATCCGCAGGCGATATGGATCCCGCACCGGAGCTGACCGATGTAGGGGATGCCGTCGTGCGTATAGCCGTCGTTGTTGGACCACTGACGGACGATCTCGATATTTCCGTTTGCGGCTTCTGCCGCCGCACGGAGCAGACGCTGTCCCGCATTCGGCGCCGCCGCACCGCGGTGCGTTTCGCCGCTGACGATCAGGATCTCTCCGTCCCGGGCGAAACGGTACCCGAATCCGCCGTCCGCACCGTAGGCCATGATGTCTGCCGGAAGACGGAATCCGTCCGCACAGCGGACCGCGGCGGCGTACGAGGTTTTCCGCATCAGCTTCATCGGCAGGGAGGCTTCGTGAAAAACGGGATAATTCGTTGCGGCGATGACGTGCGCGGCGGTGACGGTATGTCCGCCGCAGGTGAGCGTATGCCGTCCGGCGGCAGTGACGGGCGAATGCTCAAAGACCGCGAAGCTTCCTTCGGCACAGAGCCGGTGCGCCAGACCGACCGGATCGACGGCGAGCTGATCCGGGATCCGCACGGCTGCTGTGATCTGCTGCGTGTCCGACAGCGTGAATGGTGCACGGGGCAGGTATTCGCAGACAACGCCGCCGTCCGAGAGAGCACGGAATTCGCGCTGCAGACGCCGTTCGCCGTGAAGGGCATACAGGTACATATCGCACGTCCCCTCACCGCCGGTGAGTTCCTGCAGAAACCGGAGTCCCGCAAGATTGGCGGCGATGTATTTCCGGGATGCTTCCTTTGAGACGTTTTCCGCAAGCGCCGACGCGGCGGTTTCGTGGGCGATGGTCGCTTTGGCGGTACTGCGTGCGGTTTTGCTTCCTTCGTGAGCGACGGTGTGCTCCTCGAACAGCGCGACGGAAAGACCGCGCCGTGCAAGGGCACGGGCACAGAGGACGCCCGTGATTCCGCCGCCGATGACCGCCGCGTCACAGGTGAGGTCACCGCTCAGCGGCGGATGGGATGCGCCCGTGTGAAAATTCCAGATTTTGTACATATTATAAAATCCTCCCGATCCTGTGTTTGGATTTGTCGTGCAGATAGTGTACCCCATTCCACGGAATTTATAAAAAAAGGCAATTTATATCGTTTGGAAATGTAATTTTAAAAAATTATTCTTGACTTTATTCCTCCGTGCGTTTATAATATTATGTAGGTATGTTTTTAATAATCCCGCAGGCGCGGTTTGGTTACAGACATATTGAAAATTTAATCATAAAGCTGAAAGCGAAAGGTGAAAAACCATGCAGAACAAGACAAACAAAGGGGGGAACGGGATGATACCAGCCATCGTAGCTGCAGTGATTGCAGGTGTGGTCGGCATCGGTGCAGGTTTCCTGTGCGGTGTCGTATATCGCAAGAAGGTAGCGGAAGCAGAAATCGGCTCCGCAGAAACACAGGCGAGAAAAATTCTTGAGGAAGGTATCAAGGTTGCCGAAACCAAGAAGAAGGAAGCTCTCCTCGAAGCCAAGGAAGAAATCTTACAGACCAAAAATGAGTTTGAAAAAGAACTCAAGGACCGCCGCAACGAACTGACCCGTCAGGAACGCCGCGTGACCTCCAAGGAAGAAACCCTCGACCGCAAGATCGAGTCCGCCGAAAAGAAGGACGAAAACCTTCAGAAGAAGCTCAAGGAAACCACCGAACTCAACGAATCCATCGAAAAGATCAAGGCAGAACAGTACGAAACCCTGCAGAAGATCGCCGGTATGACCGCCGAAGAAGCGACCGCCAAGCTGATCGCACAGCTGGAAGGCGAGATCAAGCACGAACAGGCGAAGAAGATCGTCGAACTCGAAGAAGAATTCAAGGAAGTCGCCGACGAAAAGGCAAAGGAAATCATCTCCCTCGCCGTTCAGAGATGTGCGGCAGACCATGTATCCGAAATTACCGTTTCCGTTGTGCCGCTCCCGGGCGAAGAAATGAAGGGACGCATCATCGGACGTGAAGGACGCAACATCCGCACGATCGAAACGCTGACCGGCGTTGACCTCATCATCGACGATACCCCCGAAGCGATCACCGTATCCTGCTTCGACCCCGTCCGCCGCGAAATTGCGAGACTTGCTCTTGAAAAGCTGATCTCCGACGGACGTATCCATCCGACCCGCATCGAAGAAATGGTCGAAAAGGCCCGCCGCGAAGTGGAAAACACCATCAAGCAGGCAGGGGAACGCGCCGTCTTCGATACCGGTATCCACGGTATGAACACCGAACTCGTCAAGCTCCTCGGCCGTCTGAAGTACCGTACCAGCTACGGTCAGAACGTCCTTGGTCACTCCGTGGAAGTCTCACTCATCTCCGGCATGATCGCCGACGAACTGGGTGTTGACAGCACGCTGGCAAAGAGAGCCGGTCTCCTCCATGACATCGGTAAGGCACTGACGCAGGAAGTGGAAGGTTCCCATGTACAGCTCGGCGTGGAAGTCGCAAGAAAGTATAAGGAATCCAAGGAAATCATCCATGCGATCGAAGCACACCACGGCGACGTGGAAGCACAGTCGATCACCGCTCTGATTGTACAGGCGGCAGACGCGATCTCCGCGGCAAGACCCGGCGCGAGACGCGAAAACCTCGAAAACTACATCAAGAGACTGAACAAGCTCGAAGAAATCGCAAACGAATTCGAAGGCGTCGAAAAATCCTTCGCAATTCAGGCGGGACGCGAAATCCGCATCATGGTCAAGCCGGAAGTGGTCAACGACGACCAGATGGTGATCGTAGCGCGCGACATCGTCAAGAAGATCGAAAACGAGCTGGAATACCCCGGACAGATCAAGGTCCACATGATCCGCGAAAGCCGGACGATCGATTACGCAAAGTAATCCCGATAAACACGAAAACACTGCCGCGTGCGGCTCTATATAGAAACAACATCATATAGGATTTTCGTAAAGAAAACCCGCCCTGTGGTTCATCCATAGAGCGGGTTTGTTTTTTTACAAAAAATCTGCACAAACTTTGTCAATCTATACAGTTTAAAAGTTTTTGAGGATGGGTGTTCGGCTCCGACTTGAAAAACAAGTCGGGAAGGAACTTTTTGAAAAAAGTTCCTTCCCCGAGAAAAAATCCATCTTCAATTACTTTTCGTTCTTGTAGATTTCCTTGAAGTACTTGTAGGTGTCAACCTTGAGTTCGCCGCATGCTGCTTCGTCGCAGGCAACGATTCCGTCCGGATGCATCTGGAGAGCGGAGATGGTCCATGCGTGGTCAACGCCGCCTTCTACGCAGTGACGGAGAGCGCGTGCCTTGTTGTGACCGCTGATGAGCAGGAGAACCTGCTTGGAGTCACAGACGGTGCCGACGCCGACGGAAAGAGCGGTCTTCGGAACCTTGTTCGGGTCGTTGTCGAAGAAGCGGGAGTTTACGAGAAGGGTGTCTTCAGTCAGCGCACGTACGCCGGTACGGGATACGAGAGAGGTGAAGGGTTCGTTGAATGCGATGTGGCCGTCAACGCCGGAGCCGCCCATGAAGAGGTCGATGCCGCCGTAGGAAGCGATCTTGTCTTCGTAGCGCTGGCATTCCGCTTCGAGATCTTCTGCCATACCGTTGAGGATGTTGATGTTTTCTGCGGGAATGTCGATGTGGTTGAAGAAGTTGTCGTGCATGAAGTACCAGTAGCTCTGGTCGTGTTCACGGGGCAGACCAACGTATTCGTCCATGTTGAAGGTAACGACGTTCTTGAAGGAAACTTCGCCGGCCTTGTTCATTTCGATCAGGCGCTTGTAAACGCCGAGCGGAGAGGAACCGGTGGGGAGACCGAGGATGAAGGGACGGTCTTCCTTGTGCGCGTTGATCGCTGCAGCGATGTGCTGTGCGGCCCATTCGCACATTGCGTTGTAATCGTTCTTAATAATCAGTTTCATTTGAAATCACACTCCGGATAGTATTGAAAGTCTTCCGATTTTCACGGAGACTTTATCACCGTCAAGTATACTCCATCCCGGGGAGGTTTGCAAGAGTTTGGGGAAAGAATTTACACTTTTCCGAAATCTTTTCCCGCCGCTGCGGGGATTTTTCGGAATTCACCATCGAATAAACAACAAAACCGGAGTGGTCAACCCACTCCGGTCATTTTTTATCCCATCAATGCTGTCACAAGTTTCCACGTATTCACGCCGACGATCAGTACGCCCAGCACCGCGATCAGCGGCTTCACGGGCACTTTTTTACACAGATACGCCGAGAACGGCGCGACGATGATTCCGCCGAGGATCAGTCCGCCGACCGCAGGGAGACAGTCCCCGACCGAGCCGAGCGTCAGGATGAACGCCGCAGATTCCGCCAGCGTCACGAAGAATTCCGCCGAGTTGACCGAGCCGATCGTCGTGCGGACGTCGCAGTCCGCCGCAACGAGCGTGGACGTGACGACTGGACCCCATCCGCCGCCGCCGATGGAATCGCTGAATCCGCCGGCAAGCGCGATCGGATAGACCGCGTGTCCGATTTTCTTCGGTTCCTTCGCCTTCTTTTTGAACGCCTTCAGAAAGATCACGACGCCCATCACGATCAGATACGCGCTGACCAGCGGCGAAACGATGCGGTCATCGAAGCTCGTCAGAACGTACGCGCCGAGGATCCCGCCGATCACACCCGGGAAAATGAGCCGCAGGAACAGGGCATGGTCGATATTCTTCATTTTGAAATGGGAGATCCCCGAAACGAGGGTCGTGCACATTTCCGCCGCGTGTACGCAGAACGACGACACCGCCGACGGGATCCCCATCGCACGGAGCAGGGTACTGCAGGTCACGCCGTACGCCATGCCGAGCGTCCCGTCGATGAGCTGACCGACGATCCCCGTGATGAAACAGATGAGAAAAATCTGCATTATAAGCAATTCCTTATGATATCGATAAGTGATGCTGTATTATAGCATGCCGGAAAGGGAATTGACAAGCGGTTTTTCGGAGATTCGGGGGATTTGTGCGGAAATCGTAAAAAAATGAAGAAAAAACAGGGATGGTCATTCTTTCTTCGGCATCTTCCAGCGGCGGAAATATTCCGCCGGAGCCTGTCCGGTGTACTTTTTGAACGAACGGGAGAAATAGCAGTAATCCGTAAACCCGACGGCCGCCGCAATTTCCGCAAGGGACATGGACGGCTCAGCCTGCATGGATGCCGCGCGCTGGATCCGGTACTGGCACAGGTATTTTGAAAAACTGCAGCCGAAATGCCGGTGAAAGGTATGCGAGAACCACGAACTGCTCATGAACAGGGCTTCGGCGGCGTCCTCGGTGCCGATCGTTTCGGAAAAATGCTCGTTCAGATACTGCGCCAGTCCGCGCATGAATTTGATATTCCGTCTGCCGGTGCTTTTTCCTTCATTTTCGTGATAGTGATGCTCGAACAGAAAGGCAAGCAGGGAATAGAGGATACCCATGGTGCGGCATTCGCTTGCATTGCTTTTCTGATAGAATGCGTCGTACAGCTCTTCGGTCATTTCGTAAATTCCGGAGCGGTTTTCCGCGCCGGACGGATAATACACATCGAACCGGGTGACTTCTTCTGTCAGTGCCGCGGCACAGGCGGTCAGCGGTGATTTGGGGAAATTCAAAATCTGCGTAAGGGAAAACGTGATGCAGAGATATTCCGTCGTTTCGTCTTCCGGAAAGCCGGCGTGCAGGACGTACGGATTGAACACGATGACTTCTCCTGCCGCGACCGTGTACGAATCGGTATCGGCGGTGATCTGCATTTTTCCTGCGCGGACCGCGATGATCTCCAGTTCCTGATGATTGTGCAGATGGAAGCCCGAATGCTGGCGCAGTCCGCTCCATTTCACACAGTTGACGGGCAGCGTTTTCTGCGGATATTCCGCATGATCGACAAGATAATAGGACATGACGACACCCTCCTCTCCATACCGTATTATAACACAAGTACCGTCCGGAAATCAATTTCTTTTCGGAGACAGAAAGCAGTCTGGGACAACATTTCGGCAAACCGATTCTATTTCCGGGTGCCGGGAATCTGCTATAATAAAAACAAATCAAAGATTTCACGAACAACGACAATATTTTAGAAACAGGGAGGAACAGAAATGTCTGCCGTAAACGTTAATTTTCAGTCTGCCAGGGGAAAAATGAAAATCATGCACGCCGTCAACAACGGTCCGATCCGTGCATCGACCGTGGAACAGAGCCGCGGAAATTTCAGGGAATTTCAGGCGGCAAAGATCCCGTATGTCCGGAATCACGATGCCTCCTTCTTCTCCGCGTACGGCGGCGAACATACGGTGGATGTCCACGCCATTTTCCCGGATTTCAATAAGAATCCCTACGACCCGGCATCGTATGATTTTACGCTGACCGACCGTTATACCCAGACGATCGTGGACTCCGGAAGCGGCGTTTTCTACCGTCTCGGAACGAAGATCGAGCATTTGCCCAAGCATTACGGATCGCTCGTTCCGGCAGATTTCCATAAGTGGGCGGTCATCTGCGAACATATCATCCGGCATTACAACGAAGGCTGGGCGGACGGGTTCCGTTTCAACATCGAATACTGGGAAATCTGGAACGAACCGGACGGAATCGCCGCGGACGGAAGTCAGCCGAACTGGTCCGGCACGCCGGAAGAATACTACGATCTCTACAAAGTCGCGGCAACACACCTGAAGAAGCGCTTCCCGCATCTGAAGATCGGCGGGCCGTCCATGTCCAGTCTGGATAACGGAAACGGTTCGTGGATCCGGAATTTCCTCGCGTCGCTGACGGAAGACGGAAAGCGTGTCCCGCTGGACTTCTTCTCCTGGCACGCATACATGGTAGATCCGCAGGTGATCGTTTCGATGGAAAAATACCTCCGCGACCGTCTCGACGAAGCTGGATATACCGGGACCGAAAGCATTCTCAACGAATACAACTACGTGGAAGGATGGACGGATCTGTTCATTTCTTCGATCGAAGCGATCATCGGGATGCGCGGCGCGGCGTTTACGTCGGCGAGCATGGCGGTCGGTCAGGCGTCCACGCTCGATATGCTGATGTATTACGATGCGAGACCGTGCGCGTTCTGCGGAATGTTTGACTTCTATACCTACCGTCCGCTGAAGGGGTATTATCCCTTTGTCATGTATTCTCATCTGTATGGACTCGGCACGTGTGTGGAATGTGCGTCGGAAGACGAAGACCTGTATGTAACGGCAGCCGCCGGCGACGACGGATACGGCATCATGCTGACCCATTACCGGAAGGATAAAGAGAAGGCGGAAAAGACTGCCGCTCTGCACATCGCCGGGGTGCCGGACGGAATCTGGCAGGCGGAAATTCTCGACCGGGATCGTACGATGGAAAAATGTTCTGTCGCGATGGAAAACGGTGTAGTGGAACTGCAGATGCCGGAGGACTGCGTGATTCTTCTGACAAGAGGAAGAGAATAAGACGGAAAATTTCCCTTAATATAAAACAACAGGAACGCTTTTCGGGCGTTCCTGTTTTGCATCAGTTCCGTTTCGGTTCAAAGGTGATTTTTCCTGCCGCGATATCCACGTCGTACAGGACAGCGGTCAGACGGCTGCCGAGGGTATAGACCGTGCCGTCCGCCGTAAGGGTCATGAATTCGTCGTTTACCTTGGCATCCTTCCAGCACGCCGCCGGGATGAAGCCTTCGACGAGGTTGTCGCACTGGACGAACATACCGCTCCGGATGACCGAGCAGACCGTCACTTCAAATTCCTGTCCCAGCTTGTCCGACATATAGATCGCCATGTACAGGTCGGTGATGTCGCGTTCCGCCGTCTGTGCGCGGAGTTCCGCATCACTGGACGATTCTCCGCGGTCGTATGCCGCCGCCGCAAGTTCACCGATGCAGGTCTTTTCGATCTCACCGCTGAAGCGGTCGAGGTAGGGAAGGCCTGTTTTTTCGAGAACGGCGGTGATGACCGTGTGGACGAACAGGTCGGGATACCGGCGGATCGGGGAGGTGAAATGGCAGTATACCGGTGCGCCGAGACCGAAATGCGGTGCGCACACGGACTGATATTTCGCTTTCATCATGCTCCGCAGAAGCACCGTCGAGACGATGCCGCCGATGCCGCGTTCGTTGGCGTCTTCAAGGATACCCATCAGTTTTGCCGACAGCGCGGCAATTTCCTTCATGGAGGCGGGTTTGTCGTCGTCTTCGTCCGCATCACGGCGGCGTTTCGGGAGTTTTTCTTCCGTATAGATGCCGCGCGTATCCAGACCGAGATTGTGTGCGAAGACGGCAAACGCCTGCATTTTTTCGCGGTCGGGCTTGTCGTGCGTACGGTAGAGGCAGGGAAGATCCAGCGTTTTCAGCGTTTCCGCGACGCCGTAGTTTGCCTGCAGCATGAACTGTTCGATCAGTTTTTCTGCGTCGCCGCGTTCTCTGCGGACGATTTCTGCGGGTTTTCCTTCGCCGTCGAGCAGAATGACCGCTTCGCTGTCCTCGAGTTCCATGACACCGCGTTCCCGGCTGTTTTCCGCGAGGATCTTATAAAGCCCGAACATATCCGCAAGCATCGGGAAGACTTCGCGGTATTTGTCGTAATAAATGCTCGATTCGCCGTCCGCGAACAGGGCGTTGACCTCATCGTACACGCCGCGCACGGTACTGCGGATGATGGATTTGAAGATTTTCGTGCGGATGCGGCGTCCGTCGGGAGCCAGCGTGATCTCCGCGGAGAGGGCGTATTTGTCCGTACCTGCGTTCAGGGAACACGCGCCGTTCGAGAGGGATTCCGGAAGCATCGGCACGACCTTGTCGGTGAAATAGACGCTGGTGCCGCGTTCGCGTGCTTCGTATTCGGTCGGCGTATTCTGGCGGACGTAATGCGAGACGTCCGCGATGTGGACGCCGAGGATCCAGTTTCCGCCGTCGCGTTCGAGCGAGATGGCATCGTCGAGGTCCTTTGCGCCCGCGCCGTCGATGGTAAGGATGAGTTTATCCCGCAAATCCGTGCGGTTTTCCACAGGAAGGATCTCTTCCCGGGATACTTCGTCGGCGTGACGGAGAACCGCTTCGGGGAATTCCGTGCGGATGCCGTTCGAATAGAGGATCGCCGCGTAATTCGCGTCTTTTGTCAGTGCGCTGCCGAAGACATTGGCGATCTCGCCCATGGTATCGAAATACGGCATATCATAGGGACCGCGCACGGTGATCGAGCGGGTACGGGTGAAGAATTCTTCCTCAAACGGTCGGACTTCGACCTTCAGGAGGTCGGAATTCGCATCGCATACGGCGTCCGCCGCCGCTTCGGGGATATAGATGATCACGCCGAAGCGTTTGCTGTCCGGAATGACGTAGGAATATCCGCGCATCCGGTGGAGTGTTCCGATGATGGAATCGCATGCATATTCGACGTCCACGACTTCGCCTTCGATTTTTTCACCTTCCGCGCGTCCGTTCAGCTTGACGGTGACCCGGTCGCCGGACATCGCGCCCATCGTCATACGCGGCGGGATGAAAACATCCGGGAGGCCGTAATCTTCGTCGGGGATACAGAAGCCGAAGCCGCGGCCGCTGTAGGCGAACGTGCCTTCGACGGTGACGCCGAACGAGGTTTTGTTTGCGAAGTCATGACGGCGGCGCTTGGCGTTTCTCGCCTTGCGGTCGCCGGTCACGATTTTTCTGAAGTCGCGTTTTTTATTTTTTGTTTTGGTTTTACCTGACAATGTTTCCTTTTACTCCTTGAAAATGATATGAAAAATGGTGATATGGAATTATCGTCTGCAGAATCCGTGATTTTATCCGCGGAAAAAATCAAACAAAAAAGCGGAACACACGGCTCCGCTCATTTTGTCGTTTTCAGTTACGGTTCGGTTACTTCGCCTTCGGCAGCGGGTTCTTCTGCGGTGGTATCAGCAGCGCCGTCAACAACAGTATCGCCGAGAGCTTCGGTGATCGCTGCGGTGAGGTCATCGCTGCCGGATGCGGCTGCAGTGTAGCTGCTGAGGTCAACGGTATCCTGCAGGAAGTAGGATACGAGAACGAGGAGTGCGAACACAATAGCAACAACGGTGGTCAGCTTGGACAGCTTGTTATTGATCGTGGAGCCCTTTTCCTTACCGAAGAAGGTTTCCGCGCCGCCGGCAATCGCACCGGACAGGTTGTGGCTCTTGCCCTGCTGCATGAGAACTGCAACGATGAGGAAGAGAGCGGAAATAATCAGAAGGATGCCAATCGCAATCTGCATGTTTTTGCCTCCGAATAAATCGTTATAGTATAACCATGATACGGCTATAAAATCTTAGCCTATCTATTGTATCACAACCCGACAGAAATTGCAAGAGGTTTGCGGATTTTTCAATGGAAAACTTTTTGGGGGAGTTTGTGCGGGGGTTACGTGGAGGGGATACGGTCGCTTTTTGAAAAAAGCTCCGCAAAAACTTCAATCTGCTGCTGACGGTTTGTGTGGCTGATATGGGTTTGTGAAGGGGATTTTTGATGGTCAAAAATTTTTTCAAAAGAAAAAATCTGCACAGTCAAAATCACTGTAACAGATGAAAGAGGTTTGGAAGGGAGTTTGAGGGAAACCTTTCCTCTGAAAAGGTTTCCCTCAAGAAATTACTGCAAAACAATATTTTCCCGGACTCCTCAGTTGCTCAGAGCCTTGAGAGTTGCTTCGAAGGCTTCGGCGATTTTTGCGGCGGTATGGAGACCGACGGAGTTGGTTTCTTCGTAGTGGTTTTCGCCCTTGTGGTCATCGATTTTGTCGAAGTAGGGGGCGGTTTCGGAGAGGAGGAAGTCGTTGGGGGTAACGATGTAGCCGATTTCGTCGTTGGCGAGACCGCAGATCAGGAGGTTGCCGAAGCCGTACTGCGCGGCGATGTCAACGAGCGGAACGGGATTTTCGTTTTCGGGGGAGGTCGCCCAGTTGTCGTCGAAGTAGCCGCCGTAGACCAGTTCCGGGAAGATTTCACCCGGGATCAGCGTCAGGGTGTAGTCGCCGAGCGTGATGACCGACAGTTCGCTGACCAGTGCGTAGCCGGTGCCGCTGTCCTTGTACGGGATGGCAGTGTTGTCGAGGATGCCGAGGAAGCGGTAGTACATGAACGCGGTGTTGTCCAGCGGGATGCTGAAGACGGTGCGCGCCGCACGCATGGTCGGTTCAATAACGATTTCTTCTTCTTCCGGGATCGCAAGCAGATAATCTGCCAGACGGCGTCCCGTGTAGCGCATGTTTTCTTCGTAGGTCGCAAAGCCCATTTCGTCCGTGAAATCACGGGTCATCAGCAGACCGCCGACGGCTGCAGGCATGTACAGCATGTCGTCACCTGTTTCTGCCTTGAAAATGTCCGCCATTTCGCCCGGGAAGTCGCGGCTGAGCAGGGTGTTGTCCCCGCGCAGGGATTCCGCGTGCGCCGTGTAGGAGATGATGCGGACACCGGACGAGCCGTCATCCGGCTTGAAGCGGAGCTGGTGCAGGAAACGGTCGAATACCTGCGGGTCGCGGGAGTCGCGCAGGGAGTCTTCGGAGTCGGCGCTGCTGTAGGTGAGTGTGCCCGGACGGCGGTTTTCGTATGCGAGACGTGCCGCCTCAAACGCGCCTTCCACAAGCGTCTGCTGGAATTCCTTGTTCTTGCCGTCGACGGCAACTTCACCCCAGAGCCCCAGCGTGTCAATGCCGGCATGGGTGTGCGTCGAGTAGACGTTCACGGATACACAGCCCCATTCCGCGCATTCCGCCGCAAGGTCGGTGCGGATATCTTCCACGTACTTGTTCGACAGACCTACACAGTCGATCCCGATGATCAGGATCCCCTTGCCGCCGCAGTCGATCCAGACTGCCGTGGCGCGCTGTTCGTCAAGAATGCCGGTGATCTCCCAGGCCTGGTTGTAGCCGGCAATGTAGGTCGGGTCACTTGTTTCTTCCGGATACGGCAGAACAGCCTGCCCGAACCCGACCGTCCACTGACGGTTTGCTTCATTGATCAGATTTGCAAATACTTCGGTGTTCATGGTTTCTCCGTTGGCGCATCCCGTTACGGCCGTCAGCAGCACGACGACTGCCGCAAGGAGAGCGAGCAGTTTCATTCGATATGTTTTTTTCATGGGTTACCTCACAGCAGGGTAGCTAAGCCTTCCAGATTGTGGTAGAGCGAGAGCAGAAGATCCGCAAAACGGATGTCGTTGACTTCCGTCAGAAGGATCGATACGGCGAGCGATACGATGAACAGAAGAATCCCTGCGATCACGGCAAGGATGAGGCAGACTGCAAAGCGTACGCCGCCTTTTTTTCGTCCGATCCGTACGATCATCCCTACTCCGAGGGAAAAGATGAATGCAAGCAGACCGGGAATAAGGCTGTGAACTTCAAGAACGGCGGAGTCAAGTGCGGAGAATACGGTAACAAATGTGCTGAGACTGCGGTCGTCTTCGGCAAGCCGCGCGAGAATGTTGTCAACGCTGCGGATGACCGTTGCGGTGAACGATCCGCAGAGAATGGTGAGCAGGAGCGCGGTAAGCAGGACATAGACAAAAAACAGCTTCCGGCTCATGCTTTTCTTCGATACGGGATGAGAAGGGTCAGTCATAACGGCTCCTTTTCGGATGAATTTTTTGTTGTTTCCATTTTAACATATTTTTTTCGAAAAAGGAAGGATATCTGAGAATTATAATGTAAATTTTAATAAAAAAGTATTGAAATCGCTTATGAGATATATTAAAATTATAAGTATCCCTGTATTCTGCGGGTCTGCGGCGGAAGCTGCGGACATTCTTTTATATATTTTACATACTATTCAACATATCGGAGGTTTCCATACGAATGAAAAAGGCAAACTCCCCGTTTTCCAAAACCGCGGCGGCTCTGCTGACGGCGGCGCTCCTTCTTTCGGGTGCGCTCGTTTCCTGTGAAAAGACCGCTCCGGTCACTCCGGCTCCGTCCGAGTCCGGTGTGACGGATACCGCGTCCGCACCTTCGACCGATGAAGCGGCTCCCGAAGAGGAAGAACCTGCGGCGGTCGAAAAGAAGCCCGACGGCTCCGTCGACAGCGACGCGGATTCCATCGAAGGCATTGCCATCCGTTCCGCGACGGAACTGATGAAGATCGGTGCCAGCGCAAAATATCCCATTGACGGCGACTACGTTCTCGTTGCGGACATTGACCTTTCCGCGACGCCCAATTTCACCCCGATCGGCGGTTCCGAAAGCGAATGCGGGATCGTGGAAGGCAAGAATGTCTTCAGCGGTACCTTTGACGGCCGCGGTCATACTATCATCGGTCTGAAGATCACCGTCAGCGACCGCGACCGCGTCCATGTCGGTCTGTTCGGCTCCGTCGGCTCCAAGGACAAAAACGATCCGGCAGTCGTCAAGAACCTCATCCTCAAGGATGTCAATGTTTCCGGGAAGGCAAAGGGCTCCGCGACCTACGGCGTTCTCTGCGGTCAGGTCAGCGGACATGCGGTGGTTGACAATATCTCCATCATTTCCGGTACGCTCAACGTCGAAAATGACTCCGGCGATATTCTCGGCGTCGGCGCGCTCATCGGTCAGTGCCGTACCAAGCAGGAAACCGGCTGCAGCAACACGACCATTCACATCTCGAATATCTTCACCAATGTGGACGTTACCGGCGACAACAACGGCAACGCGAAGTATACCAGCGGTCTGATCGGACGTATCCGCGGCTCCGACCTCGGTACGCTGAAAAATGTTCTCCAGCTCGGTTCCGTCGTTCATGAAGGCGGCGCGGGCAATGCGATCACCGGCGGTGACTCCGACGTCAATACGCTGGAAAATGTCTACTACCTCTCCGGTGTGGGCGGCGAACACCGCGGCATCGGTCAGGCAAAATCCTATGAATCCCTCTGCGGCGGCAATCTGAATCTGGACGAGTCCGTATGGCACATCGCGGAAGGAACATACCCGCTTCCGAAGGATACCTACGAAAGCCCGCTCTTCTCCGTTCTCGACTTTGTCACCGTGACCCTTGCAAACGGCGATACGGAAGACAAGATCCAGTCCAGCTTCACCCTTGTTGACGAAGTCATGGGCAAGAAGATCACCTGGAAGTCCAGCGACGAATCCATCATCAAGATCGACGGCAAGACCGCAAAGGTCACCAAGCCCGAATTCGGCTATGCGGACGTTACCATCACCGCGCGTGCCGACGGCATTATGAAGCCGTATGAACTCCGCGTCTTCTCCGGCGTGGTCGGCTACATCGAACGTGACGGCGACAAACTGATCGCAAAGAACTATCCGTCCGGCGTGACCTTCAAGTGGATCGTAAAGAACGCCGCGTCCGGCGCGACGATGGGTACCGCTTCCGGCAAGGACGGCACCTACACGCTCACCTCCAAGGATGAAAACGGCATGGTAACGCTGCAGGTCGACGGTTACGACGATGCAGTCTACTACAACAGCAGCATCCCGACCTTCTACATCGAAAGCGAACGCGCATATTACGACGTCTCCAAGGGCGGCTACAACAGCGCGAACCTGCAGATCATCACCACGGCGGAATATTCCGATACCAAGTATAACGGCGGTATGCAGATCAAGCTCCGCGGGAACTCCACGGCATATCAGGCAAAGCGTCCGTTCCGCATCAAGCTCGACGACAAGGCGGCTCTGTTCGGCATGGAAGAAAGCAAGCACTGGTGCCTCCTCGCCAATGTTTACGACCGCACCAACCTCCGCAACAAGCTTTCCTACGACTTCGGTATGGATCTCGGTCTTGCGACCTGTGAATCCACCTTTGTCAACGTGATCTTCAACGGCGAATACTACGGTATGTACCAGCTCACGGAAGCGATCCGTGCGGAAGCCGGCCGTGTGGACATCTTCAACTGGGAAGAAGAAGCGGAAGACGTTGCCAAGGCGATCGCAAAGAAGGAAGGCCTCTCCAAGGACGAACGCGACAAGCTCGAAGAAAACCTTACAAAGAACCTGTCCTGGATCACCACCGGCAAGTTCGGCAACTACACCATTTCCGATTACGTGGATACCTCCGGATATGACATCACCGGCGGTTACCTGATCGAAAACGACTTCTACTACGACGAAGTTTCCAAGTTCAAGACGAAGAACGACATGAAGCTTCAGCTCCAGAATCCGGAATACCTGAGCAGCAACGACGAAATGATGAACTACCTGAAGGATTACGTTCAGGATATGGAAGACGCGATCTACGCGCCGAACCGTCTGAGCAACGAAGGCAAGCATTATTCCGAATATATGGATGTGGAATCCTTCATCGACTTCTGGATGGTCAACGAAGTCTTCAAGAACGTCGAACTTCTCTACAAGAGCTGCTATCTCTACAAGGATGTCGGCGGACTGATCACCTGGGGCCCGATCTGGGATATGGACTGGACCTCCGGCAACCACGTCAACCTCGGCGGCAACGGCGGCAAGTACAACACCTGGTGGCACAGCGAAAGCCAGGACCGTGAATACTGGTACCGTGCGCTGTACAACGATCCGTGGTTCGTCCTCCAGCTGTACGAACGCTGGTACGAAATCCAGGGCAACATCGACACCATGATGTCCGAACTGGAAGTCTGGAACGAAAAACTCGCGGGTCCGTCCGCAGTGGACAACTCCCGCTGGGGCTACGACTGGACACACGAAAAGGAAGTCGACACCTTCCGCAAGTGGATGAACGACCGCCGCGGCTGGATGAACGAGCAGATGGCAACGCCCGAAACGCTCGTGGAATCCTTCGGCTACTACACCGCATCGAAGAAGATCGGCATCACCGGCGTATATGAAGGTACCGATTTCTACGAACTGCACGTGACTGTAGCGGACGACAAGATCGCGTCGGCGGATGTATTCGTAAACGGCAAGCTCTATCAGACGATGGAAGGCATCAAGACGGGCGACAAGATCCGCATCGAAGCCTCCGATCTGCGCGAAAGCGGCAAGTACAACGCTGTGGAAATCATGGCGAAGGACGCAAGCGGCAATACCATGGTCATCCGCAAGCGTTCCGGTCAGAACGGTACTTCTGCCTTTGAAGCGGACTATATCTACCTGATGAGCCGCTGAGAAAAATAGAAATAATTTTTTGGGGGAGAAGCTTTTTCGGAAGTTTCTCCCCCTGAAACAGGAATTGGCAGATGTGCGGAAATCATCTGCCGGACAGGAGAAACGGCAATGTATTTTGAAGATCTGAAACTGCACATGACGGTGGACATTGCACCGGCGGTGATCCGGAAGGAAAAGATGGTCGCTTTTGCGAAGGATTATGATCCCATTCCGCTGCACACTGATGAGGAATATGCAAAAACGACACGCTTCGGTCAGCTGATCGCTCCCGGCGTCATGTCGTTTATGTCCGTCTGGGCAAAATATCTGGAGTCGGATTTCTTCGGCAGCGAACTGGTCGCGGGAAAGTCCACGAAGATCGAGTGGATCCGTCCCGTATTTGCGGACGACGTTCTTACGGGGACGGCGGAGATCACGGGGCTGACGGAGAGAAATCCGCGGAACGGACTGGTGGAGATCACGGTACGTGCGTACAACCAGAACGGGGAACTCGTTCTGACCGACGTCACCGAAGCGATTGTGAAACGCCGGGAAGTCTGAATAACTAAAAATTAGAGAGGACGGCTAAAGTCCTCTTTTTTTGCGCTGTATTTTTAGGAGAAAGTGCCATTGTAATCGGAATGGCGATATGATATCATTTAGTGCGTAAATCAATGAAAAGGAATTATATGTACAGATGAAGAAAACCTTATCTCTGATCCTTGCGATGCTGATGCTTCTTTCGGCATTCACCGCCTGCTCCGAAAACAGCGCGGACTCCGCAGAGGAAACCACCGCTGCCGCTGTATCCGCAGATACCGGCGCATCCGCGGAAGAAGTGACCGACGAAGCGGCGGAAACCACCCGTGCGGACGTCAAGGACGGTCTCGGCGAATACAATTTTGACGGTCTCGTATACCGTGCGGCACAGCCGGAAAGCAGCTCCTACGAATTCTATGCGGAAGAACTGACCGGCGAATCCACCAACGACGCCGTATACAACCGTAACCTCAAGATCGAAGAACGTTTCAACACCAAGATCGAAACGCTCAATTTTGCAAGCACCTCTGCGGTCATCACCGAAGTGCAGAACCTTAATGCTTCCGGTACGGACGCATTTGAAGTGGCGACCCACGTTGCATACAAGGCATACACCCCCATCGGAACCGGCTCCTACCGCAACTGGTACGACGTTCCGAACGTGGACTTCACCCAGCCGTGGTGGAACAGCCTCGCAAACACCCAGAATACCATCAACGGCATCCTCTACACCGCGACCGGTGACATCAACATCTCCTCTCTGCTGAACACTTACGCAATGTTCTTCAATATGGAAGTTGCGGAAAACTTCGGCATCAAGGCAGAAACCCTGTACAGTCTCGTTTACGAAGGCACCTGGACGATCGACAAGATGATCGAACTGACTTCCTCCATTTATGTGGATGAAAACGGTGACGGCGTACGCGACAACGGTGACACCTACGGTTACGCGGCATGGCCGGGAATCTCTGCCGACGCATGGCTTGCAGCGTTCGACCAGCCGATCTCCACCAAGGACGAAGAAGGCTTCCCGCAGGCTGCTATCATGACCGACAAGACCGTTGCGGCTCTCGAAAAGATCTATAACTTCCACTACAATACCGACGGTGCACTTGGTTCCAGCGCCGGCGTTGCTTCTGCAGAATACGAAGTAACCATGTTCGTAAACAACCAGGTTGTGATGGTTCCGTCCATCTTCAACGACGCATTCACCGAATACCGCCACATGGATGCAACCTATGGTATCGTTCCTTATCCGAAGTGGGACGAAGCGCAGGAACAGTACCTGACCAACGCACGTGACCAGTACACCGTGATCGGTATCCCGCTCACCAAGACCGACGATTCTCTCGAATTCCTCGGTGTTGTCACCGAAGCGCTCGCAGCGGAAAGCTGGAGAACTGTATTCCCGGAATACTATAACGTTGCCCTCAAGGGTAAGTATTCCTCCGACCGCGACACCGCAAACATGGTAGACCTCGTCCTCGCCGGCCGTAACTTCGACTTCGCGTTCCTCTTCGGCGAACAGCAGTTCCAGCGTCTGCCCTACTTCTTCCGTGACCTCCTTCAGGCAGGCGACACCAACTTCGCTTCCAAGTACGCCAAGATCGAAAAGGCCCTCAAGAAGTCCCTCGACAAACTCAAGACCTTCTACGGTTACGAAGGTTAATCAAATATAGTTGCCGGGGAGGAACTTTTTGAAAAAAGTTCCTCCCCGACTTGTTTGCAAGTCGGAGCCGGTCTCCTCTTCAAAAACTTTCAAACTATAAAAAATGACAAAGAAAGTGCAGATCTGGAATACCAAACCGTCCGTAAACTTTACAGCGGTTTTGTACTTCAAATCTGCACTTTCTTTGTTAATCCATTTTGTTTAAAAGTTTTTGAAGGTGGGGTTCGTGGAGGAAACTTTTTTTAAAAAGTTTCCTCCCCGAGAAATTTCATTCCCCCGAATTCAGCCCGAGGCTGATGGTGATGGCGTTGTTGACGGCGGTCATGGTGGCGGGGTCGAGGTGACCCATTTTTTCTCCGAGGCGGCGCTTGTCGATGGTACGTACTTGTTCGAGGAGGATCACGGAATCCTTCTGGAGACCGACCTGATCGGCGTATATGTCGATGTGGGTGGGCAGTTTGGCTTTTCCGAGGCGGCTGGTGATGGCTGCCGCGATGACGGTCGGACTGTACTTGTTGCCGACGTCGTTCTGCACGATGAGGACCGGACGGACGCCGCCCTGTTCGCTTCCGACGACCGGACTGAGGTCCGCGTAAT
The DNA here is from genome assembly GCA_017547755.1 of Clostridia bacterium. Taxonomy (GTDB): domain Bacteria; phylum Bacillota; class Clostridia; order Oscillospirales; family CAG-272; genus UMGS1696. Next base: position 48,695 of record JAFYOX010000094.1, on the reverse strand, counting down.
AGATATCGCCCCGTCTGATGGTCAATTTGATTCATTCCTTTCTCTCTTTGAGACTTCTCTCTTCACATCCATAGTATTGGCTGCACTTCGGTTTTTTAAACATGCCTTCACGATTTTTCCGGCAGCCCCTTGTCGGCAGGATATGCGCCGCAATCGGATTGTGTGAGCCGCCGGCGTACGTTTTTTCTTATACCAAATGTGCGAAACCATCGGAAATCTATTGCCAAACGGAGAAGGTTGGTATATAATATGTATATGTATCATGACAACACAAGTATATGGAGTTTTCAATGAAAATAGCACTTGACGATCTCTTCCGCGGGAAGTCCGTCTCTCTGCTCGGCGCGGGGGTATCCAATATGCCTCTTGCCGGAACGGCGGCACCTTCTGCGGCAAAGCTGACCGTGCGCGATAAAAAGTCTCCCGAAGAGCTCGGCGAAGCGGCGGAACAGCTGCGCGGGCTCGGCGCGGAACTGATCACCGGAGATGCGTATCTCGCGGACATACGGGAGGATCTCGTTTTCCGTTCGCCCGGGATCCGTCCCGATCTGCCGGAACTGACCGACGCTGTGGCGCACGGTTCGGTTCTGACCTCGGAAATGGAGCTCTTCCTTTCGCTTGAACCCTGCCCGGTCTATGCCATCACCGGCAGCGACGGCAAGACGACTACCACGACGATTACCTCGCTCCTTCTGGAAGCGGGACTGGGAAAGGAACACGTTTTCCTCGGAGGAAATATCGGCGAACCGCTTCTGCACCGCTATCCGAAAATCACGGCGGACGATGTCGTTGCCGTGGAACTTTCGAGTTTCCAGCTCATGACGGTCGATGCGCCCGTAGAAGTTGCGGCGATCACGAATATGTCCCCGAACCATCTCAACTGGCATACGGACATGGACGAGTACGTCTGGGCGAAGAAGCGTCTGCTCGCAAAATGCGGACGCGCCGTGCTCAATTACGACAACGATCTCACCCGGGAAGCGGCGTTTGAAATGCAGAAGACCGGCACTCCCGTCACGTTTTTCTCGCTGGCACCCATTCCGGACGGAATCCTCCGGGACATCGACAGCGCGGTCTGGCTCGATGACGGCGTGATCTATTCGGATTTCCCCGGCGAAGGCGTGCGTGAAGTGATGAAGCGGAGCGATATCCGTCTTCCCGGCATCCACAATACCGCGAATTTTATGACGGCGATCGCAGTCACCCACGGAAAGGTTTCGTACGACGACGTACGTACTGTGGCGCAGACGTTCGGCGGTGTGGAACACCGTCTGGAATTCGTCCGTGAACTGGACGGCGTGACCTACATCAACGGTTCGATCGACTCATCTCCCACCCGTACGGCGGCGGCTCTGTCTGCGCTGGACGACCGTCCGGTGGTGCTGATCGTCGGCGGATCGGACAAAAATCTCGATTACGCACCTTTCGCGGAAACGGTGTTTGCATCCACGGTGCATACGCTCGTTCTGACCGGCGCGACAATGGAAAAGGTCTATGCGGCGGTGACGGAGGCTCCCGGATACGCCGATGCGGCGGCGAAGGGACTGAAGATCGTGAAGAATCCCTCATTCGACGGTGCTGTGGCGGACGCCCGTGCGGCGGCGAAGGCAGGGGATACGGTGATCCTTTCCCCCGCGGCGGCATCGTTTGACGCGTTCCCGAACTTTATGGTCCGCGGACGTCATTTCAAGGAACTCGTGATGGCGTTCTGATGGGGCAATGGTGGATTTGCCGCAAAGAAAATCGTTACGGCTGGAAGGATATGATTATAGCCATAACGGGCTGTATTTTATCACGATATGTACTTTTAATCGACAAAATATTTTTTCTGAAATAGCAGATGGACGTACGGGAATAACCTGTCAATTGACAGTGTATGGTGAAATTCTGGATGATTATGTTAATCGCATATCGGAATGGCGGCCATCCGTTCAAATTACAGATTATGTGATCATGCCGAATCATCTGCACATGATTATATGGCTGTCCGATATCGATGAAGCGGAATGTATCGCAAAGCGTTCACAGATCTCGAACATAGTCGGTTATCTGAAAATGCAGGTTTCTAAAAAAATACATGAAATTTCTCCGGTTCAAAGCGTTTGGCAGAGAAATTATCATGACCATATAATCAGAAATTGCGAGGAATACAATAAAATAGCACGTTATATTGCAGAAAATCCCCAGAGATGGCAGTATGATATGCTGTATTGCAAATGACCTTCAGTAAATTTTGAAAAACGATATTTTGTTCGATTATTGTAGGGGCGATTCACGAATCGCCCGTCTGAAAAATTAAAATAAACGAAATTGAATGTATCTGAATGAGAGATTTGTTTGCTGAGGTTTTGTGTTTTCAAATTGTTGAACGGGCGATTCGTGAATCGCCCCTACAAAATTCAAATCAAATAAAGAAGCAGGAAAAATTTCGTTTGTGAATCAACAATTCCTTATAAACGGAGGAAACTATGCTCGAATACAAAACTCTGCTCCGGCAGCTGTGCGGGATCATGTCGATCCCCGGCTGTGAACGGAGTGCCTTCGAGGACGTAAAAGCCCTCGTCGGCGACCGTTTCGACGATATGTACTGCGATCCTGCGCGGAATATCGTCCTTGTAAAGAAGTCTGCAAACCCGGATGCTCCCCGCATCATGCTCGACGCGCATTTTGACGAAGTCGGCATGATCGTTACCGGCGTTTCCGACGAAGGCTACCTTCGCGTAACTTCCGTCGGCGGCATCGACCGTCAGCTTCTGCCCGCATCCGATATGTGGGTCTACGCGCCGTCCGGAAAGCTCTACGGCGTGTTTGCGTGCCTCGCACCGCATCTTGCTACGGACAACAAGACGCCCGAATGGAAGGATCTCCTTCTTGACATCGGCTGCCGTACCAAGGAAGAAGCGGAAAAACTCGTTCCTCTCGGAACACCCGTCGGCTACTACAACGAAGGCGACGATCTCCCGAACAACCGCATCACCGGACGCGGCTTCGACGACAAGGCGTGCGCGGCAGGTCTCATCTGCGCGGTCGACGCTGTTCCCGCTGAAGAACTCGCGTTTGACGTCTATATCACCCTGTCTTCCGGCGAAGAAGTCGGCGGCGGCGGTGCAGGACGTGCGGCATTCGTCATCGAACCGGAACTTGCGATCATCACCGACGTGAACTTCGCTCTTACTCCCGGGGTTGCCGGAGAAGAAGGCGGTAAGTTCGGCGAAGGTCCCATGATCTCCCTTTCCGCTGTGACCGACCGCAAGCTCACCAAGAAGATCATCGCTCTGGCGGACAAGCTCGAAATGAAGCACAAGAAGGTTGTGGAACCCACCTCCACCGGTACCAACTCTTCCTGCGTTTACTGCGTCAATGCGGGTATTCCGGTTGCCGTTGTCAGCATTCCGCTTGCAAATATGCACTCTTTCAACGAATCGCTCTGTCTCGACGACGCCGAAGCATTCAGCAAGCTCATCGGTGAAATCGTGAAGGATAAAGAAATCGGGGGTATGAACTGATGTCCAAATACGATAATTACACTCCCACTGAACTTCTCCGCGAACTTTCCCTCGCGTTCGGCCCGTCCGGCTGCGAAGGCAATGTTGCGGATATCATCAGGGAATTCATTGCTCCCTACGCGGATGAAGTGACTTCCGACCGTCTCGGCACCGTGATCGCCGTTTACCGCCGTGCGGAAGACTGCGTACGTTCCGCCGATCCGGACGAAGAACCCGTAACCAAGGAAGGCAAGCCGGAAATCGAAAAGCTGATGTTCGCGGCGCACATGGACGAAGTCGGCTTCATGATCAAGTCCATCGACGGCGACGGCTACCTCAAGATCGCGGCTCTTTCCGGTCGTGACCCGAAGACTCTCGCAGGCCGCAACGTTACTGTCGGCGACGAAACCAAGCAGTACAAGGGTTATTTCGGCGTAAAGCCGGCACATCTCGGCGGTTCCGGCAATTTTGATTCTCTCTACATCGATATCGGTGCAAAGAACAAGGAAGATGCGGAAAAGATGGTTGCTCCCGGTGACTTCGGTACCTACCGTTCCGATTTTGTCCGTTTCGGTCCCGACGGCGCATACCTCAAGGGCAAGGCGATCGACGACCGTCTCGGCTGCACCGTTCTCTGCATGCTCCTGAAGAGACTCCGCGAAGAAAACGTGAAGCTTCCGTACGACGTATACTTCTGCTTCACTGTCCGTGAAGAAATCGGTTCTTCCGGTGCACAGACGGCGGCGAACAAGATCCAGCCCGACATGGGTATCGTGATCGAAGCGACTGCGGTTGACGCGACCAAGGGCGAAAAGTACGGCAGCGTTGCCAAGCAGGGCATGGGCGGCTGCATCTCCTTCATGGACCGCAGCACCATTTACGACCGCGAAACCTACGATTTTGTTCTCGCAACCGCGAAGAAGTGGGGCATTCCGGCACAGCCGAAGTGCTACGTTTCCGGCGGCAACGACGCGGGCTACATCCATAAAGCGGGCGTCGGCGCGAAGTGTGCGGCTATCTCCACACCGACCCAGTACATCCACACCGCATCGAACGTAGTCAAGGAATCGGATATGATCGCCGTTCTTGATCTCGCGTACGCGGTAATGATGGAAATGAAGTAAGACATCGAACTGAATTATATACAAACAACAGGAGAACATTATGTTTAACTTAACCAAAAAGATTCTGAAGCCGGTTTCCGTTTCGGGTCGTGAAGAAGCGGTTGTCGGTGTAATTGCAGAAGAAATCGCACCCTACGTGGACACTCTCCATACCGACGCGATGGGCAATCTGATCGCGTTCAAGGCAGGTGTGGGCGAAAACAAGAAGAAGGTCATGTTTGCGGCGCACATCGATGAAATCGGTTTCATGGTAACCTTCATCGAAGAAAACGGCTACATCCGCTTCAATACCCTCGGCGGCATCAACTTCACCTCCGCATCCTTCACTTACGTTGTATTTGAAAGCGGTCTGCGCGGCGTACTCGTTCCGGACGCAAACGGCGGTCACGTCGTTGATATCGGCGCAAAGAACCGCAAGGAAGCAGAACGCCGCGTCAAGATCGGCGAAACCTTCGCTGTTGTTTCCGACGTGGTCAAGCTCGCAGGTACCCGTGTTGCGGGACGTCCGATGGACGACCGTATCGGCGCAGTTGTGCTGATCGAAGCGGCAAAGAGACTGCAGGGCGTTGATGTGAAGAACGACATCTACTTCTGCTTCACCGTACAGGAAGAAGTCGGCTGCCGCGGTTCCAAGACGGCGGCATACGCGATCATGCCCGACATCGGCATCGCGCTCGACGTAACGGCGACCGGCGACACCCAGGGTGCGGCTCCGATGGCAGTCAAGCTCGGCGGCGGCGCAGCGATCAAGATCAAGGACTCCAGCGTTGTCTGCGACCGCGGTCTTGTGGAAATCATGAAGAAGGAAGCGGAAGACAAGAAGATCAAGCATCAGTTCGAAATCCTCACTGGCGGCGGCACGGACACTTCCTCCATGCAGCAGACCGGCGCGGGATGCCTCGCAGGCTGTATCTCCATCCCGACCCGCTACATCCACTCCAGCGTAGAAACCATCGACATGGCAGACGTTGAAGACAGCGTCAAGCTCACCATGGCTCTCTGCGACGCGGAATATTAATGGAATAGAGTTTATCGGGGAGTACCTTTTTAAGGAAAAGGTACTCCCCGAACCCCTCCCCAAAACCTTTTTGGACCGGGAAAGGGAATAGGAAAAGGCTTCCTTGTGATTGAGGAAGCCTTTTTTGATGGGAAATTATTTGATTTTCTGTATCCGGCCGATGATCTGTCCCGACAGGACGACGGTCAGCAGGGAATACAGGATCCGCGTGAGCGGGATATACGTCAGGGACAGCGTGAGGACGGAGAGGTCACTGATGAGGTAGACCCACTGGATTCCCGCACCCGTGAGCTTCGACAGGCTGAGTGCCAGTGCATCGTCGCCGGACGGCGCGCTTTCTTCCCGGACGCAGATCCCGACACCTACGCCGACGAAGACTGCGCCGAGGATCGAGGCGGCAAGCGGATGTTCCGCGATCTGCGGGTAAACCGGCGGGAAACATTCGAGGACTGCGTAAAAAATCGAATATGCGAGCGCGGAAATTGCGGAATTCACGAGAAATTTCTTCCCCAGCGTCCGCCATCCGAGAAAGTAGCACAGCGCGTTCAGGATCAGGCTCGTCCACGCCGGGGAAAGTCCGAATAAATTGTCGAGAAGGAGCATCAATCCAAGAATACCGCCTTCCGTCACGCCGGACAGGGAATGAATGTTGTATACCCCGAACGTCAGGATCAGACACCCGGCGAGTATCCGCAGACATGACCCAACCGTCACAAACTCAAAGAGTTTTCTGAATTTTGTCAGCATAATAAAAACAAAAATACGACAAATCTGCACAATCCATCGTATCATATCTCGGTATAGAAGTTTTTGAAAAGGGGTGCGGGGAAAAACTTTTTCCAAAAAGTTTTTCCCCGCGAAAAATCATGCCTTCAGCATCTTCTCTGCGGCTGCGAGACGGATGCAGGAGCAGAGGATTTCGATGGCGAGTTTGAGTTCGTCGTTTTCGGGGAAGGTGGGGGCAATGCGGAGGTTGTTGTTGTGCGGGTCACGGCCGTAGGGGAAGGTGGAACCTGCGGTGGTGAGGGTTACGCCGACGGAACGTGCGAGCTGATAAACGCGGCGTGCGCATCCGTCCGGAACGTACAGGCTGATGAAGTAGCCGCCCTTGGGGTTCGTCCAGTGTGCGATGTCCAGACCGCCGAGTTCGCTTTCGAACAGGTTTTCAACGAGTTCGAACTTCGGACGGAGGATCGCTGCGTGGTGTCTCATGTGTGCACGGAGACCGTCTGCATCCTTGAAGAACTTTACGTGACGCATCTGGTTGATCTTGTCGTAGCCGATGGTCTGGGTTGCGATGATCGGACGGATCTGCTCGAGGTTCTTTTCGGATGCCGCCATGATCGCAAGACCGGAACCCGGGAAGGTGATCTTCGAAGTGGATGCGAAGTAGAAGATGTTGTCTTCGGTGCCGTATTCCTTTGCCAGCTTGAAGATGTTTGCCAGCGGAACTTCTTCGTCGTAGATTTCGTGAACCGCGTATGCGTTGTCCCAGAAAATACGGAAGTCGGGAGCTGCGGGCTTCATTGCCGCGATCAGGTCAACGACTTCGTCGGAGTAGGTCACGCCTTCCGGGTTTGCAAACTTCGGAACGCACCAGATCCCCTTGACGGACGGGTCGGAGCAGGCGATGTTGTAGACTTCGTCCATGTCGGGACCGTCTGCGTTCATCTTGACCGGGATCATTTCGATACCGAGCGTGCGGCACATCGTGAAGTGACGGTCATATCCGGGAGACGGGCAGATGAACTTGATACGGCCCTGACGGGACCACGGTTCGTAACCGCCGGCAACGCCGAAGAGCATTGCACGTACGAGGGTATCGTACATAACGTTCAGAGAAGAGTTGCCGAGGACGAGGATCTGTTCTGCCGGGATGTCAAGAAGATCGCTGAAAAGCTTTTTCGTTTCCGGCAGACCGTCGAGGATCCCGTAGTTGCGGCAGTCGAGACCGCTTGCGCTGAAACAGTCCCCGCGGTCGCTGATGATGGACAGCATTTCGGAGGAAAGGTCAAGCTGTGCCTGGTTCGGCTTGCCTCGGGTGAGGTCGAGAGTAAGGTTCCGTTCGGACCATTTGTCAAGTTTTGCCTGTTCGCGTGCGTAGACGTTCTGGAGTTCATCCTGCGTCATAGCGGAAAAAGCTTTTACATTCATTGCAGTATACCTCTGAGTCTATGGATAGAAATTTAACGTGTGAAGAGATTTTTATTTCAGCAGACCGTTCAGGATCTTTTCTTCCGCTTCTTCGGCGGTGAGTCCGAGGGTCATGAGCTTGAGGATCTGGTCACCCGCGATCTTGCCGATCGCCGCTTCGTGAACCAGTCTCGCATCTACGCAGTTTGCGCAGATCTCGGGGATGGAGCGGATCTTTGCGTCGTCCATGATGATGGAGTCGCACTGTACATGACCGAAGCAGTCCGCGTTGCCGGTGAGCTTCGGGTAGAAGAGCTGGGTGGAGTTTCCCTTTGCGACGGAGCGGCTGTTGATGCGTGCCTTGGAATCCGCACCGTTGAGAATGATCTCGGTGTCGCTGACAACGTCCTGATGTCCGTCGGTCATGAGACGTTCGGAAAGAAGGACTTCGCACTTTTCTTCGGCGGTGATGACGGTCTTGCGGTTGGTGGAGTCGATGCCGCCGATCTGGACGGATTCGATTTCCATGGATGCGCCTTCCGCGAGGTGTGCGGTCATTTCGGGATTCATGATGCGTTCGCCGGAGCCGTTGCCTTCGCCGTAGTGCTTTTCAATATAGCGGACGTGGGAGTTCTTGCCGATCTCGAAGCTGTGTACGCCGTCGTGTGCGCTGGCTTCGTCGCCGGTATTGTGGATGCCGCAGCCCGCAACGATCAGCACGTCGCAGTCATCGCCGATGATGAAGTCGTTGTAGACCATTTCGGTCAGACCGGTCTTCGTGATGAGAACGGGGATGTGCACGCTTCTGTTTTTCGTGCCGGACTTGACGATGATGTTGATGCCGGGCTTGTCGGTCTTGGTTTCAATGGTGATTTCTTCGGTGTTCTGACGGACGCTTTCGCCGTTCTCACGGATATTATACGCGCCGGCGGGAACATCGTGCAGATCAGCGATCTTTTCAAGCAGACCGCGGCGGATGTCCTGATTCATGCGGATGCTCCTTTCTTACTTGTCCATTTCGACCATGCAGGGCTTTTCTTCCACATCATCGATCGACGGGAGAATGTCTTCCGGCTTGCCGCGGAGGCTGAGCTTGCCGTCGGCAATGAGAAGGACTTCGTCCGCCTGGCTGATGATGCGTTCCTGATGGGAAATGATGATGATGGTGCAGTTCGATTCTTCGTGGAGTTCACGGAACGTCTTGGTGAGACGATGGAAGCTCCAGAGGTCGATGCCGGCTTCGGGTTCGTCAAAAATGAGAACTTTGGAGGTTTCCGCACGTGCGAGAACGGTTGCGATCTCGATACGCTTTACTTCACCGCCGGAGAGGGAAGTATCCACTTCGCGGTTGATGTATTCGGTGGCACACAGGCCGACCTTGGTGAGAAGGTGGCAGGCGTCTTCCTTCTTCAGCTTGCGCTTTGCCGCAATGGAAAGAAGATCGCGGACGGTGATGCCCTTGAAGCGCGGGGGCTGCTGGAAGCCGTAGGAAATGCCGGCTTCGGAGCGGGCGGTCACGTCGAGGGAGGAAATGTCCATGCCGTCAAGGAAGATGCGGCCGGAATCCGGCTTTACCAGACCCATGATCACTTTGGCAAGGGTGGTCTTGCCGCCGCCGTTCGGACCGGTCACGACAACGTAGCTGCCGTCTTCGATATCGAGGGTCACGTCGTCGAGGATTGTATTTTTACCGCCTTTTTCGTTCTGGGGAACGGTAAAGGTGACATTTTGCAGTCGCAGCATAATTTCTGACTCTCTTTCGCAGGGAATCCTGCAGTTATGATTCTATATTTTTGCATTTTTGAGAACGTCATTATTCAAAAAATGCGGATTTATATGGGATTTGTGCTGAGAAATGAAAGTATGGATTTTTGAACTTGCAGAATATTCTTTCATACTTGTATATTATATGATATTTTGCAGAAAAAAACAATATCTATTCGCAAAAATTTCAAATTCGTTATTATATTATTTTCATAATTTTTGATGTATAATATGAATAACGGAAAATTCAACGGAAAAGGACGGTATCCCATGGCACAGAAAGACACAAATCCCTATCTTTACAGCGATTCCAACAAGCGGTATATGACATACGACTGGTACATGAAGGCACGCTTCGGCGGAAAAACGGCGAAGGTTTCGCTGGACATCGGATGCACCTGCCCGAACCTCGACGGTTCGCGCGGACACGGCGGATGCATCTACTGCAAATCCGGCAGCAGGAGCGCGGTCGGCGATACGATGGACGAGCAGTGGCGTACCGGCGTGGAGACCGCCTGCCGGAAATGGACGCCGGTCGGATTCATCCCGTATCTGCAGTCGAACACGAACACGTACGGCGATCCGGCGGTCCTGCGTGGATTCTATGACCGTGCGGCAGCGATGGAAGGCGCGGTCATGCTCGATATCGCGACCCGTGCGGACTGCCTGTCCGACGAAATTCTGGAGATCCTTGCGGATACGGCGCGAAAGATCCCGGTGATGGTGGAACTCGGTCTGCAGACGACGGACGACGGGACGGCGGAACGCATTAACCGCTGTCATACATACGCGGAATTCGTGGACGGCTATACCCGGCTGAAGAAGATCGCGGACGGGATCAACGCGGAATTTCCTGACCGTCCGGAAAACGAAAAATATCCCCCGTTCCGCCGGTTCACGATCGGGGTTCACCTGATCAACGGGCTTCCGGGGGAAACGGTGGATACGATGCGGCAGACGGCACGGGATGTCGCCGCCCTGCATCCGGATATGGTGAAGATCCATCTCGCGCACGTTCTCAGCGAAACGGAGCTGGCGGCGCTGTACCAGAGCGGGCAGTACGAGCCGATGACCCGCGAGGAATACGTGGCGGTGACGTGCGATCAGCTGGAGATGCTTCCCGGCGACACGATCATCGGACGTGTCACGGGCGACGGCATGGCGGAGGATCTGCTCGCGCCGCAGTGGAGCCGCCGCAAGACGGAGGTTGCCAACGAGATCGACAAGGAACTCTACCGCAGGGGAACATGGCAGGGATGCCGGCTGGAAAAATAAAACGTATATAAAACAAAAAAACCGTACGGATCGCTTCCGTGCGGTTTTTCAGCGTTTGTATTTCGCGAGGAGGGTCAGGACGCCGGTCACGATGACAAGCACTACAATAAGTACGGCAATGTCGAACGTAGCCGGGGCAAGCAGGATTTCTTCCATTTTCTGTTTCTCCGTTGTTCTTGAGTTGCGTACTTATTGTAGCATAGTTTTTGTCGTTTGTCAAGGGCTGATGGTAGTTTGATTCATAAAATTTACTCACAAAATTCACAAATCAGCCATCAAAACTAATTTTGTCGATATTTATCACCGTTCGAATTTCACGACGGGAATAACGCCGTCCGTGACGGATGCGTACCATACTCTGATCGTGTCGCCTTCATTCACGAAGAGGATGTTTTCGTTGAAGGGCAGGCGGTAGACATTGCCTTCGGATTTGATATAGACGGTGGTTTCGCCGCTCTGCGTGATATAGAGGATCTCATCCACGGGAACGGAGGCTTCCGTGAGCAGATCGGGCGAGAGATTTCCCGTACTCTGGGAGAGCGCCGCCTTGTATTTCTGGAAAACGTCTTCCTGCGTGTCGCTGGTCACAACGATGTTGTAATTGCGGACGTTGACCATCGAGTACATCTTGACGATGCCGGACGCGTCCTTGAGGACCATGATATAGGTCGCTTCGCCGCCGACGTTGATGAGGGTCGGGAAGGATGCCTGATAACGGTACTGCTGGACGGAACCTTCGGCGGCGGACATCGCGCTGTATTCTTCGGCACCCGGAACGGTGTAGTATTTGTACGCGCCGGTGCGGGAGTTTACGAGGATGAAGCCGATGTTCGCTTCGTCGTTGGAGGTGGACGTTACGCCGGTGAAGATGTAGACGTCGTTGCCGATGATCTTGTAGCCGAAGTCGTCGGTGGTCACAACGCAGTCGGTCTGGGCAAACGCGGAGTTGATATAGCCGCCGCGGAGCATGCCGTGCCAGTCGTATTTCTGGCAGATGAGATTGCCGGAGTAAACGATGTCGATCCATTCGGGGGATTCGGCGGGAAGATACTGCGCGGTTTCGCCGGTGCAGGCGTCGAGAGTCACGACGGATTCGACGTCATACGCGCCGAACAGACCGGCGTTCGGTTTCATGACGGAGGCGATCCAGTAGGGATGCCCTTCGTCGTCCACTTCGAAGTAAACGGAGCCGAAGATCGCGGTCGGATATGCGAACCGGAGCGCGCGCATCAGGTCCTTGCCGAAGTAGGCGGAGTCGGAATATTTGATATAATCGCCCTGCAGACGGACGAATTCCGCGTCAAAGCGGACGGGGTCGACCTTGACATAACCGGGGATCCCGGACTTGCTGTTGGTCAGCCATTTGAAGAAAGAAGCGTATTCCAGCGGTGCGACCTTGTAGGGAGCGGCGGTGCCGTCGTCTTCCATCACCGCGATCTGGGTATACGCCGATGCGACGTTATACTGCGAAACGAGGTCGGAGAGGGTACCGAGCGTACGTGCGCCGAGGATGCGTGCGGAGCCGGAGTCCATCAGCGCAATGTCGGAGACGTATTCGGTTTCGGCGATGTCCGCCGCAAAATCCCCGTTTTCCACGGTGATCAGCGAGCTGTAGGTTTTCGCGCGGAACATTTCCGAGGAGACGAGCGAACCGAGGAAGAGGAATGCGATAACGAGCAGGGTGAGGACGACCTGGACTTTCACGAAGCCCATCCGTTTCAGCACGCCCGACTGGATGTCGATGTGACCGGACGGCAGGCGCATGAACGTCCCGAACAGCTTGCCGGAAAGTGTGCCGACGACGAGGAAGGAGACGAAGATCACGGCGTCGACAAAGAAGAAGAAGGTCCAGAACGCGCCGGAATAGATCGAAACCGGCGGCAGAGTGACGTAGTAAACGATGCCGACGAACAGGACTGCGGCGATGAGATACGCCAGAATCGCGGCGGCACGGGTGGATTTTTTCATGGACGGAGTCTGCCTTTCGTAGAAAATATACTTGGTTGCAGAAATATTCTACCATGGAAACGGGGGATTATCAATGGGGCGGAGGGATTTTTAATACGGATTTAATCCTTTGTTAAGAAAGCACACGCATTCCATGGGAGATGCGTGTGCTTCCGGTGTTCTTACAATCCCAGCTTTTCGCGCAGATACTGTCCCGTGTACGACTGATCGCACATGGCGACTTCTTCCGGCGTGCCTTTTGCGATCACCGTACCGCCGCCGTCACCGCCTTCGGGACCCATATCGATGATATAGTCCGCGGATTTGATGACGTCGAGGTTGTGCTCGATGACCACGACCGTATTGCCGGAGTCCACGAGCTGCTGGAGGATCGAGATCAGACGTTCCGCGTCTGCGGAGTGCAGACCCGTCGTCGGTTCGTCGAGGATATAGATCGTTTTGCCGGTGGAACGTCTGGAAAGTTCCGTTGCCAGCTTCACGCGCTGTGCTTCGCCGCCGGACAGCGTCGTCGAGGACTGCCCGATCTTGACGTAGCCGAGTCCGACGTCGCAGAGGCACTGGAGCCGGCTGCCGATCTTCGGGATGTCGCGGAAGAATTCGACCCCTTCCGCTGCCGTCATGTCGAGAACGTCCGCGATGCTCTTGTCCTTGTACCTGACTTCGAGCGTTTCGCGGTTGTAGCGCTTGCCGTGGCAGACGTCGCAGGTGACATACACGTCCGGCAGGAAGTGCATCTCGATCTTCTTGACACCGTCGCCTTCGCAGGCTTCGCACCGTCCGCCTTTGACGTTGAACGAGAAGCGTCCGCTCTTGTAGCCGCGCATTTTCGCACCGGGCGTTTTCGCGTACAGGTCACGGATATCGTTGAAGAGTCCCGTGTACGTCGCCGGATTCGAGCGCGGCGTCCGTCCGATCGGGGATTGGTCGATGGCGATGATCTTGTCGAGATGTTCGATGCCGCGGATCTCATCGTGTTCGCCCGGATACGTGACCACGCGCATGAGCTGACGCGCCAGTGTCCGGTAGAGGACCGCGTTGACAAGGGAGGATTTGCCCGAGCCGGAAACGCCCGTCACGCAGACGAAGCATCCGAGCGGGAAGTCCACGGTGATATTTTTGAGGTTGTTCTCGCGGGCACCGACGACGGTCAGGACATTGCCGTTTCCGGTGCGGCGGGTCTCGGGTACTTTGATCTTCCGGCGTCCGGCGAGAAAATCGCCGGTGACGGAATTCGTGCACGCCGCGACTTCTTCCGGCGTGCCGCACGCGACGACTTCGCCGCCGTGAACGCCTGCCGCCGGACCGATGTCGATGATATAGTCTGCCGCCATCATGGTTTCCTCGTCGTGTTCGACGACGAGGACGGAATTGCCGAGGTCGCGGAGGTGCTTGAGCGTGCGGATCAGCTTGCTGTTGTCGCGCTGGTGCAGACCGATCGACGGTTCGTCGAGGATGTACAGGACGCCCGCAAGGGACGAGCCGATCTGGGTCGCAAGGCGGATGCGCTGTGCTTCGCCGCCGGAAAGGGTTGCGGATTTGCGCGCGAGGGTGAGGTAATCCAGTCCCACGCTCACGAGGAACCCGAGACGGCTCTTCAGTTCCTTGATGATCTCGCGGGCGATCTGCATTTCCGTGTCGGTGAACTGCAGGGATTTTGTGAATTCCAGCGATTCCGCGACGGACATCACGCAGAATTCGTGGATGTTCTTTCCGCCGACCGTGACGCCGAGCGCATCTTTTTTTAGTTTGGCGCCGCCGCAGTCCGGGCAGACGGTGTCGGTCAGAAACTGGTCGTAGTATTCGTGATCCCATGCGTTCGGCTCGCTCCGTGCGCCGATCATGCGCAGGAGGCCTTCGTACTGGATGGTCTGGGTCTGGCTCCGTTCGTCAAACCAGCGGGTGACGGTCAGTTTTTCCGGCATCCCGTGCAGGAGAACGTCGTACGCCGCTTTCGGATAGTCCTTGATCGGCATATCGAGATTCGCGCCGTGCTTTTCGATGGCGGCGGCGATCAGCGGACCGTTCCAGCTGTCCTCGGAGAGGCTCTTGAAGCCGTTGACGACGATGGCGCCTTCACGGAGGCTGAGGTTTTTGTCGAGAATGATCTTGTCCGGGTCGACCGAACGGAGAACGCCGAGACCCGTGCAGGTCGGGCACGCGCCGAACGGATTGTTGAACGAGAACATCCGCGGCTCAAGTTCGCCGAAGCTGATGCCGTGTTCCGGGCAGGCGTAATTGGTCGAGAATTCGGTTTCTTCCGCTTTTTCGTCGGTGCCGCGTCCGGGAACGGTCGCGCAGATGACCGAACCTTCGGATTCGCGCAGCGCACATTCGACGGAATCGGTGAGACGTCCGCGGATGCCGTCCTTCATGACGAGACGGTCGATGACGAGTTCCACGGAATGGCGGAGATTTTTGTCCAGTTCGATGTCTTCGGACAGGTCGTAGACGATGCCGTCGATGCGGGCACGGACATAGCCGTTTTTCTTCGCGTCGGCGAGTACTTTTTCGTGACGTCCCTTTTTGCCGCGCACGACGGGGGAAAGGATCATGAACCGCGTTCCTTCGGGAAGCGCCATGATCTTGTCGATGATGACGTCGGTAGAGGTCTGGCGGATCTCACGGCCGCAGACCGGACAGTGCGGCACGCCGAGTCGGGCGTACAGCAGACGGAGGTAGTCGTAGATTTCCGTGACGGTGCCGACGGTGGAACGCGGATTCTTGGAGGTCGTTTTCTGGTCGATGGAAATGGCGGGGGACAGCCCTTCGATGGAGTCCACGTCGGGCTTGTCGAGCTGACCGAGGAACATTCTTGCATAGGAGGACAGCGATTCGACGAACCGGCGGTGTCCTTCGGAATAGATGGTATCGAATGCGAGCGAGGATTTGCCCGAGCCGGACAGACCCGTCAGGACGACGAGCTTGTCACGCGGGACATCCACGTCGATGTTTTTGAGATTGTTCATCCGTGCGCCGCGCACGGAAATAAAGTTTGGCATGGTTTCACCTCCGATGTGTGGGGATTTACAGCAGATTTCCGACGGCTCTTTCCATGATCTCGTCCGCGCGGAGCTTGTCCTCGCGGTAGGCTTTGCGGAGCAGTTCCGACGGAATGTATTCGTCGTATTTGTCAAAGACCGGGGCTTCGGTCGGACTGATGAGGGAATCGAGGTCGATGCCTTCTTCCGCGATCTTCTGCATGATTTCGCGCATCAGTTCGTCGCCGCGGCCGCCTTCAAGTTTGAATGTCATATAGTAGCAGCCTTCGAATTCCATGCCGGTCAGCTTGAAGCGTCCGGCGTTGCGGACGAGATACCGGCGGAGCGTGCGGAAGCTGCGTGTGCCGAGCCACGGGAAGAGCACCCAGGTATAGCCGCCGAGCGGAAGGATGCAGTTGGTCGTGATGCCGGTATTGCGGGCAACGGCGCGTGCCACGCGGAGACGCTGCAGGGCGCCTTCCCTGAGATACGGATATTCCGTATCTTCCCGGAGTACCTGCAGCATCCGTTCGAGGATGCGTGTGTGGATCTCGCCGTAGTCGCCCGGCCAACTGATCTCCATTTTGCCGCTGACCCGTTTGACGTAGATCAGATGTCGGGGCAGGTCGAGTTCTTCGACTTCCCAGACCCGTCCGGCAAGCGCAAAACGGTCGCCGACCGGCGGCGGTGTGGTGATGACGCCGATCTCATCCGATTCACAGCGGACGGTGTAGTCCTCGGAATCCTTGAAGACGGCGTAGAATTTGAAGGAATTGGTCAGTTTTTCGCCGCGCAGCCCCACGATGAGTTCCCGTTCGTCCGTCATTTCGAGCCAGTCGTTGTTGATCATCGACAGAAGAAGGAGTTTGTAATCCTGTTCTTCGATATGAGCAAACGGCGGCAGGGAAAGAATGCGTGCGGCAAGTTCCTTTGCCGTGATCGCGCCGCTGGATGCGACGACGGACATGGTCTGCTGGAAGAGAAGGCTGTACGGGCAGTTGCGGATGAACGGCGGTTCGATGAAGCGTTCTTCGATGTACAGCTGCACGATGGCGATCGCCTGCAGGAGATTCCACGGGATGAGCTGGGGAAGCGGCGTGTTCGGAAGCGAAGTCTCTTCGCGGAAGACCATCATCATTTCCGGCGGATCGCCGCGCCGTCCGCTTCGTCCGAGACGCTGGAGGAACGACGACACCGTGTTCGGCGAACCCTGCTGGATGACCCGTTCGAGCCGTCCGATGTCGATCCCGAGTTCGAGCGTGACCGTAGCGCAGGCGACGGCTTTCATTTCGTCGTTTTTCATCTTCATTTCAGCTTCTTCGCGGATGCTTGCCGAGAGAAAGCCGTGATGGATGAGGAATACGTCCGGTTCGCGGCGGTATTCCGCGATCTCACGCAGGGTCGCGCAGATGTATTCCGTTTCCTCGCGGGAATTGGAGAAGACGATGGCTTTTTTGTCCTTCGTGGATTCGTAGATATATTCGTAGCCGGGATCCATCGAGATCTCTTCGTTCCGGCGGTTTCCTTCCGGTGTGGGGAGATCGGCGACGTCGGGTCCGTTGATGTAGAAGTGTTCCATCCCGAGACGCCAGCGGATCTTTGCCGGAGGAATTTCCGGAATGACCGTGTCGCGGCCGCTTCCGGCACCGAGCCACTGTGCCGCGCGGGACATATCGCCGAGCGTTGCCGACAGGCCGATCCGGCGCGGGGAGGTTCCCGTTTTTGCGCGCAGTCTGGCGAGCTGACAGATGATCTGGTTCCCGCGGTCACAGCCGGTGAGCGTGTGGATCTCGTCAATGACGACGTAGCGCAGGTCGCCGAAGAGGCGGATGAGGTCGGACGAGCGGGTCATCAGCATACATTCGAGCGATTCCGGCGTGATCTGGAGGATGCCGCGCGGATCCTTGAGAGCCTTCGTCTTGTGCGACTGCGCGACGTCGCCGTGCCAGTGATAGACGGGGATCCCCGTTTCGTCGCAGAGCTCGGAGATGCGTCCGAACTGGTCGTTGATGAGGGATTTCAGCGGTGCAATGTAGATCGCTCCGATGGAAGCGGGCATATCGTCGTAGAATTCGGAGAGGATCGGGAAGAATGCCGCTTCCGTTTTGCCCGACGCGGTCTGCGAGGGAAGCAGAATGTTGTGATCCGAGCCGAAGATGATCTCCGCCGCCGAAACCTGCACGGGAGAGAGGGATTCCCAGCCGTGGGTATAGATAAATTCCCGGATGAACGGGGAATATTGTTCGAATATGCTCATAGTATCTCCAAAACAGAAAGGCTAATGGGGATTCTCATCAGCCTTATTTTACACTCATGCGTTCGTTTTGTGGTTACGAAATTGTAAACATTGTTCGTTTCAGAATTCGATGTCGTCGAGGGTGATCTTCGGACGTGTATCGGCAGGATTCGGATTTCCGCCGGATGCGGAAACGGGAGCGGAGGCCGGTGCGGACGTACTGTCGTCGTCATCATCGACGTTTGCGGAGACCGTGGAACGCTGTACGGCACCCGCGATGTCGGCAAAGGTTTTGTCCGTATTGGTGTACAGCAGGTCGAGCAGGGTCACGAAATCGCGGATGATCTCACGGGGAGTGATCATCGTGTCCGCGCCGGTACGGTCGAGCGAGGCCATGAGGAAGGTCTTCATGTTCTCTTCCGTCACGCGGACGTCCCATTTGTGGTATTCGCCGTGGAGTGACGCCAGACGGATGACGAGCGCGTACAGCTCGCTGTCGGACAGGCGTTTCAGCCGGATGACCGGCTGCATGAGACTTTTCAGTTCGCCGCCGCCGTAGCGTCCGTCTGCGAGACGGCTGCGCAGGGCTTCGTAGCTGAACAGACCGCGGCGGCTGTCTTCAAGGAACTGCGGCGTTCCGCCGAAGACGATCATCAGACCGGGCGCACGTCCCTGCATGGTGTCGTTGAACATGGCGAGGATCTTTTCGTAATTGTTTTCGCGCGAGATGCGGTTCGGGATCTTGTAGAGGTTGACGCATTCGTCGATGTAGACGCACAGACCGCTGTATCCGGCGAGACGCGCGAACGAGGTGAACAGTTTGAGATAATCGTACCAGTTGTCGTCGCTGATGATGGACAGCGAGCGGATGCCGACCGCCTGACGGGCTTCGGTACGGGTGTTGTATTCGCCGCGCAGCCACTTCAGGCACGCGGACTGCTTCATGTCGTCGTCGGTCTGCCATGCGTTGTAGTATTCGCGCAGGACGGTCGCAAAGTCGAAGCCGCCGACGTCCGATTCGAGCTCGCGCAGATTTTTCATGATCCGCTTGCCGAATTCGGCGTGATAGGCTTCCGTGTCGGCGGTGATCCCTTCATCGATCAGTTCTTCGCCGACGGTGGTGAACCATTTTCCGAGGATGACGGGAAGCGCACCGCCGTCCGGGGACGACTTGCAGGCGATGTTTTTCATCAGTTCGCGGTAGGTGGCAAGCCCGCTTCCGTTCGCGCCGGACAGCTTCCGTTCGGGAGAGAGGTCGGCGTCGGCGGTGATGAAGCCGCGGTCGAGGGCATAGCCGCGCGAGAGCTGGATCAGGAAACTCTTCCCGGAACCGTAGCGGCCGATGATGAATTTGGTGGCGCCTTCGCCGTCCGCAACGCGGTCGAGCGAGGTGACGAGGGATTCGATTTCATCGTTGCGTCCGATGGCGATGTACGGTGCGCCGGAACGCGGAACGACGCCGGCGGACAGGGACGAAAGCAGGGTGCCGAGGATGCGTCTCGGGACTTTCGCGGTCGTATTCGGTTTGTTCATTCTTCCATCCAAGTTTCGATGTCCTCCCTGTAATCTTCAATAATCATGTAGCTTTTTCCGTTTTCCTCGAGGACGATGTCGCCGAGGATATCGAGGAATTTCGTGTTGATGCGGTCGGCGAGTACGCCGTCGTAGATCTGGTGATCCCGGCAGAAATCATGGAAACTGCCGTTCAGCGCGGCGTTCAGCCCCGCACGGATCAGATCGTCTCCGCTGTCCGACGCGGAAGTTTCCGGAACTGCGGGGTTTTCCACAGGTTCTTCCGGCTGGATCTCCGGTGTTTCCGGTACGGCGGACGGCTCCGGTGCCGGTTCCGGGATTGCTTCGCTGGGATCGGGGGATTCTTCGCGGGCTTCCGTGATCTCGGGGATCCCGTCGAATTCTCCCTGCGTGAGCAGGGTCGTGTTCTGCCACGACAGACGTTCGATCTCCGCAGCCGTGCCGAAGTCGAAGCCGGAATCCTCGGATTCATAGTTTTTCATATAATCCTCGGGCATATACAGGTCTTCTTTCGGACGTCCGTTTATGCGGTCCGTTTTCTGCGGCATCATCGGTGCGAAATACGCATCAATGACAGCACTGTCTTCGGCGGTGATGCCGTCCACGCCGAGTTTTGCCTTGATGCCGAGGGTCGGACGGAGTTTGTTTTCCGCATATTTCACGATGGCGGTGACAGCGCGCCGGGTATCCGCCGAACGGGTGAACGAGCAGAACTCGATGTTCATCCGCCGCTTGACGTCAATGGAGACGATGGCTCCGCAGTAGCTGTCGCGCGACATTTTGTATGTTTTTTCTCTTGAGAAGACGCCCGTTCCCTTGGTGATCGCGCCGGCGATGACTGCGGCGACCGCACGGGACAGATGCTGTTCGTACGCTTCACGGTTGTCGCTGTAATAACGGCTGCGGCGGTAATCGTAGTCGGAGGACGCTTCCATGAGCGTTTTGGCGAGGGTGAGATAATCCGATTCTCTGGCATTTTCGGGCCGGAGGTCGAAGTAGAATTCCTTGAACTGCGCCTTGGGCACGATTTCCGGAAGGATCGGCTTCAGCTTTTCCGGCATCGGGCAGTGGTGGATCAGGCAGTAGTCGGGCAGCCATTCGCAGAGATAGCCGTCGAGACGGGGTTCGGTGCGCCGGTAGTGGAGCCAGATGTCTGCAAGCTGTGACGCGCCGGTTTCCGGCGGGATCAGCCCGGGGAGATTCAGAATTTCATAGATATACAGCTGGATGTACGACGGATCACAGGACGGGTAGCGTCCGTGGCGGATATTTTCGCGGACCCAGCGGTAGAAATCCAGCTGAGCGCGGCTCATGTGCGAGTACTGCGGAACGTAGGAGAAATACTTGACCGGCGGATATTCTTCGGTATAGGGCACGGACGGTGCGGCGGCATGGCTTTTTTCCGCATTTTCCATGAATCGTTCGTAAAAATCAATGTCGGATGTCCAGCTGCGGATCTCGACTTCCCGGAGCAGCAGACCTTCTCCGGCATATTTTGCGAGGACTTCGTCCCCGGTATGACGTTTCCGGCGTTCTCTGCGCTCGGTTTCCTGCGCCGTTTTCGGCGGATGGAAACTGCTCTGCCGTTTATAGGACGACGTCTGGTAGCGCGGCGCCGTGTCGTGGACGATGGTCTGCCGGCCGTCGGGGGTGGTGGCGGTGGAAGTGTGCGGCTGCTGCGGATTTTTCGCGGGCTGAAGATCGTCGAGCCGGTCGGCGGGCAGGGCGGTATTGTCGGCGGCACGGTAGTGCAGTTTTGAGGAAAGTCCGCGCTGTGCGGGAGAATCCGCGGGACGCCAGGCGGAACGGTCGATCTTTTCCGGCGCGGCGGCTTCCCAGGAGACCTCTGCGGTATCGTTCACGTCGGTCATTTCGACGGGCGTATCGGAAAAATCCGGTTTTTTATACACCCGTGGTTTCGGGCGGCCGAGATTCCAGAAGTCGTCGTTTCCGGACGGTGCGCCGGCTGTGGGATCCCGCACAATGCGGTGTCCGCCGAAAGAAGGCTCCTCCACTTCAAAGGAAGCGGTGAAATCCGTTTCGGTGTCCGGCTGACGGAGCTTCTGTTCCACATCCTGACGGATGGTATTTTTCAGATTTGCAAGCTCTTCGTGTGTTTTTCTTTCGTTTTTCATCAAAATCAATACTTTCTCGGTCTGCTGCAAACAGGAAATTGCATTCGTTCGTAATATATAATTATAGCATGATTTTCTGACAGTGTCAATAAGTCCCGGAGATGTTCAATGGGATAAGACGAAAAAACGGCGAAATTTTTCACTATGGGAAACTCTTGACAAAACGTGAAATTATGATATACTTAGGAGGAAAGTGGTATCCCGTGAAAAGAGGTTGCCGGGATGGGGAATACGGAGGACTGTCCGCCGGAAATATCCGGAACACCGGCGGTCTCATTCTGTCTGAAGGAAAGATATCATCGGATTTTTGCGCATTTCACCGGCAGAAGCGGCGGGAGAAGTGTGCTTTTTTATGGAGTTTCCGTCCGGCTGCAGACAGCGATTGGATTGAAATTCATGTAAAAAAATGTTTGAAAACCAAATATTTACAGAAATATTACATTTATATGCATATATTATTCGTAAAGATTCTGTAAAATGTACCCATCGGAAAACAGCAAAGTATGCGGCGGAATGTGCGCACATGCAATCGATACATGATATATCGGAACGAAATGAAGGTGAAACGATGCTTCGGGTATCCTATCCGGACATAAAAGAAGGAAAAGAACTGCCGGTCTACGTGAGCAGTATCGGAATCGATTATACGGAGGAAGCGGTGTCCTGCCGCCGTGCGGGCGACGGACTTCTTCTGTTTACCGCGGAAGGCTGCGGCGAAGTGACGATCGACGGGATTGCATACGAACTTCCGGAGGAAAGCGGGCTATATCTGAACGGACGGACGGTCGGTCAGTTCCGGCCGCTCGGAAACTGGAAGATCAGCTGGGTATCGTTTGGCACGGGGATCGAAGACTGCGGGAAGATGCTCTTCCTCGGCCGGGACTGGTGCATGTTTGACATGAGCCGTCACGGGGAATACCGCAGAGTTCTCTCGGAAATTTACGATGCGGTGACGCTGGACGCGGTCGGCGGTGAAAGCCGTGCGTCGGCGGAGCTGTACGGACTCCTGGTTCTTCTGAACGCCGTTCTGACCGGCGGCGGACGCCGTACGGTGCTGCAGAACCCCGCGATGGAAGCGATCATTGCCTGCATCGATGAAAATTATACGAACGATATTACTCTCGATCAGCTCTGCCGGGCAGCCGGCGGTCTTTCCGAGCAGTATCTCTGTCGTCTTTTCAAGCAGTCCACCGGGATGCGTCCGATGGAATATATGCTCCGCCGCCGTATCAGTGCCGCTCGCACCTATCTCGAGCGCTCCGATATGACCATTGCGGAGGTGGCGCTTGCCTCCGGATTCCGCAACACCAGTTATTTCTACCGGAGCTTCCGGAAATTCACCGGCATGAGCCCTTTGGTCTACCGCCAGTACGTGCTCGGTGCGGAAGCCGATCCTCAGCTTCCATAGTTTGCAGAGAGGGAATCTCATCGCGGAGATTCCTTTTTTGTATGGAAGGAATGCAGATTTCACAGAAAATTCACGCAAATATGTATTGACAGCGCGGATAAGATATGCTATAATACCCGCAACCAAAAAAATAATTGCAGAAATGCGATGATGGGGAAAAACAGACGGGAATCCGTACAGAGAGATGCCGGTTGGTGCAAGGCAGACGGAGGAAGGTTTAACACTCACCCCTAAGCAGCCGTTTGAAAGGGAAGAACCCGAGTAGATGCGGACGGTACCCACCGTTAAAAGGGCAGGACATCATGCTGTGTCCGGGAAAGGGTATAGTTATACCGAAAAAGAGTGGTACCACGAGGTTTGTTCACCGCGTCTCTTTGTTGAGATCCGGTGTTTTTTTGTTTGTACAGGACCCCCTGTGAGACGATGCGGATCCCTTTCCGATATTTCAGAAAACGAAAATTGTATGACTGCAGGAGATAATAAATTATGAAACTTTCATTCTCAACGCTGGCTTGTCCCGATTACAGCTGGTCGGAAATTTACAGTGTAGCCAAGGACTTCGGCTTCCACGGGATCGAAATGCGCGGTCTCGGCGGCGATATTTTCGACGTTCACGCTTCTCCGTTCCTTCCGGAAAATCTTGCCGAAACCAAGGCGACGCTCAAGCGTCTGAAACTGGAGATCTGCTGTCTTTCTTCCGGCTGTGCGCTGAAGTTTGCGGACCGTCACGCGGAAACCATTAAAGAACTGAAAGAATACATCGCTCTTGCAAAGGAACTTGAAACGCCTTACATCCGCGTTCTCGGTGACCTCAAGGCGGAACCCGAAGACGATTTCCCGGATGAAAACGTCATCGAACCGATGAAGATCCTTGCTCCCATCGCGGAA
Source organism: Clostridia bacterium (assembly GCA_017547755.1). Taxonomy (GTDB): domain Bacteria; phylum Bacillota; class Clostridia; order Oscillospirales; family CAG-272; genus UMGS1696. The sequence continues at coordinate 24,750 of JAFYOX010000094.1, read as the reverse complement.
GAAGCGGGCGTTACGCTTCTGATCGAAACCAACGGTGTATACTCCGACACCGCGCGTCTGGCAGACGTTCTCGCGCGCATCGGCAGTGACAACGTTGCGGCTCTGTGGGACTGGAACCACCCCTACCGTTTCCACGGCGAATCTCCCGAAACCACCATCAGGAACCTCGGCGCGTTCATCAAGCACTGCCACATCAAGGATTCCGTCATGGAAGACGGCAAGGTCAAGTACCGTCTTGTCGGTGAAGGCGACCTGCCGAAGATGGAAGAATACATGAAGGCGCTCCGTTCTCTCAATTACGAAGGATACATCTCTCTCGAATGGCTCCGTCAGTACGCGCCGGAACTTTCCGAAGCCGGCATCGTTCTGCCGCATTACGTGCACTTCATGTCCCAGTATCTGGGCGGCGGCAGTGCCGAAAACCGTCTGCAGAAGAGCCGCCGCGGCGACGGTTACTTTGTATGGGAAAAGAATCAGCTCATCGACCTGACCTTCCCGCAGATCCTCGACCGTATGTGCGAAGAATTCCCGGATCAGTGGGCATTCCGCTACACCGAAATGGACTACAGCCGCACCTACTCCGAATTCCGTGACGACGTGGACACCTTCGCGCGTGCGCTCATCTCGATGGGCGTCAAGCAGGGCGACCATGTAGCGATCTGGGCGACCAACGTGCCGCAGTGGTTCATCACCTTCTGGGCGACCGTTAAGATCGGCGCAGTTCTCGTTACGGTCAACACCGCATACAAGATCCACGAAGCGGAATACCTGCTCCGTCAGTCCGACACGCACACGCTGGTCATGACCGACGGCTACAAGGACTCCGACTATGTCGGCATTATCAAGGAACTCGTTCCGGAACTCGAAAACAACGAAGAACTCAAGCCCATCCACAGCCGCAAGCTGCCGTTCCTGCGCAACATCATCACCTGCCAGTCGAAGCAGAAGGGCTGCTGGTCCTGGGACGAAGCGCTCGCGATGGCAGAAAAGACGCCGGTGGACGCAGTATATCGCCGTGCGGCAATGATCAACAAGCACGACGTCTGCAACATGCAGTACACGTCCGGTACGACCGGCTTCCCGAAGGGCGTTATGCTGACGCACTACAACATCGTCAACGACGGCAAGTCGATCGGCGACCGCATGGATCTGTCGACGGCGGACCGCATGATGATCCAGGTACCGATGTTCCACTGCTTCGGTATGGTACTGGCGATGACGGCATCGATGACGCACGGCGTTACGATGGCACCGATCACGGCGTTCTCCCCGAAGAAGGGTCTGCACTGCATCAATCAGGAAAAGATCACGGCGTTCCACGGTGTACCGACGATGTTCATTGCGATGCTCGGTCACGAAGACTTCCCGAAGACCGACTTCAGCCACATGAGAACGGGTATCATGGCAGGTTCTCCGTGCCCGGTCAAGGTCATGGAAGAAGTCATTGAAAAGATGCACATGACGGAAATCACGATCGTATACGGTCAGACGGAAGCGTCCCCCGGATGCACGCAGAGCTCGATCGACGACAGCATCGAGACCCGCGTGAACACGGTCGGCCGTGCGTTCTACGGTGTGGAATGCAAGATCGTGAACCCGGAAACCGGCGAAGACTGCCCGGACAATGTGGACGGCGAATTCGTTGCGCGCGGCTACAACATCATGAAGGGTTACTACAAGATGCCCGAAGCGACTGCGGCTGCGATCGACAAGGATGGCTGGCTGCACACCGGTGACCTTGCGCGCCGCCTGCCGGACGGCAACTACAAGATCACGGGCCGTATCAAGGACATGATCATCCGCGGCGGCGAAAACATCTACCCGAAGGAAATCGAAGACTTCATCTACACCTACGAAAAGGTACAGGACGTTCAGGTCATCGGCGTACCCGACAAGCAGTACGGCGAAGAAATCATGGCCTGCGTCATCAAGAAGCCCGATGTGGAATGCACCGCCGAAGAAATCAAGGAATACGTAATGTCCCACATGGCAAAGCACAAGACTCCCCGCTATGTCGTCTTCGTTGACAGCTTCCCGATGAACGCTGCCGGCAAGATCCTGAAGTACAAGATGCGCGAAGATGCCAAGAAGCTCCCCGAATTCCAGGAAGCTGCCGGCATTGTTACTGCTTGAGTTTATCAAATATTATATGTTTTTCTTGAGGGGAACCTTTTCAGAGGAAAGGTTCCCCCTCGCACTTTTCGGCGATCTGCACAAAGTCGGCGGAACCTGTTGACAATCCTCCGTGTTCATGGTATAATAATTAAAATCATTAAAAAACGGAGGATCATGTCATTATGGACGCCGGGGACAGTACCGAGTGTAATCGACGTGCTTTTACCACAACCAAATATGACACCTGCGGATATTGCTGTTCCAAGGCATTGCTGCGCTCTTATGTGGGGTACAGGTATGCCTTTTTGCATTTCCGTCGGTTTTTGACCTGATATTTAGGTTCTTCGGAAAAAATTTTGCATACGAATTACAGAATCATTTTTGGAGGATTTACTTATCATGGACATATGGGGACAGCTTCTTCTCCAGTTTATACTTATATTTCTGAACGCCGTGTTTGCCTGTGCGGAGATCGCGGTGCTTTCGGTGAACGAAGCAAAAATTACGAAACTTGAAGAAAACGGCAGCCGGAGTGCGAAGAAGCTCCGGAAACTGACCGAACAGCCGGCAAAATTCCTTTCCACCATCCAGATCGCGATCACGCTGTCCGGATTCCTCGGAAGTGCGTTCGCTGCGGACAATTTTGCGGAACGTCTGGTGAACTGGGTCGCAAAATTCGAGCTGGACATCGATCCGGCGACTCTGCAGGACATCGCGGTCATTGTGATCACCCTGCTTCTCTCCTACTTCACGCTCATTCTCGGCGAACTCGTTCCCAAACGTCTCGCCATGAAGAAGAGCGAATCCCTGGCACTGGTGATGGCACCGATGCTTGTCGGATTTGCGAAGCTCTTTACTCCCGTGGTCTGGTTCCTTTCCGTATCCACCAATCTTGTGCTCCGGATGATGAACATCGACCCGAACGAAGAAGCGGACGACGTCAACGAAGAAAGCATTCGTCTGCTGGTTGACGAAGGCGGTCAGAAGGGCGTCATTGACGAACAGGAACAGGAGATCATTCAGAACGTATTCGAATTCAACGACATCACCGTCGGCGAATTTGCTACCCACCGTACCGATATCCATCCGCTCTGGCTGGAAGATGACGATGCGGAATGGGAGAACATCATTCACGATACCCGTCATTCCATGTATCCCGTCTGCGGCGATACCATCGATGAAGTTGTCGGTATCCTGAGCGTCAAGGACTATTTCCGTCTCAAGGGTGCGCCCCGTGAACAGATCCTTGAATCGCTCCGTCCGGCGTATTTTGTTCCCGAAGGACTGCACGCCGACGTTCTCATGAAGCAGATGAAGAAAACCAAGACCCACTTTGCCGTGGTTCTTGACGAATACGGCGGACTCCGCGGCATCGTGACGATGAACGACCTGCTCGAACAGCTGGTCGGCGACCTGACCGATGACAACGATGAGGCTGAACCGGAAGAACCCGATATCACCAAGCTCGATACTCCCGAAGATGACGACTGCGAAGGCATCTGGGCAATCCGCGGGGTTGCACCTCTCGGAGAAGTTGCGGATGAACTGAACGTCGAACTGCCTACGGAAAAATACGATACCATGGGCGGCTACGTCTTCTCGAATTACGGGGTTGTTCCCGAGGACGGCACGGAATTCGATATCGAACTCGAACCGCTTCACGTACGCGTTACGGAGATCAAGGATCACCGCATCGTGAAGATGATCGTCCGCCGCGACAAGATCGTCGCTGAAGGCGAAGAGGAAGATGCGGATGACGATCGCGAAGAAAAGGAATCCAAGAAGGATAAAGAAAAAGACAAAGACCGATAAAACGACAGGGGAGATACGCGGATGCGTATCTCCCCTGATTTTTTCTTTATCTGTAATTCATGAATACCAGCATATTGCTTTCTCCGCGGTTTGCGAATGCAAAGTACGGGATCATGCTGATCTTTGCCGGCTTGAAGTCTTCGCCGACGATGTTGTCGAGGATGCCGTACAGCGGCGAAATGTCGCGGTCGATCGAATCCACGCGGCGGAAACCGTTGAACGTGATCGTCGGAACGCCGTATTTGTCGTTCAGTACGGCGACGCCGTCGTTCAGCGTACGGCGGTCGAGGTACAGGCTGTGAACGTCGCCGTCGTTGTCCACGGCTTCTGCGCAGTAGATCACCGGTCCGCGGCGGACAGCGGCACGTCCGATGTTCTTGTGGACGCCGACGGAAGCGGTCAGCATGACCTGCGTCATATCGAATTCCACGTCGATCTCACCGGCTTCGAACTTGGCGTAGCCGTTGACCATTTCGTATTTCTTGGTTGCCATGAAGCGGCGGCACCAGCCCGGGATTCTGACGTATACCGGAACATTGGAGGAAATTGCGATATGGCCGTTGTTCGGGTAGGTCGTCTTCTGTTCGACGCGGACGTCACCGGAAACGAATTCACTGTCGGCGAACTGGTTGATGTAGACGACGTTCTTTTCTTCGTCGTAGCCGTAGATGTAGTTGCCGAGCGAGGACAGCAGGCGGTTGATGTTCGGCGGGCAGCAGGAGCAGCCGAAGATACGGACGCGCTGGGTGATCGGAAGATGATCGTAGCTGTTGAAGTACGGAGGAACGCGGCCGCGGTCGGGCAGGTAGATTTCCAGCGGATTTTCGTAGAAGAAGCATTCGCCGTCGAGGGACAGACCGGAGAGGGCACCGTTGTACAGTTCGAGTTCCGCGATGTCCGCGTACTTCGAGGACGGAACGCCGTTCAGCATCGCATCGAGAGCGAACATACGGTTTGCGAAGAAGATCATGCCGATGGAAGCGCAGGTTTCGGTGTATGCGCGGTCGTTCGGCAGGTCATACGGGATCGTGAACGCTTCGCCGATGTGGGTAGAGCCGATGCCGCCGGTCACGTACATCTTCTTGTTAACGATATCGTCGAACAGGGATTCACACGCCTTTGCGAGGGTGGTGTCCTTCGTTTCGAGTGCGAGGTCCGCCATACCGGAGTAGAGATAGGTCGCGCGGACGGAGTGTCCTGCGGCTTCGGACTGTTCACGGATCGGGAGATGGCTCTGCGCGTACATCTGTACGCCTGCGATGGGGGAATCTTTTTCGTTTCTGGTTCCGCGGGTGTTCAGGAAGAACGCACACAGATCCATGAAGCGCTGTTCGCCGGTGGTCTTGTACAGGCGGTAAAGAGCGAGTTCGATTTCTTCGTGACCGGGGGTGACGAAGTTTGCGGAATCGTCTTCCATGAAGATCTTTGCGATGCAGTCCGCATATTTTTCCATGATCTTCAGGAAACGGTCGCGTCCGGTCGCTTCGTAGTAGGCGCACGCCGCTTCGATGAGGTGACCGGCGCAGTAGAGTTCATGCCAGTCACGGTTGGTGAAGCGTTCGCCCGGCTTGACGACGGTGAAGTAGATGTTGAAGTAGCCGTCTTCCCACTGATTCTTTTCGATCTCATCGATGAGGGCTTCGACCTTCTGTTCGAGGTCTTCGATGCGTTCGCGCTTCAGGATGTAGGCCGCGCCTTCCATCCACTTGGCAACGTCGGAGTCCCAGAAGAAATGGGGCTGCTTGGGGTCGCCCGGTTTCCAGTTGCACTTGAATGCGTCGATACGTCCGGATTCGTAGAAACGGTCGTAGACCGCCTTGATGGTGACGTCGCGGTTAAGGTCTTCCTTGGATTTCCAGAAGCCGCCGCGAAGGGTCACGTTCCGATAGTCGGTAATCATAGTTTGCCTCCTGCTTTGGGTATATCTAAATATTTTTTATCCGATGTTATGGGATCTCCCGCAGTTCCGCGGAAAAATCTTCCGCGCAGACGACTGCCGCCGCGTGATCTTCCGGGTACGGCAGGACGATATCCCGCATCACGCAGCCGGGGATCGGCTGTGTCACGTCGAACGACGGAAAATTGCCTTCGCCGATGCCGGTACCGGTGTATTTCACGTACGCTTCTTTTCTTGCCCAGATCCGATAGAATTCTTCCGTTTCGTACCCGTGATCGTCGAGATACTGCCGTTCGCCGTCCGAAAACCATCGTTTTGCGAGACGTTTCCGGCGTTCGGGCGTATCGTTTTTCCGGTATTCCTGCACATCGCAGCCGACTTCGGCGTCCGCAAAGGCGCAGATCCAGAGTCCGCCGGTATGCGAGACCGAGAAATGCACGTGCGGATGCGACGGGAAATACGGTTTTCCGTGGATTCCCGCGGATTCCGTGAAGTTTTCCACAGGATCTCCCGTATGATCCGACGCCGCACGAAGGCGAAGGACACGGGAGGGTTCGTCGGGATCGGCTTTATAATAAAGGAAGAGTTTTGTCATACGAGTTCCAGAAGAAGGATCTCGCGCGGATTGAAAAGGCGCGGCACGGGAACGGTGTTCGACATTCCGCGGCTGACCGCGAGCCGGTTTTCGTAGATCCCGCTCGTGTATTTCGGGAAAAGTTGCTGTCCGGGCGCGTAAATGCCCTGATCGGTGAAAGGGATCTGCCACTGCCCGCCGTGTGCGTGACCGGAGAGGGTCAGTTCGATGTCCGTTTCGCGGATGTATGCCGGCCAGTATTCGGGATGGTGGCACAGAAGAAGACGGAATCCGTTCTGCATGGCGAATTTCCGGACGACCGAAACGTCCGGCGGCGGCGTGTTTTTCTGTTTCGGGATGCCGCTTGTATAGCCGGAGGACAGACCGCCGATGGTCAGCTCGCCGTGCTGTATCCATGTATTGTCGAGGTAGAGGATCCCTGCGTCCGCGAGGATCCGACGGTTTTCGTCCGTCATGCCGCGTTCGTGATTGCCCTGTGAATAAAAGACCGGCGCGATCTTCCGGCATTCTGCGAGAAAATTGAATCCGACCTGATTGAAGCATTCACGGATGGAAAAATGGTCGGTTTCCTGCATGATATCGCCCGGTGCGCAGATAATGTCCGGCTTCAGTCCGCGGAGCTGTTCGGTGGTTTCTCCCCACGGACGGTGATGAAGGTCCGCAGTGACCGCGATCTTTGTTCCGGACGGCGCGTTTTTTCCTTTACAGACGATTTTGAAGCGGCGAATGTTCATGGACACATCTCCTTTTTGATATGAAAGCATTATATCACACTTTCCGGGAATTGTAAATGCAAATTTGCGGCGGAAAAAATCATGCGGCACCGCTGTTTCTGCGGTACCGCATGGGGAGTTTATGCGTTATGGTTTGCCTGCCGGTTCCGGAGGTCTGCCTCCCTGCGGGGGCATCGGCGGTCTTCCTTCGCCGAACGGCGGTTTTCCTTCACCGAACGGCGGTCTGCCGCCGGGATGACCGGGATGACCGTGCGGAGGTCTGCCGTGACCGTGCTGGGCATTTGCCGCTTCGAGAGTCATGGCCGCTTCGCCGGTATTCATGAAATCTTCTGCCGACATACCGTCGATCGGAGTGATGTAGCGCTTTGCCTGCGTGGAGAAGAGTTCGTAGTAGGTACCCTTCTTCTTCATGAGTTCGCTGTGGTCGCCGATTTCCACGATCGCGCCGTGTTCAAGAACGATGATCTTGTTGGCGACGGTCGCACTGGAGAGACGGTGGGAAACGAAAATGGTGGTCTTGTCCTTGCGCAGACGGTCAAACTGGTTGTAGATCTCCTGTTCTGCGATGGCGTCAAGGCTTGCGGTCGGTTCGTCGAGGATGATCACGTCGGAATCGCTGTAGAATGCACGGGCGATGGACAGCTTCTGCCACTGACCGATGGAAAGTTCGATGCCGTTTTCTTCGAAGTAGCGCATGAGCGGTGTGTCGTACTTATCGGGCAGGTCGTCGATAAACTGGTCGGCGGACGATTGTTCTGCGGCGAGGATGACTTCATCTTCGCCGGCTTCGCGTTCAAGCTGACCGAACTGGATGTTTTCGCGGACGTTGACGGCGTATTTGCCGAAGTCCTGGAAGATGATGCCGAACATGGAGTACAGGTCTTCGACGGAATATTCGCGGATATCGTGTCCGTCAAGAAGGATACGTCCTTCGGTCGGGTCATACAGACGGGTGAGCAGCTTGATGAGCGTTGTCTTGCCCGCGCCGTTCAGACCGACGAGTACGCAGGTATCGCCGGGATTGAGCGTGAAGCTGACATCGTTGATGACCTTGCGTTCGGTGCCGGGATATACGAATGATACGTTCTGGAATTCGATCGTATGACCGGTATGGTGCGCGATCTTGCGGGGTTCGGGAAGCAGAGGAACGATGGTCGGCTTTTCATCCATGAATGAAATGAGGTTGTCGATGAACAGCGTGCCTTCGTAAATGGATGCGGTGGTGCTGATGAGGGTGCCGATACCGCTGGAAATGGAGGACAGCGCACCGGTATAGAAGGAGTAGTCACCGACTTCGTACTTGCCTTCCGCAACGCCTTTGGCGATGTAGAGGAAGAGCAGACAGTTGATCGTGGTGGTGACGACGGTCATGCACATATGCAGAAGACCTTCTTCCACGAACAGCTTCTTCAGACCGCGGAAATATACAAGGAAGGTTTCCTGATACCGTCCGATGAAGAGGTCGGACAGGTGGAACAGGCGGATTTCCTTGACCATATCCTTGTTGGTCATGAGGTTGGAGTAGTAGTTCATCTGGCGGCGTTCCTTGGAGTGCCAGCGGAGGTACCAGAAATTCTTTTTGCGGTAGCGGAAGTTGATGAGCGCGGTCGGGACGCTCATTGCGAGGATGACCAGCGGCGCCCACGGGCTGACGGAAAGCAGTGCGACCACGAACGAGAACATACTGATGACGGTACTGATGATCGTGAAGTTCGCATTGAGAATGTGGATAGGACGGTTGCCGGCTTCGCGCTTTGCATTTTCGAATTTTTCGTAGAATTCGGGAAGGTCAAAGCTTGCAAGGTCGACTTCGCGCGACTTGTACATGATCTTGAGGTTGACGTGGTTGACGACAAGCTCGCTCGAGATGTTGTTGAGAATGTTGCTGATGCGGTTGATCAGTCCGGTGATGAAGTTGTAGGCGAACCGGATGATCAGGATTTTCATGACGAGATCGAATTCAAACTGCCCCTGTGTTGCGGAAACATACGAGGAAGCGAGGGCGTTGAGAAGGTCTGCGCCGATCTTCGCGCCGATGACGGGGGTCACGCCGTTGAAGATCGCCATGAAGATCATGTAAAGCAGGATCCACGGTTTGGTGTCCCATACGAGACGGAAAATATAGAATAAGCGGTGGAAAAATTTCGTGATCAGGCGATAAAGGTAGCCGGGAACTTCTTTGAGGGATTCCGGTTTCGGTTCCTTCATGGCTTCCATCATTTTTTCATGACGTCCCATGAACTGACCGCCGGGTCTTCCAGGTCCCATAATAAATCCTCCCTGTAGATGAGATTGTTTTTGTTATTCGTTTTCTTTCTTTGCGTCGATGAGTTTGCGCAGGATTTCGGCAAGCGCGGTTTTTTCGTCGTCGGTCAGCGGATCGAGAAACTCTTCGGCGTGCTTCCGGTGGACTTCACGGAAGGTTTCCACACGGCTCTGACCGAGTTCCGTCAGGGAAACGAGCGTCTGGCGTTTGTCTTCCGTGGACTGGCGGCGTACGATGACTCCGTCGGTCTCCGCTTTTGTGAGCATTTCCGACAGTGACTGCGGACGGATATCGAGAAGGGCGGCGATCTGTGACTGGCTCATTTCACCGTGATCGTGCAGAAGACCGAGCATCCGGCCGCGTCCGTGAGCACGCGGAGCTTCCGGAACTTCCTGCGGCGACGTCGGAGCGCGTCTGGAAAGAGCGTTGAGCCGGCCGAGCATCCGGACGATCTCTACCTCGATGGTTTTCATTTTTTCCTCCTGTTAAATAATAAGGTACCTTACCTTTTTGCTGCGGACAGTATAGCATATCCGTCCGGCTTTGTCAATAGATAAGGTACCTTATTATTTTATTTTTCCCGAAATTGTACGGGAGACTTGAAATCGGTGGGCAGGTGCTATATAATAATGTCAGAAACATTTGCATAACAGAGAAAAACTGAGAGGAAATACAAAGAATGTACGATATTCTGACTTCCATGTGGAAGAATCCCGGCAATACGTTCACGCCGATCCCGTTCTGGTTCTGGAACGACAAACTGGACAAGGACGAACTTGTACGGCAGATCGACGATTTTCATAAAAAGGGCATCGACGGCTTCGTGATCCATCCGCGTCTCGGACTGGAAACGGAATACCTGTCCGACGAATATTTCGAAATGGTGGAAGCCTGTCTGGAAGCGGCGGAACGGCGTCACATGATGGTCGTTCTGTACGACGAGGCGATGTATCCGTCCGGATCCGCACACGGTCGTGTGGTCGCGGAAGATCCGCGGTTTGCGGCACGTGCGCTGACTGCCGTGAAGACCGAAGAAACTCCCGCCGACGCGGAAATTCTCTACCGGTTCTGGATCCATCTGGATGAAAAGGGACAGCTCGAAGACGTCCGTCTTGACGCACCGAAAGGGGACGATTCCTACGTTTCCTACGACTTTGTCCTGACCTACACGGGCGGTACGATCCGCGGACTTCTCCCGGATGAAGACGACGGTCAGCCGAACGCGCCGAAGGCGGCGGATATCCTGAGCCCGTACGCGGTGCAGCTCTTCACGCAGAAAACGCACGATCTCTATTACGAAAAACTGTCCCGCTTCTTCGGCAAGACCGTCATCGGCTTCTTCACGGACGAACCGTCCGTTGCCGGACGCGGCGCCGATATGAAGGGAAAGATCAGCTGGACATACGACCTGCTCGAAGATTTCTTCGAATGCGGCGGTGAATTTCTCGATCTCGCGGCGCTTCTGTTCCCGACAAAGGACAAGAAGACCGCACGGAATGCGTCGAGAATCTATCAGAAAACGATCCGTTGCCGCCTGAACAGCGCGTATTATCAGACGCTGTCCGACTGGTGCCGCGGTCATAACGTCGCGCTCATGGGACATCCGGCGGAAAGCGGCGACTGCGACACGCTGCCGAAGTTCGACGTTCCCGGACAGGATCTCGTATGGCGCATGGTCACGGAAGAAAATGCGCTGACCTCTCCCGATTCCGTCATGGCAAAGCTGGCGGCGGACACGGCACGTCATCTGGGCGCATCGCGCAATTCCAACGAATGCTTCGGTGTCTGCGGGGAAGCGGGAAATCCGTGGAACTTCACGCCGGACAACATGATGTGGTACCTCAACTTCCTGTTTGCGCGCGGATGCAATATGATCATTCCGCACGCGTTCTACTACTCCACCCGTACGCCCGTACAGTCGGACGAACGTCCGCCGGACGTCGGTCCGAACAACATCTGGTGGAAGGATTACCGCAAGATCGCCATGTACATCAAGCGTCTGTCGTGGCTGAATACTACGTCCGTGAACCATCCGGACGCGGCGGTCCTCTGTTCTTCGGAACACGTTCCGGTCAAGCCGGTCGAACCGCTGTATAAAAAGGGCTATACGTTCAATTATCTCACCATCGACGATCTGATGAACCGTGCGCGCGTGGTCGACGATACCATCTGCATCGACCAGTATGTCTACAAGATCCTTCTGGTGGACAGCCGTCTGCCGATCGATGCGGCGATCGTGGAAAAGATCGGCCGCTGTGTGATCCAGGGCGGTCTGATGCACAACAGCTCCAATTTCATCGATTACCTGGACAAGCACGTGAAGCGTACGTCGTATTTTGACGGCGAAAACAGCGAAAATCTCCGGTTTACCTACCTTTCCAAGAGCGGATGCCCGTTCTTCCTGCTCGTGAACGAAGGCAGAACCGAAATTTCCGGAAAACTTGTCACCGATCAGAACGGTGCGGCGTCGGATTTCGATCCCTTCACCGGCAATACCTCCCCGATGGCGGCGGAAATGACGGATCGCGGCTTCGAATATTCCGTAACCGTGCCTCCGCACAGCGTGAAGGTCATCGGCATCAATCCGGATGCGCTCATCACTCTTGCAAAGGAACCCGCGCCGGAACTCCATCTGCGTGAGATCTTCGGTCTCGGCGGCGATCATATGACGTTTACCTGCCGTGACGACATCCGGAAGGTCAAGCTGGCGTTCACGGATATCCATGACATCGCCGATGTGAAGGTCAACGGCAAGGATGCCGGACGTCTCCTGTTCCTGCCGTACGAACTTGATATCACCGAACTGACACAGCCCGGCGAAAACACCGTCGAAGTCTCCGTCACCGGAAGCATGGCGAACACCTACGGCAAGCCCGTACCCGTCGGCTTCGAAGGACTGACCGTAAAACTCTACGGCGACGCACTCTCTCAGTAAAAATCTGCACGTACTCTATTAAATTTATTTATATTAAGTTTTTTTGAAAGGGGTTCGGGGGAAACTTTTTTGCAAAAAAGGTTCTCCCGAGAAAAAACATCCATGTACGATTTTGACCAGTTCCCGGACAGAGCGGGCAGTGACTCCGTCAAGTGGCATGAGGTTACCGGCAGCATTCTGCCGATGTGGGTAGCGGATATGGACTTCGAAAGTGCGCCGCCGGTCATCAAGGCAATTCAGGAACGCGCCGCGCACCCGTATTTCGGCTATCCCTATACGCAGGATCTGCTGAAGGATCATGTGATCGCGCATTACAAGAAGAAGTACGGCGTGACGATCCGTCCGGAATGGATCGTCTGGGTGCCGAGCGTTATTCCCGGCGTGGTTGCGGCTCTGCAGATGATGGGCGGCAAGTTCATGTACTCCATCCCGATGTACGACCACATCCGCAATCTGCACGCGGAAGCAAAGCTTCCGGTCGTGGAAGTTCCGATGAAGCGTGACGAAAACAATCACTACAGCATGGATATGGACGCTCTGGAAGCGGTGCTTTCGCCCGATATCAAGTGCCTGATCCTCTGCAACCCGCATAATCCTGTCGGCCGTGTATATACGAAGGAAGAACTCCTCCGTCTGGAAGCATTCTGCACGAAACATCACCTGCTCGTCATCAGTGACGAAATCCACTGCGAACTTGACCTCGAAGATCGTCACATTCCGTACTTTGCGGTCAGCGACGACGCGGCGGCGTACAGCGTGACCCTGTCGAGCGCGGGCAAAATCTGCAATATCCCCGGTCTGCCGATGGGCTTTGCGATCATCACGAACGAAAGTGTGCGCGAAAAGTTCATCAGCCGTCAGGACGGTCTCCAGCCGTGCGGCAACGTCATCACTCTCGCGGCATACGAAAAGGCATACGACGGAAGCTGCGATCAGTGGAAGGAAGAACTCCGTGATTACCTGCGTGAAAACCGTGACATCGCGGAAGCGCGGTTTGCGAAGATTCCGGAAATCAAGACGCCGCACAACGAAGGTACCTACCTCCTCTGGCTCGACTGCACCGGTCTCGGTACGGAAGATCCGGCGGACTTCTTCCTGAAGCGCGCGCTGGTCAAGGTAAGCTCCGGTAAAATTTACGGCTACAGCCGGTACGTTCGTTTCAACTACGCCTGCCCGAGAAGCCAGCTCATCGAAGCACTCGACCGTATGGAAGAAGCGGTCGATATCTGGAGAAAAAACAAGAAGTAAGATTCCCGCCCGATAAAGAAATAAAAAAATCCCCCGATCCGGGGGATTTTTTGCTTGCGTTTATTCCGTGATAATTTTGAAAAGTTCGTCCATATCGTGCGCGATCGCGTCCGCACCGGCGGTTTTCAGCTCGTTTTCATCGCCGAAGCCCCAGAGAACGCCTGCCGATGCAAGTCCGTTTTCCTTTGCACCTTCGATATCGTGGTGACGGTCGCCGATCATCAGGACGTCGGCTTTGTCCGTGTCCGTGATCCCGAGTTTCGTGAGCGTATAGGCGATGACGTCGCCCTTTTTCGAGCGGCTGCTGTCCATCGTGGCGCCGCAGACGAGGGTGAACTCGTCCGCCATGCCGAAATGTTCGATGATCCGGACGGCGAACTGTTCCGGCTTGGAGGTGGCAACCGCGAGGATCACACCGTGTTCCTTCAGTTTTTTCAGAAGTTCCGTGATCCCGGCGTACGGCGTGTTTTCAAACAGACCGTTCACGGAGAAGTATTCGCGGTAGAAAACGACCGCCTGTTCCGCTTCTTCCGGCGTCATGCCGATGAATTCCTGAAACGCCGGAACGAGCGGCGGTCCGATGAAGCGGTACAGCGATTCGCGGGACGGAATGTCCCGTCCCATTTTCGAAAGCGCGTGCATGATGGAGTTGGTGATCCCGAGCGACGGATCGGTAAGTGTCCCGTCGAGATCGAAGAGGGCGTATTTATACATGATTTTCTCCTGTTTCCGGTATCAGAAAAACATATCGAGGGCGTAGAGGAACACGAGGTGCGCGGGATAGAAGATGTAGAAGAAATATTTCATCCGGTACTTACCGGGCTTTCCGTTGTACACGGCGAGAAGCGGGACGGCAAGCAGGCACCAGAACTGGTAGATGAATCCGCCGGCGGTCAGGTCGATGGACAGGGCGAGCAGGGTCGCGGTGAACATGACGAGGCGGCGCGGCCGGTCTTCAAAGAAGGACGTGAAGACGGGGAGCAGGATGCCGAAGAAGCCGTAGTCCACATCCACGGTCATGCAGAGAAGCAGGGAAGTGAGGACGGATGCGGCAAGGAGCGCACCGGTGATCACACGGTCGCCGGTGTTCGAAAGGGTTTCCAGACGGAACCATCCGGCGAATTTACGGCCGACGGGGCTCTGCTGTCCGCGCATGGCTTTTTTGAAGCTGTCGAGGCACGCCATCAGCAGGATGGAGATGGAAAAGACGATCAGAATGCCGAGATAGAGTTTCCGGTCGACGACGGTGTAAACGATCTGACAGACCAGACCGAGAATGAAAACGCGGAGGAAATACAGTTTCCGTTTTTTCGTATAGCGGAACCCTTCCGCGATGCAGAACGCATAGATCGGGAACGCGAGTCTGCCGAGGATGCGCATGAATTCCAGATCCGGGAAGAGAAGCAGTCCGGCGTGGTCGATGAACATCGTCACGGCGGCGATGAGTTTGAGTACAAAGGACGACATGATGTTCCTCCGTTGGTCGATTTATCTTCATTATAGCACATCCTGACGGAGGATTGCAACCGTTTTTCGGAAAGTGTCCGAAAACGGAAGAGGGAGGCTGCATATTTCCACGGGACATGGGAAAACTCCACGTTTCGTGGAGTTTTCTGCAAAAATGCGATGCTTGACCGTGGGAAAGATCCATAGTATAATGAAATCAGGACGTGGCCGCGTCGATTTTTGAAAAGGAGAACGTATATGGAACTGATGATCGGAGAAAAACTGCGGAAACTGCGCCGCGACCGGGATATGACGCAGGAAATGCTGGCGTCGGCGTTCGGCGTATCCCCGCAGGCGATCTCGAAATGGGAGTGCGGCGACGGGTATCCGGATATCACGATGCTGCCGATGATCGCGAATTACTTCAAGGTGACGATCGACGAACTGATGGGGAATGACGAGATCGGTCAGCGGGAGGATATCAGCGTTTTTTGGAATACCTATCACAAAATCCGTGACAGAGTGGAACGGGTGGAATATATTCTCAGCTATACGCGGAAATATCCGAAAGAATACAAGATTGCACAGGAACTGACCCAAGCGATCACGGAGCTACCGAAGGAAAAATGGGAGGAATACCTGCCCATCCTTCGGGAAAATGTCGAAAAGATCGTGAGCGAATGTACGATCCAGTGGATTCGTGAGTACGCCATCCGCGATATGTGTTTGATTTGCCCGGAAGAAGAACTCGATCGCTGGGAACGGATGTGTGCGGCGTTGTATGACTCATATCGTGGAGAAGTGATCGAAAAACGTCTGGCAATACAGGGACGGAAAGAGGAAGCGATTCTTCAGCACGCGATCAACAATTTTGAATTGGTGTGTCATTTTCTTGTACGGCATAACCACGACCATTTTGACTGGGAGCGAATGCGTTCATGGAGCAAAAAACAGATGAAATTTCTCGAATTCCTTGGATGCGGAGATGAGATTCCCGAAATCTGGCGCGGACGGTATGCCCGCTGTGTTCTCGATATTTCATGGTCGCTGTTCAATTCCGGTGAGGAAGACGAAGGGTACGCATGGCTTGAACGTGCATTTGACCTGTACGAGCAATGGTGCGCGATTCCGGACGGAACCCCGCTTGACACCGGCGATCCCGAACTGTTCGGCGGGATCAAAGGGATACACGGGATGTACGACGCTCATGCGTGGGATATCGTCCTTCCGGACGGGATGTATCAGTATTTCCATGTTGCACACGCCTATATGCTGTTTGAAAAAACGGACATCTATCACATGATGGTCCACTGGAAAGGAATGGAGAAAATCCGCGAGACCGAACGCTTCCAGCCCTACATCGCCCGTGCAAAGGCACTGGCGGAAATCGAAGAATAACCATAAGAAAAATCCCACTTCCCGTGGGATTTTTTCCATATGAGCGGTGCTTGACGGGTGCGGC
This sequence comes from Clostridia bacterium, assembly GCA_017547755.1. GTDB lineage: Bacteria > Bacillota > Clostridia > Oscillospirales > CAG-272 > UMGS1696. The sequence goes on along the minus strand of JAFYOX010000094.1, from coordinate 8,240 downwards.
GGGGGTATTGTATAATAAAATCGGAAAATTACAGGAAAAGAGGTGCAGTATGAAACTGAACATCGCGCAGAATCTGCGGAAATACCGCAAGGAACGCGGTCTGACACAGGAAGAACTGGCGAAAAGAATTGATATTTCTCCGCAGTCCGTTTCCAAATGGGAGTGCGGCGACGGATATCCGGACATCGAACTTCTGCCGGCGATCGCGAATCATCTGAAAATCAGCGTCGATGCCCTGATCGGGAACGACGATGCAGGGAAAAAGGAAGACCTCAAATATTTCTGGGAAGCGTTATATGACGAAAACAAACTGCCGGGAGAAGGAGACATCCGTGAGCGGCGCGTACAGTTTGCGGCGGACTACTGGCGGAAATATCCGGAGGAATACCGGATCGCCGCCAATATTGTCCATGAACTGACCTTCGGCAGAGACCGGAATCCTGAGAAATTCCGTCCCCTGCTGTACGAAACTGCCGAAAAAATCCTCACCGAATGTCCGGATCCCCTGATCCGTGACGAGGTACTGCGGAATATCTGCGCGGTCTGTACGGAGGAAGACCTGAGCCGCTGGCTTTCCAGGTGTACGTTCGAATACCGTTCCTGCCGCCATGAGGTCCTCGAAAAGCGTTACTGGGACGGCGAAGAATATGACAAGGCACATGCTCTGCATCTGCTGAACAATCTGAAGCTCGCGTGCCATGTCCTCGGCAGAGAGATCCAGAGGGAAATTTCTCCGGAACAGCGAGCAGCACAGATGACGGAGCGCCGCCGGCTGATCGAATCGTTTGCGGAAGACGGAGAACGCGTACCGGACGCGTGGCTTGATTTCTATGCCGGATGCGGGATCCGTCTGGCGTCCGCGTATTTCGGAATGGGTGAGGACGAAAAAGCCTACGCCCTGCTTGACGAATCCTTTGCGGATTACGAAACATGGGTATCGTTTCCCATGGACAAAGGACTGGAATACGGCAGAAAGGAGCTGTTCGGCGGTATTCTGTATTTCCGGAAAGCATGGACATTCTGTATGCCGGACGGAAGCAGTGAAGGCGATCTGTTCTTCCACGGATTTATCAGTCACTACGGGGGGAATTCCGTCAATTATTTCGCCAGCCTTACGGAGCCGAACTGGCGTTCCTACTGCGGCATTCCGCGGGAATGGTTCGCCGGGGTCCTTGAGACTCCGCGCTTCCGCGAATATATTGCCCGTGCCGAAGCCCTTCTCGGATATACGTCCACTCTGCGGAAAAAATAAAAAAAGCGTATCCCGCCGGATACACTCCAAATCCATACAAACTATATCCCTTTCCCAGAATAAAAGTTTTGGAAAAGGGGTTCGGGGAAAAACTTTTTTCAAAAAGTTTTTCCCCGAGAAAATTTTTATCCCTTGATCGCTGATTTTGATAAGAACGCGCGGGTTTTCGGGGATTTCGGATTGCCGAAGACTTCTTCGGGGGTGCCGGCTTCCTCGATCACGCCGTCCGCCATGTAGATGACCTTGTCGGCGACGCCGCGTGCGAATTCCATTTCGTGCGTGACGACAATCATGGTGCGGTTGTCGTTCTTCAGTTCGCGGATGACCTTCAGCACTTCGCCCGTCAGTTCCGGGTCGAGCGCGGACGTCGGTTCGTCGAAGCAGAGGATGTCCGGCGCGAGAGCAAGCGCACGTGCGATCGCAACACGCTGGCTCTGACCGCCAGAGAGCTGGAACGGATAGCTGTTCATCTTGTCCGCCAGACCGACTTTTGTCAGCAGTTCCTTTGCGTGCGTTTCGATGCTGTCCGTGATCCGCTTTTTGTCGGAGATCGACGGCTTTCTGTCCTTTTCGGCTTTGAACTTGTCAAGTTCCAGCATTTCCGGCGCGAGCGTGATATTCCGCAGGACGCTGTACTGCGGGAACAGGTTGAACGACTGGAACACCAGCCCGAAATGCAGACGGTTCTGACGGATTTCCGCATCCGTCATTTTCTTTCCGCCGCCTGCCTGATAAATCACCTTGCCGCCGACGGAGATCGTGCCTTCGTTCGCTTCTTCGAGGAAGTTCAGACAGCGGAGCAGGGTCGTTTTGCCGCTCCCGGACGAGCCGATGATGACGAGGACGTCCCCCTGATCCAGCGTAAAGTTGATGCCGCGCAGAACTTCGTTGTTCCCGAAGCTCTTGCGGATGTTTTTTACTTCAAGAATCGGATTGTTTGCCATAACAGTATATCTCCCTTCCGCTTATCAGCCCTTATAATAATCGAGTTTGCGTTCGATCCAGCCGAACAGCAGCGTGAGTGCGCCGACGAAGACGAGGAAGAAGACGCCGGTGTAGAACAGGGGCCAGATGTAGCCCATCGCGGTGTAGCGTTCCGCCGCCTTGATGATTTCGGCATAGGCGATGACGCGGGCGAGGGAAGTGTCCTTGACGAGAGTGATGATTTCGTTGCCCATCGGGGGAACGATGCGCTTGATGACCTGGAAGAGCACGACCTTGAAGAAGATCTGCGATTTGGTCATGCCGAGAACCTGTCCGGCTTCGTACTGTCCCTTCGGGATGGATTCGATGCCGCCGCGGTAAATTTCGGAGAAATAGGCGGCGTAATTGATGATGAACGCGATCATGACGGCGGTCAGACGGCTCTGCATGGGCATATCGAAAACGAGACCGGGCACGTACATGACGACGAACAGCTGAAGCATGAGCGGCGTTCCGCGGATGACCCAGACGAAGGTCTTGACGAGATATTTGAGCGGCCGGAACTTCGACATGGAGCCGAAGGTGATCACCAGCCCGAGCGGGATCGCGCCGAGCAGCGTGAGAATGAAGACGAGACCGTTCTGCAGGAAGGCTTCCAGCAGGTCGAGGGTTACGGTTGAGAATGACATGGTGTTCTCCTATCGGGGATTTTTCGGTAAACCTGAAAACAGGAAATTCGAGGAAGGAATCTCTTCCTTCCCCGAACTTTTATCGTATGATATTGTTTTTCTTACTTGATGAGCTGACCGTCGAGCTTGTACTTCGCTGCGATCGCGTCGATGGTGCCGTCTGCCATGAGTTCAGCGATGGCATTGTTGAACTTGTCGAGAGTAGCGGTGTCATCCTTGCGGAATGCGATACCGTACTGTTCGGGGCTGAATTCGTACGCTTCAACAACGGAGAGACCTGCGTAGTCGGTGCCTTCACCGATCATGCCGATGCAGGTAACGAAGTCGATAACGCAGCCTTCGGAAGTGCCTGCTGCAACTTCCATGAGAGCGGTTGCCATGGTGGAAACGGAAACGTAGTTTGCGGATGCGAATGCAGCGTCGGTGGTGATAACGGATTCACCTGCGGAGCCTTCTTCCGCGCAGATCGCAGCACCTGCGAGGTTTGCGGAATCGCTGTACTTTTCTACGTTTTCTGCCTTAACAACGAGAACCTGCTTGTTTGCCATGTAGGGATTGGAGATGCCCATCGTTTCCTGACGTTCGGGAGTGATGGTCATGCCGTTCCAGATGCAGTCGATGTTGCCGGAGTTGAGTTCGGTTTCCTTTGCGGACCAGTCGATTTCCTGGAACTTCGGGGTCAGACCGAGCTTCTTGCAGACAGCTTCCGCAAATTCGGTTTCAAAGCCGGTGAGCTTGTTGTTTTCGTCAAAGTAGTTCATCGGTTCAAAGTAGGTGATACCGATCACGAATTCGTCGCCGCTGCCGCCGCAGGATGTGAACAGCACGGAAAGAGTGCAGATCATGGCGATCGCCATGATAGCAGAAAGAATCTTTTTCATAAGAGCCTCCGGAACCGCTTGTCGCGGTAATTTTTTTATTATGCTTTATCGCACTAAAGTATACATATATTACCACAAACTATGTATAAAGTCAATGGTGCAAATGAACAAGATTTGTACATTTTGTTTGGTAAATCTGCTGTTCCGGAGATAATTGTCCGAAAATCCGCACGTTCGCGGTCATTTTTTGCAGTATAAAGTTTTCTGAAAAAGGGTGTGGGGAAAAACTTTTTCAGAAAAAGTTTTTCCCCACGATGAAATTTAATATTTGCAGTGTTCCTTCCAGATCTTCAGGATCATGTCGTAGCGTTCCGGCGGCATGCCCTTGAAGGGGACGTTGCTCGTTGCGAAGATGTAGCCGCCGCCTTCACCGCCGTATTTCAGACAGTATTCGGCGCTTTCGCGGACTTCTTCGTCGGTACCGGTCTGGAGTGCGGCGCAGTGGACGTTGCCGCAGAGAGCGACGCGGTCGCCGTACATTCTCTTGACTTCGCGGATATCCACGCCTGCCATCGGGTCGATGGAGTGGAGCGCGTGCGGACCTGCGGCAACCAGAGAATCGAGGATCGGCATGATGTTGCCGTCGGTGTGCTTGATCATGTAGAGGCCGTCTTCACGTCCGGCTTTGCAGATTTTTGCGAGGAACGGTGTGATGTATTCGTCGAACATGGCGGGAGAGAGGAACGGACCGGAGTTGTAGCAGTAGTCGGAGCAGAGAAGGGCAACGTCGAGACCGGCCTCCTTCTGGCGCTTGTTCGCTTCGATGGCGTTCTGTGCCATACGTTCCGCGTCAGCGAGGACGGCTTCCGGTTCGTCCGCGATGCGGTAGGCGAAGCCGTACATATCGGAGCCGGACGGGATGGCGAAGGTACCGTCGCCGTGACCGCCGAAGAGACGGGTATTGCCGAAATGTTCGCGCAGACGCTTGCGGAATGCGACGGTAACGGGGTGCTTCACATCGCCCCACCACGGAGAGTAGATCGGGATGATGGCGTAGTCGAGACCCGGCCGGGCGTCCTTGTCGGGGTCACCGGAGAGTGCCGCGCCGCCGATGTCGTATGCGGTTGCGGTGCCGTAGACACGGGCGTACTTGTCCGCGAGGTCGTATGCCGCACGTTCCACTTCCTTCGGGGAAAGCGTCGGGAAGATCTGGCTGCTGAAGCGCGGATCGGAGAGTTCATAGCCGAAGAATTCTGCGGAAAGCTGGAATTCCAGTTCAAACGTGGGGATCTCGTCGGGCTGACCGAGCGTCAGCGCGCAGATCGCACGTTCGGCGGGAGTCATGATTTTTGTCATGGGAAAAGTCTCCTTTGAATAGATTCGTTCCGTTATTTTCTTCATTATATCATAACTTTGCGGAAATTTCCATAATCTCGCACGTTTTCTTGCAAACGGGAGCAGATTATGTTAAAATAAATTTGTATAAACTCCGTTGATTTATCCAGGATAAAGTTTTTTGAAAGGGGTTTGGTGAAAACTTTTTTGAAAAAAAGTTTTCACCAGGAAACCATATATATGCTCTCAGTCACACACACCGCCGCTACCTTCGGGACGGACGGGTATGAAGTTTCCGTGGAATGTCTGATCAAGCGCGGACTGCCGGATTTTGAGATCGTCGGTCTGCCGGACGCGGCGATCCGCGAATCCGAGAAACGGATCTTCGCCGGATCGGAGAACAGCGGCATGCCCATTCCGCCGTCCGAAATTTCCATCAATCTGGCTCCGGCCGATCTGAAAAAAGAAGGGACCGCCATGGAACTGGCGATCCTGACCGCGATCTATCAGGGCTGCGGCTATCTGCGCGGAGATCTCAGCGATATGTGCTTCATCGGTGAAATTTCTTTTTCCGGGGAGATCCGTCCCGTACGGGGTGTTCTCGGTATGACGATCGCCGCGATCAACGCGGGAAGGCACCATATTTTTGTTCCCGCCGGAAATCTGGGCGAGGCGTCGATCGCCTGCCGGGACGGCGTCGGGATCTACGGGGTACCGGACATCGCCTCTCTGCTCGGACATCTGAACGGACGTGCGCCGCTGACTCCGGCTTCCGGAAATCCGTACGAACAGGCGGGATATCTACAGACGGGCGACGATTTTTCGCAGGTCAAGGGCCAGTACCGTGCAAAGCGGGCCATGGAAACGGCCGCCGCGGGAGGTCATAACATCCTGCTGATCGGACCGCCCGGTTCGGGAAAATCGATGCTTGCAAAGCGGCTTCCGACCATTCTTCCGCGCATGAGCTACGAAGAAGCGCTGGAAGCGACGAAGATCTATTCCTGTGCGGGACTGCTGAACGACGAAGTGCCGTTCATTCTGCAGAGACCGTTCCGGTCGCCGCACCATTCGCTCAGTACGGCGGCACTCGTCGGCGGCGGAAAAGTACCGGCTCCGGGCGAGATTTCGCTGGCGCACAACGGCGTGCTCTTTCTTGATGAGTTCCCGGAATTCCGGAAGGATTCGCTGGAAGCGCTCCGTCAGCCGATCGAAGACAAACTTGTCACGATCACCCGTGCGGCGGGACGCGTGACCTATCCGTCGTCGTTCATGATGGTCTGCGCGATGAATCCGTGCCGGTGCGGTTATTACGGTTCCAGAAACGGCACCTGTACCTGCAAAAAGACGGATATCCACGCATATCTCTCGAAGATCAGCGGACCGATGCTCGACCGGATCGACATTCAGGTGGAGATGCCGGAACTTTCGTTTGCGGAACTGTCGGATATGCAGCCTGCGGAACCGTCGGAAGCCATCCGCGAACGGGTGGAAGCGGCACGCGAACTGTCCCGGCGTCGTTTCAGAGAAGCGGGATACAGGGATTATTCCGTGAAAAACAATGCCGCGATGCAGACGGACGAGCTGCGCGCGTTCTGCGCGCTGGACGAAGAGTGCCGGAAGGTGATGGAAAACGTGTTTGCGAAGATCAATCTGTCCGCGAGAGCCTACGACCGGATCCTGCGTGTGGCGCGGACGCTGCGCGATCTGGAATACAAGCCCGGCGAAACACCCGACGAAGGGGTCATCGGCGGACGGATCAAGAAGCATAACCTCATGGAAGCGGTGCAGATGCGCGCGCTGGACCGGAAATATTGGGGATAAATGAAAAGAAAAATTGCAGGGGAGAAACTTTTTTGAAAAAGTTTCTCCCCCATTTGTATCATCTGTGCAGAATTCGAACAAAATTATGTTTATACAGATCCGGACGCAATTACGCGGGATTCAGGATTCATACATCCGGTACGGCGCGATTTTTCGTTTGTATTCCGCAAGCGGTGCGTCCAGTCCCGCGAGGTATGCTTCGCAGTCGAAATTGTCCGCCAGAATCGCATCCGAGCCGAACAGGTTTTTGATGAAGCTCCGGTATTCGAATTCCGGATGCAGTTCGCGGATGGTGTGGACGAGACGTACGCCGACGTCAAACGGACGGAATGCCGTCCGGTCGGTCACGTGAAGCTGGATTCCCGCGCAGAGTTCGCCCGCGTGTTTCGAAAACTGCGGCGTGAAGTAGGTCTCGCGGAGCAGACATCCGTCCTGCTTCCCGATTTTTTCGATGACGTCGCGGCACCGCATCCACGGTGCGCCGAAAAGTTCGAACGGTTTGGTCGTTCCGCGGCCTTCGGAGACGTTCGTGCCTTCGAAAAGGCAGGTGCCAACGTACACGAGCGCGGTGTCCACCATCGGAATATTCGGTGACGGCATGACGAATGGCAGTCCGGTTTCGTCGAAATACAGGTTCCGCTTCACGTTTTCACACGGCACAACGGTGAGATCACAGCCGATGTTTTCCGTTTCGTTGATGTATTTCGCAAATTCACCGATCGTCAGACCGGTGCGTGCCGCCGTCGCGTATTTCCCGACGAACGAGGAGTACGTTACATCAAGAATATTTCCTTCGGCACAGCAGCCGATGACCGGCGGACGGTCGAGCACGACAAAGGGAACCTTCGCTTCCGCGCAGACTTCCATCGCTTCGGTCATGGTGTACTGATAGGTGTAGTAGCGTGAACCGATGTCCGCAATGTCAAAAAATACGCAGTCCAGCGCACGCATTGCCGCAAACGCTGCGCTTTTTCCCTTGCCGTAGGTGCTGTACACCGTGATCCCTGTCACACTGTCCACGTATTCCGTGATCTCCGCACCTGCCTGTGCGTCGCCGCGGACACCGTGTTCCGGTGAAAACATCGCGGCAAGCGTGAATTTTTCCTTCAATATATCATAAGTCGGGCGCAGTTCCGCCGTGATCGCCGTCGGATTCGTGATCAATCCCACTTCAGCGGACTTCTTTCCGGCAAGTCCTTCCAGCACTTCCGCACCGCACTTAACGTTTTTCATCATACAAAACCTCCGTAACAAAAAATCTGGACAAAACTTCGTCAATTCATTTGTTTAAAGTTTTTTGGAAGGGTGAAGACCTGCTGCGCAGGTCTTCCGGGGAAACCTTTTTGCAAAAAGGTTTCCCCGGCGAATTTTTCCTCAAACCCGATCTGCTTCCGCGAG
>JAFYOX010000093.1 GCA_017547755.1 Clostridia bacterium | reverse complement strand
TCGGCGCACTGACGCTCGATCACATCGCGAAGTTTGCCGCTGAAGCGAAGGAAGCCGGTATTGATACCGATGTGGTTTCCCCGAAGCTTCTCCCCGTTTACGACCACGGCAACGAAAAGCTTGAAAAAGACGCGTTCTGAGAAAACGGAATAAACAGGAATATATAAAAGAAAGAAAAAGGTTACGACAATATGAATTTATTTGGCGGTGTAATTCCTGTAACAGGCATCTCGTTCCTGATGCTCTGCATCTTCGGCATCCTGTTTGCGGGATATGCACTTGGCAGAATAACCATCAAAGGCGTATCTCTCGGCGATGCCGGCGTATTTGTGGTTGCTCTCCTGTTCGGCGCCCTGCTGATCGGTCCTCTGGAATCCCAGATGATCATCAAGGGAGAAACCGAAACTGTGAATTTCCTTGAAAAAGCACTGGAAGTTGTGGAACAGCTCGGTCTGATCCTCTTCGTTACTTCGGTCGGCTTCATTGCAGGTCCCAAGTTCTTCGGAAATATGAAGAGAAATTTCAAGTCCTACGTTCTTCTCGGTCTGGTGATCATTGTTGCCGGCGGTCTTTCCGCCGCGCTCTGCATCGCTATGGGCAAGGTGATCGGTTATGGTTCCACGATCGAAACCTCGGCGGGCTTTACGGCGATGATCGTTGGTCTGCTTTCCGGTTCTCTGACCTCCACTCCCGCATTCTCTGCGGCAAAGGCAACCGTTGACCCGTCTCTGACCAGTCTGGTTTCCGTAGGTCACGGGATCGCGTACATCTTCGGCGTTATCGGTGTAGTTCTCTTCGTTCAGCTGGTTCCCAAGGTGATGAAGGCTGACATGGACCTGGAACGTTCCAAACTCGTTGTCAAGGAAGAAAAGACCGATCTCAAGAAGACCGTTGCAGGGCTTCTCAAGCTCGACGACCACGGTTTCGGTGTATTTGCTCTGGCGGCTGTTCTCGGTACGATCGTTGGCAAAATCAAGATCCCGCTTTCTTCTGCTGGTCTGGAAGGCACCTGCTTCTCCCTGACCACCACCGGCGGCTGTCTGCTCGTTGCGCTGATCCTCGGCCATTTCGGCAGAATCGGCAAGCTGAGCGTGATGCCCGACCAGCATACCCTGAAGCTGTTCCGTGAACTGGGTCTGGTTCTGTTCCTTGTCGGTGCAGGGATCCCCGGCGGTGCGGACTTCGTGGAAAACTTCGACATCATGTACTTTGTATACGGCGTCATCATGACGGTATGCCCCATGATCATCGGCTTCATCTTTGCAAAGTACGTTCTCAAGCTGAGTCTGCTGAACAATCTGGGCTCTCTCACAGGCGGTATGACCTCGACTCCCGCGCTCGGTACCCTCATCAACGTCGCAAAGACGGAAGATGTGGCTGCCGCATATGCCGCTACCTATCCCGTAGCGCTGATCGCTGTAGTTCTGGTCTCCCAGTTCCTGATCATTCTGTTCCCGTAACTGTATAACAGCCGGAGGATTGCCGTAAAAAGCAATCCTCCGTTTTTTCGGTTCTTCTGTGGGCATGGAACAAAAGTTTTTTCCGAAAATCTTGATTCCCGGGAGAATTTGCGGTATAATAAAAATGAATTTTGTATTTCCACAGCAAAGGAGAACTCCGGTGTCCATGAGAAAAGGGAATCTGATGAGCGTCCGTGAGGACGTACGGGTGCTTGACGCGACCCTGCGTGACGGCGGTCTGTGCAATAATTTCCGCTTCAGCGAGGAGTTTGTGCGCGCACTGTATAAGACCAATATCAAAAGCGGCGTTGACTATATGGAGTTCGGCTACAAGGCGGATCCGGACCTCTTCGATACGAAGGAATCCGGACCGTGGAAATTCTGCCGCGAGGAAGATCTGCGCGCGATTGTCGGGGACAATCCTTCGGGGATGAAAATTTCCGTGATGGCGGACGTGGAGCGCTGCAATTTCCGGCGTGATTTTCTGCCGAAGTCCGAATCCGTGATCGATATGGTGCGTGTGGCGTGTTATATCCATCAGATTCCGGCGGCACTGGAAATGATCGGGCATCTGCATGAACTCGGCTACGAGACGACCTGCAACATCATGGCGGTCTCGCAGGCAGGCGGAAACCGGATCGAAGAAGCGCTGACGATGCTTGCCGGATCTGCCGCGGATGTGATCTATCTCGTGGACAGCTACGGGGTATTCTGCCCGGAAAGCGCGTCCGATCTCGCGATGATCTACCTCAGAGCCGCCGAAGAAGCGGGCAAGAAGGTCGGCTTTCACGCGCACAACAACCAGAACCTTGCCTTTGCCAATACCATCGACACGCTCTCCCGCGGGGTCAGCTACCTTGACGCGACGGTGCAGGGAATGGGACGCGGTGCGGGCAACTGCGCGATGGAACTTCTGCTCGGATTCCTGAAAAATCCGAAGTACAATCTCTACAGCATCCTGACATTCATCGAAAAGTACATGATCCCGCTGAGAAAATCCGGCGTAATGTGGGGATTCGACCTCCAGTATATGTTCACCGGACAGCTCAACCGTCATCCGCGCGACGCGATGGCATTCACCGCGCAGGGACGCGGGGATTACTGCGAATTCTACAAGGAACTGCTCGATAATGAATAAAAAACTGCCGGACAGAATTTCTCTGTCCGGTGTTTTGTTAGTTTGACTAAATTTTAGTCTGTAAATTTATATTTATTCCCGAAAATACCGCCGTTCCGGCGGTCATGCTTTACTATTCCCGGAAATCATGCTATAATTGACTCAACTGAAATTTTGTATTTCCGCGGCGTGACCCGGATGTCGTGCGGCGGATGAAAGGATTTTTTATGAAACGCAGTCTTCTTCTTGCCCTTGTGGCGGCAATGCTCCTGCCGATGTTCGCGTCCTGTTCGGAAACGACGACGGACGAAGGTACGGACGGCAGTACGGCTGTTTCCGGTGATACCGAAACCGTTGAGGAAGCTCCGGAACCGGACAAATACGACCTCGCAAAGGAAAAGTTCTCCGCGATCGCCGATGCGGACTTCGGCGGTGCGGATTTCGGCATTGCGGCACAGGCGGCGACCGGCAACTCCGAAAAGGAAATCTGGGTCGAAGAACTTACCGGGGATGCGGTCAATGATGCCGTATACAACCGGAATCTCTCGGTCAACGATCGCTTCAACTGAAACATTACGCTGACTCCCGGCGACGTCAACTCCATCGTACGGCAGGCAGTACAGGCCGGTGACGGCACCTAGAACATGGCGACTGCGGCTTCGATGGCGCAGGTAGGCCTTCTGATGGACTACAACAAGCTCGAAAATCTGAATCTCACCGAAGCGTGGTGGGACCAGGGGACGCTCGCGATGGAAATTGCGGACAAGGTCTTCTTCATGAACGGCGATATCAACTATCTCGACAACGACGTTACCTATATCCAGCTGTTCAACAAGCAGCTCATCACCGACGTCGGTCTGGAAGTTCCGTATGAACTCGTGCGCGAAGGCAAGTGGACGATCGACCAGTTCCGCGAAATGTGCATGAACGTGACCACCGACCTCGACGGCGACGGTTCCTATACCGACAGCGACCGCTACGGCTACGTAACCACAGGCGAAGGTCCCTGCACGTTCTTCTACGGTTCTGACCTGACCCTCATCAGCTATGACGAAACCGGCGTTCCGGTGCTGAATGTCGACATGGAAAAGACGGTATCGGCACTTGAAAAGGTCGTCAAGATCATTTCCGAAGACAATATTACCCGCATTCCGTCCGACGTTGCCGTCGGTAAGACGATGTTCATGGAAGACCGCGTTCTCTTCTACGGTGAAGTTCTCAGTTACATCGTAAACGTCCGCGATATGGAAACCGCGTTCGGTGTACTTCCGATCCCGAAGTACGATGAAATGCAGGAACAGTATTATACCTACTGCAATGCGATCTCCTCCACGGCAACCGTTCCGAAGACCTCCGAAGACCTTGGCATGATCACTTCCGTTCTCGAAGGCATGGCGATCCAGTCCTACATTCAGGTAACGCCCGCTTACTACGACATCGCGCTCTCCCGTAAGTATGCCCGCGACGATGAATCCGCGGAAATGCTCGACATCGCGCTTGCAAACCGCGTTTACGACATCGGCCGTATCTACTCCGTCGGCGGTATCGGCAGCATCTTCCAGACTCTTGCCGCATCCGGCTCCACCGACTTCGCATCTGCGATGGCAAAACAGGAAAAAGCCGCAAAGAAGACTCTCGAACGTATCGTCAAGGACTTCACGGAACTTGAATAATTCAAATACAGCGACAGAAAAAGTGCAGATGCAACGCATCTGCACTTTTTATAATGCCGGAAATATAATTTTATGTTATAACACAGCGTTCTCTTTTTCGTCTTCCTTTTCCTTGCGGAAATCTTCTGTGAGACGGACTTCCACCTCGGAGACGCGGTGCGAATCGGTCGACAGAACACGGATGACCATGCCTTCGTATTCGAACTGGTCGCCGGTCGTCGGGATTTTTTCAAGACGGTCGGTGATCCATCCGCTGAAGGAGACCATATCGGATTCGATCTCGATTTCAAAATATTCGCAGAATTCGTCAAGATCGATGGACGCAAGGATGCGGTAGAGATCGTCGGAGAGCTTCTTGAAGTTTTCGTTGTTTTCTTCGGGTTCCGTCCACAGCTCGCCGACCAGTTCGTCGAGGATGTCTTCCATCGTGATCACGCCGTAGGTTCCGCCGTATTCGTCGAGAACGACGGCAAGATGGGACTTCTTTTTCTGCAGTTCACGCAGAACGAGGTCGATCTTGACTTCCTTGATGACGAAGATCGGGGGCGTCATGATGTCGCGGATGTCCGCGTCCGTCACGCCGCTTTCCGTATAGAAATCCTTATGATGCAGAACACCGATGATATTGTCGATGCTGTCGTCGTAGACGAGGATCCGGGAGAACTTCGATTCGAGGAAGACTTTTGCGATCTCTTCCTTGGAGTCCGTGACCGCAACAGCCGCGAGATCCAGACGGTGCGTCAGGATATCCTTTGCTTCGAGATCCCCGAATTCGATGGCGTTCTTCAGAAGTTCGCCTTCGGTCTTGTCGATGCTGCCGTCCTGCTGGACTTCTTCCACGAGCATCAGGAGTTCTTCCTGCGACATTTTTGTGTCGTTGTCGAGAGAGAACAGCTTTGCAAGCAGCTTTTTCCACTGCGCGAACAGGAAATTGAACGGCGTCAGCACGATCAGGATAAAGTTGATGATCGGTGCCGAGAACATGGCAAACTTTTCGGGACATTCCTTGGCGATGCTCTTCGGCGAGATTTCACCGAAAATCAGAACGACCACGGTAATGACTGCCGTCGAAACGCTGGCGCCCATGTCGCCGAGCAGATCGAGGAAGAGAAGGGTGCTGATCGAGGACATCGCGATGTTCACAATGTTGTTCCCGATCAGGATGGTCGAGAGGAGATTGTCGTATTTTTCGGAAAGGGCGAGGGTCAGAGCCGCACGCCTGTTTCCTTTTTCGATCAGGGTTTTCAGGCGGGTTTTGTTCAGTGATGAAAAGGCGGTTTCGGTTGCCGAGAAATATCCCGACATGAGTACCAGAACCACGATCACGATAATCTGGGTAAGATGCTGAGTCGTCATCGGCGCTTATCCTCCATATCGTTATCACTATCGTCGCTGTTCATTGCAAATCCTCCGTTGTAAATTTTGCGCGGGTCAGGGTGCCGCAGCATATTTATATTATTATAGTTTGCGCGCCGAACAAAGTCAAGGGATTTGGCAGATTATTTATGATATTTTAAAAATGAATTTCCCGTGCCCTCTGAAACGGTCCGGAAATGCAAAAAACAGGGAGACACCGGATGGTGTCTCCCTGCAGGGATCGTTATTCGTTGTCGTCGCTGTCCTTGTCGTCCGACGCGTTGTCGTCGTCACGGCTGTCGTCGTCTTTCGGCGCGGTCGGGAAGGGGAACTGGAACGGTTCGGAATCGCGGTTCTGCGGATTCCGGCGGTTTTCGGCTTCCTTTTCCTTTGCACGTTCTTCTTCGCGCTGCTTTTCGAGTTCGGCGATGCGGCGTGCATGCGCTTCGTTTTCCTCGCGGCTGCGGCGGCGTTTTTCGGCAACCATTTCCTCGAGGGCTTCAAGCGTGATGTCCGGTTCGCTCATTGCGCGGACAAACTGCGCTTCTTCCATGATTTCGTTCTTCATGAGATAGGAAGCAACGAAATGGAGCTTTTCCATGTTCTCTTCGAGGATCTTCTTCGCGTCTTCGTACGCCTTCAGAACGATATCCTTGACTTCCGCGTCGATCACGGAAGCGGTTTCTTCGGAATAGTTCTTCGTATGGTTGAAGTCACGGCCGAGGAAGACTTCGTCGGAAGAGGATTCACTGCCGTAGAGGATCGGACCGAGCTTGTCGGACATACCGTACTTCGTGACCATCTGGCGTGCGATGCTGGATGCGCGCTGGATGTCGTTCGATGCACCGGTGGAGATGTCGCCGAGGATGAGCTGTTCGGCAACGCGTCCGCCGAGGAGCGTTACGATCTCGCTTTCCATCATGCCGCGGGACATGTAGGATTTGTCTTCCTTCGGGAAGGAGAGCGTGTATCCGCCCGCACGTCCGCTCGGGATGATCGAGATCTGATGCACCGGTTCGTCGGGCTGACGGACCCAGGTGGTGATCGCGTGACCTGCTTCGTGGTACGCGGTGAGCTTCTTTTCGGCTTCGCTGATGACGCGGGACTTTTTCGCGGGACCGACGATGACCTTGATCATCGCTTCCTCGAGGTCGGTCATGCCGATGAGGTGCTTGCCCTTGCGTGCTGCAAGAAGAGCGGCTTCATTGAGCAGGTTCGCAAGTTCCGCGCCGGTGAAGCCGACGGTGGTTTTTGCGATGACGGAGAGATCAACATCCGCTTCAAACGGCTTGTTCTTTGCGTGGACCTTGAGGATGTCTTCGCGGCCCTTGACGTCGGGCGCATTCATCGTGATCTGACGGTCGAAACGGCCGGGACGGAGAAGTGCGGGGTCAAGGATGTCGGGACGGTTGGTTGCCGCCATGACGATGACGCCTTCGCTGGAACCGAAACCGTCCATTTCAACGAGGATCTGGTTGAGCGTCTGTTCGCGTTCGTCGTGTCCGCCGCCGAGACCTGCGCCTCTGTGACGGCCGACCGCGTCGATTTCATCGATGAAGATGATCGCCGCGGGATTCTTCTTCGCGGTGTCGAAGAGGTCGCGCACACGGGATGCACCGACGCCGACGTACATTTCCACGAAGTCGGAACCGGAGATGGAGTAGAAGGGAACGCCCGCTTCGCCTGCCACCGCCTTTGCGATGAGGGTCTTACCGGTACCGGGAGGACCTACGAGGAGGACACCGTGCGGGATCTTTGCGCCCAGCTTGGTGAAATATTCGGGATTGCGGAGGAATTCGACGATTTCTTCGAGTTCCGCCTTTTCTTCATCCGCACCGGCAACGTCCTTGAAGTAGACCTTTGCCTTGTCGGCGGTGACGAGTTTTGCCTTGGCGCGGCCGACGGAGTTGATCTTGGAACCCTTGCCGCCGGTTGCCTGATTCATGACGAACATCCACATCGCGATCAGAAGCACGATGACGATGGCGTACGGAATGAGCGATACCCACCACGGAATGTTGTACGGCGGCGGATAGTCGTATGCGGAGATGATGCCTTCCTCATGCTGGACTTCGATGAGTTCGCCGAGGTCGTTGATGAATAGGTTGATGTCCCTCAGTTTGTACGTGAGGAAGCTTTCGCCTTCGGTACCGTCGGGCAATGCCGCGCGGACGATCATGGAGAGATTGTTTTCTTCATCGACTTCAAACTGCTTGACCTGTTCGTTGCGGAACAGATCCACGACTTCACTGTAGATGAGCTTTTCTTCGGGAATGGTGCCCCAGAGAGAAGCCGTCGCGATCAGAATGATGCCGATGAGAACGATGTAGAAAATAGCTATTTTTAAGCCGTTCTTCATTAGCCGGTCCTTTCTTTGCTGTGATATATAGAGATGAAGCGGAAGTCTGCGGTTTATTTCTTTTCGTAAACTTCAGGCTTCAGAATACCGACGAAGGGAAGTGCACGGTACTGTTCGGCATAGTCGAGGCCGTAGCCGACAACAAATTCGTCCGGGATCACGCGGCCGAAGTAGTCGGGCTTGAAGTCCTTGCAGTCCTCATGACGGCGTTCGGGCTTGTCGAGCAGAGTGCAGGTCTTGACGGAACGTGCACCGTTGATCATAAGATAATTCACGAGGTAGGAAAGCGTGCGTCCGCTGTCGATGATATCTTCGATGATGATGATGTTGCATTCGGAGAGATCCTTGCGGTGCAGGTCGAGCAGGATGTTGATGCGTCCGCTGGAAACGGTGCCGTCCTTGTAGGAAGAAACCTTCATGAAGTCGATCTCCACAGGGAGAGTTACCTTCTTCATGAGGTCACCCATGAAAACGACGCTTCCCTTGAGGATGCAGAGAAGAAGGAGACGTCCGTCCGTATCCTTGTAATCCCGGTCGATCTCCGCGGCGATGCGGGTGGTGATCGCATCGATCTCTTCCTGGGAAACGAGAATTTCCTTGATGTCTTTTGTCAGTGCGGATGTGTAAGTCATGGTAATACCTCCGGAACAGTTACTGATATTGTATGAAGTCAATGAGTCTTTTTTTCATAGAACGCAATGATGAGTCCGGGTTCTCCTTCTTCCGCGAGCACACCGTCGCGCGGCCGGAAAAGAGGGATCCACAGAATTTCATCCCCGGAGAGGATGAGCGGCAGAGAGGATTTTTCCTCCGCGGTCAGCTTCCGGTCGATGAAGAGTTTTTTGACCCGGCGGGTCATGCCGCCGATGACACAGGTATCCCCCGTCCGGCGGTAACGGATATGCAGTACACTTTTTATTTTATCAAAACAGAACGTCCTGCATATAAATAATTTGTAAATATTTTCTTCTTCCTGTACGTTGTTTCTGTGATTTTCGTGTGAAAATTTTATGACATACCGTTCGTTTTCAAAAACGTCGCCGTCGTCGGGGTAGGTGAAGACGATTCCGTCATTTTTTGCAGGAAGTGCGGCGTTTTTTTCGTCCGTGACAACGCGGACGGTATGGCGGTCGGCACGGAAGCGGAGTCCGCCGGGAAGGGAATACGATGTTTCCGGCAGATCCGATGCCGCAAGACGCAGGATCTCACGGATATGGATCTCTTCCGGGGAAGCGGCACCGCGTCTGCCGTGTACGGCGTTGGTGCAGAGCGTGCGCACAACACGGGATGCAATCGCAGGATGCAGAGCGGCAAGAGTTTTCCGGTCCATGGAGACAGCGCCGTCGGGAACATACTGAGCGGCGGTCTGTTCAAGAAAATCGTTGTCCTGCCGGAGCAGGGTACTCATCCGCAGAACGGCTTTCTGCGGATTTTCCGCGATCTGTTCCATCGGAGGTACCAGACGGTGACGGATGAAATTGCGGGTATAATCGGTGTCGGCATTGGTCGCGTCGGTCACATAGGGGATGCCGTTGTCCGCGCACCACCGACGGATCTCCGCAGAGGTGTCGCAGAGCAGAGGACGGAGATACCGTCCGTCACGCAGGGGATCGATCCCGGTGAGACCGCGGGTACCGCTGCCGCGCAGAAGATGAAAAAGAACGGTTTCCAGATGATCGTCGGCGTTGTGCGCCGTGGCGATGACTGCACCGGGGACGGATCGTGCGGCGAGTTCCTCGAAAAAAGCGTAGCGTACGCCGCGCGCGGTTTCTTCGAGACCGCGTCCGGTACGCCGGGCAAGTTCCGGAACATTTTCACGATGTACATACAGCGGAATCTGCAGTTTTCCACAGGTTTCGCGGCAGAAGTCTTCGTCACGGTCGGCGTCATTTCCGCGGATGCCGTGATTGACGTGGGCGGCGGCAAGCTGTACGCCGTTGTCCGCACACCAGTGCATGAGATGGAAAAGCAGGCAGACCGAATCCGCACCGCCGGAAAGCGCGGCGATCACAGCTCCGGCATTCCGCATTGCGGAATCCAGACCGAAGCGGGAGAGGGTATCGTAAAATTTCAGGGAATGGTACAAAAATAGTCACCCTCCCGTTTTCTGTAGTTTAATCAAAATCGGAGCGAATCATACGGTATTGTGCGAAGCTGTCCAGACAAAAAGAAGCGAGAACGCGGCATAGACCAGAATTCCGGCGGTCAGATGCTCCGCGAGATCGGGGACGCTGTGGTAGAGCGTCAGCGCGGATGCAGGACAGAACCGTATCCGGAGGATGGTGCGGAGGAGATAGATTCCGCCGCAGCAGAGCATGGTCATAATGGCGCGGGTCAGCGCATAAAACACGTAATCAACGGTATATTTCATAAGTTTCCGCCTTTGCAGGTTCGTTTCTGTAATCATTATACTATACTGCATGAACCCGGTCAACCGGGAATGGATGGCAGGAAGACTTCTTTATATTATACTATTATCCCGGATGTTTTGCAAGGGTTTCCGGAAAATACAGAAAAAAAGACCCGCCGGTCGGCGGGTCTTTGAGAAAATTCTCAGACAGTGTAGTTGTCGAAGTAGCCCTGGATCCAGACGATCGGAGTACCCTTGTCGCCGGAGCCGGAGGTGAGGTCGGAGAGGGAGCCGATGAGGTCGGTAAGACGGCGGGGAGTGGTACCCTGGGACGCCATGTTGCCGGTCAGGTCTGCCTGCTTGTTGCGGATGGATTCGGAGATCGCAGCCTTGAGTTCGTCGCCCTTGAGAGCAGCGAAATCGTTGTCAGCAAGATACTTGAGCTTGATTTCGTTCGGCTGACCTTCGAGGCCTGCGGTGTATGCGGGAGAAACGACCGGGTCAGCAAGTTCCCAGATCTTTCCTACCGGATCCTTGAACGCGCCGTCGCCGTAAACCATAACTTCCACAGTCTTGCCGGAGCCTTCCTTGACGATTGCCTGGATACGTTCCACGATGGGCTGGCAGTCGCGGGGGAAGAGCTTGACGGATTCTTCGGTAGCCTTGTTGGAGCCGAGGAGACCGTACGCTTCGTTGTAGCCGCTGCCGTTTACGGGTGCGGTGAGGATGTCGTCGAGACCGAGAACGGTTTCGGCGCCGGAAGCCTTGAGCAGTCTCTTGGTGCGTGCACGGGAGTGGATATCGCAGCAGAGAACGTGCTTGGTGTAATTCAGGATGGTGTGGCAGTCGTTTGCGAAGATGACTTCGACGTCGCAGCCGCAGCTCTTGATGAGTTCCTTGTAGTATTCGATATAGTCAACGCCGGTGAAGGTGTGCAGACGGTAGCCGAAGAGTTCACGATACTTTTCTTCGGTGAGAACGTCGCTGTAAGGATTTACGCCGGCAGCGTCGATGGCGTCAAGATCAATGAGATGGTTGCCAACTTCGTCGGACGGATAGCTGAGCATAAGATAGATCTTCTTGAGGCCGCCTGCGATGCCCTTGAGACACATAGCGAAGCGGTTCCGGCTGAGGATCGGGAAGATAACGCCGGCAGTGCCTTCGGGGAACTTGGCACGGATGTCAGCGGAAATCTGTTCAACGGAGGCATAGTTGCCGCCTGCACGGGCAACAACCGCTTCCGTTACTGCGATAACGTCACGGTCACGGATTTCAATATTTTCACTTGCGGCGGCAGCAAGAACGCTGTCAGCAACAATCTGAGCGATGTCATCACCTTCGCGGATGATGGGAGCGCGGACGCCGCGGGAAACGGTACCGATAAGTCTTTCCATAATAGATCGTCCTTTGTGATAGAATGAAGTTTTCCACACGTTATTATAACACAGATTTGCGTGGATGGCAATACTATTTTGCTACAAAGCTATAAAAATTAATATTGTATTTTTTGATAAATTTACGGAACAGGGAGAATGTTTCCGGATGAGGAAGATTTTTTGTTTTGGGAATAATGTACAAAATATTGTGATATTGCCTAATTTGATTTCAGAAACTTGTCATAACGGGTACGATGTGCTATACTATAAACAATGAATGTAAGGAGAGCGAATTTTGGATTCATCCTTTTCACATTAAGAAGATTTTTATTTCTGAACAAAGGAGTTTCCTATGGAAAAATTACCGGTCAACAAATATGTGAAATATTTTTTCTTAACTTTAGCAATCGTTGTATCAGTGTTTGTCTATTCTTTCTGGGGTTCAAAATTGGAGTCGCAGAATAAAACAACAAAAACCGCGGAAGCTTACGGATTGGATTCCCTGTATGCGGAAGCTGAACCGATCATGGAAATCCGCGTATGGCAGAGAAATGAGAAGGAATATAGTGATTATCCCGATGAAGACGCAAACGGTCTATTCTTTTATAACGTTCTTCCGCTGAAACTGAAAGAAGGAGAAACCGCAGCAACCAGTCTGGTAACAGATCGTCCTGTTATGGACACTGTGATTGAGGTTGTATATGATGGAGATATAAAAGGAACATACGACATTGTAGCAAAAAATATGGTTACTTACACCGGTGAAACCGATACGGTTCCAGCGAACCGCGGCGGAGGAGACGGTACGATCCGGATGAACGATGACGGTTCGTTTTCAGGGAATCGGAAGCTGACCATGAATGTACAGGACTGGGGAGAGGAAATAAAATCGAGTTTGTCCCATAAATCAAGCGAGGGAACAAACGGCGCGTTGCTGTGGCTTCAAACATTAGAAAATGCCGATAATTTCAGCTTTGAAGATTACTATGAAATCCAGCGATTCCATGAAGCCTATCCGGAAACGCCGGTTCTGGAAGAAGCCTATGCGGAGCTGAAAAATTACAAGCGTGTGGTCATGACGAATTATCTGACGATACATGCGATGCACCCGACAAAGCCGGATACCCCGGTGGCAACGGCGGTACTTGAAATCACGACGTATTCGAGCTGGTACGGGATCAAGCTGAATGAAGCGCAGAGAAGTTTTGTTCTGGCAAGGTGCAATCCGAACTACAATTCCGGGAAAGTCACGGTTGTATCCTACGAACAGTCGGATTTCTTTGCCATGCAGTAAAGTCCGGACAACGAAAATAAAATAAAAACTCCACAATTACCGCTTGACAAGCAGGATATATTCGTGTAAAATGAATAATATAAAAATAATCTTCCGTCGCCCGCAGGTCGGCGGATTCCTATACGAAAGGCAGGTACATTCTATGAAATTCTCTGCAGCAGGCGGCTGGTTCAGCGGCGACTGGTACAACAGAGTAAAGCAGGGCGGTGAAAACGGCTTCCAGGGCGTTGAACAGCTCGGATGGCTCGGTCTCGATTTCGAACGCGCAAAGGCTACCCTCGACGAATACGGCGTAACCTCCACCGCAATCGTTATCCAGTCCGAAGTGGAAAGCAACATGAAACTCACCGCGTGGGGTCACGGCATGACCTGGGCGGACTCCCGTCAGGCGTTCATCGATTCCTTCCGCGAATCCGTGAAGGCAGCGCACGCGATGAACGTTCCCAACATCATTGCTACCACCGGCAACGAACGCTTCGACGTTTCCCGTGAAGAACAGTTCGATATCTGCGTCGGCACCCTCAAGGAAATCTCCAAGATCGCTGAAGACGAAGGCATCATGATCGTTCTCGAACCTCTGAACGTTCTCGTCAACCACATGGGTTACTTCCTCGTTACCACTGAAGAAGCTGCTAAGATGATCAAGGCAGTCGACAGCCCGAACTGCAAGATCCTCTTCGATATCTATCATCAGCAGATCTCCGAAGGCAACGTTATCCGCAACATCAAGAACAACATCGACCTCATCGGTCACTTCCATATCGGCGACAACCCCGGCAGAAATCAGCCCGGCACCGGCGAACTCAACTACACCAAGATCTTTGAAGCGATCAAGGAAACCGGCTACGACCGCTGGCTCGCTTTCGAATGCGGACGTACCGTTGAAGTTCCCGAACTCGTTCGCGATATGCACGCCCTCATCGATCCCTTCGATGTAAAGTAATTATCGAAAAACATTCCTGAAATTCATAACCGGACGTCAAATCGTCCGGTTATGTTGTTTTCGTAAGATTTTGTTTATATTTTATAAATATGGAATCTTATATTGATTCATCAGTTTCAAAAGTATTGCTGTAAATGAAGAAATTTTTATTGTTCTTTTCGGGAATTCTCACAGCATTTCTGCTGGCTGTGACGGTTTCCGCGAACGAAACGCATACGGTTTCCCCCCACCGGGACATCATCCGCAATTATGAGGAAGCGTTTACGGTGCTTTATCAGGCGATGGCGGAAGGTGAAAAAAACGCCGATCTGTCGGAATATAAAATCAATACGAAGGATATCGCGCAGCTCTACAGTGATGTCATTCTCGCAAGTCCGGAGCTGTTCTACGCGGACAATACGCTGTCCTATTACTACGATTCACGCGATATCGTGACCGGTGTGGAGTTCCGCTACACGATGGACTCTGAGGAACGCGAAGAGGCGGTGCGGCTGTACGAACGGGAAGTGGATTACATCGTTTCTCTTGTGGAGCCCGGACTTTCCGATGCGGAAAAGGCACTGTTTGTCCACGATTACCTGATCGCTTCCTATTCCTACGATACGGACATTGCGATTTTTGATGCGCTGACCCTGCTGCGGGACCGCAGAGGGGTCTGTCAGGCGTATTCCCTGGTCTATATGGCGGTGCTCCGCGAACTCGGGATGGATGCCGTGATGGTGACAAGCGATGAAATGGGACATGCGTGGAATCTCGTGAAAGTGGACGGGATCTGGTATCACGCGGACCTCTCCTTTGATGATCCGTCGCCGGATCAGATGGGACGCGTCCTGCATGAGAATTTTCTGCTCGACGATGAAGGCATCAAAAATACGCCGACGCCGCATTACGGCTGGAAAAGCGCGGTACGCTGTCTGTCCGCTTCCTTCAAGAAAGCTATCTGGCACGGTGTGACCTCCCGGATGATCTGTGTGGACGGACAATGGTACTATATCGATCCGGAAGAAAAATCGCTGGCCGTATCCGCTTTCGACGGTTCGGGAAGATCGGATGTCTACCGCTTCCGGGAACGCTGGCTCACTCCCTGGTCGGAGGAATCGTATTATGTGGGTAATTTTTCGGGGCTTTCCGAAACGCTAGGGCATTTGTTTGTCAATACGCCGTACGAGATCATCATATACAGCCCGGCGAACGGAACCGCGGGCGTATATCTGACGCCGGAACTTGCCGGCGGACAGAAGATCTTCGGTTCGGTGATCTATAAAAATACGCTGGAGTACCGGATCGCCGATACTCCCGAAAGTGAAACCGATTCCGTCGGAACCTTTGAAATCACCGGATTTGAGGCAGAAAAATTCGGCAGGGAACTGCCGTTCACGGATGTATCGAGACTGGATCCGTATTATCCTGCGGTAAAGTTCGTGTATGACCACGGACTGTTCCGCGGGGTATCCGCGGAGAAGTTCGCGCCGGACGCCTATCTGACCCGCGCGATGTTCGTGACGGTTCTCGGACGTCTCTGCGGTGTGGATGAATCGCTGTATCCCGACAGTACCTTTGAGGATGTGGAAAGCGGACAGTGGTACAGTCCGTATGTGGAATGGGCGGCATCCGCGGGAATCGTCAACGGAGTAGGCGGCAATCTTTTCGATCCGCTCGGTGAACTCACGCACGAGCAGATGTACAAGATTGCGGCGATGTGCGGGGCTTACCTCGATGCCGGTACGTCGGAGATTTCCGATGCGCTGATCCTGTACGAAGACCGTGCGCAGATTTCGGACTGGGCATTCGAAAGCATTGCCTACTGCCGGGTAAACAATCTGATCGGCGAGAAATTCGCGCATTTCATTTATCCGGATGCCAAATCCACCCGCGCGGAAGCGGCGGATATCATCCGCAGGTTTGCGATCCTGTGCGGAAAATAAATATAGCAATAATTCAGAAAGGACAGGACATTCTCAGTGATTAAAAAGATTTTTTCGGGTATTTTTGCAGCCGTAATGGTTCTGACTTCCCTTGCCGGTCTTGCCGGATGTTCGGACGGCGTTCCGGAAGAAACGGCGTCTGCGGGGACTGCCGAAACGGTAACGGATCCGTACCGGACCGACCGTGAAGTGCAGAAGGACTACGAATCCATTACGATCTCCGGCGAACACGACGTCCGTATCCTCTTTATCAACGCGGGAAGCGCGGATTCCATCCTCGTGGAAGCGGACGGACAGTATTTCCTGATCGACACGGGGCTTGGCTCTTCGGTGCCGAAGGTCTCGGCGGCTCTCGAATATATGGGCGCGGAAAAAGTTGACAAGCTCTTCCTCACCCATTCGCACGGCGACCACATCGGCGGACTTCCGATGCTGTCCGAAATGTGGACGATCGGTGACTGCTATACGGCGGCGATCTCCGGTGAAATGGGAAAGATCCAGACCGCGATCAAGAATGCATCTCTCGAACAGACGATCCTGGAGCCGGGGCATGTCGTGGAGCTTTCGGAAGGACTGTATTTTGAAGTTCTCGGACCGATCCGCTTCAATCCGATGGATGAAAACGACAATTCCCTTGTTCTCCGCATGACGGTGAACGGAAAAACGGTACTGTTTGCGGCGGATATGCAGCATGAGGAAGAAAAAACGCTCATGCGTGCGGGCTTTGATCTGCGCTGCGATATCCTCAAGGTCGGCAACCACGGCAACAAGGACGCGACCTCTACTGCGTTCATTGAAGAATCCTCTCCGGAGTACGCGGTCATCACGACCGACCGGAAGGTGGACGAAAATTCCGCGCACAAGAGCATCTGCAGCGGTCTTGCGGCGGTGGGCGCAGAAGTGCTGATCACGGACGAATACGATCTCGGTGTTCTCTGTGAGATCGCGCACGACGGAACCATCACGATGGAAAATGCTGAATGGGGTCATGTATCCGACGATATCGAATTCGTACGCATCTCCAAGGAAGAGCAGATCGCCGTCCTCCGCAACAACGGCAGCGAAGATCTCGCACTTGCCCACTGGTTCATTGCATCCGAACGCGGCGGCGAACTGTTCCGTTTCCCGGATGATGCGGTGATTGCCGCCGGAAGCGAAATTACCGTTGCCTGCAACGACTATAAGGGCGAAGCCGACTACAAATGGGGCGACGCAAAAGTCTGGAACAAAAACAAGGACGACCGCGGCATCCTTTACGACCGCCACGGCAACATCATTGACGATAGGATGAGCGAATAACAACGAATCGTTTGAAAAGAAATTCCGGAGAAAGTTCTGTACTTTCTCCGGAATTTTTTATTTCATCAGCTCCATCAGAACATCCGCGATCACGGCGTGACCGTTTTTGTTCGGATGCGGGTCGACGGCGTTCATGTTGAGACTGCCGCCGGCTTCGACGGGTGCGGCATTGACAAGACGATCCCACTTTCCCTCGAACGCGGTGTATACGTCTGCGACGGTGTAGCTGTAATCGTCCGCGAGGTCGCGGATGACGTCGTTCATCTGCGTGACGGAGGTACCGGCGAGTGCGGCAAAGTTGACGGGCATCGCGCCGCCCCAGTCGAGGGTGACGTCGACGGCACCGTAGGGATTGTAGCAGGTGAGGAAGAGAATATCGCAGTCTTCGTTCGACGCGCGGATGTTGGCGACGATCTGCGGAATGTCATCGCGCAGACGGTCAACGCCGTCCGCAACATCCCGGTTGAACTGCTGATAGGCGGAAGTTACGTCGTCGGAGGTCAGACGTGTGGACGGATTCTTCTGGAAATCGTAGCAGACGTTGAGAAAATCGAACGCTTCCCCGAGAAAATTGTTCGCGCCGATGCTGATCGAGACATAATCGGCGTCCGCGATGGCTTCGGGGATCGCGGGATTGTTCACGATGTACGCGGCAAGCTGGGTGCTGTCCTGCCCGTCCACGCCGAAATTGTACGGAACCATCCCCATGCCGGATTCCTCAAAGGAAGCGGCAAGGACGGCGGAATAAGCTTCGTTCCGGACGTCGGCAAGTCCGTAGCCGCGTGCGATCGAGTCGCCGAGCGAGACATAGACGGTTTCCGTAGGTTCCGCCGGAGCTTCTTCCGGTTCCGGGACGGTCACTTCTGCGGCTTCCGGTACGGTTTCTTCGGTTTCAGCGATAGTTTCAGTGGGTTCGGGGAGGTCTTCCGCCGTTCCGCAGGCGGTGAGAAGTCCGGGCAGGAGAAGAAAAATCAAGAATTTTTTCATAAATCACTCCACAATAAAATACGTATGATACCGCTCATCGTGAACGTCGTACATCGGACGGAAGATCCGTCCGGCGCCGCATACGGTGAGCTTGTTGTTTTCAAAGGATGCCGCAAATTCCGTATCCGCGGGAAGATGCAGGAATTCCTGCGAAGGATCGCACGTGACCATGACGAACGGACCGTACAGGAGCGCAGCGGTCGTACCGCCGGACAGGAATTCCCACCGTGCCGCATATTCGAAATTCACATCCACGGTGACGGTCTCGCCGCATCGGCATCCGATCACGGCGTAGCGTCCCTGTACGCTCGTTCCGGAAAACGGATTGTTTCTGCACCATGCGGGGATACGGAACTTTATAACGGCATCACGATGCGTGAAAATCGTGATTTTTCCACAGGATGCCGGGAAGGGAATGTCGATCGTCATGAAAACATCGTCCGACGAGAGGGAAGACGGGATGTACTGGTTGACGTACACGGTCTTGTCTTTGATATAGTAAATGCAGTCGCCGTATTTGACGTGGTTTTCCATGCCGGTGCCGTGACAGCAGGTGAAGCTGTGATAGTCGTCCGAGTACTGCTTTTCGGCACCCGGACCGATCGGGAGCATATAGGTCACGCCGTTGTGCATGGTTCCCGTTGATTCCGGATGACGGGACGCGAGGATGTGATTGAAGAGAGCACGTTCGATGTAGTCCATATAGTCTGCCCGTTCGGGATCGAGCGAATACAGCTCGCGTGCGATCTTGATGAGGTTGTACGTCGCGCAGGTCTCGCAGTTGGTGTCTTCTTTGATGAACTCCGCCTGATGATCCGGTTCGCGGAAGAATTCGCCCTGTCCGACGCCGCCGATGGCGTAGAGATGATGCTTTGTCACGATGTCAAAGAAATTTTCGGCGATCCGGAGGTAGGTTTTGTCTCCCGATGCACGGTATTCGAGGAGTGCGCCCATGATCTGCGGGATATGCTGATTGGCGTGGAGATGTCTGATCGTATCGGTGCCGTCCGCGAGTCCGGGGAAAATGTTCGGATTGTCAAACATTTTTGCGCCGTCGAGGAAGGATTTGTCTCCGGTCAGGAAAGCGAGTCTGGCAAGGGATTCGTTCATGCCGCCGAATTCTCCGGCGATGTACATTTTCCACATCTTCGCGCGGTGTTCCGGCGTGAGTGCGGAAAGACGGTCGATCACCCAGCGGCCGATGCCGGCGGCGATGTCGAGCGCGGTTTCGTTTCCGGTGCGCTCGAAGGCTTCGAGGAGTCCGGCAAGGAGCTTGTGCAGGGTATAGTACGGTGCCCAGATTTTGGCGTACGGCGTGAACTGTTCGAGAAGCGCGAACTGGTCGGGCGAATACGCGGACAGGAATCCTTCACCCCAGACGGAGGGATCGCGGCTCCATTTGTCCTGCGCACAGTCGTCCGGCGTGCAGACGGTCACGAATTCGTGCGGGATTCCTTTCGATTTCCGCTGAAGACGGCGGAGCTCGGCGATCATACGGTCGAGTTTGTCTTTATAGAGCGTATTTCCGGAGGAACTGTACGCCAGCGCGAGCGCGGAGAGAAAATGCCCGGTGGAGTGCCCGCGCAGGAGTCCGTCGGGAGCTTCCCAGCCGCCGATGGGTTCACAGCCGGGAGCTTCGCCGAACGCGGCGCGGAAATTGTACAGCATCCGGTCGCAGTCGAGCAGGGCGAGGTAATCAAGGTCTCCGGCAAAGTTGACGGAAAAGGCGTTGTCTCCGTGGATGGTGATGCAGGAGAGGTGAGGGTAGGTGTTCATTATGTTCATTCTTG
This sequence comes from Clostridia bacterium, assembly GCA_017547755.1. GTDB lineage: Bacteria > Bacillota > Clostridia > Oscillospirales > CAG-272 > UMGS1696. The sequence goes on along the minus strand of JAFYOX010000093.1, from coordinate 74,005 downwards.
GGAATCCTTTCGGGGAAAAAGTCAGAAAATTGTCACGAACATCAGCAGGGACACAATTCCGCAGATAAGCACACCCTTTCGGGCATTTTTCAGATCATACGGCATCATGGCGCGTTCACTATCACGTTCGCTGATACGAAGCGGGATTTCATCGCCGACACGGTAGTACGAATAACCGTAGGAAAAGGCGGAGCGGGTGGTGTAGGTATGTCCGTCCACGGTGTATTCCGCGACGATGGTTTCCACACAGAGTCCGCCGCGTACTTCACGCAGTTCCAGTGTGGTGACACGACCGCTCACATTTCGGCGATAGCGGTAATACCGCAGAATGACCAGAAAGGCTTTGATTGTAAGGACAAGAAAGAAAATTGCAAGCAGAAAGATGACGACGGCGGCGATCTGATCTCGGTTTTCGACGGTGTAAACATATAGAAGGGTGGGAAACATGGAGTAACTCCTTTCTTGTTTTTGCAAAACAGCTTTGATTGGCAATCTTATCGGAGCGAGACGAACAGCACAAACACAAATGCGGCTCCCGTGATAACGGACGCAAGCACAGCGGTACGCAGATCGTGCGGAAGCATGGCGTGTGCCGGATTTTTCTCGCTGACACGGACCGGAATTTCGATGCCGGTTTTGTAGTACGGGATGCTGTGGCTGTAAAAAGAACGGACATAGTAAGTGCTTCCGTCGATGGTGTACGCCGCGGTAATGAGGTTCCGGTGTCTGTTTTCACGGTCTTCCGTCAGTTCCGCAATCGTGCCGGTCACCGTCCTGCGATAACGGAAGTAACGGAAAACGGGCAGGAGATTGTAGATCGTAAAGCCGAGCAGGACGGCGAGGGAAACGGGAAGCGGAAGATCAATATTTGCGCGGTGACGGATACGGAGAAAGACGGAAATCATACGTGCCTCCCTGTACTTGTTTTTTAATCATTATACCATAAAACCCGCCGTTTGTAAAAATAAACGGCGATTTTTTGCCGGAAATCCCACATTTCCCGGGACTTTTTCGCCATCTCTTTTTCCTCATATTGACTTTCGTCCCCGCCTGTGATAAAATTGCATACATAAAATAATATGTAAAGAAGGTATCTGTTCTGAAAACATCCGACCGCAAAGGCTCCTTTCTTCAGGGTGCGTTCATCCTCACGATCTCCACGGCGTTCGTGAAGCTGGCGGGCCTGCTGTTCACCATCCCGATCGCCAATATGCTCGGCGGTGACGGCATGGGCTATTTTTATGCCGCCTACGATATTTACAACATGCTTGCCGTACTGGCGTCCGCGGGTCTTCCCGTTGCCGTTTCCCGTATGGTCAGCGAAACCCTCGTCTCCGGCAACACCGCCGAAGCCGACCGCATCTACACGATCTCCGTCCGGATCTTCACGATCCTCGGTGCGGTGATCGCCGCCGTCATGTTCTTCGGTGCCGACGGGCTTGCCGCCATCATCAAGAATCCCAACGCCGGAATGTCCATCCGTGCACTCTCGATTACTTCCTTCTGTGCGTTCGTCATGTCCGCACTGCGCGGTTACTTCCAGGGACATTCCATCATGAAGTACACCGCCGTTTCGCAGGTCATTGAAGCGTTCGCAAAGCTGTTCTTCGGCTGTCTGCTGGCGTACGTCCTGCTGAAGACCGAGTATTCCTACGTCGGCGGCTCCGCCGGTGCGATCCTCGGCGTATCCCTCGGCGCGGTTCTTGCCGTTGTCTACCTGCTGTGCAACAAGAAGATCATGGACCGCGACAAGGAGACCTGTGATCTGCCCGTCCGCGATACCCGCTCGATCGTGAAGGAACTCTTCCGCATTGCGATCCCCGTATCCCTCGGTGCATCTGTCATGAGCCTTGTCAACCTCATCGACACGACCGTCATCATGCGTATTCTGCAGGACGGTCTCGGCTATACCTACGAACGTGCGAACTGGCTGTACGGCGTGTTCGGCAACGCGAAGAAGATCTTCAACTTCCCGTCCGCGTTCATCGTCCCGTTCTCCGTGAGCATTCTCCCCGTCCTGACCGCCGCATTCACGGCGAAGGATAAGGAAGGCGTGCGCACCAATATGGTGACCTGCTTCAAGTACGCGCTTCTGCTCGCACTTCCGGCAGGCGTCGGCATCACCGTTCTTGCAGAACCGATCATGCACATCATCTACTTCAACACGCCCGAAGAAGCGGCGGCAGGGACCCCTCTGCTTGCGATTTTCGGGATCGCCGTGATCCTGTACGCGGTCGTTTCCATCAGCGGTGCGATCCTGCAGGCATTCGGCCACGTCAACCGTCCTCTGATCAGCCTGACGGTCGGCGGTATCATCAAGTGCGTGCTGAACGCGGTGCTTGTCGGCTTTGAAGCCGTCAACATTGCGGGCGCTCCCATTGCGACCTGCGTCTGCTATGTCGTTATGATCGGCATGAACGCATTCTTCCTCCGGAAATATCTCGTCGGATGCGGTGCGATCCTCTGGAATGCACTCAAGACGGCGGCGGCGTCCCTCGTCATGGGCGGCTTCGCCTACGGCGCATATGCGGTGCTTTCCGGTGCGCTCGGCGTCAAGATGGGCGGTCTCGTATCCATTGTGGGTGCGATGGTCGTCTACGCCGTACTGATCATTGTTTTCAAGGTCGTTACCGTAAAGGAACTCAAGTCCATGGTAAGACGATAAACCGGGTTTTCGCGGGGAAAACTTTTCTGAAAAAAAGTTTCCCCGCACCCCTTTCAAAGAACTTTAACCGGAGAAACAGGAAAGTCTTCACAGACTTTATTCAATCGTCCGGATTGAAGCTTTTTGAAAAGGGTTCGGAAAATCAAGAAATACTATATCCCATAAAAGGAGAAAAAATATGAAATTTGATATTCGTGAAGCGGCATCGGAACGCGTGATCCTGTGTGCGCACCGCGGCGTATGGGGCGGCAACATCCCGTGCAACAATCTTCTGGCATATGACATCGCGCTGGCGCAGGGCGCTGACATGGTCGAGATCGACGTGACCATGGCGGGCGACGGCGAACTGTTCATTTTCCATCCGCATATGGAACGCCGTCACATCGGCAAGGACGTTCATCTCGAAGAAATGACGACCGAAGAGATCAGGAAGCTCCGCTACTGCAACTACGACGGTGCGGAAACCGAGATCGGTCTGAACACGCTCGATGAACTTCTGGAACACCTCAAGGGACGCTGCTTCATCAACGTGGACAAGTTCGGCGACCATCCGGCGGAAATCATCGAAAAGATCAAGCGCCACGACATGAAGGATCAGATCATCCTCAAGTGCAGCCCGAAGCCGGAACAGCTCGACATCATTGAAACCTACGCGCCGGACATCCAGTTCCTGCCCGTTATCTCCAAGGACGGCGGCGTTCACGAAATGATGAAGACCAGAAACATCAACTACATCGGCTCCGAACTCCTCTTCAAGACGATGGAAGACGAACTTGCTTCCGCGGAATACCGTGAAAAGCTCCACAAGGACGGCAAGCTCTGCTGGGTCAATACCATCGTGTACAGCTATAAGGCAGTTCTTTCCGCGTTCCATTCCGACGATACCGCGCTTGCGGGTGACCCCGAATACGGCTGGGGCTGGTGCGCCGACAACTTCGACATCCTCCAGACCGACTGGATCGGTCCGCTGTCCTCTTATCTCGAAAAGACCGGACGCAGATTCAAGAAATAATTTTTTCCGGGGAAGCTCTTTTTCAGGAAAAGGGTTTCCCCGACTTGCTCCGCAAGTCGGAGCCGGACCCCATCGCAAAAACCTAATAAACCTAATAAATAAAAACAGATACAAGGCTGGTTGATAGATTTATGAAAAACAGAAATGAGATTCCTGCAGAGCTGAAGTGGGATTTCAGCCATATGTTTGCGACTCCCGAAGACTGGGAGAAGGCATACGCGGAATGTGAAGCGGCGATCCCGACCGTTGCGGCGGTCAAGGGCACGCTCGGACAGTCCGCGGAAGCCCTGTTCAACGCGTATGAAACGGTTTACAATTTCTCCGAAAAGTTTGATCTGGTAAGCTGCTATGCGTTCCTTGCCAAGTCCGCCGATGGTTCCGATACCGCCGCACAGGTCATGACCGACCGTGTCCGTATGCTCGGCGTCAAGTACGGTACGGCGATGGCGTTCTTTACGCCCGAACTTCTCGAAATTCCGGCGGAAACCCTCGCGGAATTCATGAAGTACGAACCCCTCAGGAAGTACGCGCACATCATTGAAGACGAGACCCGTCTGCGCGAACACATTCTCGACGAAAAGAGCGAACAGCTCCTCGCAAAAGTTTCCAAGATCACCGGCATTCCGAAGAGCACGTACGATATGTTCACGAACGTGGAAATGGAACTGCCGAAGACCCTTGCCGAAGACGGAAGCGAAGTCGAACTGACCTCCGGTACCTTCAGCATGTTCCGCGAATCCGCTGACCGCAAGGTCCGCGAAGCGGCATTCGAAGGAATGTTCGGCACCTACGGCAAGTATATCAACACGTTTGCTTCTCTCTACGGCGGCAGCGTCAAGAAGGACAACATGGGCGCGGACATCCGCGGCTATTCTTCCGCACGTGCGGCATCCCTTGCGGGAAGCAATGTTCCCGAAGAAGTGTACGACGCTCTCGTGGAAGCTGTTCACGCTGCGATCCCGACGATGGTGAAGTACCTTGAACTGCGCAAGAAGGCGCTCGGTCTGGAAACGCTCGACGTATTCGACCTTTACACCCCGATGGTAGCGGATGTGGATTATCCGATGCCGTACGAAAACGCGTGCGAACTGGTCAAGAAGGCGGTTGCTCCGCTCGGTCAGGCGTATGTTGATGTGATCGACCGCGCATACCGCGAAAACTGGGTCGACGTTTACGAAACACCCGGCAAGGATTCCGGCGCGTTCTCGATGGGCGTATACGGCGTTCATCCGTACGTCATGATGAACTTCAACGGCACCCTTGACCACGCATTCACGCTCGCGCACGAACTCGGTCATGCGATGCACTCCTATCTGTCGTCCGAAGCGCGTGACTATGCAAACCACGGCTATCATCTCCTCGTTGCCGAAGTGGCATCCACCTGCAACGAAGTGCTCCTGACGAAGTATCTTCTTGCGAACGAAACCGACAAGAAGCGCCGTGCGTACATCCTCAACCACTTCCTCGAAGGCTTCCGTACGACCGTATTCCGTCAGACCCTGTTTGCGGAATTCGAACAGAAGACCCACGAACTCGAAGCGTCCGGCACGCCTCTGACCGCGGAATGCATGTGCGATCTCTACGCAGGTCTCGTGAAGCAGTACTATCCGGCAGCGGAATTCCGCGATGTCGTGAAGAACGAATGGGCATTCATCCCGCACTTCTACCGTGCGTTCTATGTATACCAGTACGCGACCGGCTTCTCTTCCGCCGTTGCGATCGCATCGAATATCCTCGAAACGGGCGACCCGTCCAAGTATCTCGAATTCCTCTCGTCCGGCGGCTCCGATTACCCGATCAACGAGCTGAAGATCGCCGGCATCGACCTCACTTCTCCCGAAGTCGTCAAGAACGCGATGAAGGTCTTTGACGAAACCATCGACGAACTTGCCGCACTTTTAGATTAAACGTAAAATCCGAACTCAATCAATCCGGTGATACAGATTGAAATTTTTTGAAAGGGGTTCGCGGGAAACTTCTGTATAAATAAGTTTCCCGTGAGAAATCCATCATGAGAATTACCTTTATCGGAACCAGCCATGGCGTACCGGAACCGGAACGCCGCTGCTCCTGCACCATGATCGAAGTTGACGGACGTTACTACTTCATCGACATGGGTACGCAGGCGATCGAAGACCTCATCCACCGCGGAATTTCCATTGACGCGGTCAAGGGGATCTTCATCACGCATCCGCACGGCGACCACACGAACGGTCTGATCTCCTTTGTTGACCTCGCCAACTGGTATTTCCGTACCTCCGCACCGCAGGTATATCTGCCCGACGTCAGCCTTGTGACCGGCATGAAGGCATGGCTGACCGGTTCGGAAAGCGGCGATCTCCGCGAAGGCATCGGTCTCCACGTTTACGAAGCGGGCGTGATCTATGACGACGGCTTTGCAAAGGTTACGGCGATCCCGACCCAGCATTGTCATCATGCACACGCGTTCCTCTTTGAAGCGGAAGGCAAGAAGCTCCTTTTCACCGGCGACCTCGCACATCCGACCAGGGACTTCCCGCAGGTTGCCTTCGAAGAAGAACTTGACCTGATCGTTGTGGAATCCGCGCACTTCTCGTCCGACGCGACCGAAGCGGTCCTTGCGAATGCCAAGGTGAAGCGCGTTCTTCACAACCACATCAGCCCCCGCTGGGCGGAAGACCTCGCAAGAATGGCAAAGAACGAACACCATTACCGGTACGGCAAGGCGTTCGACGGCATGGAAATCACCCTGTAAGGAGAAACTGTCATGGAAGAAAACGTACTCCGCTTTGACCCGTCCGTCTTTGTGGTCGGACAGGATTATCAGATCATTTTTCTGACAACCACCATGGGGCTCGGCTGGATCGAGATCGACGGCGAACGCTTCACCGACGAAGAATGCGGTCTGCTGATGTACGATACCGTACATAAAATCCCCGTTCCCGGTGACAAGCTGAACGCTGCCGGTCATTATACCGTTGTGTTCGTCGAATACCTCGACAAGAAGCCTTATTATCCGCAGGGTGTGGAAAAGGTCCGCAAGACTTATGATTTCTATCCGCTCACCGGCGATGATTTCCGTCTGTTCCAGTTTGCCGATACTCACGCGCAGACCGATCTGCCGATGGAAACCTTCGATATGGCCGGCGGTGCCTGTGATATTCTCCTTCTCAACGGCGACATCAACGAATGGAGCGACAAGATCGAACATTTCTACACCTCCTTCGAGCTGTCCGCAAGAGCGGTGCACGGCGAACGTCCGGTCATCGGTTCCCGCGGCAACCACGATACGAGAGGGCACAAGGCGCAGTTCCTTCCGAACTATTTCCCGACCGCATTCCGCGGCGGACGCCGTGAAACCTTCTATTCCTTCCGTCAGGGCTCCCTCTGGGGTCTCGTTCTCGACTGCGGCGAAGACAAGTACGACCACAACGTCGAATACGGCGGAACGATTTTCTTCGAAAACTTCCGCAAGCGTGAAACGGAATATCTCGAATCCCTGATCGCAAACAAGGAAAACGAATACGCGGCGGACGGCGTCAAGTACAGGATCGCGTTCTGCCACGTGCCGATCACGGAAAAGTTCGGCCATCCGTTCGACGTTGCATCCGATACCTACGAATACTGGACGAAGCTCCTCGGCGAAATGGGCATCGATATGCTCGTCTGCGGTCATATGCACCGCGCATACTGCCTTGCTCCTCATACCGAAGGCAAGTGCGACGCGGATTTCCCGACGATGGTCATGGGCATCCCGAGCGTCAAGCGCGAAGACGGCAGCAAGTATTACGTCGGCGGCATCGTTGACGCAAAGGACGGCAGACTTTCCGCACATCCTGCACCGTACGGAGAAACCTTCACGTTCTGAATTTCTGCAAAATGAAAAATGCGGTGACTCGCGGAATTGCCGGTATCCGGCGGTTCCGCGGGCAGTCATCGCATTTTTGCGGGTTTATGGGGACTTTTACAGACGGGACAAAATCCACTGTTCCAGGGCTTCTGCCGCTTCCGCCGGCGTTTTTCCGGTGATATCGAGCAGGGTAATGGGCGGATCGGTCTCTGCGGCGTGCTCCTTCAGCCAGCGGTTGAAGTTGTACGATACGCGCAGCCAGTCCTCTTCCTCGATGCCGCGGCCGTTTTTCATCCGGTCTTCGAGTGCTTCGTCACTGCATACGACCGCGAGGTAATGGATCTCTGTGAACAGATCCCGTTCCGGGAGATTTTCGAACTGATCGGGCGTCGCGCATCCGCAGAGAACGACCGGCTTTCCGCACTGGGCGATGTTTGCACAGAGGTACATCCAGGTCGTGCGGAGCGCACGGTAATTGTCCTCCGGGGTATCGAACGGTTCGTCCCACAGGATATCGCTCTCCATCACGAGATACGGTTTTCCTTCTTCCTGACGGAACAGCTCTTCGCAGGTGGTCGATTTTCCGACGCCGGACGCTCCGGTCACGACGAACAGCGGCAGTTTTTTTGTAGGAGTCATAGATCCCTCCGGTGAGAATTTTCTTTCTTTTATTATACCATATCTTCCGCCGGACGGCAAGTGTTCCGTGGATTTACCTATAGATCCTCCTGCGATCTACCGATTTTTATACAATTCCACAAAAATCATATAATTTAGCGATTTACTTGACTAAAGCACTAAAGCGTGCTATAATTAGAACCATCGATTTTAACGAACGACATCCATACCTTTTTCTGAAAAGGTTTTTGAAAGGGGATCGCGGAAAAATTTCCCTCCAATAAGTTTTCCGTGAGAAAATCAAATGACACAGAATATCCTCCGCAAAGAAGAGAAAGCCATCTTCGACCTGCGCGAACTGTACGAAACGCACGGGTATAAAAAATATAAAATGTCCAAATTCGAGGAGTACGACCTCTATGCCGAAAACCGCAGTTTCCTTGCGGAAGGCAACATTATCACCTTCAACGATACACACGGCAAGCTCCTCGCGCTGAAGCCGGACGTTACGCTGTCCATCGTAAAGAATGCGGCATCCGGCGAACGCATCAAGGAATACTACAACGAAAACGTCTACCGCGCGATTGACGGCGAATACCGCGAGATCATGCAGGTAGGGCTTGAATGCATCGGGGAAGCCGATCTGTATTCCACCTGCGAAGTGATCATGCTCGCAAAGAAGAGTCTTGAGTGCATTTCGAAGGACTACATCCTCGACCTGTCCAACGCCGCGTTTGTCGGCGGACTGTTCGAAAACCGCAGCATCCCGTACGATGTCCGCGAAGCTCTGCTGGCGTGCGTGTCCGGCAAGAATCCGCATGACCTTGCCCGCATCTGCCGCGAAAACGGCATCGACGACGATACGCGTGCGAAGCTGACCGCCATTTCCGAAACTTACGGCAAGGTGGAAGACGTCATCGCGGCGCTCCGTCCGCTTGCCGAAAACGATACCATGACCTCCGCGCTCGATGAACTCGAAGCGATCTATAATTTCATGACCGCGGTCGGGGAAGGCGACAATCTCCGTCTTGACTTCTCCCTCATCAACGATATGAGCTACTACGACGGCATCATCTTCCGCGGTTATATCGACGGCGTGGCGCGCGGCGTTCTCTCCGGCGGACGCTACGACAAGCTGCTCGACAAGATGGGCAAGCACACCGGCGCGATCGGCTTTGCTATCTACATGAACACGCTGGATCTTTACTTTGAAGATAAAAACGAATACGACGTTGACATTCTGATCACCTACGACGATACCGCAGACCTTGCCGCACTCACGAGAACCGTGAAGATGCTCACCGGCGGCGGACGCAGCGTGAGAGTGCAGAAGACCGGCGACGGCATGCTCAAATGCCGCGAACACTTCCGTTACGGGGAAAGGGGACTTGAAATTGAAACGGCTTAACATCGCTCTGCCGAAGGGAAGACTCGGCGAAAAAGTTTATGAAATGCTCGAGACCCTCGGTTACGGCTGCCCCGGACTCACCGACGGTTCGCGCAAACTGATTTTTGAAGATGACGGAGGCATCACCCGTTATTTCTGGGTCAAGCCCTCCGATGTGGATATTTACGTGGAACGCGGCGCGGCGGACATCGGCGTGGTCGGACGTGACATTCTGCTCGAACACAATCCCGACGTGTACGAACTTCTCGATCTCGGATTCGGCAAGTGCCGGATGTGCGTTGCCGGAATGGCGGGCTACGAAGCCAATCCCAACCGGACGCTCCGCGTGGCAACCAAGTTCCCGAACATTGCGCGTTCCTATTACGCCGCAAAGAGCCGGGAAATCGAAATCATCAAGCTGAGCGGCTCCATCGAACTTGCTCCGATCCTCGGAATGTCCGACGTGATCGTGGATATCGTGGAAACCGGCTCGACCCTCAAGGAAAACAACCTCGAAGTCAAGGAAACCGTATGCGATATCAGCGCGCGTCTCATCGTCAATAAGGCGGCGTACCGCTTCAAGAACGACGAAGTCCGCGAACTGGTCGAAAAAATCAACACGGTTTACAAAAATAAGGTGGAAAAATGATCAAGACATACAACATCAGAGACCTCTCCGTGGATGAGATCCTCGCCAGAGAGGAAAATGCCGTGGACGTATCCGGCATCGTTGCGGGTGTCATTGACAACGTCCGCAAAAACGGCGACGCGGCTCTCGCGGAATATACCGAAAAATTCGATAAGGTGAAGCTCGATTCCGTTGTCGTTACCCGTGCGGAAATCGACGAAGCGGCGGCTTCCCTCGATGAAAACTTCCTGCAGATCCTCCGTGATGCGGCGGCAAACATCGAACACTATCACAAGTGCCAGATCCGTCAGGGCTACGCCGTGACCGACAAGGAAGGCGTGATCCTCGGTCAGCGCGTTACCCCGATCGAAAAGGTCGGCGTGTACGTTCCCGGCGGCTCCGCACCGCTTCCGTCTTCCGTTCTGATGAACATCATCCCCGCGAAGATCGCCGGCGTTCCTTTCATCGCCATGGCAACTCCTCCGGGACCGGACGGCAAAGTCAATCCCGCGATCCTCGCCGCTGCCGACATCGCCGGCGCGGATGTGATCTATAAAATGGGCGGTTCGCAGGCGATCGCGGCTCTCGCGTACGGTACCGAGACCGTAACGGCGGTCCACAAGATCGTCGGTCCCGGCAACGCGTTCGTTGCGGAAGCAAAGCGTCAGGTATTCGGCAAGGTCGGCATCGACATGATCGCCGGACCGAGTGAGATCATCGTTTTAGCGGACGGTACCTGCGATCCCACCGTGGTTGCGGCAGATATGCTTTCCCAGGCGGAACACGACCGTCTGGCATCCGCGATCCTCGTCACCGATTCCGAAGAACTCGCCGCAAAGGTGGCGGACGAACTGGAATTCCAGATCCCGCTTCTTTCCCGTGCCGACATCGCACGTGCGTCCATTGACGTATACGGCAAGATCATCATCACCGACACGTTTGTACGTGCCATTGATATGGTCAACGAACTGGCTCCCGAACATCTCGAAGTGATGGTGGACGATCCGTTTGCGATCCTTCCGATGATCAAGAACGCCGGCTCCATCTTCCTCGGCAAGAACTGTCCCGAACCGCTCGGCGACTATTTCGCGGGCACGAACCACGTTCTTCCGACCTCCGGCACCGCGAAGTTCAGCAGCCCTCTGTCGGTCGACGACTACGTCAAGAAATCTTCCTATCTTTACTATACCCGTGAAGCTCTCGAAAAGGAAGCGTGGCGCGTGAACGAATTCGCAAAGCGCGAACAGCTGACCGCACATGCAAGAAGTGCTGTCGTACGTTTCGAAAAGGACGGTAAATAAGATGATTCCCTTTACACGGAAAACAGACGCCTGTGTCACCCGTGAGGAAATGCAGGCGGTCTACGAAAAGATCCGCACGCCGAAGAAGCTCGGCGCAGTCATGAAGTGGGAAAACGATTTCACGGATTCCCCGAGCGTATTCCGTCATGACGGAATGTTCTATATGTACTTCATCGCGATCTCCAAGGACACCCGCGTGTCCGGCTATGAAACGCATCTCGCAAAGTCCGTAGACCTTGTGAACTGGGAATACGTCGGCCCGGTCTTCCGCCGGAACGATCTCAATCACTGGGACAGTAAGCAGGTCGCCGGATATACCGCATTCTTTGATGCGAATTTCGGCGGCTCGAACGAACTGGTGAAGGTGAACGACAGCTACTATATCACCTACCTTGCCGGAAACAGCGACGGCTACGAGCCCGACCCGCTTCTCATGGGCATGGCAAAGACGGCTGACCCCACGGCGGCGGACAGCTTCACCCGTTTTGAAGATCCGATCCTCACTCCGCAGGATGCCGACAGCCGTCCGAAGGAAACGAGAACGCTGTACAAGAGCTACGTTTTTGCGGATCCGAAGAATTCCACCGGTCATCCCTACGTCAACTGCTTCAACGCCAAGGGTGAAGATCACCGCGAACGTATCTTTCTCGCCGTTTCGGATGACGGGGAACACTGGGAACGCTGGGGTGAACACGCGGTCATCGACCTTGCGTCCGACGGTCCGTGCGACCACATCAGCGGCGACCCGCAGATCGTGCTGATCGATGACATTTACGTCATGTTCTTCTTCCGTTTCGGTGCGGGAAAGGGCGCATATGACTCCTTCGCCTGCTCGAAAAACCTCGTTGACTGGACGGTATGGGACGGACAGCCGCTCATCGAACCCGAATTCGAATGGGAAGACGTCCACGCGCACAAGCCGTGGGTACTGAAGCATGAAGGCAGAGTCTACCACTTCTACTGCGCGGTCAACAAGAACAACGAACGGTATATTGCACTCGCCGTTTCGGAATAATTCGGAAAGAGTGCGGAAAGTTACCCGTTATGAGCAGATTTTTAGATACAAAATTCGCGGCTCTGGAAGCCTATGTTCCCGGAGAACAGCCGCGTGACAAGAAATACATCAAACTGAATACCAACGAGTCTCCCTTCCCGCCGTGTCCGGCGGTTCTGGAAGCGATGAATGGTGCGGAAGCGGCGGATCTCCGTCTGTATTCCGACCCGACTTCCGGCACGGTCAAGCAGGCGATCGCCGACTTTTACGGCGTTGCGCCGGAATGTGTCTTCGTTTCGAACGGCTCCGACGAATCGCTGAACTTCCTCTTCATGGCGTTCTGCGAAAACGGCGCGGCGTACGCGGACATCACCTACGGTTTCTATCAGGTGTTTGCCGATCTTTATCAGAAGAAGACGACCGTTGTTCCGCTGGAAGACGACTTCACGCTCGATCCGGCGAAGCTCATGGCGACGACGGAAACGCTGTTCATCGCCAATCCGAATGCGCCGACCGGCATCTGCTTCACTCCCGATGTGATCGAAGCGATCGTGACCGCGAATCCCGACCGTCTGGTCGTCGTGGACGAAGCGTACATTGACTTCGGCGGCGAATCCGTGATTCCGCTGACGCAGAAGTATGACAACCTCGCGGTCGTGCAGACCTTCTCGAAGTCCCGTCAGCTGGCAGGCGCACGTCTCGGCTTCACGATTGCAGATCCCGCGATCATCGAGGGGCTTGAAAAGATCAAGTATTCCACCAACCCGTACAACGTCAACCGTCTGACCCAGCTCTGCGGCACGCTATCCATGCGTGACCGGGCGTACTTCGATCAGACCCGTACGGCGATTATCGAAAACCGTGCGTATACGGTGACCGAACTGAAAAAGCGCGGTTTTACGATGACCGACTCCATGACGAACTTCATTTTTGCCAAGTCCGACAAGATCTCCGGCAAGGCGTATTACGACGGTCTCCGCGAACGCGGCGTTCTTGTCCGCTACTTCGGCAAGGCGCGCATCGCCGATTTTGTCCGCATCACCATCGGTTCCCGCGAGGAAATGGAAGCTCTCGTGGCGGCGACCGACGATATTCTTGCGAAAGCGGGGAAATGATATGGCACGTACGGCGGAAATTGTAAGAAATACGCTGGAAACGCAGATTGCCCTTACCCTCGATCTCGACGGGACGGGCGTGTATGACATCGATACCGGCTGCGGATTCCTCAATCATATGCTGATCCTGTTCGCCAAGCACGGTCGCTTCGACCTGTGCGTGAAGTGCACCGGTGACACGGACGTGGATTATCATCATACGGCGGAAGACATCGGCATCGCTCTCGGGGACGCCTTCAAGACGGCTCTCGGCGACAAGCGCGGGATCACCCGCTATGCGGATATCACGCTTCCGATGGACGAAGCGCTCATTCTCGCGGCGGTGGATGTCTCCGGACGTGCGCATCTGACCTATGCGGTCACGATGCCGACCGAAAAAGTCGGAGACTTTGACACCGAACTGGCAAAGGAATTCTGGCTCGGCTTCATCCGTGCGGCGGACATCACCCTGCACGTCCGGATGCTGTCCGGCGAAAATTCGCATCACATCATCGAAGGCATCTTCAAGGCGGTCTCCCGCGTGTTCTCGAAGGCGGTCGCGATCGATGCGCGGTACGCGAACGAAATTCCTTCGACCAAGGGCGTACTTTGATTCGATGTTTCCGTGAAAATCATTTTTGGAGAAAAGCTATGATAGCGATTGTTGACTACGGCGTCGGGAATATTTTTTCCCTCTGCTGTTCCTTTAAATACATCGGCGCGGATGCGGTTCTCACCTCCGACGCGGACGTGATCCGGAAGGCGGACCGTGTTCTCCTTCCCGGCGTCGGTGCGTTCGGCGATGCGGCACTCAAACTGCGCGAATCCGGTCTGTGGGATGTCGTTGTGGAAGAAAGTTCCCGCAAGCCTCTGCTCGGCATCTGCCTCGGGATGCAGCTCCTTCTCGAACGCAGCTTCGAATACGGCGAACATCAGGGACTCGGACTCGTGAAAGGTTCCGTTGTTCCGATCTCCGGCGTGATCCCGGCGGACTACAAAGTCCCGCACATCGGCTGGAATGCGCTTCATTTCCCGAAGGACAAGCCGAAATCCCCGATCTTCGAATCCATCAGCGAAGGTGACCACGTGTATTTCGTCCACTCCTACTATGCGGCGGACTGCGAAAAGAACGTGATCGCCAGCGCGGAATACGGCGCGGAACTCACGGCGGCGGTCGGCGACGGAAAGTATGTCTACGGCGTACAGTTCCACCCCGAAAAGAGCGGCGAAGTCGGTCTGAACATCCTCCGCGCGTTCGCAAAACTGTAAGAAGGGGGAAGAACCATGAAAATTTTTCCTGCCATTGACTTATCCGAGGGCTGTGCTGTCCGTCTCCTGAAGGGCGACTACGCACAGAAGACCGTATATTCCGACGATCCGGTGTCCGTTGCAAAGGGATTCCGGGAAGCCGGCGGTGAGATCCTTCACCTTGTTGACCTCGACGGTGCAAAGGCCGGTTATGCGGCGGCGGCGGAGATCGTTGCGAAGATCGCGGCGGAATCCGGAATGTTCGTTGAGATCGGCGGCGGCATCCGCAATGCGGAAACCGTGAAGCAGTACCTCGATGCAGGCGTCGGACGTGTGATCCTCGGGACGGCGGCGCTCCGTGACCGTGCGTTCCTCGAAGAAATGATCCGTCTGTACGGCGAAAAGATCGCGGTCGGCGTGGACATCAAGAACGGCAACGTCGCCGTTCAGGGATGGACCGAAGACGACGGCGTAAAGTATACAGACTTCCTCGATTATCTCGAAAAGATCGGCGTGGCGACGGTCATCTGCACGGACGTCTCGAAAGACGGCGCGATGCAGGGCACGAACCGTGAACTCTACCGTGAACTTGCGGAAAAGTATTCCTTCAAAGTGGTCGCATCCGGCGGCGTTTCCACCCTCGATGACATCAAGGCGCTCGCAAAGATGGACATCTACGGCGCGATCGTCGGCCGTGCGCTTTACAACGGCGCGATCAACCTGAAGGAAGCGATTGCCGTGACCAAGGAGTAAATTATGATTACAAAACGAATTATCCCCTGTCTGGACGTCAAGAACGGACGGGTGGTCAAGGGCGTGAACTTCCAGGGAGTGTCTGACGTGTCCTCTCCGGTCGAACTTGCCGAATATTACAGCCGTGCCGGTGCGGATGAACTGGTGTTCTACGATATCACCGCATCCGTGGAAGGACGTTCCGTCTTCTGTGACATCCTCCGCGAGACCGCATCGAAGGTTTACATTCCTCTGACGGTCGGCGGCGGCATCAATACCATCGAGGACTTTGACCGCGTTCTGAAATGCGGTGCGGACAAGGTCAGCGTCAATTCCGGCGCGATCCGGAATCCGAATCTCATTGAAGAAGCGGCGAAGATCTACGGCGATCAGTGTGTTGTTCTCTCCTGCGATATCAAGCGTGTCGACGGACAGTTCCGTCTGTTCGCAAAGGGCGGACGTGTGGACACCGGTATCGAAGCGATCCAGTGGATCAAGGACGGCGTGGCACGCGGTGCGGGCGAAATCGTCGTCAACAGCATCGACACGGACGGCGTAAAGAAGGGCTTCGACCTTGAAATGCTGCAGCAGGTCATTGACGTGGTCAATGTTCCCGTCATCGCTTCCGGCGGCGCAGGTTCCGCGGAAGACTTTGTGACGCTCTTCAAGGAAATTCCCGAAATGGACGCGGGTCTTGCCGCATCGATCTTCCACTTCGGCGAAGTCAAGATCAACGAACTGAAAAAAATTATGGCGGACAACGGAATCAATGTCCGTCTGAACTGAAGAAGGTATACAAATATGCTTAACATCAGCGATCTCAAATTCGACGACCGCGGACTGATCCCGGCGATCGTTGTCGATTATCTTACCCGCGACGTGCTCACGCTCGCGTATATGAACCGCGAATCCCTTGAAATTTCCATGAAGGAAGGACGTACCTGCTTCTGGTCCCGCTCCAGAAACGAACTCTGGCGCAAGGGCGAAACCAGCGGAAATGTCCAGCACATCGTCAAGATCACGGCAGACTGCGACCGTGACGCGCTGACCGTACACGTGAAGAAGGACGGTCCCGCATGCCATACCGGCGCGGAATCCTGCTTCAACGACGAAGTATTCATCAGCGAAGAAATTTCCGACTTCACCGTGCGCGGTCTCATGAAGCTCATCGAAGGCAGAAAGACCGACCCGACCGAAGGTTCCTACACCACTTACCTCTTCCAGAAGGGGCTTGACAAGATCCTCAAGAAGGTCGGCGAGGAATCCACGGAAGTCATCATCGCGGGCAAGGCGGAAGACAAGGCGGAAACCGTTTACGAAATCTGCGACCTGATCTATCACGTTCTTGTTCTGATGGTCGAAATGGGCATCTCCTACGAAGACATCATGAAGGAACTTTCCTCCCGTCACGTGGTCGACCACAAGGTCAAGCAGGAAAAAATGAAATAATGGGGGATTTTCTCGGGGAAAACTGGAGATTCGCTTCGCGGACTCCGAAAAAAGTTTTCCCCGAACCCCTTTCCGAAAAACTTTATACGGAAAAGAGCCGGCTTGTCAGTACGGACTCTTTGGAAGAAGGAGATTTTTATGCTGAAAATTCTGAAAATTGCATTGATCGCTCTTCTTGTTCTGGTGATCGTGGCGTTTGCGGTGGTCATGCCGATCGTTTCGGTTTCGATTTACAAATCGGTATTCGATGTCCGCTTTGAAACCAATGTGGACGAATATTTTACCGCAGACGATTACGACGGACTGAACGTGGAAAACGTATCGTTCCAGACCAAGCAGGGACATACCCTTGCCGGTTACAAGTACCGGATGGAAGATGTGACGGAACCGAAGGGCGTCGTTGTATGGGCGCACGGTTTCGGCGGCGGCGGACACTGCATCTACCTGCCGATGATCCATTATTTCGCAGAACACGGATACGCGGTCTTCGCGTATGACGCGACCGGGAACAACGAAAGCGAAGGCGATGTGATCGGCGGCTTCCCGCAGGGCGTGATCGACCTCGACTATGCGATCAACTATGTGAAGAATGATGCGGCGTACAGCGGTCTGCCGGTATTCCTTGCCGGACACAGCTGGGGCGGCTATTCCGTCGGGAACGTGCTGAATTTCCACACGGATATCCGCGGCGCGGTCCTGTTCGCGGGTGTGGACAGTTCGATCGCGATCATTCAGCAGGAAGGCGCGGAATACGCCGGCGAATGGGCGAAGCTGATGATCCCGTATGTACGGATCTATGAAAAGCTCAAGTACGGCAAGTACGCCGGAACGACCGCGACCGAAGGCATTGCCGCTGCGGAAAACGCGGAAGTTCTGATCGTTCACAGTACAGACGACCGGACCGTTCTGCAGGAAAACGGTTACGACCTGTTCTATGCGGAACACGGGGACAGTGACCGCGTTCACTTCGTTCTTTACGATAACCGCGGACACAGCGACCTGTTCTACACGGAAGACACGATGATCGAGCGTCAGCTCATCGACATCGACTACGATTTCTACCTGATGGACTACGATCTTGAAGACACCCGTGAAAATCACGCCGCATTCCGCAAGGAATATGTGGATTATTCGGTCTACTACAAGATGGACGACGACATCATGGGTCAGGCAGTCGCGATGTTTGATTCGAAACTTGGAGAATAATAAAAAATGGGGAAAACTTCTTTCGGAAGTTTTCCCCATCGTTTTTTTATGTTCAGATTTCCAGAATATTTTCACTCTTCATCAGGACTTCACGGACGTCTTCCGCGAGGTCGCCGGTGGTGTTGTATTCGCCGTCGCCGAGGGTGATGACGATCATGCCGGCGCCGGTGAGGGCCTGCTTCTGTTCGTCGGAGAGATGTGCCGCGAAGTAGGGCAGACGGTTTTCGTCGAACAGGGCACGTTCGAGGGACTTGCCGTAGTCCGCGTCGGTAACACCGACGGTGAGAGGCTTCTGTCCGAGGTATTTCGCACGTTCCGCGGGAGTGACTGCCGCGCCGCGCTTGATGTCGGACGTATCCGCGAGGGCTTCGGTGATGATGCCGCCGCCGGAGATTTCGTAGTTATCCACAATAACGAAACGTCCGGTTTCCGGAACTGCCGCGCCGATGTCGAACGCGATGTCGCGTTCGCATTCGATTTCGCAGTCCGCGATGTCGTTCTTGTTCGCGTGGTCGGGACCGATCAGCTTTTCGAGCGAGGATGCGTCGAGGGAGCTGTGGATCTTCGTCACGCGGCACGTGATCTTCGCGGTGCAGGACTTGATGATGTATTCGTGACCGACGGTCAGAGGCGTGCGTCCGAGCCAGAACATACTTGCGCGGAAGCGTCTGCCGACGACCGGCGGAGTTTCGTCTTCACGGCACGCGATCTCGCCGCGGTGAACGTAGATCTGCGTTTCGGTGGTGAAGCCGCAGGACTTTCCCTTGTAGAACGCTTCCGGAGCCGGATGCGCGGAGGGATCCATGAACCATTCTTCGAGGTTCTTGACGGTCGTGGTCTTCTTCGAAGGATAGAAGATCACCTTGTCGCCGCGGCGGAGCGAACCGGATTCGCACATACCGGCGATGATACGGCGGTCGTCTCCGCCTTCGGTGAACTTGTAGACGTCTTCGACCGGCATACGGAAGGGCTTGTCGTCCGCATTGCCGCCGCCGACGAAGCGGTCGAGCTGTTCAAGAACGTTCGCGCCTTCGTACCACGGCGTGTTTTCGGAATGGTTGGCGATGTTGTCGCCGTCCATGGCGGAAACGGGGATGAATGCCGCCGGCGTGATGCCGATGGAGGTGAGGAATTCGGTGTACTTTTCGCAGATGTCGTCGTAAACCGCCTTGTCGTACTTCACGAGGTCGATCTTGTTGACGAGAACGGCGATCTGGGTGATGCCGAGCATTTCGAGCATATAGCCGTGACGGCGGGAGTTTTCGCAGATGCCTTCCGCCGCGTCAATGACGAGCAGAGCCGCGTCCGCACGGGAAGCGCCGGTGATCATATTCTTGAGGAATTCGATGTGTCCGGGCGCGTCGATGATGATGTACTTGCGCATCTCGGTTTCGAAGAAGCAGCGCGCGGTGTCGATGGTAATCCCCTGCGCACGTTCGTCTTTCAGCGCGTCGAGAAGGAACGCATATTCAAACGGCTTGCTCGTTTTCCGGCAGAGCTCGCGGATGCTTTCGATTTTTCCGTCGGGAAGGGTGTGCGTATCCGCCAGAAGACGTCCGATCACGGTACTTTTCCCATGGTCAACGTGCCCCGCCACGACGATATTCATATGCTGTTTATCTTTTATCATGGTATGGTAACTCCAAGTTCAATATAGATCGTGATTCAGTTCTCAGCCAGAAAATCACATGTATCCGTCGCGGCGAAGTTCTTCGAGACCGCCGCCGTCTTCCTTGTCCTGTTCGCGGCCGCTGCGTTCTGCGATGTGGGAGAACTTACCGGATTTGAGTTCTTCGATGATGTCGTCGAGGTTCTTTGCGGTGGATTCGACCGGCTTGGTGCAGGGCCAGCATCCGAGAGAACGGTAACGCTTGCCGTCGCCCTGGTCGAAGTAGAGGGAAACGACCGGTACGCCTTCGCGCTTGATGTATTCCCAGATGTCAACTTCCGTCCAGTCAAGGAGCGGATGGATGCGGACGTGGGTGCCGGGAGCGAAGTCGGTCTTGTACTGACCCCAGAATTCCGGCGGCTGGTCGTCTGCGTCCCAGTCGTTGTGCTTGTCGCGGGGGCTGAAGTAACGTTCCTTGGAACGGCTGCCTTCTTCGTCCGCACGTACGCCGACGATAACGCCCGTGAAGGGTTCGCGGTTTTCGTCCTTTTCGTAGAGACCGGTTGCGTGGTTCAGACGGTAGCGCGGCCATTCGCCGGAAAGGGTGTTGGCAAGCGCGGTCGTCTTCAGCTTGCGGCAGCATTCGATACGGGTCGCGTTGCCGTCCGGGAAGGTGTCCTTCGCGTCGAGCGCTTCGCGGTTTTCGCCGTAGATCATGTCGAGTTTCCATTCCATCGCAAGACGGTCACGGTATTCGATCATTTCCGGGATCTTGTAGTGGGTGTCGACGTGGACGAGCGGGAACGGTACGTGACCGTAGAATGCCTTTCTTGCAAGGCAGAGCAGAACGGTGCTGTCCTTCCCGATGGACCACAGCATACAGAGATTTTTAAATGCCGAATAGGATTCCCGCAGAATGTGGATACTGCGCGATTCGAGCATATCAAGATGGCTGTACATAGTTCTTTCCTTTATGTTAAAGTGAATTTTACTTGGTTTTTTCCGGTGCCGGAAGTTCCAGCGCGGATTCCGGACGGTTCAGGATAATGAAGCCGCCGTGGTTGACCGGATCGGCACGGTTTGCGGGAACTTTGTTTCCTGCGCCGTCGGTGTAGATGCCGCCTGCTTCCTCGCAGATGATCTGCATGGCGGCGGTGTCCCATTCCTTCATGAACGAGCCGAAACGGTAGTGGATGTCCGCCGCACCTTCCGCGATCAGGCACCCCTTGAGGCAGCTTCCCGCCGTGATGGTGTCGGCGATACGGTCGGCATTGAGATCGAGCAGGGCTTCGGTCTGCTTGTCGCCGTGGGAACGGCTTGCCGTGATGATGAGCTTGTCCGATGCTTCGCCGGTCGTGCCGGTGCGGTCGGAAACGTGGATGCGGTTTGTTTCGTCGAAGACGTTTTCCGGGATTTCGTCAAACGAAATTTTGTAGGAACCGTGACCTTTCGCCGCATAATAGAGCAGACGCTTCGCGGGAACGGCGATAACACCGGCGTACACGCGGTTGTGGGAAGCAAAGCCGATCGAGACGCAGAATTCGCCGTTGCGGTGGATGAATTCCTTGGTTCCGTCGAGCGGGTCGATGATGAAGACGCCCGCATTGTTGGAAAGACGTTCCGGCATCCCGTGCAGATCGGCGGCGGAGGATTCTTCTTCCGTCAGGATGCTGTATGCCGGGTATTTTTCGCGGAAATACGTCGTCAGCACTTCGTTGGACGCGGTGTCCGCCGTGGTGAGCGGGGAAGCGTCTTCCTTGAAGGAAACGTCGTACTTGCCGTCGTAGATCTCCATGATTTTTGCGGAAGCGAGCATGGCGGCGTCCAGCATGGAGCGCACCAGTTCTGCGGGCCGATAAATGCCGTTCAGTGCGGCACGTACCAGCTGTTCCGCACATTCTTCCGCGGTATATTCGGCGGTATCGAGGACGATGTCGGCGTTTTCCGGGATTTCGTACGGTGCGGAGACGCCGGTGAAGTTGGCGATCTCTCCGGCAAAGGCACGCTTGTACAGTCCCTTCGGGTCACGTGCGGCGCAGACGTCCACGGATGCCTTGACATAGACTTCGTAAAAATCCGCCGTTCCCGAGATGATTTCGCGGGCGGCATCGCGGGACTGCCTGTCCGGCGAGATGGTGCAGACGACCACGGTCAGACCGGCAGCCGCCATGGTCTTTGCAAGATGTGCGATCCGGCGGAGATTTTCGTGACGGTCTTCCGGCGAGAAGCCGAGACCTTCGCAGAGTCCGGTACGGACGGTGTCCCCGTCGATCATGAAGGCGGCACAGCCTTCTTCGGTCATGCGGCGTTCAAACTGTACGGCAACGGTGGATTTTCCCGAGCCGGACAGACCGCTCATCCAGAAAACGGCGGGTACGGAGCCGGTGATTTTCCGGCGCGCATCCGCACTTACTCCGGAGTGATGCGGTGTAATATTGTTAGCGGGCATAATTACTCCGATTTGATAATAATTCTATAACATACATTATATTATAGAACGGTGGCATGTGTCAACGGAAGAATCAAAAAAGCGCGGAAAATATCAAATTTGGTTATTTTTCAGATCCTCGGAACAGAGGAAACAGGGAATCGGAGGGATCCTATGAACAAGATTTCGATCGGCAGAGAGCGGGAAAAATCAAACGAAGAAAAGATATCCGGAATCGGCGGACACGGACGTGCGGCGGATGCGGTTTTCGTTTTCGGTGCGGCGGCGGTGTGCGTGATGCTGACGCTGCCTCTCCTGCCGCAGTCCGCGGAATACCGGATTCCGGGAGATGCGGCGGTACCGGTCATGAGCAGCGCGGTACAGGCGGATACAGCGGAAATTCCGGAAAAAGAAGAGCTTGCCGAACCGTCCGGTTTTCCGGCGGAAACGGAGGAATGGAATTTTTATGATTACATCGGGGAGTTGTTTGCGGGGCTGATCTCCGGTCAGGGATAACGGATGCGGGAATTTCTCCTGCTGATGACGGCGGCGGTTCTGCATGAACTGGGGCATCTTTTGTGTGCCGGTATTCTGCGGATCCCGTTTGCCGGGCTGAGTTTCCGTCCGTGCGGCGCGGTGATGACCTTTGATTTTTCGGGAACGCCGTACGGCAGGGAACTGTGCGTTCACCTGGCAGGTGCGGGAACCGGACTTTTTACCGCATGGATCGCTCTGCGGATCTTCGGAGAGGCGGCGGTTCGTTTTGCGGGAATTTCGGTTTTGCTTGGCGTTTTGAATCTGCTTCCGGTGGAGGGATTTGACGGCGGCGGCGCGCTGTTCTGCCTGCTGGCGAATTTTCTTCCGCCGGACAGCGCCGGAGGAGTCTGTCGGGTTGTATCGCGGTGCTGTCTGCTTCTTCTGTGGACGGCGGTGCTGTGGCTGGAACTGCGGATGCAGTCGGGGACCGTATTTCTGCTGTATGTCCTGTATCTCCTGATTTTTTATGCGGAAATTGTGAATTTTCAATAATCTGTATTGAATTTATTGGAGAAGTGTGCTATATTATTAACTTATCAAAGGCTTACAGAAAGAATGAATCGGGTTCCGCAGGAGAATCCCGGAAGGCAGAATATGAAAATTGTAATTGTCGGCTGCGGTAAGGTGGGATATGCGCTTGCCAAGCAGCTTTCCATGGAAAATCACGATATAACGATCATTGACAACAGTTCGAAGGTCATTGAAAAGGCGCAGGAAACGCTGGATGTCATGGTCATGTCCGGCAACGGCGCCGCGCTCGATATCCAGCGGGAAGCCCGCGTGGATGAAGCGGATCTCCTGATCGCGGCGACGCCGTCGGACGAACTGAATCTGCTGTGCTGCATCGTTGCAAAGCGGCTCGGCTGCGGTCACACCATTTCGAGAGTGCGGAATGCGGATTATCTCAATCAGCTCCAGTTCATGCGGGATGATTTCGGGCTGTCCATGACGGTCAATCCGGAATTTGCGACCGCGCGGACGATTTTCCGCTTCCTGCAGTTTCCGTCGTTTCTGAAGATCGACTCGTTTGCCAAGGGACGCGTGGAACTGGTGGAACTCAAGCTGACGGAAAACAGCGTTC
Source organism: Clostridia bacterium (assembly GCA_017547755.1). GTDB lineage: Bacteria > Bacillota > Clostridia > Oscillospirales > CAG-272 > UMGS1696. Next base: position 50,187 of record JAFYOX010000093.1, on the reverse strand, counting down.
TGAACGGAAAAAGTCTCGATAAGCTGACGACGGAACTGCATCTGCAGGTTCTTGTCTGCGTTGTCGAGCGTGAGAATAAAATTTTCATCCCGAAAGGGGACTTCGTTCTGCGTGCGGGCGACAAGATCAACGTCACGGCGCCGCGTTCGGAACTTGCGAAGATGATCAAGCGTCTGAACATCAGCACGCAGAAGATCCGCAACGTTATGATGATCGGCGGCGGACGGATCGCGGAATATCTGGCGGACGAACTCATCAAGTCCGGCGTGGACGTCAAGGTGATCGAGCAGAACAGGGAACGTGCCACGGAACTTGCGGCGCGGTTCCCGCAGGCGCTGATCATCAACGATGACGGCTCGAACCATGACGTACTTCTTGCGGAAGGGATCCGGGAGACGGACGCGGTGCTGACCCTGACGGGCATGGACGAACAGAATCTGGTGATCTCGATGTACGCGGAACACATCGGCGTACCGAAAACGGTCACGAAAATGAACCGGAGCGAGTACAGCGAACTTTTCTCGGACAAGGAGATCGGCAGTACGGTCTGTCCGAAGGACGTCATTGCGTCGGAAATCATCCGCTATGTCCGTTCCATTGACAATACGGATGCATCGATCATCACGCTGCACCGGATCGTTGACGGAAAGGCGGAAGCGATCGAATTCATCGCCAATGCGCAGACCGTGGGACTGGACACGCCGCTCAAGGAACTCCGGCTCAAGAAAAACATCCTGATCGCGTGCATCGGTCACAACGGAAACATCATCATACCGCGCGGTATGGACCGGATCTCGTACGGCGACACGGTCATTGTCGTTACGGCAGCGGACGAACCGATCGCCGAACTGAACGATATTTTCGAAACCGAGGACTGACCGCGGAGAACGGATGAAGAAAAGTTATGAATAAGAAAATTACGTTAAAATACCTCGGTTATATGATGGTGATCGAGGGTGCGTTCATGCTTCCGGCGATGCTGATTGCCCTGTTCTGCGGTGAAAAGGCGGCATTGTTCGGTTTTGCGGGAACGATCGCGCTCCTGTTTGTGCTGGGCGGCCCGCTTCTTCTGCTCCGTCCGCAGAACCAGACGCTGTATGCGAAGGACGGCTTCTTCATCGTTGCGCTGTCGTGGATCGTCCTGTCCGTGTTCGGCGCACTGCCGTTCACGGTCAGCGGAGCCATCCCGCGCTATGTGGACGCATTTTTTGAAACGGTTTCCGGATTTACGACCACGGGTGCGAGCATCCTGACGGAGATCGAAAGCCTGCCGAAGTCGATTTTGTACTGGCGGAGCTTCACGCACTGGCTCGGCGGGATGGGGGTACTGGTCTTTATTCTGGCGATCATCCCGAAATCGGCGGGCAGCGGGGTATCTCTGCACATTCTGCGAGCGGAAAGCCCGGGTCCGGTCGTCGGGAAGCTGGTGCCGAAGATGCGCAGTACGGCGCGGATTCTGTATGCCATTTACTTTGCGATGACGGCGCTGATGATCCTTCTGCTGATTTTGGGCGGGATGCCGCTGTTTGACGCCTTTACGATTTCCTTCGGTACGGCGGGAACGGGCGGATTTGCCATCACGAACAACAGCATCGCGGCGTATGACAGCTACTACCTGCAGAACGTGATCACGGTGTTCATGCTGTTGTTCTCGGTAAACTTCAATATTTTCTATCTTCTGCTGTCAAAGGAATTCCGTGCGGCGTACAAGGATACCGAACTGCGGGTTTTCCTCGGGATTGTGGCGGCGTCGATTCTTATGATCGCGCTGAACATCTGGCAGACCGGGCAGGAGCTGTGCGGAACCTTCCTTGAGGCACTGCATCACAGCGCGTTCCAGGTAGCGACGATCGTTTCGACAACGGGATTTGCGACCACGGACTTCAACCAATGGCCGATGTTTTCGAAGATGATCCTGATGCTGCTGATGTTTATCGGCGCGTCGGCGGGTTCTACCGGCGGCGGTATGAAGGTTTCCCGCGTGATCATTCTCGCAAAGTCCATCCTTTCGGAAATCAAGAAGCTGATCCACCCGAACAGCATCAAGCTCGTCCGTGTGAGCGGAAAAGTGGTCAGCAGCGACGTTGTTCACAGCGTCAACGGCTATTTTGCTGCCTATATCGCGCTCATGGCGCTGTCCACGCTGTGTCTGTCCCTCGATAATTTCAATTTTGAAACGACATTTTCCGCCGTGGTTGCCTGCTTCAACAACATCGGACCCGGTTTCGACATGGTCGGTGCCGCCGGCAACTACAGCGCATTCTCCGATTTCGGAAAACTCGTCCTGTGCGCCGATATGCTTCTCGGCCGCCTCGAGATCTTCCCGATCCTCCTTCTCTTCAGCCCCTCGCTGTGGAGACGGACGAAGTGAGTGAATATTTTATTTTTCGTGGGGAAACCTTTTTGCAAAAAGGTTTCCCCACACCCTTTCCAAAAAACTTTAACCGAATAAAAAAACAAAGTGCAATGCAGATTTTTCGATAAATCTGCATTGCACTTTGTTCTATATTCCCGCTGAAAAGTTTTTCCCCGAAGAGCAGTTCATTTCCCGTCCTCTCCGTCAAGCTCGTCTTCGAGACGGCTTTTTTTCTTTCGTTTCCGGACGCATTCCGTCAGCAGATATTCGATCTGCCCGTTCAGGGAACGGAAATCGTCCTCTGCCCACGCCGCGAGTTCGTCATAGAGCGTTTTGGAAAGCCGGAGAGGAACCTGTTTTTTTGCAGTATCCTTGTCCGCCATATCAATAAATGGAACCGGTGTTGACGATCGGCTGTGCGTCCTTGCTGCCGCAGAGAACGACGAGAAGGTTGGAGACCATCTGTGCCTTGCGTTCGTCGTCGAGGTCGCAGAGATTTTCGGTGCTGATCTTGTCGAGTGCCATCTGAACCATGCCGACCGCGCCGTCGACGATCATCTTGCGTGCGTCGATGATGGCGGATGCCTGCTGACGTTGGAGCATGACCGCCGCGATTTCCGGAGCGTACGCGAGATAGGTGATTCTGGCTTCCACGATTTCCAGACCGGCGAACACTACCTTTTCGCTGATCTTTTCGCGGATTCTTGCCGCGACGACTTCGCTGGAACCGCGCAGGCTTCCTTCGTCGGCGATGCCGTCGCCGGTGGTATCGATGCCCGGTGCAACATCGTACGGATAGATACGCACGATTTCACGCAGTGCGCTGTCGCACTGGAGAGAGAGGTATTCCTTGTAGTTGTCGACATTGAAAACCGCTTTCGCCGTATCGGTGACGCGCCACATGACCGCGATGCCGATTTCGACCGGATTGCCGAGGCAGTCGTTGATCTTCTGGCGGTTGTTGTTCAGGGTCATGACCTTGAGCGAGATCTTGTTGTTTACAGCGCTTGCGGCGGTCGTGCCGGTGACGGTGACCGTGGAGGAGGCGCTGGAGACGTCACCGCTCTGATTGAGCTTGGTTCTTGCCGCGGGATTCACGGAAACGCAGAAGGGATTCACGAAGAAGAAGCCTTCGTTTTTCATCGTGCCGACGTAGCGGCCGAACAGGGTCAGGACGAGCGCTTCGTTCGGGCGGATGACCTTCAGACCGAGCCAGAAGATCCAGCCGATACAGGTATACAGCAGGCAGACGATAAATCCGATCACGGCGGGAATTCCCGCACCGTTATCCATCGCGCTTCCGCAGAGCGCGACACCGACGATTGACGCGATATATACCAGAATAGAGCTGATCAGTACCTTCCAGCCGTTCTGCGGTGTCAGGATCTTTTCTTCGATTTGAGCTGAGTTCGTCATTGTTTTCACATTCCTTTCTGTAATTGATATCATTTTGATATCACAATTATATTATATCCTATATGCAGAACTTTGTCAACAGATTCCTCTGAAATTAATAGTCCGAAAAGGTTTTTGGATGGGGTTCGGGGAAACCTTTTTCCTTAAAAAAGGTTTCCCCGAGAAACTTCAAATCAATAACGGCGCGGAGAACAGGGCTTCGCGGAAGGAGGCGTAGACGGTGCGGTAGTTTTCGGGAGCGTCCGGACGGATGTTTTCGTCGGTGAGGCAGCCGCATTCGAAGGCAGGTTTTCCGGTCTCGCGGATGAACCAGTCTGTCAGGCTTCCGCCGATTTCGTCCGGCGGCTGGGGAAGTGCGGCAGGTGTACAGCCGGTCATGCGGCTGAGAAGGCGCAGAATGGTACGGGAACGCGGCGGATAAATATCGTCGGAGAAGGCGCGGATACTGCCGTCGAGCGTGTGCAGGGACAGGACTGCCCCGATCTCGTCCATGATCCGGAGGTAATTGCAGACGGCGGCGGTTTCCGGTTCGCTTTCCGGGGAAAGTCCCGCCGTTCCCTGCGGACAGACGGGTTCGTCGTCGGAGACGCGGTCCGGACCGTCGGTGAAGTTGCGCCACAGATCAACACCGCGTGCGTTGGCTCGCCATGCGTGGAAATTTCCGCCGCCGTTCTGCTTCAGAAGACGGCTGCGTACGACTTCTTCCGGCGTACCGTGCCGCCGCAGTTCGTAGCCGTCCGGATTCAGCATCGGGACAACGTGGATCGTCCGGTGCTCGAACAGATAGGACATCTGCATATTGTACATCCGCTTTCCGCTTTCCAGCGCTTCCGCATACTCCGCGAGGAACCGCAGAAGAACGGCGGGTGTGATCTGATCCGTCGGATGGATGCCGCCGAGAAAGAGGATCCCGCGGTTCTGCGGATCCTTTCCGACGGTCACGATGGGGATCGGACGGTCGAGGACGCTTGTACCGAGACAGCCGGGTGTCAGCGATGGATGGCGTGCGGCAAGTTCTCCGAGCGACTCCGACAGGATCCGGAAATCGCCGGCACGGTGATAGCGGATCTTTTCCGCGGTGCCCGGAAGGATGGTCTGCGCTGTGTTTTCGGTCATTTTTCTTTCTCCGTGAGTGGAAAATTTTGCCCGTCGGGCGATGCTGCATTCTATGCGGAAAATATCCGGAGTATTCCGCCAATGTTTACAAAACCATGTGGAAATCCGGCAGAAAGGGTGGTATGATAGAGTGAATCTTAATACAATCATTCGGAGGAATCGGATTTGGACAAACTTTCACGGAAAACCGGGACTGGGTTCCGGCTGACCGTTTTACTGATGCTGGCGCTCGTCCTTCTCGGACGCGGCGTTTCGTATTTCCATACCGTTGCGGCGACCGACATTGCCTATGCCGCATGGGTGTCGTCTGTACTTTCCTACTGCGCGGAGATCCTTGTCTGCGCGCGTACCGTCATCGCGATCGCGGGAATCACCTACGGCGTATATCATCCGCAGACGCAGAGCGGCGGAAAATTTCTGGCTGCGGCCGCAATTACCGCGCTGATCGATTATGCCGCACGGTTTACGATCGACTATGTGACCGGCGCCATCGCGGATGCGGAAATTTTTGCGGCTGCATGGCTCCTTCTGCAGTTCCTGTTTGAAATGCTCTTTGTTGCGCTGGCGTATGTGATCGCCGGATGTATGCGGAAGAAATCTGCGGCGTCCGACAGCCGAGGTGCGGCGGAAAAATATTCCGTCAACCGTTCCTGCACGGTTTCCGTACTCCTCGTGATGCTGTCCCGTCTTGCGCTTGAAGTCTGGTATCTGGTCGACTTCCTTCTCGCCTATACGGACATTACCGCCGGGGAAACGGCATCCATTGTCGGCTCCTTCCTGAAGGTGATCGTCATTTACGGCGGCATCGCCGTTCTGATCGGCGAATGGTACATCGAACTCTTGAAGAAGCGGAACGCTTCTGTGCGGAGTGTGAAAAGAGACTGAAAAGTGATCGCCGGGTCTTGAAAAAAACTCGGAATTGTGGTATGATAATACGAATGAACTCATAAAAAAGGAACAATTGAAAATATGAAAAAGGTAATTGCGCTTCTCCTCAGCATGGTCTGCGCGGCTGGAACAATGGTATCCTGCAGCAAGGCGGACGATGGTTTTGACGGGATTCTGACCCATAACTACAACTACGACCTTTCCGAATACATTGACCTTGCGGAATACAAGGGACTTTCCGCAGAAGGTTACCGCTATGAAGTGACCGACGAAATGGTGGAAGAACAGATTCTTGCGACACGTTCGTTCTACTCCCGTCTGACCGACGTGGAACGCGGTGCGCAGATCGGTGATACCGTTTACATTGATTACGTCGGTACCATTGACGGTGCGGAATTCGAAGGCGGTTCGGAAACCGACTGCGAACTTACCCTCGGTACCGGAACTTTTCCGGATGAATTTGAGGATGCCATCCTCGGTGCCACTGCGGAAACCGAACTTTCTGTGGATTTTACTTTCCCGGATCCGTATCTGACCGCACCGGAATATTCCGGCATGGATGTGCATTTTGATATCCACGTACACACGGTCTGCGAACAGGAACTTCCGGAATATAACGAAGATTTTGTACGCGGCTACCTCGGCTATGACTCCATCGCAGATTTTGAAGCGGGACTTCGTCAGCTTCTGGCGGACCGTTATCAGAATATGTATTATCAGTATGTCAATGCACAGGTATGGAACACCGTTTACGAAAACACAACTGTCAAGAAGTTCCCGGAAGACGAAATCCGGAAGCAGTACGACGAAGTGGTCGAAGCGGAAAAGTATTATGCAGGTATGCAGGGCATCAACTTTGCGGATTATATCGGCGTCAACTACCAGATGACCGAAGATGAATACTATGCCTTCGTTCAGGAAGAAGTTGAAAAGCGTATCAAGAGAGAAATGATCTGCTATGCCATCGCGCGTGCGGAAAACATCACTCTGACCGAAGAAGAATACAAAAAGCGTGCCACGGAATACGCTCTGGACTATTACGGTCTCGATTCCCTGGAAGCGTTTGAAACTGTCTACAGCCACGGCAGCATCTGCCAGATGCTCATGTTCGACAAGGTTCATGAAGTAATCGTGGATTATGCGGAAATCACCTATCTCAACGACTGATAACATGACGCGGAATCTTTCCTTGAAAAGATTCCGCGTGTTTTATGCGTTTTTTCAGGAAAACAGAAGCCGGAACTGTGTACACAGTTCCGGCTTTTTCCGTCGGGGACGGGATATCTTATTTGTACTTTGCTTCGCAGTAGATGCAGCGGTAGGTTGCGCTTTCGCGGTCGGAGAGCTTGAATACCTGCTGAAGTTCCTGTTCGGTGGTGGTGATGCAGCGGGGGTTGTTGCACTTGAGGTAGCCGGTGATCTTTTCGGGAAGGTCAACACAGTGCTTTTCCACAAGTTTGCCGTCGCGGATCACATTGACGGTGATGCCCGGATCGATGTATCCGAGGATGTCAAGACCGATTTCGATGTCTTCGGAGATCTTGATCATGTCCTTGTGTCCCATCTTGGTGCTGGAAACGTTCATCAGGACTGCAACGGGGCATTCGAGCTTGTTGAGTTCAAGAACGCGGTAAAGCTCCATAGCCTTGCCCGCCTTGATGTGGTCGAGTACGATACCGTTCTGGATCGAATCAATATGCAGCATGTTCTTCCTCCTTACTTTGCTTCCAGACCGAGCAGCATCATGATGAGTGCCGCACGCATGAATTTGCCGTTGAGTACCTGCTTGAAATAGCACGCGCGGGAATCCTTGTCGATCGCGGTGGAAATTTCGTTGACGCGCGGCAGCGGATGCATGATGCAGAGATCCGGCTTTGCGTCGTTCAGCTTTTCGGGAGTCAGGATGTAGCTGTCACGCAGACGGAGGTATTCTTCTTCGTTGAAGAAGCGTTCGTGCTGAACACGGGTCATGTAGAGGATATCCATGTCACCGATGACTTCCATGAGGTCGGTGGTTTCGACGAATTCCACGTTGTTTGCCTGAAGAACGTCCTTCTTTACATAGTCGGGAAGCTGGAGTTCCGTCGGAGCAACGAGAACGAACTTGACGTTCGGGTAGCGTACCATCGCATTGATGAGGGAGTGAACGGTACGGCCGAACTTCAGGTCGCCGCAGAAGCCGACGGTCAGGTTGTCGAGTCTGCCCTTTTCACGGGAGATGGTCAGAAGGTCGGCGAGGGTCTGGGTAGGATGGTTGTGACCGCCGTCACCTGCATTGATGACCGGTACGGTCGCGTTCATAGCTGCTACGAGCGGTGCGCCTTCCTTAGGATGACGCATTGCGATGATGTCCGCATAGCAGGATACAACGCGCGCGGTGTCCGCAACGCTTTCACCCTTGGATGCGGAAGAGGACTGTGCTTCGGAGAAACCGAGAACATTGCCGCCGAGTTCCATCATTGCCGCTTCAAAGGAGAGACGGGTTCTGGTGGAGGGTTCAAAGAAAAGGGTAGCGAGCTTCTTGCCGTCCGCAACGTGTGCGTACTTGGCAGGGTTCGCCATCATGTCGTTCGCCGTTTCGATCAGGGAATCAATCTCTGCGGGGGACAGTTCGTTGATATCAAACAGACTTCTCATGCCTTTGCTCCGTTCACTGCGAGATAATTCTTGATTCTGGTTACGTTTTCTTCGTTTGCCGGGTCTTCTTCGAGGTATTCGATGATGTCGTATACGTCAACAACGGAGTATACCGGGAAGCCGAATTCGTTTTCTACTTCCTTCATTGCGGAAAGGTCGGTCTTGCCCTTTTCCTTGCGGTCAACCATAACGAAGGTTGCAGCTACCTTGACGTCTTCGAGACCGCCGAGGATCGCCATGCTTTCGCGGATCGCGGTGCCAGCGGTGATAACGTCTTCTACGATAACAACTTCTTCGCCTGCCTTCGGAACGTAGCCGACGAATACGCCGCCTTCGCCGTGGTCCTTGGCTTCCTTACGGTTGAAGAAGAAGGGAACGTCGAGACCTTCCTTGGAGAGCGCGATGGAAGAGGAAACCGCGATGGAAATGCCCTTGTAAGCCGGTCCGTAGAGAACGGTTCTCTTGTTGCCTACCTTTTCGAGGTATGCCTTTGCGTAGAATTCACCGAGCTTTGCGATCTGTTCGCCGGTCTTGATGTCGCCCGCATTGATGAAGTAGGGAATCTTGCGGCCGCTCTTCGCAGTAAAATCACCGAACTTCAGAACGCCTGCGCCCTGAAGGAACTGAATAAACTCTCTCTTGTAGCTTTCCATATCTATAAAAATCTCCTTAAATTTATATTACGAAAAATCTGCACAAACTTTGTGTGTCTTTTTTGTTCAAAAGTTTTTGAAGATGGGGATCGGACGAGTTTGCTTCGCAATCTCGGAAACTTTTTTCAAAAAGTTTCTTCCCCGAGAAACTCTATTTTTCTTATTCTCCGCAGAATTCAGCAACGGCGCGGCGGTATGCTGCAACCGGATCGGGATCAGCGGTGATCGGACGGCCGACAACGATGAAGTTGGAGCCGATTTCCGCTGCCTTTGCGGGAGTGGTGATGCGCTTCTGGTCGCCTGCGTCGCCGCCTGCGAAACGGATACCGGGGGTAACGGTCATGAAGTCGTCGCCGCAGGTTTCGTGAACCTTCGCAGCTTCCAGGGGAGAGCATACAACGCCGTCGAGGCCGGCAGCCTTTGCGTTTGCCGCGTAGCTCATAACAACTTCCGGAAGGGGACGGTCGATGAGAAGTTCCTTCTGCATGACTTCTTCGCTGGTGCTGGTCAGCTGGGTAACTGCGATGAGTGCCGGACGGGTGCCGTCGGGTCTGGTGAGACCTTCGAGAGCCGCTTCCATCATTGCACGGCCGCCTGCCGCGTGGAGGTTGGTCATGTCAACGTCGAGCTGGGAGAGAACTGCCATCGTCTTCTTGACGGTGTTCGGGATGTCGTGCAGCTTGAGGTCGAGGAAGATCTTGTGGCCGCGGCGCTTGATTTCACGGACGATTTCCGGACCTGCCGCGTAGTAAAGTTCCATACCGATCTTGCAGAACGGCTTTCTGGGTTCGCCTTCGAACTTGTCAAGGAACGCGTAAGTAGCTTCTGCGGACGCAAAGTCGCAGGCGATGATAACGTCTTTCTTCATTTCCATCAGTGTGCACCTCCGATAATATCACTTAATTTTTCGATTCCGTATTTTTCCATAACTGCGGGGAGATTTTCGATGATTTCCTTGCAGGCATAGGGATTGACAAGGTTTGCAGCCCCTACCTGAACTGCCGTTGCACCGGCAAGCATCATTTCGATGACCGCTTCCGCGGAGGAAACGCCGCCCATGCCGATGATCGGGATCCTGACCGCTTCGTATACCTGATATACCATGCGTACCGCGATCGGGAAGATCGCGTCGCCGGAGAAACCGCCCATTTTGTTGGCGATGATCGGCTTTTTCGTCTTCAGGCTGATGCGCATGCCGAGCGCGGTGTTGATCATCGAGATACCGTCCGCACCGGCTTCTTCACAGGCCTTTGCAATTTCCACGATGTTCGTGACGTTCGGGGTCAGCTTGACGTACAGGGGCTTGTCAGCAACAGCCTTGACTGCTTTGGTGACTTCCGCCGCCATTTCGGGGGTCGTGCCGAAGCCCATGCCGCCGCCGTGAACGTTCGGGCAGCTGATGTTCAGCTCGATCAGACCGATCTGATCGCAGCCTCTCAGCTTTTCCACGCAGTGGACGTATTCTTCCACGGAGAAGCCGCCGATGTTTGCAACAACGGGCTTGTGGAAGTAGTTCTTCATCTCGGGAAGTTCTACGGCAAGGACGTGGTCGATGCCGGGGTTCTGCAGACCGACGGAGTTGATCATGCCGGCGGTGCATTCCGCGATGCGGGGCGTCGGGTTGCCGAAGCGTGCGTCGCGGGTCGTACCCTTGAAGGAGAAGCTGCCGAGGATGTTGATGTCGTAGAGTTCCGCGAATTCCTTACCGAATCCGAACGTGCCGGATGCGGGGATGATCGGGTTGTCCAGCGTCAGGCCGGACAGGGTTACTTTCAGATCAGCCATCTCACTTTGCCTCCCAGAGAATGTCGTTTTTCATAAGGATCGGGCCGTCCTTGCAGATGCGCTTGTAGCCGGTGATGGTTTTGCAGGAGCATCCCATGCACGCGCCGAAGCCGCAGCCCATGCGTTCTTCGAAGGAGTACTGACCGTCGATGGTTTCGGGCGTGGTGCGCCATACGGCCTTGAGCATCGGTTCCGGACCGCAGGTGCAGACGTGCGTGTAGGTCATATCCTGCATCGCGTTGGTGACGAAGCCCTTGATGCCCATGGAACCGTCTTCGGTTGCCACGGTCAGTTCCGCGCCGAGTGCCTTGAATTCTTCGCAGAGGATCGCGTCGTCCGCCGTGCGGAAACCGCAGATGACCTTGACCTTCTTGCCTTCGGCGATGAGGGTCTTTGCGAGGAGGTAGAGCGGAGGAACGCCGACACCGCCGCCGACGAGAACGGGTTCATCGCCGGTGAGGGAGGTATCGTAGCCGTTGCCGAGACCGGTGAGGATGTCAAGCTTGACGCCTGCGCCGTAGCCTGCCATCTGTTCGGTGCCTTCGCCGACGACCTTGTAGATGAGGGTAAGTTCATCGCCGCAGACGTCGCAGACGGAGATCGGACGGCGGAGGAACTTGCCTTCGAGGAGAATATTTACAAACTGACCGGGACGGGTGATGTCCGCGGTATCCCCCGTGAGCACCATTTTGAAGGTGTCACGGGCGATTTTTTCGTTGGATTTGATAGTGAAAATTGTCTGTGTCATTTTCAGACCTCAATTATGCTTCGTTGATGGTGGAGATACCCATCGTTACTTCTTCGAGAACGTCGAGGAGAACCTTGACGGTGTCGAGTGCGGTGAACATGGTCACGCCGTTTTCAACTGCGCACTGACGGATTTCGTGACCGTCGGAAAGAACGCCGGTGGAGCCGTAGTCACGGGTGTTGATAACGTAGGTAACGTAGCCCTGACGCATTGCTTCGAGGATCTCTTCGTTGCCGTCGCTGATCTTCTGGCGGATTCTGGTACGGATGCCGTTTTCCTTGAGGAACTGTGCGGTACCGTGGGTTGCTTCGATGTTGAAGCCCATGTTGTAGAAACGCTTGATGAGCGGGAGAGCTTCCGGCTTGTCCTTGTCCGCAACGGTAACGAGCAGGGTACCGTAGTTGACGACCTGCATGCCGGATGCCTGGAGTGCCTTGTAGAGCGCACGGGTCATCTTCTTGTCGTAGCCGATCGCTTCACCGGTGGACTTCATTTCGGGAGAGAGGTATGCGTCGAGACCGCGGAGCTTGGAGAAGGAGAATGCCGGAGCCTTGACGTACCAGCGATCCTTTTCCTTCGGGTAGATTTCGGTGATGCCCTGTTCCTTGAGGCTGATGCCGAGGATCGCGAGGGTACCGATGTCCGCGAGGCTGTAGCCGGTGGACTTGGAGAGGAAGGGAACGGTTCTGGAGGAACGCGGGTTTACTTCGATGACGTATACGAAGTCGTTTTCATCCACGATGAACTGGATGTTGTACAGACCGACGATGCCGATGGAGAGACCGAGCTTCTTGGTGTAGTCAAGGATGGTGTCCTTCGCTGCCTGGGAGATGGAGAAGGTCGGGTATACGGAGATGGAGTCACCGGAGTGAACGCCCGTACGTTCGACGAGTTCCATGATGCCGGGAACGAATACGTCGGTGCCGTCGCAGACCGCGTCAACTTCGACTTCACGGCCGACGATGTACTTGTCAACAAGAACCGGACGGTCTGCGTCGAGCGCAACCGCGGTTTCGAGGTAGTGGCGGAGCATTTCTTCGTTTGCGACGATCTGCATTGCGCGGCCGCCGAGAACGAAGGAAGGACGGACGAGAACCGGGTAGCCGATCTTTGCTGCCGCTGCAACGCCGTCTTCGATGTTGGTAACCGCCTTGCCGGTCGGCTGCGGGATGCCCTGTTCCTTGAGGAGCTTTTCGAATGCGTCGCGGTTTTCCGCACGGTCGATCGCTTCAACGCTGGTGCCGATGATCTTTACGCCGCGCTTTTCGAGACCTTCTGCGAGGTTGATGGCGGTCTGACCGCCGAGACCTGCGATAACGCCGTAGGGCTGTTCCAGTTCGATGATGTTCATAACGTCTTCGATGGTCAGCGGTTCGAAGTAGAGCTTGTCGGAGCAGGTGTAGTCGGTGGATACGGTTTCGGGGTTGTTGTTGATGATGATCGCTTCACAGCCGTGGTTCTTGATGGTCATGACTGCATGAACGGTGGAGTAGTCGAATTCGACACCCTGACCGATACGGATCGGACCGGAACCGAGAACGATGATCTTCTTGCGGTCGGAAACGATGGATTCGTTTTCTTCAGCGTAGGTGGAGTACAGGTAGGGGATATAGGACTTGAATTCGGCTGCGCAGGAGTCGATGGTCTTGTAGACCGGACGGATGTCCTGTTCGCGGCGGAAGTTCCATACAGCGTCTTCGGTGGTGTTCCAGAACTTTGCAACGGCGCGGTCGGAGAAGCCGTACTTCTTGACGTAGCGGAGAACTTCGGCGTTCATCGGATGATCGGAAACGAGCTTTTCGAGTTCCACGATGTGGCGGATCTTTTCGATGAAGAGCATGTCGATCTGGGTAGCGTCGCAGATGAGGCCTGCGTCGATGCCGCGGCGGAGAAGTTCAGCGATCGCGTAGATACGGTCGTCGGTGCCTACGGTGATGTAGGAAAGGAGATCGTCGGTCGCGCGGTTGTCAAACTTTGCGAGGTGCATGTGGTATGCGCCGATTTCGAGGGAACGGATCGCCTTGAGAAGGCTTTCTTCCAGATTGCGGCCGATGGACATGACTTCACCGGTTGCCTTCATCTGGGTGGAGAGGCTGTTGTTCGCGTCGGAGAACTTGTCGAACGGGAAGCGCGGCATCTTGGTTACGACGTAGTCGATGGAAGGTTCGAAGCACGCCGGAGCGGATGCGAGCTGGATTTCGTCGAGGGTGAGACCGATGGCGATCTTAGCGGTAACGCGTGCGATCGGGTAGCCGCTGGCCTTGCTTGCGAGAGCGGAGGAACGGGATACACGCGGGTTGATTTCGATGAGGTAGTAGTCGAAGGACTGCGGGTCGAGTGCGAACTGTACGTTGCAGCCGCCTTCGATCCCCAGCTTGCGGATGATCTTCAGCGCGGAGTCGCGGAGGAGATGATATTCGCGGTTGGTGAGCGTCTGGCTGGGCGCAACAACGATGGAGTCACCGGTGTGGATACCGACGGGGTCGATGTTTTCCATGGAGCAGATGGTGATCGCGGTGTCGTTGGAGTCGCGCATGACTTCAAATTCGATTTCCTTGTAGCCCTTGATGCTCTTTTCCACAAGAACCTGGCTTACCGGAGAGAGCTTGAGCGCGTTCTTGAGGAGCGGGATGAGTTCTTCATCGTCGGAAGCGAAGCCGCCGCCGGTGCCGCCGAGGGTGAATGCGGGACGGAGAACGACCGGGAAGCCGATTTCGTGAGCGGCTGCGATCCCTTCTTCGAGGGAGTTTGCGATGAGGGACGGGAGAACGGGTTCGCCGATTTCTTCGCAGAGTTCCTTGAAGAGTTCACGGTCTTCCGCCTTTTCGATGCTTTCCGGAGGAGTACCGAGAAGTTCGGTCTGGCATTCGCGGAGGATACCCTTCTTTGCGAGCTGCATTGCGAGGTTCAGACCGGTCTGACCGCCGATGCCGGGGATGATCGCGTCCGGACGTTCGTAACGGATGATCTTTGCGACGTATTCGAGGGTCAGGGGTTCCATATAGATCTTGTCCGCAACGGACGGGTCGGTCATGATGGTCGCGGGGTTGGAGTTGACGAGGATAACTTCGCAGCCTTCTTCACGGAGTGCGAGACAAGCCTGAGTTCCGGCATAGTCAAATTCTGCTGCCTGACCGATAACGATCGGGCCGGAACCGATAACCATTACTTTTTTGATATTCTCTTTCTTCGGCATAGTGTCTTACTCTCCCTTCATGAGTGCAATGAATTTATCAAACAGGTAGTCGCTGTCCTGCGGACCGGGGTTGCTTTCCGGATGGTACTGTACGGAGAATACGCGGTCAGCGGGGCAGGAAAGCCCTTCGATGGTGTTGTCGATAACGTTGATGTGGGTGACGGTCATGGTGTCGGCGATGCTTTCGGGGTTGACAACGCACGCGTGGCCCTGCGAGGTGATTTCGATTCTGCCGGTTTCGAGGTTCTTGACCGGGTGGTTGCCGCCGTGGTGACCGAACTTGAGCTTCGTGGTGGTCGCACCGTAAGCCTTTGCGATGATGAGGTGACCGAGGCTGATGCCGAATACCGGAACCTTGCCGCGGAGTGCCTGAACGGTTTCAACGACCGGCTTTACGTCATCGGAGCTTCCGGGGCCGTTGGAGATCAGCACGCCGTCGGGCTTCATCTTGAGGATTTCGTAAGCGGTGGTGTTCCACGGCACAACGGTCACGTTGCAGCCGCGTTCGTTGAGCGCACGGATGATGCTGTTCTTGATGCCGCAGTCAACAGCAACCACGTTGTACTTGTGGTTTGCGGTACGGGAGTACCACTTCTTGCGGCAGCTTACGCGCATGACCTGGTCGTGCGGGATCGGGGTGCAGGCGATCTTTTCGAGTGCGTCTTCGGTGGAGGTGTCGATGTCGACGATAATCGCGCGGCAGACGCCGTTGTCACGGATGTGACGGGTCAGAGCGCGGGTGTCGATGCCTTCGATGCCGGGGATGCCGCTGTCTTCCATGACTTCGGAGAGGGTCTTGGTGTAACGGAAGTTGGAAGGCTGGTCATTGTATTCGCTGACCACCAGACCGCCGAGGGTCGGAACCTTGGATTCGAAGTCTTCATCGGTGATCCCGTAGTTGCCGATCAGGGGATAGGTCATAACGGCGATCGCATCGGTGCAGGACGGGTCGGAAACCATTTCCTGATATCCGACGACGGCCGTGTTGAAGAAGAGTTCGCAGGCGCGTTCGACGTTTGCGCCGAATCCGCGTCCGGGATAAACCGAGCCGTCTTCCAGCACCAGTTTTCTGTTGAAGTTCATTTTGTCAGCCATACTGTTTTACCTCCGCATACTGTCATTTTACATTTTCCATAGACTTTTTCGCCGGCGAACGGGGTCGCGTGACCCATCGAGAGGAAATCCGCCGGATCAATGGTATATTCTTCGCTCAGGTCGAAGATCGTGAAATCGTTTTCGTCCTGAGGAAGTCCGAACCGTTTCCGCGGTGCGTCGGTCATCATTTCGATGATGCGTTCCAGCGGAACGATACCGGTTTTTACGAGTTTGGTGTAGAGCACGGGGAACGCGCATTCCAGACCTACGACACCCATCGGGCTCTTTTCGAGTCCGCGCGACTTTTCTTCGTCGGAGTGCGGTGCGTGGTCGGTCGCGATCATGTCGATCGTGCCGTCGAGAACGCCTTCGATGAGCGCGTCACGGTCGGCTTTCGACCGGAGCGGCGGGTTCATCTTGAAGCGTCCGTCTTCGATGAGGTCGTCATCGGTGAGGGTGAGGTAGTGCGGCGCGGTCTCGCAGGTAACGTCCACGCCGTTTTTCTTTGCTTCGCGGATCAGTGCGACCGCTTCCCTGGTGGAAATGTGGCATACATGGTATTTTACACCGGTTTCCGCCGCAAGTTTCAGGTCGCGTTCAATCTGTTTCCATTCGCTTTCGGAGCAGATGCCGCGGTGACCGTGAGCCTTGGCGTATTCGCCGTCGTGGATGTATCCGCCGAAGAGCAGATCGTTGACTTCGCAGTGCGCCGCGAGGATTTTGCCGAGCTTCTTTGCTTCGGTCATTGCCGCGCGCATCATATCGTCGTTCTGTACGCCGCGTCCGTCATCCGAGAACGCGCAGACGTTTTCCGCCATACCGGCGAGATCCGCCAGTTCCTTGCCCATTTCGCCGACCGTGATCGCGCCGTACGGATGTACGCGGACCGCTGCGCCGTCGCGGATCAGGGCGAGCTGTACGCCGAGATTTTCCGCGGAATCGGGAACGGGAGAGAGATTCGGCATGGAGCAGACGTCGGTGTAGCCGCCGTGTGCCGCCGCCATCGTACCGGAGACAACCGTTTCTTTATAAGAAAAGCCCGGCTCACGAAGATGAACATGCACATCCGCGAAACCGGGAAAAACAACGGAACCACCAATATCGATTTTTTCGGAAACGTCAGAAAACATATCGGAATCAGCTTCCGATACGGGAAGTACACGGGAAGAAGTTTCGGAAACGAGAACAAACACGTCAGCAAGGACGCCGTTTCTGTACGCTTTTCCTCCGGTAAGAAGAGTCATGATAACCTCCCAAAAAATCCAAAAAACACAATTCGTATCCGTACCGGAAACCGCCGTGTTCCGTCCGTTTTTCCATAAAAAAAGCGGATAGCAATACACGCAGACATTACGATGCGATCGAACAACCCGACGAGTTTCTGGATACCCAACATTATCTTTTAATTCGAGTTATTATACCATAAATGATATACCGAGGTCAATAGTGAACATGGAAATTTTCGAGGACGGGATACGTTATTTTTTTATCGCTTCCTACAAGAATGAAAAAACGACAGAAAACGGAGCCGTTCCCTGTCGTTTTTATGTACCAAAATTAACCAAAAAGTCTTGCGTAGATGTCGGACATTTCGCCGCGGGTGATGACGTAGGGGCTGTTGGCGTAGTTGCCGGCGCCCGCGACGCGGTCGATCAGTTCCTCGCGTTCTTCCGCGTCGATCTTGAGATCGAGCAGACCGCTCATTTCGGGGATGCGGCGCGCCATTTCTTCGGCGGTGGTACCGAGATGTGCGGCGAGCTTTGCGATTTTTTCTTCCCCTGCCGCGGTCAGCAGATTGTAGTTGATGTAAGCACCTGCGAAGACGGCGCATGCTCTGCCGTGCGGGATGCCGCGGGTGAGAGTCAGGCTGTAGCCGAGCGGATGCGGGAAGCCCGTGCCGGTGTAGTCGATGGCGATGCCTGCGGCACAGGAAGCGTTCGTGAGCTTTTCACGCTGTACTTTGGTGAATCCGCCCGCGTCGCGTTCGCCGTCGGCGTACATTCCGTTGAAGAGGATGTTCCAGATCTCGCCTGCCGCGTAAAGTGCGGCATTTTCCGAAACTTCCGTGGATTTCGGGGAAAGATAGGATTCCATGGCGTGCGCGAAGGCGTCGAGCGCGGTGGAAACGGTGTAGTTTTCGTCAAGGGATGCGGTATACTTCGAAGAAACGAAGGCGTACTTCGGATAGGCGGAAGAAGCCTTGAAGGTCTTCTTTTTTGCGCCGCCGTCCACGGTCAGGACGGAATAGCGATTGACTTCGCTGCCGGTGCCGGCAGTCGTCGGGATCGCCGCGATCGGAAGACCGTCCGCGGTGCGCTTGGCGTCGTCGAAAATGTCGTCAATGCCGCATTCGGGATTGGCTGCGTATGCCGCGATCGCCTTTGCCGCGTCGAGTGCGGAACCGCCGCCGATAGCAACGATGAAGTCGCAGTTTTCCTGACGTGCGAGCGCGCCGCCTTCATGGCAGAGCGGTGCCGGCGGGTTTTCGGGGATCACATTGAAGCGGACGTAAGTCGCGCCGACGGATGCGAGTGCGGCGGCAACGTCGTCCATGGCACCGCAGAGATCGGCGGAACGGCGGCCGGATACGACGAGGGCACGGCGGCCGAGAGATGCAAAAACGGCTGCGTTTTCGGTCACGCAGTTTTCACCGGTGAGAACGGTGACCGGCTTGTGAGTGGTAAAATCCATAGTTTCCTCCGGGATTTGGATATGTGGAAAATCGGTTGGAATGTCTGATATCTGAAAAAGATGAGCGTGGTTTATTCGGGCATGGCGATCTCGCCGGAAATGGCCGCGTTGATGACCAGACGGCGTCCGCCGGTGAGCTTGACGGCCTGTTCGACGGTCATTTCCTCGCAGGGACAGAGATAGATGATCTGATCCTCGCGCAGACCTTCGAAGTAAAGCGGCAGATCCGCCGCGGCACGGTCGTTGAGCTGCAGGGCTTTCAGCGATTTCATGCTCCGGAAGCAGTCGATGTGCTGGGCATGACTGCCGCACAGATGGATCATGCCGCCGTTTTCATAGACGTTCAGCAGGTCTTCGTCCAGATCGGCGATCATGTCGCGGTACAGTTCGCCGGAGATCAGCTGGGTCGTGCATCCGCAGAGCTGTCCGTATCCCGGCGGCTGGGTTCTTCCCCAGGAGATCACGGGCTGGAGCTGCTCCGGCGGAAGGACCGCGCGGAACGCTTTGTGGATCCGGATCAGGGTGCGGTTGATGGTCTCCAGATCGCGGCGCGCATTGTCGGGATCCGTGAGCATTTCGACCAGGATCTCCTGACCGTACAGATTGACGGCGATGTTCAGCGTGCTGGCAATGGTGGGCAGACCGTAGAGCGGGAAGGATGCTCCGGAGTCGGCGAATCGTTTTGCCGCGCGGAGGGAGAGCTGAAATGTCTCGTCACTGTCAAGGTCGGGTTCCCGCAGTTCGCCGATGGGCGTGGTCAGATAGCGGTTATACCATTGTCCGTCCTGGAAAAATACGTCCGCACCGAGGATCTTGTCGATGTAGTGGACGCCGTAAGGACCGTATTCGACGCAGACGGGAACGAATTTCCGGTCGTTCCGGATCAATTGTGCCTTGTTTTCCGCGATGTCTTCGAGGCATTCGTCGATCCAGCGTTCCGGCTCGGCGTACGGGTCGCTTTTTCCGCGCGCAAGGACGCCGTCGAGGACAAATACCCGCTTTTCCCGATAGGTTCCGTCAAACAGCGACTGCAGTCTGCCGAACCACCGATCCCGTTCGGCGATCAGTTCCGGGTCGTTCAGAAGATGGTTTTGTGTCATGATACAGTACCTTCCGTCAGTTTTTCCGCGGACCGCATATTTCTGCAGAAGAAATCCGCAGTGCGGTCTCCGCTTTTATGCTTAGTTTAGCATACCCGCGTGCGCGGACGCAAGAGCAAATTCGTGGATTTTTGCGGGGAAGTATGCGGAAGGCTTGTAGAAAGTCACAACGGCAGCAAAAAAAGCACCGCAGGGGTGCTTTTCGGATGCCGGATCACAAGCTTACCGGAAACGCTTCTTGATTTCTTCCAGATCGTGCAGCAGATGACGGCAGACCCAGAAGCCGTATCCGGCGAGGAGCAGACCGGCGGAGCAGAGGATGACGGAGATGCTCAGCTGTCCGAAAACGATCTCGTACAGCATCGCCGCCGCACCGAGGATCATCAGAGCCGCCATGACGGGCGTCAGGAATTTTCCGTACGGTTCTCTCCGGAGATCGAGGGGTTCGTCCAGGGGAAGTTCCAGCTCCGTGTAGCTTTCTGCGGGTTCTTCCGGAAGTTCCGCCGGCTCCGCGGGACGGCGTACGGTATTTTTTTCCGCTTCCCGTTCTTCGCGTTCGCGCAGCTTCTGACGGTCGTGCAGTTCACAGATCCGCAGGAGGTATTCCATACCGCCGTCGGTCACGCCCGCACTGCGCAGATTCTTTTCGTTCGAGATCAGACGGCGTACGGCGGACGAAGTGGATGCACCCATAAATTTGATGAAGGGAAGAATGATCTTCTTGCAGCTGTCGCAGAGTTTTGTCTTGTCACCGGACGGAATATCACATCCACAGTTATAACATTTCGGCATCGGAAACCCTCCTTAATAATACAATAAATCTGATAAAAAACAATAAATCTGCTGATAACAATATTTTCTTATATAGTATAAAGTTTTTTGAAAGGGGTCCGGCTCCGACCAGCGGAGCTGGTCGGGGAAAACTTTTTTTCAAAAAAGTTTTCCCCGGGAAAAATCTTCTTACTCCGCTGCGAACGGGATTTCGGTCAGGCGGAGGGTGGTGGAGCCGTAGGGGATGAACTTCATCGTGCGGACGTCACCTTCCGGCTTGACGGAATCGGGAACCATGTTCGCGATCATGTTGTAGCCTTCCTTCCAGCCCCAGTTTACGGGAACGACCGGAACGTCGAGGGTGATCGGCGGGCATGCGGTGTCAAACGGCATATCGGAGACTGCGCCGGTTTCGCTGACGGCGATGTCGCCCTTTGCGAAAGCGAACTGCCAGTCGGTGGTCGGACGGATTTCCCAGTCACAGTAGGGGAACTTGCGTTCGACGTTGTTTCTGACGTATTCGAGCTTGCTCCATTCTTCGCCGATGGCGAGGGAGTATACGAGCGGACCGCGTTCGATCACGAACATGTCGCGCGGACGGGAAACGTACTTCACGTCGAAGTCCATTTCAAGCTTGACAACGGAGGTGCCGTTCCATACGCGCTTGAGGGTGACGATGGTACCGGGTTCCGCGTCTTCGCCGTCGACCTTCGCGGATGCAGCGCATGCCGGGATACGGAGGCTGAGGGTGAAGTCGCATTCGCCGTCGGCGGTCACGATGTAGTTGACGCTGCTGCCGAACGGATAGAGGGTTTCGGATTCCACAGCAACGTTCACGCCGCCTATGACGGTCGTCAGCTTCGCGGGTGCGATCGCTGCGGATACGATGCCGTCGTCGGACTTCATGAAGGTGGACATTGCGAACTTCGGCCAGCCCTGGTTGAAGTTTGCGGTGCAGCAGCCGAAGTTCGGTTCAAGACCGAAGAGGTGGGATTCGGTGCTGTTGGTGCGGAATATGTTATTGCCGCCGGCGAGGTTCACGCACGCGACCTGGTTGACGAGCTGGTCGTACTGGTGGGACCACATATCGGGAGAAATGGTCGCAGGAAGCGCGTTGAACGCGAGCTTTTCGAGACGGTCCGCCCAGATCGGGTTGCCGGTGATGGCGTAGAGAACTTCGTAGGAGAACATCGCTTCGGTCACGCCGCAGAGTTCGGTACCCTGGATCGGGCTGTCGCCGGAGAGACATTCGTCGCCGGTGAAGTGACCGACGGCGGTGCCGTGGTAGGTGAAGAGCTGATTCAGCATGAATTCGGAGAAGCTGTCGTCCGCTTCGCCGTCAAGAAGGGATGCAAGACCGCCTTCCTTGATCGCCATGCCCTGGTTTACAACGTGGGATTCCCAGAGCCACTGGTTGATCGGTTCCTTGTATTTCCAGTCGCCGTAGATCTCTTCGTACTTCATGCCCTGTGCGCGGAGAAGCTTTGCGAGGTCAAGGAGCCATTCTTCCTTGTACATATCGTAGATCTGGAAGATCGGCAGGAGGCATTCGAACCATCTTGCGTGCGCCCATGCGAAAATGGGGTACTGTTCGATGTGATCCTTGAGGTTCTTCAGGGACTTGTAGACAACTTCGGGAATGCGTTCGTCGCCGGAGCAGTCGTAGTAGAGCATCAGAACCTTGTCGATGAGGTAGAGCGCCCACATATCGTACTTTGCGCGTTCTTCCACGGTGCAGGGGCAGAGCCAGCCGTCTTCGCACTGACCGGCAACGATCGCGTCGATGTACTTCTTCGCACGTGCGATCTTGTCTTCGTCGTCAAGAAGGTATGCGAGCGGAATGAAACCGTCGAGCCAGTAGGGAACGCGTTCCCAGCCGTCCCAGTTCCCGCCGATCCAGCGGCTTTCGCGGATATCCGGCCATACCTTGTCAAGGTTGCCGGAGAGGCTGTTTGCCTGCACTTCGAGCTGCTTGCGGAGCCATCCGGACGCCTTCAGCTCGGTGGTGTTGAAAAGTCTGTACTTCTGCATTATGTAGTCTCCTTTGTAGGATTATAATTTTCGGGACTAATGACGAATGGTGAATGGTGAAGGACTATATCGGAACGTCCGTCAGCCGGCAGAGCGTAAGTTTTCCACAGTCATTCACCCTTAGTCCTTAGTTATTAGCCAGTTCGATGACTGCCTTTGCGGAGTTCTTTGCCGCCATTTTTGCAAAGGTCGGGTAGTCTTCGCACGCGCCGCCGTCCGCATCGTCGGAGATCGCACGGATCACGGCGAAGGGTACTTTGTTGACGTAGCAGACCTGACCGATCGCCGCGCCTTCCATTTCGCACGCGATGGCACCGAAGGTGTTCACGATGCGGTCCTTGCGTTCCTGATTGCCGATGAACTGGTCGCCGGTGGCGATGACACCCTGAACGGTATTGATTCCCATGCCGCGGACGATGGCGGAAATTTTATCCGCAAGGTTCTTGTCTGCGGGGATCTCAACGATATTGATGCCGGAGATGAGACCGACCGGGTCGCCGAGCGCGGAGGTGTCCATGTCATGCTGCACCATCGCGGAGGAAACCGCAACGTCGCCGACGGAGAGCTTCTTTGTGAGAGTTCCGCCGACACCGGTGTTGATGACGGCGTCGGGTGCGTATTTCACGATCATCGTCTGTGCGCAGATGGCGGCGAAGACCTTGCCGATGCCGCAGACCGCAAGAACGATGTCGGTATTTCCGATGGTTCCGAGGCAGTATTCGATGCTGCCGCAGGTTTCGCGGGTGACATTGGTCATTGCCGCTTCGATAAGTTCCGCTTCGATCTTCATCGCCGCGATAATTCCGAGTTTCATAAAAAACCTCCAGTTTTTTGACTAATGGCTAAAGGTGAATGGTGAATGACTGACTGAACTTCATATCTGTCAGCCTGACGGACAATTTGTTATAGCCATTCACCCTTAGTCCTTAGCCTTTAGTCAATTTTCATTTCCCATCCGCAGGCGTCGCTGGGCATTTTCCAGTCGCCGCGCGGAGAAAGGGCCACGGAGCCGACCTTCGGGCCGTCCGGGAGTGCGCTGCGCTTGAACTGCTGCGACCAGAAGCGGCGCAGGAAGGTGTTGAGCCATTTTTTGATGGTCTCGTCGTCGAATTCGCCGGCGAACGCCGCTTTTGCCTTGCGGAAGATCTTGTCCGGTTCTTCGCCGTAGCGGACGAAGTGATAGAGGAAGAAGTCGTGCAGGTCGTAGGGACCGACGATATCTTCGGTTTTCTGGGCGATCTCGCCGTCCTTTGCCGGGAGAAGTTCCGGGCTGACGGGCGTTGCGAGAACGTCGCGGAGAACGGCGGCAAGTGCGGGCTGACCGCCCTTATCGCATTCATCCGCGTAGTAGGATACGACATGGCGGACGAGGGTCTTCGGAACGCCGCCGTTCACGCCGTAGTTCGACATATGGTCGCCGTTGTAGGTCGCCCAGCCGAGCGCGAGTTCGGACAGGTCGCCGGTACCGATGACGAGACCGTTTTCGGCGTTGGCGATGTCCATGATGATCTGCGTGCGTTCGCGTGCCTGCGAGTTTTCGTAAACGACGGAGTGGTCTTCCGGATCGTGTCCGATGTCGCGGAAGTGGATGTCCACCGCTTCCTTGATGTCGATCGCGCGGAATTTCGTGCCGAATTCGATCGCCATGGATTCCGCATTGGAACGGGTACGGTTCGTCGTGCCGAAGCAGGGAAGGGTCACCGCGGTGATGTCGGTGTGCGGACGTCCGAGCAGGTCGAGCGCACGTGCGGTCACGATCAGCGCGAGGGTGGAGTCGAGACCGCCGGAGAGGGCGATCACGCAGGTCTTGGCGTAAGCCGCACGGATGCGTTTCGCCAGACCGCGGGACTGGATTTCGAGAATCCGCGCACACGCGGCGCGTTTTGCGTCCGCACTGTCCGGGATGAACGGACTGCGTGCGATCACGCCGGTGAGGTCGGTTTCGGTATTGTCGAGAGAGAACGTCGTCCAGAATCCTTCACCGTTATCCTTCGGGAACGTGTTCATCTTCAGACGATCGTGCGCTAAATGCTGTACGTCCGCAACGGCGGTGATCAGCTTCGCACTGCCGAACGGCGGATTTTCCGCGAGGATGGTGCCGTTCTGCGCGATCATGCTGTGACCGGCGTAAACGCAGTCGGTCGTGGATTCGTCGGAACCTGCGTTCGCGTAAACGTAAGCGGAAACGAGACGTCCGGATTCCGCTTTGACGACGGTGCGGCGGTAGTCTTCGCGTCCGACCGTTTCGGGGGATGCTGCAAGATTGACGATGACGGTCGCACCTTTTGCCGCAAGCCGGTCGGCGGAGTCGGAATCGCCGATCACACAGCCGACGACAAGGTCGTTCTGCTCATCGCAGACGAACATCTGATCTGCACGGCAGAGAACCTGGTCGCCGCAGAGGTTCAGCATGGTATACTGATCGTCCGCAAACGGCGTGAACCAGCGCATTTCGTAAGAATCGCCCCAGTTCGGGAGCGTTGTCTTCGGAATGACGCCGAGGATGTGACCGTCGGAGACCGCAACGGCGCAGTCATAGAGCTTGCCGAGGATCTTCAGCGGTGCGCCGACGAAGACGAGCATCTTCTTTCCGGCGGTATGATTTCTGACCTGTTCGAGCGCGGTCAGGGTATTTTTAATGAGGGAATCGGTGAGGAAAAGGTCGCCGCAGGTCGCGCCGGTGAGGGAAAGTTCGGGGAATGCGAGAACGTGGACCCCGGCTTCGTAAGCCTCGTCAATGAGCGCGGTGTGGGCGGGAACATTTTTTGTCGGCGCGGCAACGAGAAGCTCCGGAACCGCCGCCGCAAGTTTAATAAATCCGTGATACATAAAAAACCTCCGGTTTTTTTGGACTAAGGGCTAATGGTGAATGGTGAATGACTATGGCGAAACTTAAAGTTTTCCGGCCTGACGGATAATTCGGATGAGTCCTTAGTCATTCACCCTTAGTCCTTAGTCATTTATTGAGCCATTCTTCGGCGAAGGAGATTGCCGTCGCGCCGTCCGCACAGGCGGTGACGATCTGGCGGAGATGCTTGGTGCGTACGTCTCCGGCGGCGAATACGCCGTCCACGGAGGTGCGGCAGGTTTCGTCCGCGACGATATAGCCGGACGGGTCAAGAGCGACCTGACCGTCGAAGAGGGCGGTGTCGGGGGTACGTCCGAACGCCGCAAAGACGGCGGAGCAGGGGAGCTCGCGGGTCTCGCCGGAGTCCTTGTCGGTATAGACGAGCGCGGAGACCCTGCCGTTTTCGCCCTTGATCTCGGAAACGAGCGCGTTCTTCACGAATTCGATGTTTTCCTTCGCTTCCGCACGCTTGACGGAGGATGCCGCCGCACGGAATGCGTCGCGGCGATGGACGAGATAGACTTTTTCGCAGATGTTCGAGAGATACAGTGCGTCCTCGAATGCCGTATCGCCGCCGCCGGCGACAACGACGGTCTTTCCTTTGAAGAACATACCGTCACAGGTCGCGCAGTAGGAAACGCCGCGGCCTTCGTACTGGAGTTCGCCGGGGATGCCGAGCTTACGCGGAGACGCACCGGTCGCAAGAACGACCGCACGGGCGGCAACGACGCCGTCGTCCCCGGAATCGATGTCCGCGCCGTCGACGGCGATGTATTTGGTTTCCCCGGAGAGGCGGACGGCGGTGACTTCGCCGAACATGGATTCGGCACCGAAGCGTTCTGCGCCTTCCATCATTTTTTCGGCAAGCTCGAAACCGCTGACGGGCCCGAATCCGGGATAGTTTTCGACGTTGGAAGTGATTGCCATCTGACCGCCGGGAGCCATTTTTTCGATGACGACGGCAGAATATCCGGCGCGTCCGCTGTACAGAGCGGCAGTATATCCGGCGGGACCTCCGCCGATGATCGCAATATCGTAAGTTTTCATGGGATACCTCGTTTATTTTGGAAGAAAATATACAACACAAAACAATAAAGAAAGAATATCATATCTATTATACACGAAAAAACGCCCGAATACAAGAATCCCCACAAAAAAAACAGTATTTCGTTTTTGGGGGATGCGCCCGGGAGAAGCATCTCTGGAAAATTTCCGGCAGAAACACAAAATCCCCGGACGGTTCATGGGGAACCGCCGGGGACAGCATTTATTTTTTTGCGGGAGGTGTGGAGACGAGACCGACGTTCGGGTATTTGAACGGGAATTCGATGCGTTCGTAACGGACGGAGCGTTCGTCGTAGAATCTGGCGATCTCGTCGACGAGGGCGAGGGAGTTGAGCTTGCGGGTGTTGTCCCAGTGATTGCAGCAGGGGACGACGATGACGGGGCGGTAGACGGCGCTTTCGGCAACGGGACGCGTGGCTTCGTCCGGATGCAGACCGACGATGAGGTCGTAGAATGTCGCCATGTCGGGCGTGTAGTATGCTTCGCGGTGGGAGACGCCTTTCAGCGTATAATGCCTGGGGTCGATCACTTCGGATTCGTAGTTGTAATGCTTGTTCAGAAGCCGGCTCAGCACACCCTGTCCCCCTGCCACGTCGGCAATGTACCGGATGCTGCTGCCGAAATAATTATAAATAAACTCCGCCAGAACCTCAAACCGGCGTTCATCCCCGTGACAGTTGACCTGCGTCGCTCTTCCCATGATCTTACCTCATAATGTACATAAATTTCAACGGAGTGATTATAGCACTGCTTGGTTTTTTTGTCAAGGGGAGACGCTTGGGGAGACGCTTGGAGGAAACTTTTGAGAAAAGTTTCCTCCAAACCACCTTCAAAACCTTTTAAACTGTTGTATTGGGTGGAGTCTGTGCATAGCTACTATATTTGTATAATTGCTTAAAAAGGTTTTGGAAAAGGGTTCGGGGAAAACCTTTTCCTCAAAAAGGTTTTCCCCGAGAAAGAATATTTGATTAACTCAGCCGGCCGGGAAGAAGAATTCGTTGGTCTTGGCGAGCTGCTTGGTGGTAGCTTTGTCCATCTTCTTGAGGGTGGACGCGATGGCGTCGGAGCCGGAAGAGATTGCGCCGTTGACGGTACTGCGGATGGAGACGCTGCTGAAGTGGATGTTGTAGTAGAGTTCGTCGAAGACGAGGTGGAGCATGCGGACGGTGTCCTGGTCACGGGCAACCTTACCGGTGAGGGTTACGTTGACGTAAGCGTCGACAACGGTGTCGTGGGAAGCCGCGGAGAAGACGTCAAGCACGTGCAGGGTACGGAGCGGGTCTTCGGAGGTTACGGGGATCATCTGCATGAAGGGGTTGAGGATGATGGAGTAGTAACGTTCCTGGTCTTCGTTGTACTTCGGAGGCGGCAGAACGCCGAAGTCGGCTTCCATGTCGCGGAGTACGCGGGTCCATGCCATACATTCGGAATAGAAGAGTGCGCCGTTTTCGGTGAAGATGGTTTCCTGCGCACGGTCGCCGAGACCGCGGAGGTGGCTTGCATGCGCGGATGCGCGGACATCAAACACTGCGTTCTTCTGGGTGTGGAGGATGTTGATGACCTTGTTGTACATATCAACAAAGTTTTCGCCGGTGGTACCGTCAATGAGCATGCCGGTTTCTGCGTCCTTGGTAACGAATTTCGCACCCATGCCGCACATCAGAAGGTCGGACATGATTTCGGTGTAGCTGATCCAGCCGTACTGGTCCGCATCGGTGAAGACGCCGTCGCCGTCCTTGTCCACGATGACGGAGGTGCACATTTCGGTGAACTTGTCAACCGTCCACTGGTTGGCGTCAACGAGTTCGTAGGGGTTCTGGAGACCGTTCTGTTCGATCATTTCCTTGTTGAAGTACAGGGAACGGATACTGTCGAAACGGGTGGTGTCCGCGTCGCTCGTCATGAAGTAGAGCTGGTTGTTGATGGTCAGGCTGTCGCGTGCATTCTGGTCCCACCATACATTGGAGAGGTCCACGCCTGCGTCCGCCGCGAGGGTGTTGAGGTCGAAGACGTTGCCTTCCATTGCGACTGCGTAGCAGTTCATGAGGGTAACGTTGCCGTAGTCGAAGTCGTTGGAACCGGACTTGACCGCGTTCTTGAGGATATTCATGGAGTCGCCGTCGTGGAGTTCCGTGATGCTGATGTTGAGGAATTCTTCGGTACGGTTTTCACGTTCGATGAACGCGTCGTTTACGGGTTCACCGGTGGTTTCTTCGGGAGAAATGGAGTTGTAGGAATACCAGCTTGCGGTACAGCCGTTGAGGATGGTGTATTCGTAGCCTTCGTAGTCCTTCTTCTGAACGCCTGCCGTCCAGTCGTAGTCGGCTTCGATGGCGATCAGACCTTCGGCTTCGCCGGATGCTTCCGCGGATGCTTCGCCGCCTTCCGCAGTGATTTCGGCCGCCGCGTCGGGAGTCACGGATGTGGTTTCGTCCGCGTTGGCGCCGCTTTCGGAACAGCCGGTCAGGATGGCGGACGCCAGCATGATCGCACAGAGCAGCGCGGAGAGAAGTCTCTTCTTTTTCATGGATTGCCTCCGTATAAATGATAGATCATAGAATGAGTTGGGTTGATTATAACATAAAATGGAACGGGAATCAAGGGATAGCGGGTTTTTCATTGAAAAAAACATTCGGCTGTGCTATAATGGGGGGACAAATGAAATTGCGTTCAGCGATAGAATTCGGAGGATCTTTCCATGAAATTCATTATCTGTACCGGCGACTCCCATACATGGGGACAGGGTCCTGCGGGACTGTACGAACATTTTACCGATCCGGGCGTACAGGCGGGGGAACTGCGTCCGTCGCCGTTTGACGTACCGTTTTACGTCAATCTCGTGCGGGACGAAGTCAACCGTCTCACGGATTCGCGCGCGGCGGAAGAAGAGCCGCGCAGGATCATCGAAGGCGAATACCGGACGGGACAGGTCTGCTCTGCCGCGCGGTTCGTCTTCCGCTTTGACGGGCACAACAACTATAAGGTGGCTCCGGTCATCGACGGCATCAGCCGCAGTCCGCTGATCGCCGCACGGACGGACGAAAACGGGGAGCTGGTGATCACCGTTCCCGAACCGATGTACCTGTACCGGGCGGAATATTACTCCGGGGATTACGCGGTCATCAACGCGGGCGTCGGCAGCTGCACGACGAGACGGTATCTCGAACAGTTCTACGGGGATTACGTGAAGGCGTTCGATCCGTGCTGCATCGTTGCGGAAGCGCACAGTATCAACGACTGGCTGAACCATATCCCGCTCGACGAGGTGAAAGCGAATCTGGCGAAGATTCTCACGGGATGCCAAAACGCATATCCGGTGCTGATGACGGTGCAGGATATCGAAGGCCCGACGGCAAAGCCGTTTTCGGAGATCGATTATGCGGAATATATCTGCGTGAGCCGGGAAGCGGCGCTGGAAAACGGATTCTGCCTGGTTGACGCGAACCGTGCGATCGGTCACGCGCATTTTTCGGACAACTGGCATCCGGACGAAGAGGGGCACGCGATCTATGCCCGGGAGATCATGACGGCGATCGGGAAAATTATCTCCCGGTAAATCCCGGAGAATCGCTTGATTTCCACAAGAACCTGTGCTATAATGAAACAAATGCTGAATATTATGCACAAAAATCAATAAAAACCGGAGGGTATCTCTATGAAAAAGATCGGCGGAGTGATTCCCGCAATTTTTACCCCGTTCGCAAAGGACGGCAGCGTCAATACCGAACAGCTCATCAAGCTGACCGAATTCAACCTCGCGCAGGGCGTATCCGGCTTCTACGTCAACGGAAGCTCCGGGGAAGCGTTCCTGCTGTCCGATGAAGAACGCCGTCACGTGTACAAAACCGTGAAGGAAACCGTCGGCGACCGTGCGTCCTGCATCGCGCACGTCGGCTGCATCTCGACCGCACAGGCGATCGGCTTTGCGAAGTATGCGGCGGAACTGAAGTATGACGCGGTCTCCGCGGTCGCGCCGTTCTACTACAAGTTCTCCGCGAAGGAAGTCATGAAGTATTACTTCGACATTGTGGATGCGTGCGGAATGCCTCTTCTGATCTACAATATCCCCGTACTGTCCGGCGTGGAACTGTCGTTTGACGACATCTGCACGCTTCTGAAGGACGAACGCATCATCGGCGTGAAGTATACCGCGTCCGACTTCTTCAAGATGCAGCGCATCAAGAACGCGTTCCCGGACAAGGTCATGCTCAACGGCTTCGACGAAATGTTCGCGTGCGGCATGATGTCCGGCGCAGACGGCGGCATCGGCTCCACCTACAACTTCATGGCGAAGAAGTTCATCAGGATCATGGAACTCTTCGCAAAGAAGGACATCGAAGGCATGCAGGCGATCCAGAACGAAGCGAACCTCGTCATCGCGGAACTCCTGAAGTACGGCGTCATGCCCGGCTCCAAGGCGATCCTCGACACGTTCGGTCTCGACATGGGCGACAGCCGTCCCCCGTTCTCCGCACTCACCTGCGAACAGAAGAAGTCCCTCACCGATTACGCAGTACCGCTGATCAAGAAATAAAGTTTCTTGGGGAGAACCTTTTTAAGGAAAAGGTTCTCCCCATTCGGATAAAAAAGGAGATAAAATATCATGAAAGTCCTGAATGACAAAGTAATTTACACTGCCGGGGAGAACGGGTTCTGCCACAACCGCATTCCCGGGATCGTGGTGTGTGACGACGGGACGATGCTCGTTTATTACGAATGCCGCATGGGGCGAAACGACTGGTCGGTGTCGGAGATCGGCATGAAAAAATCCGCCGACGGCGGAAAAACATGGTCGGCGGAGACCTATATCGCGTCCGGCGAAGGGAAGAATACGGTCAACAATCCCGTGATGGCGGTCATGCCTGATGGGAAGATCGTGTTCGTATGGCTGGAAAACTACAAGCGTCCCTTCTGTAAATTCAGCTATGACAAGGGCGAAACGTGGACGGAGAGGGTGGAGATCCTCGATGCGTTCGAAGAATTCCGTCCCGATTATGCCTGGACGGTCGCGGCGACGGGTCCCGGTCACGGTACGGTGACAAAGGACGGACGGATCCTCCTGACGGTCTGGCTGACATCGAATATCACGAATATTTTCGCGCATCATCCGAGCGTTGCCGCAGCGATGGTCAGCGAAGACGGCGGCGAAACGTGGCACCGCGGGGATATCCTGCCGATCACGGAGGTTCCCGACCCGAACGAAGCGTGCATGGCGGAGACCTCGCGCGGGATCTTCATGAATATCCGGAACGTGTCCGACCGGCACCGGAGATACATCGCGGTCTCGGACGACGGCGCGTCGGGATGGCGTGACCTGCACATCGCGGAAAACCTGCCCGACCCGATCTGTGCGGCCGGCATGACGGCAAAGGACGACGTCCTGTACTTCTCGAACTGCGTGTCGGAAAACGGGCGTGTGAACGTGTCGCTGTCCCGTTCGGCGGACTTCGGGGAAACGTGGGAACGTGTCCTGCTGAACGAAAGCGGCGGCTACAGCGACGTCTGCATCAATCCCGTGACAGGCACGGCGTTCGTGGTGTACGAATCCCGGCAGGAAAACGAGATCCGCGCCGCGGAAGTGGAAATCTGAAGAATAAAGTGAAGAAAACCGTCCGGTATGCGGAATACCGGGCGGTTTTTGCGGTGGTTTTATTCGTTTATTCGGCGGAACTGATCCGCAGGAATTTGACTGTGAAATTTCCGGTGGTGCTCTGGACGGTAACAATGAGCCACTGCGGTTCGGAAAGATCGGGGAGTTCGAGGTTCATGCAGGACTCCGTCGGATTTATCAGGGAATACATGTGGTTTGTGCCGAGCCATTCATAGGAATATTTCAGCGTATTGCTGAGACTGCCGAGTTCGAGGAGCAGGGAATCTCCATCCGGTGTGACGGTAAAGTACGGGTAGTTTTTTTCGTCGGAAGAGGTGAATTCCTCTTCCGCGGCAGACAGATGATAATAGCTTGTGAACGAGGATCCGTCTGCACAGGATGCGTTCAGATAGAGCGTGCAGTGTGCGTCGATGGATGAGGTTCCCATCTCCTGCAGATAGGCGGACGATCCGCGCAGAGTATTCTGAGAGACAGCTTCTTCGGAATCGGAGATCCAGTAATCCAGGGACTTGGTCTGTGGCAGCGCGGCACGCCAAAGATAGCTGCCGGAAGATTGTGCGGCTCCGTAGAGTGTGAGATAAGGCTCGGAAACCTGTACCGGCGAAATCGTCTGTGCCGGAGAAGAATCGATCGTAATTTCCGAAGGAATCGTCTGTGCCGGAGAATCGTCCGTGATTTCCGAAGGTGACGTCTGCGGAAGAGAGACATCCCCGGAAGCAGGATTGCCGGAGAGAAAATGCGGAAGGACGAGGGCTGAAAGCAGGATCGCTGCGGCGGCGGTCAGAACGAACGGAAGCGGATTTTTCTTCGGACGGTATTTCTTCCCGACCGCTTCATGGATCATTTCCGCCAGTTTTTCCATGCGTGCTTCGAACATATCGTTTGAGGCGCGCATGCCCTGTTTGTAGCGGACGGCATTGATGTCTTCCGGGAGTTCCGCAGGCCATTCAAAGCCTTCCATTTCCAGCGGAATGATCGGTTTTCTGCATCTGAGAGCGTATGCGATCTCCAGGCGTACCCAGTCGTTCGGGCTGACGCAGCGGTCGAGGGCATTTTTCGGAAGCAGGAGGATCACGCAGTCACGTTTTTGGATTTCACGATAGATCTGCCGGTTGAAATCGCCGGTCTTCATGGATTCGACGTCGTAGAACAGATCGATGTTTTTATATTTCCTCAGAAAATGTTCGGTGATGCTGCGTGCGAAGAGTTCACCGCCTTCTCTGCGGTAGCTGATAAAAACTGTAATCATGCCTTTGCCTCCGGGTTCGGATAATCTGTTATATTATAACATTTTAAGGCAGAAAATACAAGATTCCGGCAGAAAAATCCGCCGTCGGCGGAGCAATGCCGTTTTTGCCGACGCTTCCGACGCGTATTTTCAAGTCACTGACGATTCACACACACCGCTTCAGACGCATAAGACGCGTATTTTCAAGTCACTGAGCATTCACACACACCGTTACTTTCCCCCAAACAATCCAAGCCCAACATCCCACTATGCCGAGGTAACGAGGTCGCGAACGGTCTTCTCAGGACTTGGAGAACCATATTTGATGCACCGGAATTGCACAGACTCCACCCAATACAACAGTCCAAAAGGTTTTGAAGGGAGTCTGAGGGGAACTTTTCTCAAAAGTTCCCCTCAGTAAAAATAACTATATTTTATTGATTATCCTCAACGACATAAGCATCGAGCTCGTCGGTTTTCCGGCGGAGTTTTTTGTGGCCGGCGAAGCAGATGGCGGCACCGGCGGCGGCTGCGCCGATGAAGACGATGAAGACGGCTTCCCAGCCGAAGTTATCGGAGATGGAGCCGACGGCGATGCTGGAGACTGCGGCTGCCGCGTAGGAGAAGCAGTTGAGCATGCCGGTGACGGTGGAAGCGCGTCCGACCTTTCCGAAGTGGAGAGGGATGAAGGTGAGGAGCATGGTGTTTGCGCCGAGCATGGAAGCGCTCGAGAGTGCGAGAAGGAGAGTGACGAAGAGCGCCAGCGCGACATCGCCGAAGCCGATCACGGTTTCCGCGGTCTTTGCCGGGATGATGCGGATGAATACCGTAACGATCGCAAGGGAGACGGTGCTGACCGCGAACATGACCGCGCAGGTGGTCAGTTCATCGATTTTGAAGCGGTGGAACACATCGCGCGCCGCGTAGGCACCGAAGATGTTCAGGATCGGCAGGATGGTGCAGATCAGGGATACCACGGACGAGGACGGAATGAACTTATCCCCGAGTACGGTCGGGATCCAGAGGTCAAGGCCGTCCTTCAGCATACCGTTGAAGAGGATGCCGATCGCGGCGAATACAAGACCTGCGCAGAACACCTTGATGGTGGTCTGAGAGGAAGCGGAAGCGGAGGAAGAGGCTGCAGCGGGAGCCTTTTCTTTCTTTTCTTTCTTCTCCGCCATATGATCCTTCAGGCTTGCGAAGCAGAAGAAGAGAACGACCGACATCACGCAGAGGATGCCGCCGCACATCATGAAGGAAACTCTCCAGTTAAAGAACTTCAGACCTGCCGCGCAGATGAGGTAGCAGAGGATGGTACCGATCGGAATGGTCGCGGAAAGGCTCGCCGCCGCCGCATGGCTGATATCGTCGGTCGTCCAGGTGGATACGGCGCGGATGATCGGAGACCAGAGCATGGAGCAGGAAATCCCGCAGACCGCCCAGATCACCATGAAGAGGAAGTTGTTCGAATTGATACCCATGAAGATGTTCATGAGACCCGCGCACATCAGACCGGTGCAGACCATGTGCCGCGGATGGAAGCGGTCGCCGAGCCAGCCGTTGGCGAACTGACCGATGGCGTAGCAGAGCATGAAGCAGGTGCCGATGGTGCCGCCGGAGACCTTGTCGGTCACGCCTTCCGCGATCATGTCGGCAAGGCACACGGACAGATTCTTCCGCCCGATGTACACCGTCGCATAGGCAAGCCAGCAGTATACCACCAGCATCCACGCATTCTTTTCGTATGCGCTTTTGGAGTTGAATGATTTGAACATAGTTGATTTTCCCGAAACCTTTCCGTAAACCTTTTTTCACAGGCAGGAATTAAGTATATCTTAATTTCGCGTAAATGCTATTATAGCAGAATCCATCGCATTTTGCAAGACAAAAAACAGCGATGTTCTACTTTTATTCATGGGGGACGCGCTTGAGGGGAACTTTTGAGAAAAGTTCCCCTCAAACTCCCTTCAAAACCTTTTAAACGGAATGGACAAGTGGAGTCTGTGCAATTCCGGTGCATCAAATATGGTTCTCCAAGTCCTGAGAAGACCGTTCGCGACCTCGTTACCTCGGCGTAGCCGGATGTTGGGTTTGGATCGTTTGGGGGAAAGCAACGGTGTGTGCGTGAATGCTCAGTGACCTGAAAATACGCGTCTTATGCGTCTGAAGTGTCGGAATCCGTGTGCGTGAATCGTCAGTGACTTGAAAATACGCGTCGGAAGCGTCGGAATAGCTAAGAGCTAAGAACTAATGGTGAATGACTATGTTAAATCGTCCGTCAAGCCGACAGACGTAAAGTTCAACATAGTCCTTCACCATTAGCCCTTAGTCATATAAGAGCTAAGAACTAATGGTGAAGGACTAAGGACTATATCCAAACTTAATGTCAGCCGACAGATGTAAAGTTCAACATAGTCATTCACCATTCACCATTCACCATTAGCTATTAGCTCTAGCCATTAGCTCCCCCCTATTCCGCTCTTCTATTAGTTATTTTTTCTCTTGACCTTCCTTTCATTTTAATGTATAATATAAATTGTATCATTATGTTTTTTACTGAAATCGGATGGAGAAATTATGGTTGAAATCACCGGGGTTCTGCCCCATTCCCGCGCGGCACGCGCCGGTATCCGTGCCGGAGACATCCTGCTCGAGATCAATTCCCACGCGATCCGCGATGTCCTTGACTACCGTTTCCGCCTCGCGGAAGAAGTGGTCGTTCTGAAACTCCACCGCGGAGCCGAGCTTCTTGACATCAGAATCAAAAAAGACACCTACGACGACATCGGTCTGGAGTTCGGTACGCCTCTGATGGACAAAAAGCACCGCTGTGAAAACGGCTGCATCTTCTGCTTCATCGACCAGAATCCGAAGGGAATGCGCGAGACCATCTACTTCAAGGACGACGACAGCCGCCTTTCCTTCCTTCACGGCAACTATATCACGCTCACCAATCTGCACGACGAGGACATCGACCGCATCATTGAAATGCACATTTCTCCCGTCAATGTCTCCGTCCATGCGACCAATCCCGAACTGCGCGTGAAAATGATGAAAAACAAGCGCGCCGGCGACGTTCTCCGCTATCTCCGCCGTCTTGCCGACGCCGGGATCAAGCTCCGCGGACAGATCGTCCTCTGCCGCGGCATCAACGACGGCGAAGAACTGTCCCGCAGCATGACCGACCTTGCGTCCTATGCTCCCTCGCTCGACAGCGTTTCCGTTGTTCCCGCCGGTCTGACCGCGCACCGCGAAGGTCTGTATCCTCTCGAACCCTTCACGCCGGACGAATGTGCCGCCGTCATCGATCAGATCGAAGCCTTCAATGCTTCGCTTCCCGAACGTCTCTTCTTCGCCTCCGACGAATTCTATCTCAAGTGCGGACGTCCGCTTCCGGAAGACGAATATTACGGCGAATACTGCCAGATCGAAAACGGCGTCGGCATGCTGACCTCGTTCGGAACGGAGTTTTCCTCCATCATGAAGACCCTCGACGACGACGAAAAGCGCGTGAAGCGTGAAATTTCCGTTGCCACTGGCGAAGCGGCGTACGTATTCATCCGGGATCTCACGGAAAAGCTCACCGCGGAATGTCCGGATCTGACGGTTCACGTTTATCCGGTAAAAAACAATTTCTTCGGCGGACAGGTCACCGTCACCGGACTTCTGACCGGACAGGATCTTGCGGGACAGCTTGCCGGACGTGCACTAGGCGAGACCCTGTATCTCTCACGCACCACGCTCCGCGCCGAAGGCGATCTCTTCCTCTGCGGAATGTCCCCGGAAGAACTTTCGGAAAAACTCGGCGTGAACATCGAATTCGTAAGCAATGACGGCAGCGAATTCTGCCTGAAAATGCTTGCTATTGACTAATGACTAATGGTTAAGGGTGAATGACTATGTTAAACTTCACGTAGTCCGGCTGACGGACGGGTAGTTATAGTCATTCACCATTCACCCTTAGTCCTTAGTCTCCTTACTATATTACTATAAATTTAAGGAGAAACTGTATTATGGCAAAGCCTGTGATTGCGATTGTCGGACGTCCGAACGTCGGCAAGAGCACGCTGTTCAATAAACTTATCGGGGAACGCCGCGCCATCGTGGAAGACGTTCCCGGCATCACCCGCGACCGTATCTACGGCGAGACCGAATGGAGAGGCAAGCCCCTCATGGTCATCGACACCGGCGGGATCGAACCCAAGACCGACGACATCATCCTCCAGAAGATGCGCGAGCAGGCGCAGATCGCCATCGATATGGCGGACGTGATCCTGTTCGTCTGCGACATCCGCACCGGTCTTCTCGCGGACGACCTCGACATCGGCATGATGCTCATGCGCAGCGGCAAGCCCGTTGTTCCCTGCATCAACAAGGCGGACAAGATCGGCGATCTTCCCGCCGAATACTACGATTTCTACCAGCTCGGCTTCGAGATCGAACCCATCGCGCTGTCCGCTCTCCACGGAAGCGGTTCCGGCGACGTTCTCGACGCGGTCCTTTCCGTTCTTCCGGACTTTGAAGCCGAAGAAGAGGATAACGATACCGTCTCCGTTGCCGTCATCGGCAAGCCGAACGCAGGGAAGTCCTCCATCGTCAACCGTCTCTGCGGCGACGAACGCTGCATCGTTTCCGACATCGCCGGAACGACCCGCGACGCCATCGACACCACCATCGAAAACGACTACGGTCACTTCAACCTCATCGATACCGCCGGCATCCGCCGTCAGGCAAAGGTCGAAGACCGTGTGGAAAAGTTCAGCGTTCTCCGCGCGAAGATGGCGGTCGAACGTGCCAACGTCTGCCTCATCATGATCG
Source organism: Clostridia bacterium (assembly GCA_017547755.1). Lineage (GTDB taxonomy): Bacteria > Bacillota > Clostridia > Oscillospirales > CAG-272 > UMGS1696. The sequence continues at coordinate 12,134 of JAFYOX010000093.1, read as the reverse complement.
ACGCGAAGGAAGGCGTGACCGAACAGGACGAAAAGATCGCCGGCATCGCGCACGAAGCGGGCAAGGCGTCCATCATCTGCATCAACAAGTGGGACCTCATCGAAAAGGACAACAGCACCACGAACGAATTCAACAAGAAGGTCTACGACGCGCTGTCCTATATGACCTACGCGCCGATCATGTACATCTCCGCGAAGACCGGTCAGCGTGTGGACAAGCTCTTCGAACAGATCAACTACGTCCACAACCAGACCAATATGCGCGTTTCCACCGGTATGCTCAACGACGTCCTCGCCGACGCCATCGCGCGTGTTCAGCCGCCGTCCGACAAGGGCAAGCGCCTCAAGATCTACTACATGACCCAGATCTCCGTTGCGCCGCCGACCTTCGTCATCTTCTGCAACAACGCGGAACTCTTCCACTTCTCCTACCAGAGATATATTGAAAACTGCCTCCGCCAGACGTTCGGCTTCAAGGGTACTCCCGTCCGTCTGATCATCCGTCAGAAGGGCGACGGGGAGGAAGAATAATGCTGCATCTGTTTCTCCGCTACGAAGTCGGCTTCATGGGGCTGATCGGACATTTCTTCAAGGATATTCCGATTATTCCGAGCCTTCTCCTCGTCCTTGTGTATGTGCTGATCCCGTATCTTCTCGGCAGCGTCAACACCGCCATCCTCGTCTCAAAGTATTTCTATCACGATGACATCCGCAATTACGGCAGCGGCAACGCAGGATTTACAAATGTCATGCGCACCTACGGCAGGAAAGCCGCGCTGATCACCTTCGGCGGCGACCTTCTCAAAACGGTTCTCGCCGTGATGGTCGGCTGGTGCGTGTTCGGCTACCTCACCGCGTACATCGCCGGATTTGCCTGCTTCCTCGGACATATCTACCCCGTATTCTACGGCTTCAAGGGCGGCAAGGGCGTTCTCTGCATGGGAACGATCATGCTCATGCTCGACTGGCGCATTTTCCTGACCCTCGTGGTCGTCTTCGTCGGCATCGTCATGGCGACGAAGTATATCTCCGCGGGCTCGGTCATCACCGCGATGATGTTCCCGCTCATGCTCAACCGCATGAACAATACCGGCATCCACATGATCGAATTTGTGGCGATCGCCATCGCGGTCATCGTCGTCATCAAGCACCGCGCGAACCTCAAACGCATCTTTGACGGCACCGAAAGCAAGTTCAAGTTCAAGAAGAGCAAGAGCGTCCCGGACGCTGCCGGAACCGGTGAGGGCAAATGATCATGGACAACAACGAAAAACTTACCGCGTTCGCCGGACTGGTGCAGAAAAGCCTGACCTCCGGCGGACTGGTCAACGTGGTGTTCCACTCTCCCGCCGCAGGGGATATCCTCAAGGCGAAGGGAACATCGAAAAATATCGCGGGAAAGACCGTTCTGCAGATCGAAACGTCCCTCACCGAAGGCCGTGTGACCCACGAAAACCTCGCGGACGGGGAGATCGCTTCGCTTCTTCCGAAGCAGTTTGAGACCTTCCGCAAGGCCGACCTCACCGACAAAAACGGGACGGCGTCGGTCATGATCTCGAAAAAAGGCGCGGTCACGCTGCTTGAAAAAGGGAAGATCGGCACGTCCGTGCCGAAAACCGAAGAAAAATCCGGCAACGACCGCGAAAAATCCCGCCTTCTGACGGGAAATGAAGAATTCCTGAAGGCACTGGATGTCGCCGACAAAAACGGACGCATCCACGACAAAAAGCAGGCGAAGTTCCGCCAGATCTGCCGGTTCTCCGAGTACATCGCGGAAGCGGCGGCAAAGCTGAAGCCGGAAGGCGAGCTTTACGTCTGCGACCTCTGCTGCGGCAAGAGCTACCTCAGCTTCGCGGCGTACCATGTGCTTACCGCCGTTCTCGGACGGCAGGTGAAAATGTCCTGCGTCGACCTCAAGAAGAGCGTCATCGACTACTGCGCGGACATTGCGAAGCAGGCGGGCATGGACGGCATGGACTTCATCTGCGGGGACATCAACGAATTCGAGCCCCTGCGGCAGCCCGACCTCGTCATCTCGCTCCACGCGTGCGACATTGCGACGGACATCGTGCTGAACTTTGCCGTACGGCATCACGCGGAAGCGATCCTGTCCACGCCGTGCTGTCATCACCAGATGAACCGCGAAATGGACTGCCCGACGCTGTCGTTCATCGCGGAACGCCCGGTGCTCCGTCAGAAGCTGGCGGATGCGGCAACGGATGCGCTCCGTCTCCTGATGCTCGACGCGGCAGGATACAGGACCGACGCGACCGAGTTCATCGATCCCGAAGACACGCCGAAGAACATCATGCTCCGCGCACACCGCCGGAAGAACTGGCGTGACGACTCCAAAGAAGCTGCGGAAAAGCGCGAACGCTACCGGGCGGCGTACTTCTTCATGTACGGAAAATACCCGGACTGAATCTGATCCACCAAAAATTTACATACGAAAGGCAAACGATTATGGAAACAGCTGCACTTCTCAACACCATCTCCAGAGTCGATATCACCGCCGATGAACGTCTCGCGGCTCTCGCGGAACTCAAGAAGGCGATCGACGCCGGCGAAATCCCGACTCCCGAACGCGGAATTTTCGTCAACAACCACATCCATACCTCGTACTCGTTCTCGCCTTATACTCCCACCTCCGCAGTTTTCTACGCGTGGAAGGCAGGCCTGCGCACCGCAGGGATCATGGACCACGACAGCGTCGGCGGTACCCGTGAATTCATCAAGGCAGGGGAAATCATGGATATGCCGATCACCTGCGGCTTCGAATGCCGCGTGAACGTGGACGGCACCTCCCTCGTCGGACGCAGAATCAACAACCCCGACCAGAACTCCTGCGTATACCTTGCGATGCACGGGATCCCGCACCAGAACATCGACCGCGCGGAAGAACTCCTCTCCGGCATCCGTGAAAAGAGAAACCTCCGCAACCGCAAGATGTGCGGCAACATCAACGAACTCGTGAAGGAAGTCGGCATCGTCCTCGATTTCGACAAGGACGTATATCCGCTCTCTATGGCACACGAAGGCGGCAGCGTGACCGAACGTCATATCTGCTACGCGCTCACCAAGAAGATCACCGGCAAGTATCCGGACCGCGAAGACGCCTGCGATTTCCTCGAAAAGATGACCGGCGTGCCGCTCGGCAAGACCCGTGACAAGCTGATCTCCGCACCCGAAGAATTCTACGAATACGACATTCTCGGCGTTCTCAAGGGACACCTCGTCGGCAAGTTCTACGTCGACGCGACCGATGAATGCATCAACATCCGCGAATTCACCGCGTTTGCAAAGGAAATCGGCGCGATCTCCGCGTACGCATACCTCGGCGACGTCGGCGAATCCCCGACCGGCGACAAGAAGGCACAGAAGTTCGAAGACGACTACCTCGACGAACTCTTCGGCGTGCTCCGCGACTGCGGCTTCTCCGCCGTGACCTATATGCCGTCCAGAAACACCAAGGAACAGCTCCGCCGCGTCATGGATCTCTGCCATGCAAACGGCCTGTTCGAAATCTCCGGCGAAGACATCAACTCTCCCCGCCAGTCCTTCATCTGCCAGGCACTCGCAGATCCGGCATACGCACACCTCCGCGAAGCGACCTACGCGCTCATCGGTCACGAAAAGGCGGCGACTGCTGATCTCGCCGACGCTATGTTCGCACCGGCAAACACCGCTTCTCTTGACGAAAAGATAGGGAAGTATGCGGCAATCGGCGGCTACGAAGGCTGATTTCAGTACAATCATACATTAATATAAAGGAGATCCATCATCATGAGCATCGAAACTCTTGTTGAATTTTCCAATCGCTACGGTAAAAACGCGGCGTTCGTTCTCGCGGGCGGCGGCAATACCTCCTATAAGAACGACGAATTCCTCTACATCAAGGGAAGCGGCACCTCCCTTGCGACCATCACCGAAGCAGGCTTCGTAAAGATGGAACGCGCAAGACTTGCTAAAATCTGGGAAAATCAGTACTCCGCGGACACCGCAATGCGTGAAGCGGAAGTTCTCCGCGACCTGATGGCATCCAAGGCGATCGGCGAAGAAGCGAAGCGTCCTTCCGTCGAAACCCTTCTGCACGACCTCTTCCCGCAGACCTTCATCCTCCACGTACATCCGTCCTCCGTCAACGCAGTGACCTGCTGTGCCGGTGCGGAAGCGAAGGTAAAGGAACTCTTCCCGGAAGCGGTATGGGTCGACGAATGCGAACCCGGCTACATCCTCGCTGCAAACTGCCGTGAAAAGCTCCTCGCTTACACCGCAGAAACCGGCAAGGCGGCAAACGTTGTCTTCCTCCAGAACCACGGTATCTTCTTCGCGGCGGATTCCTCCGCGGAACTCGATGAAATCGTTGCTTCCGTCATGGACAAGATCGCGGCTCTGCTCACCGTAAAGCCGGACTTCTCCGCCTGCGAAACCGACACCGAAACGGCTGCAAAGATCGCTCCCGTTCTCCGTATGACCTACGACAAGGACGGCGGTGCCGTTGTTGTCTTCACCTGCAACAAGGAAATCATGAAGTACGCGGCATCCGCGGAAGCGTTCGAAACTCTCCGTGAACCGCTCTCTCCCGACCATATCGTATACTGCAAGGCAGAACCCCTCTTCATCGAAGACTTCTCCGTAGCCGGCATTCAGGCGGCATTTGCGGAACTGACCGCAAGACGCGGCTTCCAGCCGAAGGTCGTCTTCGCCAAGGGCATCGGTATGTTCACCATCGGCAAGACCGTGAAGGAAGCAAAGACTGCCGCAGAAGTATGGCAGGATGCGATGACCATCACCACCCTCGCCGCAAACTTCGGCGGCGTACGCCACATGGCTCCCGCGATGGTCGACTTCATCGTGAACTGGGAAGTGGAAAGCTACCGTGCGAAGGTAAGCCTTGCAGGCGGTTCCGCAAAGGCTCTCGCAGGCAAGATCGCGATCGTTACCGGCAGCGCACAGGGCTTCGGCGCGGGTATCGCGAAGTACCTCGCAAACGAAGGTGCGTCTGTTGTGATCGCCGACATGAACATCGCCGGTGCGGAAGCGACCGCAGCGGAAATCACGGCGGAAACCGGCGCGGCTACTCTCGCGGTAGCGGCAAACGTATCCGACGAAGACAGCGTACGTGCAATGGTTGAAAAGACCGTTCTCACGTTCGGCGGTCTCGACGTATTCGTCAACAACGCGGGCATCGTCCGTGCAGGCTCTCTCGAAGAAATGACCAAGGCAAACTTCGAACTGGTAGCGGCTGTCAACTACACCGCATACTTCCTCTGCGCGAAGTACGCTTCCGCCGTTATGAAGCTCGAACGCGCGGCTTCCCCGGACTACATGACCGACATCGTGGAAATCAACTCCAAGTCCGGTCTCTCCGGCTCCAACAAGAACTTTGCATACGCAGGCTCCAAGTTCGGCGGCATCGGTCTGACCCAGTCCTTCGCCATGGAACTCGCTCCCTACGGCATCAAGGTGAATGCGGTATGTCCCGGCAACTTCCTGAACGGTCCCCTGTGGTCCGACCCGGAAAAGGGCCTCTTCGTTCAGTACCTGAACGCAGGCAAGGTTCCCGGCGCAAAGACCGTCGAAGACGTCAAGAAGTTCTACGAATCCAAGGTTCCGCTCGGACGCGGCTGTGAAATCGAAGACGTTGCGAAGGCCGTCCTCTACATCATCGACCAGAAGTACGAAACCGGTCAGGCGGTTCCGGTTACCGGCGGTCAGGAAATGCTGAAGTAATTGAATAGAGTTTATTGATCGGGGAGGAACTTTTTGAAAAAAGTTCCTCCCCGAACCCCTCTTCAAAAACTTTTGGACGGAATGGACAAGTAGAGGCTGTGCACAAACTATATTTGTCTCATCGTTCAAAAGTTCCTCCCAAGCGTCTCCCCCAATCGCGTTTCCCCACAACTCCACTATGGTGAAACATCCTAAAATCCCTTTTTGTTAATTGTCCATAATGTTCATTGACGGAAATCGATAATTATGGTATAATTGCCGTATGTGAATCGGCGCGATTTTTGTGAATTTCAGGATTTGCGCGCCACGAAGGAGAATATCACCCATGAGAGGAAGAAGAAAAACCGTGAAAATATCCGAAGCGGAATGGAGCATCATGAAGGTGCTGTGGGACGGCTGCGAAGAAAACGACCGCGGCATGACCCTCGGCGAGATCGTATCCGTGCTTGCCGAGATCACCGACTGGAGCAACACGACGATCCGCACGCTGATCATCCGTCTGGCGGAAAAAGGCGCGGTCGACATTGACAAGACCACCGGTGTTTACAAATATACGCCCCGCACGTCCAAAGAGGACTGCGTGAAGAGCGAAGTGGAATCCTTCATCGAACGCGTTTTCGACAACTCCGCGTACAAACTCATGGCGTCCCTCGTCCGTGAAGGCCGCCTCACCGACAAGGAAAAGAAGGATATCATCAAAATTTTAAACGAAATCGAAGACTGAGCGCCTTGTGACTGACCTTGTAAAAGGGGAACTGATATGACGGAATTTCTGATTCTCCTGCTGATGCAGGTTACTGTTTTTTCGTCGGTCACAGCGCTGATCCTGATTGCGGTCAAGCAGATTTTCCGGTGCCGCATCCCGCCTCTCATCGGAACGATGATGTGGGTCGTGCTTCTGGCAAGACTGGTCTGTCCGATTTTTCCGGAAAGCAGCATTTCCGTTTACAACTGGATCCCGGTCGGCAGGAACATCATGTTTTCGCTGACGTACGACGTCGGCGAGAGCCTGCGCGAACGGGAAGCCGCCTATGCGGAACGGGAGAATCCCTACGTCCTGCACGGCATTTCCGTGGAGGAATCGGTCCCGGTGACGGGAAGCGAAGCGGATGCGGAAAAGGAAACGATTTCCCCCGTACAGTCCCGGACGGATACCCGTGCGGATCCGGAAGAAGATGCCGCAGACCGTACGGAACGCCTCCGGTGCGCGATCCTGATCGGGTATACCGTCGGAATTGCGGGGATGCTGGCGTATCACATCGCCGCGTATTTCCACGCGAAGCGGATGGCGGCGGCACTCTCTTCGCCGTGCTCTGACGAACGCCTGCGGGAGATCTACCGTACCGCCGGTCAGACGGCGGGAATTCCCGAAAACCGTCTGCCGGAGCTGCGCATCGGCGTTACGTCCATGGTCATCGGCTGTGTGAAGCCGTGCGTGATCTGCCGTGAAGGCGTGGATGAACGCGAAGCGGGCATGATGTTCGCGCACGAACTGATCCACTACAAGCACCACGACAACGCCCTGCTTCTCTTTGCGACGCTGATCGCCTGCTTCTACTGGTACAATCCGCTCATCTGGTTTGTCCGTGCGATGCTGCGCGAGGACATCGAGCTTCTCTGCGACTCCCGGACGCTGGAGGAATGCGGCATTGTCGGAACGGATTACGCGATGATGCTGTGCCGGAATTCGGTCTTCAGCGAACTGGCGTGCAGTGCCGGCTGTCATATGTCGGCAAGCGGACGGCATCTCAAGAACCGACTCCGGACGATCTCCCTGAGAAACCGGCGGAAATTTGTCTCCCGTGCGGGATCGCTTCTGCTGTGCGCCGCGATCATCCTGCTGTGCCTGACCAATCCGATCGTGTCGCAGAGCAGTGAATACTCGGCGTATATCCGGCGTTATGCCGCGCTGACCGGAGCGGACGAACGTGCGCTCCATCTGCAGACGAACGTGACGGTTTCGGAGTATCTCGGGCAGATCGGGACTCTGATCACGCAGAAAGCGGGAACGGAGGTCTGGCGAAGGATCGGCGGGAATCTGGAAAAATTCAAGCGGATCTGTGAAGCGGACGCTTCCGTGTCCGAAGCGGTCAAGCAGGATATCCGCCGTCTGAAGACGGACGAACTCCTGAACCGGAGAAACTGCGCGCTCATCACGGACTGCATCGTGCATCTGCTGACCGGCGGAAAGACGATCGACGGAGAGGATATCCTTCTCCTGCCCGATGTGATCGGTGCGGCGGACTTTGACGCGCTGCTTCTGAGTCTGACGGAAAACGAAGCAAACGCATTGCGTTCCTGCTATAACCGCGGTGTACGCGGTGCCGACGTCCAGTTTGCGCGGATCTATACGAGTGCGATGATGGAGCTGATCCTTTCGCGCATCAACGACGAGTGGATGAAGCTGAAGGTCCTCGGGTTCTATCAGAAGATCGAAGGATCCAGACTGACGGAATATGAAATGAGCGACGAAATACGGACGGCTCTCGAAGCGGTCGGTGCGGGACGGGATTTCTGCATCCTCGATCCGGGCACCACACAGGCGGAAGAGAACCTTCTCCGTGAAATTATTGCGTACGCGGCGGCCGGTGAGGACGAAAATGTCTGGTACCGGAAGAGTGCGGAAGACGGATGCAGCTGGGAAACGGCGGCGTTCCTCTTCTACCGTGCCGGCTATACGCAGGAAAAAATGTTCCGCAGCTATGCGGAAAACGGCGATAATCTGACGCAGTTTGCGGTGGGAAGTGCCGCGTACCCGGTTCTGCGGGATGTGCGGAACATCACTCTTCGCGGAACGGGAACGGCCGGAGCACGCGGTGCTCTGCTGAACGTGTACGCGCTGGGCATTCTTAACGCGGACATGGGTATTCTCGACATGAACGAACGCATGAGCCGCGGCGAAAGCCTCGAAGCGGCGTACCGTCTGGTATATTACGCCGTCGGAACGGACAGGGCTGTGAACTGAATGAAAAAATCGGGGAGGGACTTTTTTGGAAAAAAGTCCCTCCCCGAACCCCTCTTCAAAAAACTTCAATCGGTTATGGATTGGAGTTTTTTGATTCTTTGAGCTGATAGAGATAATAGATGTTTTTGATGTTATCGTAAACCGCGACGGCGTTTTCGTTGTCGGCAACGGCGTAGAGCGGAGTTCCGATCGAATGGTGCGGCGAAGCGTTGTCGGGAACGGTGTATTCTTCAAAATTCCAGATTTCGGAAGGAACGTGGTTTTCGATATAACCGAGCAGTTTTTCGACGTTTTCCGGCGGTACGGTCGTTACTCCCCAGTCGCCTTTGTAGGTTTGTCCGTCGTATTTGACGAAATCTGTCCAGTCCACCATGGAAGGTTCCGCAACAGGAAGTTCCGGTTCGGGGATTTCCTCTGTTTCCGGGACTGCGTTTGATTCCGGAATAGGGGATATGACCGGAGATTCCATTTCCAGTATCTCTGCACTGGGTGAGGAGAGAGTTTCCTCCGGTTTCTGATTGCAGGAGAGCAGGCACAGGATGATGCAGAGTACGATCAGCAGCAGTTTCAGCATGGAAAAATTCCTCCGTTCGTTGGATTCTGTCTGTTAGACGACGGGAAACGGCATTTTGTTCCGGATTTCTTGATATTTTTTATTTATATCCCAATTATCGAATTTTCATTATTTACAAAATACTGATAATGTGCTATCATAAAAACAATGATTAACAGAGGAATTCAACATGGGGGTTCAGTATGACGATCCAACAATGCAAATACATTCTCGCGATCGCGCGGCTCGGCTCGATGAACGAGGCGGCGAAGGCTCTTCTGGTGTCGCAGGCAAGCCTGTCGTCCGCAGTGCGCGAACTGGAAAACGAATTCGGCATCCACATTTTCGACCGTTCCAACAAGGGGGTGCGGATCACGCGTGAGGGCTCGGAATTCATCCGGTATGCCCGCCAGCTTCTGGCGCAGTATGAGGTGATCACCGACCGCTACGAACGCGACGACAAGAAGACCGTGCGGAATTTTGCCGTGACGTCGCAGCATTACGATTTCGTTGCGGAAGCGTTCGTGCGCTTCATGAAGAAGTACCGCTCCGACTACAATCTTTCCCTCAAGGAAGCGCGCACCATTGAGGTGATCGAGGATGTCCGGAATCTCAATTCCGACCTCGGGATCCTCGCGTATCTGAAGGCGCCTGCCGGAGGATACATGGAACGTTACCTCAAGCGCAACGGACTGGAGTTCCGGCAGCTGTTCGAGACCTGTCCGCACGTCTTCATGGGACGCCACAATCCGCTGGCGTCCGCGGAAAAGCTCAACCGCGAAGAACTGACCGAATATCCCTACATCACGTATGACCAGGGCGAAGCCGGACCGGTCGAATTCTCCGAAGAACTGTCCGAATACAGCCAGTCGAAGAAACACATCCGCATCAACGACCGCGCCACCCTGATGAATCTCCTTCTCAGCACCGACAGCTACACCCTCGGCACCGGCGTCATGACCTCCGACCTCAACAACAACGGCAGTGTCATCGCTATCCCCCTCGTCTCCGGCGACGTCTACACCGTCGGCATCATCAACCGCGCCGACGTCGGCCTCAGCGAAGACGCCGAACGCTTCGTGAAGATTTTATGTGAGACGATTGAGGAGAGATAGGGGACGCGCTTGGAGGAAACTTTTGAAAAAAGTTTCCTCCAAACCACCTTCAAAACCTTTTAAACGGAATGGACAAGTGGAGTCTGTGCAGAGCGGATGCACAAAATTTCGATATACAAACTATAAGAAGACCGTTCGCGACCTCGTTACCTCGGCACAGCGGGAAGAACATCCAAACTTTAAGTTGTAATTTGGTAATTCTTCCGGCTGTGCCGAGCGTGCGAGGTCGCGAACGGTTTTCTCGTGACTTGGAGAACTATATTTGATGCACCGGTGGAGTTACTGCGTAACTCCGCACAGACTAAATTTGTCTATCCCAGTCCAAAAGGTTTTGAAGGGAGTCTGAGGGGAACTTTTCTCAAAAGTTCCCCTCAGTAATTTAAATTGAACTCTATTTGATTTAAGCTTCGACGCCGGCGTATTCGAGGAGACGCTTTTCGGCTGCGGCGCACCAGAGGTTGCCTGCTGCCTTGCAGAGAGCGTCGAGGTCGGCGTAGAGGGAGCCGAGGTCGGTACCTGCGTTTTCTTCCGCAGCCTTGCCGAAGTCTTCGACTGCGGTGAGGGGGAGGTCAACGTGGGTGTAGATGAGCTTCTTTGCGCCCTTGATCTTCGGGAGATTGAGGGTAGCTTCCGCGCAGGCGTTGAGACCGCCGATGTGGGTGATCATGCCGGACGGATTGATGAGCTTCTGTTCCATGAGGGCGATGGATTCCTTCATGTCGTCGGTGTTGCCGCCGGAGGTGCCGACGATGTGGGTTGCACCGTAGTGAACGTTGTAGAAGTTGAACATTGCGGAGAACGCGGTGTTGGTCGGGCCTGCGAAGAAGTTCAGACAGCCGTCACGGCCGAGGATCGCGTCGCCGAGTTCAACAACGGACTGAACCGGAGCGTATACGAAGACGTCGTTGAAGCCTTCGCCGCCGGTGAAGGAACGGAGGTATTCCGCGGGATTTTCGATGGAAGCGGTGTTGATGTAGTGGAGTTCAACGCCGTACTTTGCAGCTTCTTCCACGGTGAGAAGTTCCGCTGCACGGGTGAGTCTTGCGTCGTCGATGTCGGTAACGATCAGGAGCTTCGGAGCGCGTCCGCCGTGTACCGCGTAGTCCGCACAGCCGAGACCCATCGGGCCTGCACCTGCGAGGATCGCCATGCAACCGCCTTCCACAACGCCCATGTCGTGTACGTATACGCCCGGACGGGTGTGGTAGTTTGCGTGGTAACCGCCGACGATGCAGCTCATCGGTTCCGCAAGGCTGCCGTAGAAGTATGCGTCGCCGTCATACGGAAGCAGACAGTTGCAGAGCATAACTTCTTCGGGGATGATTACATAAGTAGCTGCGCCGCCGCAGTACTTGTAGGAGTAGCCGGGAGAAGCAAGGGAGCCCTTGTAGTTGATCGCGGGCTGGATAACGAACTTGTCGCCTGCCTTGAACTGATCCGCCCACTTTGCGCCGACCTTGACGATCTTGCCGCAGAATTCGTGACCGATGATCACAGGATTTTCCGCTACATCGTCCGGAACTCTCTTGTGGTTGGAACCCTGGGAAGCTGCCTTATAGGAAGACATGCAGATACTGTCGGAAATAACGCACGCGAGAATTTCGCCGTCGGTGATTTCCGGAAGTTCGAATTCTTCCATGCGAAGGTCCATCTGACCGTACAGTCTTACTGCCTTGGTATTCATGTGTATTCTCCTTTTGGGATAAATATTTTTCTTGGGGAAAACTTTTTTGAAAAAAAGTTTTCCCCAAACCCCTTTCAAAAAACTT
>JAFYOX010000092.1 GCA_017547755.1 Clostridia bacterium | reverse complement strand
TGCGAAGAAGTCCGACGGCTTTAATCCTTCGCTTGCGATTTGCGACGAGATCGCCGCCTGGGAAGGCGACAACGGTCTGAAGCAATATGAAGTCATGAAGTCCGGTACCGGTGCAAGGGCGGAGAGTATTTTGCTTTCGTGTTCTACGGCCGGCTATGTCAGCGACTCGATTTATGACGAACTTCTGAAGAGATCGACTCGATTCCTGAAGGGAGATAGTAAAGAGCGCCGGCTTCTGCCGTTCCTCTACATGATCGACGATCTCGACAAGTGGAACGACATCAACGAGCTTCGCAAGTCGAATCCGAATCTCGGTGTTTCCGTTTCGGTGGACTTTATGCTCGAAGAGATCGCCATTGCTGAAGGATCTCTTTCGAAGAAGGCCGAGTTCATCACAAAATATGCGAATATCAAGCAAAACAGCTCCCTCGCATGGCTTGATACTTCGACCGTCAACAAATGCTTCGGGGATCCTCTTTCGCTTGAGAACTTCCGGTCGTGCTATTGCGTAGCGGGAATAGACTTGTCACAGACGACGGACTTAACAGCCGTAACGCTTGTTATTGAAAAGAACGGCGAGCTGTATGTCTTCGCGAAATTCTTCCTTCCGGCAGAAAAGATCGCAGACGCAACGGCGCGCGACGGTCTGCCGTATGAGTTCTTCATCCAGCGCGGGATCCTGACGCCTTCCGGGGAAAACTTTGTAGACTATCGCGATTGCTACGACTGGCTCGTTTCCTTGGTGGAAAATTACGAGATTCTTCCTCTCAAGGTGGGGTACGACCGATACTCCGCGCAGTATCTGATCCAGGATCTCGAAGCGTTCGGCTTTCAGACGGATGATGTTTATCAGGGATCTAATCTCTACGGCGTCCTTCAGGAAATGGAAGGGCTGATGAAGGACGGGAAAGTACATTGCGGCGACAATGACCTTCTAAAAGCGCATTTTCTGAACGCAGCCATAAAAATGGACGCGGAGCGCGGAAGGGGTCGCCTTGTAAAGATAAACGTGAACGGTCACATCGACGGAACCGCGGCTTTGTCGGATGCTTTTTGCGTCCGTCAAAAGTGGTACGGAGAGATCGGGGAGATGCTTCAAAACAATAGGGGTTAATCATGGGATTATTTGACGCAATTTTCAAAAAGAGTCCGAAGCCTGAAGGGAAATATGAAGGCGGCTTCAAAATGCTGAACGGCTACACGCCGCACTTCACTTCCTACAACGGATCGATCTACGAGCAGCAGCTGATCCGGGCGGCGATCAATGTCCGGGCGACGCATACGGCGAAGCTGAAAGTCGAAGTCGCCGGATCCGCAAGGCCGGCGCTTCAAAACAAACTGAAACACGCTCCGAATCAGTTTCAGACGTGGTATCAGTTCATGTACCGGCTTTCGACGATCCTCGATATTCACAACACGGCCTTTATTTGTCCGGTCTACGATCAGTACGGAGAGCCGTCGGGAATTATATCCCCGCTGCCGCAGCGGTGCGAGATCGTTTCCTACAATGGCGTCCCGTATCTCCGGTATGAGTTCAACGACGGAAAGAAGGCCGCGATCGAACTGGACTATTGCGGGATCATGACGAAGCATCAGTACCGTTCGGACTTCTTCGGCGAGAATAATTCGGCGCTTTATCCGACAATCGACCTGATTCACATTCAGAATCAGGGGATCCAGGAAGGCGTCAAGTCCGCGGCGACCTATCGCTTTTGGGCGCAAGTGAATAACTTCACACGGGCGGAAGATCTCGCAAACGAGCGGAAGCGCTTCACAGAAGAGAACTTCAGCAAAAAGAGCGAAGGCGGCGGGCTTCTTCTTTTCCCGAATACCTACACGAACATTAGTCAGATTAAGGCTGATCCATGGGTGATCGACTCCGAAGAGGAAAAGATCATCAAGGCGAACGTCTTCGACTACTTCAACGTCAATGAGGATCTGTTGCAATCGGCCGTGTACGGCGATAAGTGGGTAGCGGCTTATGAAGGAATATGCGAGCCGTTTGCGATTCAGTTCAGCGAAGTGACAACGAAGATGCTCTTCACGCTTCGCGAGCAGACGCAAGGAAACTACGTCATGGCATCCGCGAACCGGCTTCAGTACATGAGCAACAAGGAAAAGCTCGAGGTTTCCGCGCAGCTGGCTGACCGTGGAATCTTGAATCGCGACGAAGTACGCGAGATTTGGAATCTTCCGCCTTTACCGAACGGGGAAGGCCAGGAATATATCATCCGTGGCGAGTATAAGAACGCAACGGATCAGATCAATGAGGAAGGGAGTACAGATAATGAAGAATAAAGAGATAAGGGCGTTTAATTTTGAAGTCCGGGCAGAGCAGAACGAGGATCACGGTCACTTCTTGGCCGGAACTCCGATCGTTTACGGCGAGAGAACGGATCTCGGCTATTGCGACGAGATCATCGAGCCGGGCGCACTTGACGACGCGGATCTGCGCGACGTTCGGTTCCTTGTGAATCACAACACCGACATGATCCCGCTTGCCAGGAGCCGGAACAACAACGCAAACAGCACGATGCGGCTTGAGGTTGCGGAAAACGGAATGAACATCCGGGTCGACCTGGATGTCGAGAACAACGCCGAAGCCAAAAGCCTGTATTCCGCCGTAGAGCGCGGGGACTTGGACGGAATGTCCTTCATGTTCTCCGTGGATGCTGATTCTTGGGATAATCTCGAAAGCGAGCATCCGACGCGGCATATTGATAGACTCGGGAAGATTTTTGAGGTTTCGGCCGTAACCTTCCCGGCATACGAGGCAACGACGATCTCGGCTCGCGGTTTGTCTGAAGCGCTGGAGAGCGCAAAGGCATCGCTGGAGAGCGCAAAGGCAGAGCAGAGAGCGATTGAAGCACATAAACAGAAGATCAGAATCATGAAAGGGGTTTAGTTTATGGAGATCAAAGAAATGACGATCGAGCAGATCGAGGAAAGAAAGTCCGCGATCGTGGCCGAACTCGACAATGAAGGTGCTGACCTTGACGCTCTCGAGAGTGAAATGCGCTCCCTGAACGAAGAGATCGAAGCACGCAAGGCCGAAGAAGCAAAGAAAGCAGAAATCCGCAAGGGCATCGCTGAAGGGATCCTCGGCGAAGTCAAAGTGGAGAAAGACTTTGAAAAAGAGGAGAGAAAAGACATGAAGACAAACGAAGAGATCAGAGCAAGCAAGGAATATGTTGACGCTTTTGCTCGCTACTTAGTAACCGAAGACGCTACGGAGTGCCGTTCCCTTCTTAGCGAGAACGTATCCGGCGGCAGCGTTCCGGTTCCCGCACTTGTTGACGAAATCGTTCGCACCGCATGGGAGAAGAACGACATCCTTTCCCGCGTTCGCAGAACAGAGATCAAGGGCAATCTGAAGGTTGCGTTCGAGAGATTAGCTTCCGCAGCAGATGTTCACACAGAAGGCGCAGAGGCACCGTCTGAGGAAACTCTGAAGCTCGGTATCGTAACCATGGTTCCCGCTTCTATCAAGAAGTGGATCCGCGTATCTGATGAAGCTATCGCAATGGGCGGCGAGGCTCTCGTTCGCTACATCTACGACGAAGTAACCTATCAGATCATCAAGAAGCTGTCCGATCTTGTTGTGAACGATCTGAAGACCGCATCTACCAGCGCTACTTCCGTAGCTGCTTGCGTAGCGGCTATCACTTCCGCTCCGACCGTAACGGCTATTGCTACAGCATACGCTAACCTTTCCGATGAAGCGACCGATCCGGTTGTTATCATGAACAAGCTGACCTACGCGAACTTCGTAGCAGCTCAGGCAGCAGCAAACTACAGCATCGATCCGTTCATGGGTCTGCCGGTAGTATTCAACAACAGCCTTCCCGCTTACAGCGCGGCATCCTCTAATGCGGTTTATGCAATCGTCGGCGATCTGAAGGGTGAGTCCGTAAACTATCCTGAAGGCGACGGCGTTGCTCTGAAGTATGACGATCTGTCCGAGGCAGAGGCTGATCTTGTTAAGATCGTTGGACGTCAGTATGCGGCACACGCACTCACGGCTTGCGGCCGCTTCACACAGATCAAGAAGGGTTCCTGATCGCTTGAAGGTTAGGCTCTTACGCGACGCAAGAATAGCGCACAAAGCGGGCGAAGTTGTTGAAACAACGCCCGCCGAAGGCGCTTTTTTAATCTCCGTCGGATCCGCTGAGCCGATCCGGGAGAAAGTCGCAGAAAAGGCAACGGCTCCCGCTGTTGAAGTGGCTGAAAAAGCCGTGAAAGCACCAAAGGCCACAACAGCGAAGAAGCCGGCGACAAAGACAACAAAGGCAACGAAAAAAGGGTGATTGCAATGCTTGACAAGGTAAAACTTGCGCTTTTAATATCGGGGAACGACTTCGACACGGAGTTGAACGAACTGATCGGGGCGGCGCTTATTGACTTACAAATCGGCGACGTGAACGACGACGTGACGGTTTCTACGACGACGGATGCCGCGATTATTCGCGCCGTTTGTTGTTATTGTGGGTACCATTTCGAACTTGAACACGGCGCATTGAACAGAGCGGACGCCTTCAAGCGGTCGTATGACGAACAAAAGGCGCAGTTGAGCATGAACGCAACATACGGGAATTATCAGACAGTATGAATCAGGCAGCGAAGATCGGACTTCTGAAAACTACATACACTCAGGACGATCTCGGAGAGTGGGTCGAAACGACCGAAACGGTGAACGTATTCGCATATGTTTCATCGGTGACGATGTCGGAGTTCTACCAGGCGGGGCTTCAGGGAATGAAGCCGGAATACCGTTTCTTGATATGGCAGACGGAGTATGACGGCGAGGAAACGCTGGAATATGACGACAAAGTCTACACGGTTTACCGGACATATCTCCGGGACGACGGAAGGATCGAGCTATACACGACCTTGAGGAAGGGGGAAGAAGTATGACGCTTGCGGAATTGAAGACTACGCTTTCCTCGATCTCGGGCTTTTCGACAAAAGTCGCGTACCGGGCTTTCCCGGTAGGAAAGGCTCCGAAACTTCCGTTCATCTGCTATCTCGCGACCGACACGGACAACTTCGACGCGGACAACGTCGTCTATCACGTCATTCAGAACGTAGACGTCGAACTTTACACGGCGAAGAAGTCCGAAGCGACTGAATCTCTTCTTGAGAGGAAATTTGCTGAAGTCGGCATCGTTTGGGATAAGTCCGAACAGTACCTGGACGATGAAAACTGCTATGAAATCCTATACTCTATCACACTATAAGGAGAAGAAGAAATGGCTGACAAAGTAAAATTCGGTATTAAGAACGTCCATATCTTCCCGATCACGTCATACGTTAGTTCTACGCCTACATACGGAACCGTCATTGACGTTCCGGGAGCGGTTTCCCTTTCCATGGGCGCTCAGGGCGACATCAACAAGTTCTATGCCGATAACATCGTTTACTATCAGACGGCCGCAAACAACGGCTACGAAGGCGACCTTGTCGTTGCTCTGATCCCTGACGGGGTTTACGAGAACGTATTCGGCTTCACGAAAGACACAAACGGCGTTATCACGGAAGACGCTTCGAAAGAGGCAAAGGCGTTCGCTATGACCTTCGAGGAAGAAGGCGACACGACCGGCACGAAGTTCGTTATGTATAACTGCACAGCGACACGTCCGACGAAGGATCTTGCAACGATCGAGGACAACAAGACTCCGGCAACGCAGACGCTGACCGTTTCCGCGGCTCCGCTGAAGAACGGCAAAGTCATGGCTATGACAAGCGCAACGACTCCGGACAGCGTAAAGAACGGCTGGCACAGCAATGTATATTTCAGTTCATAAGGTGAAATCATGAACAAAAAAGTCACGGTCGACAATTTGGCGAAGGAAATTGAAAAGTCCCTGAACGACTTCGTCGGCGTGACGGAAGAAGCTTGCGAGAAGGGCGTGATCGAAACATCGGAAGATGCGGTCAAAGCCCTTCGCGCTGCTAATCCGGCCGGCTCGGGCGAATACTCGAAATGGTCGAAGGCGTACAACAAGGGGTGGACGTTCCGGAAGGAAAAGAAGAAGGGCGCAAAAGGGATCCTCTCGACCGTATGGAACGAGAAGCACTATCGCTTGACGCACTTGTTGGAAAAAGGACACGCGAAGGTAAACGGCGGCAGAACGCGGGCTTTCCCGCATATCGCGCCGGTTGAGAAGCAATGTGAAGATGAACTTGTGACAAACATCCGCAAGAACATCGAGTGAAGGTGGAAAAATGGATAAAATCATAAAGATTGACGGGAAAGAAGTTAAATTCCGGGCAACGGCTCGGACTCCGCGACTCTATCGCGCATTGGTTGGAAGAGATATGATCGCGGACATGAACAAACTTCAGAAGCGGTTCAAAAAGGTTGACGACGGCGAACAGTTCGACGTTTTAGACCTTCAGATCTTCGAGGACACGGCCTACATAATGGCGCGTCATGCAAATCCTGACATGAAGGAACAGACGGCCGACGAATGGCTTGATACGTTCGATATGTTCTCGATCTATGAGATCCTTCCGCAGATCTTCGAACTTTGGGCGGTGAACACGAAGCAGACGTCAACGCCTAAAAAAAAATAGCTCCGGTCGACCGTGAACCAAACGGCGCGATCTTTATGCTCCGCTGCGCGGAACTTAACCTTTCGCGGGACGACCTGGATGAAATGACCGTCGGCATGGTTTTCGACATGGTAACGGAACGGTCAAACGACAAAGAGAAATACGACAAGAAGGCTCCAGCCGGGAGCATGGCCGCTTTCTTCAAGGGCGAGCTGAACTTAGGGGAATAAAGCATGGCAAGCACGAAAATTCGCGGAATCACAATCGAATTAGGGGCGGACACTTCCGGTCTTTCGAAAGCGCTGAAGGGTGTCAACGGCGAGATTCGGGACACTCAGAAGCAGCTGAAGGACGTCGAACGGCTCCTGAAATTGGATCCGGGGAATGTCGAACTCCTTGAACAGAAGCAGCGGCTTCTCGGAAATCAGGTTGAAAACACTTCGAAGAAGCTCGAGGCGCTGAAAGAAGCGCAGAAGCAAGTCGCCGAAGAAATGGAAAAGACCGGGGAAGGGCAAGAACAGTATGACGCCCTGACGCGGGAGATTGCAGCGACGGAAATGCAGCTGAAGGAAGCCGAAAAAGCGGCAAGTTCCTTCAATGCGACGAACGCGAAGATCGCGGCATCTGCCGATAAACTCGCGACAAAGTTCGGGAACGTAGCGCAGAAGACGAAGCGGCTTTCCCAGGTGGCGGGCGGTCTTTTGGCGGGAATGGGCGCGCTTGCGGTTAAAACAGCGCAAGAAGCCGACGAGCTGAACACTCTTTCAAAACAGACGGGCGTTTCTACGGCTGAACTTCAGAAAATGAAGTATGCCGCGGATCTGATCGATGTCGACACGGACACGATCGTCGGCGGAATGAAGAAGCTGAAGAAGCAGCTTGAAAGCACGAACGCGCCTTTCGAAGAACTCGGCATCCGCACAAAGGACGCAAAGGGCGAGTTCCGCGACATAACGGACATTTTCTACGATTCCGTCAAGGCATTGTCGGAGATCCCGAACGAAACGGAACGGGATGTCATGGCAATGGAGCTTTTCGGCAAGTCTGCCGACGAGCTGGCGGGAATTATTGACGACGGCGGTCTTGCGCTGAAACAGCTCGGCGAAGAAGCGGAGAATCTCGGCGTCATTATCCCGCAAGAAGACATCGACAAGGCGAACGAGCTGAATGACGCGATCGATCAGCTGAAGGCGCAAGCGTCGGGCGTATTTGCGGAAATCGGCGTCGAAATCGCTGAAATGCTTCTGCCGTATCTTCCTACGATCAAAGAGGACATTCAGGCGGTTCTTGAGGCGCTAAAGGGAATCGATCCGGACACTTTGGCAATCGGCGCAAAATGCGCCCTGATCGTGGCGGCAATATCTCCGATCGCTTCCGTTTGTGCGTCGGTGACTACGGCGGTTTCGAATCTATCAACAGCCCTGGGCGGAATAAGTATAGGCACGGGCGGCTTAATTGCGGCGTGTGTAGCGGCCGTTCTCGCTTTTGGCTTATTCGGCGACAAGATCAACGAAGTCGTTCAGGACATCACGGACAACTTCCTGGCAAAACTCGCGACGGATTGGTCGGAAACGTTCGACGTGATCGGCGAAGTTCTTAATTCCTGGCAAGCCGACATCAAAATGGTCATTGATTGGGTCAAGGACTACTTCCAGGCGTGGGTCGACTTCTATCGCGGCTTGTTTACGGGCGATTGGGCGAGAATGTGGAAAGGCGCGCAAGAAATCGTCATGAACACGGTGGACGGAATCATTATGGGCGCAAAGATGATGGTCAACACGCTCATTTCCGTTCTGAACGGCCTGATCGACGGCCTGAACGTCATAAAACTTCCGGACTTCATGGGCGGATATAAGGTAAATATCCCGAAGATCCCGTATCTCGCACAAGGCGGAACCATTTCCAGCGGATCGGCTATCGTAGGCGAAGCGGGAGCCGAGATCCTGACGGTTTCGAACGGCTCGGCGACGGTCACTCCTTTGGGCGGAAACGGCGGGGATTCGGGCGTTGTTGGTCTTCTCGAAACATATCTGCCGTACCTGGCAGCGGGCAATACCATAGTCATGGACTCCGGAGCGCTTGTCGGAAGTATAGCGCCTGACATGAACTCGGCGCTCGGTCAGATTGCAATAAGGGGCGGTCACAGATGAGCAACAAACTGACATACGGCGTGAAGATCATCGTCGAAGAGAATGGCAAAGAATACCATACTCTGAACGATTGGGATTGCGCTCTTGGAAATAACAATTACATCGGCGATCCGGAGCTTGACGTAACGTACATCTCCGTCCCCGGAAGAACGGGGCTGATTGATGCGTCGGAAGCGGTTTCCGGGCGCCGGGTGTTCAAAAAGCGTTCGCTCTCCTTCGAGCTGGGCGCAGTTCGGAGCCGTTTATCTTGGGACGGCGTCATTTCTACGCTTCGGAATAATGTCGAAGGGCGGATTTGCCGCCTGATTCTCGACAATGACGAAGGCTACTTTTGGCGGGGTCGCGTCTACATTCAGGGATTCGACCGTTTCAGGGATCTCGGGACGTTTACTCTCGCGGTTCCGACGGCTGATCCGTACAAGTACGACGTGGCGTCTTCGGCTGATCCGTGGTTATGGGATCCGTTCAACTTCGAAACGGGTGTAATCACGCAGATCGGAGCGATCACGGTGACGGGATCCAAATCGGTGACGCTGCCGAAGGGACATATGCTCACTTGTCCGGAATTGGTCGTTTCGGACATGACGTCCGGGACTTTCTCGGTGACGTTCAACGGCAAGACCTTCCCGCTTGTTGTAGGAACAAATATCATTCCGTCCATATTGGTGGGCGGTGAGCAGACTGCGACTTTAGACTTTACCGGCACGGCAAAGGTTCAGATCACATATAGGGGCGGTTCTCTGTAATGTATCAGGTAAACTTAGGCGACAATATCCTATATTATCCCGCAAATGCGGACTATGCCATATACGACACGGAGCTGAACGAGGAAGTCGGCCAGGCGGGCGAATTTTCCTTCAAGGTTCCGCCGCAGAATCCGCTTTACGCTTCCTTGGCGAGCGGAGCGCTTGTCACGATCCTGAAGGACGGTGTCGAGTATTGGCGCGGGGAAATCAAGGAAATCTCCTACGACTTCGCGAAGGTTGCGGACGTCTATTGCTTGGAAGATCTCGCTTTTCTCAACGACGAATATCTTCCGCCCGCTGCCATGTCGACGGAATCCTACGCGCAACGGCTGACGGCGGCGATCACGGCGTACAACGCGAACAGATCCGCGGATCGTCAGTTCACGGTCGGATATATCACGAACGTAACGAACACCGACCTTTGCTCCTGGGTGACGGAGTACGATTGGAGCATCCTTGACGACATCCGGTCGTGCATCGCGAAGGAAAACGGCTACGTTCGCGTCAGAAGGGTGACATCAGGCGGAACGGTCACGCGCTACATTGACGTCGTTCGGCTTGAGGACTACGGCACGCAAGCGACGCAGACGGTCGAATACGGATACAATATCCTAGATTTTGTGAAAGAATCCGACTACGAAAACTTGACGAACGCGATAACGCCCTACGGCGCGGAATTGGACTCCGAAGCATACGAAGGGTATTCGGCGCGCTTGGCGGGAACTCCGATTCAAAACGATGATTCGATAACGGCATACGGACGGCACGCAAAAGCGGTTATTTTCGACGATGTCGAGGATCTCGCGCAGCTGAACGCACTCGCGGCGGCTTATCTGACGAGATACTGCCAGCCGGCTCTTACCATGGAAGTAAAAGCGGTGGATCTCTCGCAGATCGAGAACGTGTCAGCCTTAAAGGTTGGCGACTCGATCCGGGTCATTTCAACGCCTTTTGCGGTGGATCAATGGCTTTATCTGACGAAAGTCACGAAAGACCTTCAAAGGATAGACAAAAACACTATCACGATGTCCGGATTCGTTCGGACAAATCGGACGCTGACAAGCCAGGCGCAAGGCACGGCTGACATCGTTCGGAATATGCCGTCGAAGTCCTCGATACTTGAAGCGGCGAAGCGTAACGCCTTGGAGATCCTGAACGGAACCGACGGCGGGTACGTCACTTTCGAAACGAACGCAAACGATCAGATCACGGAGCTGCGGATCGCGAATAATATCGACTTCGATCAGGCGACAAAATGCTGGCGGTGGAATCTTGGCGGTTTGGCTTATCTTGATAGGAATAATCCCGCAGATCCTTGGACGGTCAAGACGGCCGCAACCATGGACGGTGGAATCGTGGCGGACTTTATCACTTCCGGGGAATTGACGCTCGGAAATGGTGGAGCGAATGACAATCCACTTCTCAAGGCGTACAGCGGAAACACGCTTGTTACGAGGATCAATCGGCAAGGATTATACGCGATCCTCGGTCAGATCGGCGGATTCGACATCGGAACGCTGAAATTGACGCGCGGAAGCGCTGAAATGTCGGAATATCGCATGGGATGCGGTTATGCCGGCAAGGGCATCGTCAATCTGATCGGAAATAAGAGCGGATCGCCTGATTCTTATGGATGCGTTCAGATCGCGAACAGCGGTAACTTCGATACGCCTTTGGACGGAATAAGGATCTACGGCAACGGCTGGGTGCGCTACTTTGACGGCAGCGGGACGCAGCAATGGGCGCGGGATCTTCAAAACATACCTACATAAAGAAGGGAGCATGAAATGGCTGACATCAGTACCTATTTACAAGCGATTATGTCTGCGGTCTACGGCGAAGACGTCCGCGGCTCGATCCATGACGCGATCGAGATTATCAACGACGTTTCCGAAGTGGTTCTGTCGACGGGTACGGCGGTTGATTCCGCTTCGAGTTCTTCGACGGGATTCTATACAGATTCGCTTTACCTGAACACAACGACCTTCGAGCTTTGGAAATGCGTCGGGACAGATTCATGGACAAGCCTTGGCGTCATAAAGGGCGAAGAAGGCGAACCCGGGAATCTTTGGTATGCCGGTACGGGAATCTCCGGCAAATCGGTAAATCCGACCGTTTACGTCAATTCGGGCGTTACAAATGCAAACGTCGGGGACTGCTACTTGAATAAATCGGAAGGCGGGGTCTATCGCTGCACTTTGGGCGGAAATGCTTCTACGGCGCTTTGGGTGTTCCTATTCACT
>JAFYOX010000013.1 GCA_017547755.1 Clostridia bacterium | reverse complement strand
TTTTTCAGCTCCGATGCGATTTCACCTCGTCCGACGAGGATGAATTGCGCGTCCGTTTCTTCGAGCATCTGCGCCATAACGAATATCCTTACTACATTCTTCTTTTCGATAATGCCGACTCGCTTCCGTTGTCCGTTTTCGAAGAGGTCCGTTCACTCCTCGATATTGAAAGCCGGGGGGTGCCGCGGTTCCGCGCGGCTTTCGCCGGAACGTCCCGATTTGAGGAACGGCTGAATGCGCCCCGGTTCACCCGGATTTCGCAAAGAATCATTTCCCGCTCGTGACTCGAACCGTTTACCCGTGATGAGACATTGGGATATATCGGACGACAGCTTAAGCGGGCGGCCGAGGAGTATAACGGCCTGACTTTCAGTACCGACGCGGCAAAACAAGTTCATAAGCTCGCCGACGGGGTACCCCGGGTTATTAATCAGATCTGCGATCTGGCCCTCTACCTCAATGAGGGGAACGAGTCGGTCATTTCAGAAAAGACCGTTCGGAAGGCGTGGGGACTCCTCCAGCAGATTCCTGAAGAGGAAGAATCGTCCGGCGCCGAAAGAACATCCCGTTCTCCCTCCGCCCCGATTTCTTCAATCGGAGTGTCTGAAAGTTCTCCTGTGGTCGAATTCGGTGAACTGGACGCCACGTCAGATGACGCACCGACTTTTGCGCCGATTCGGATGAAAGACGCCGATGATTTATCGGTATCGGACAGTGTGGTGGAATTCGGCAGTCTTGAGGATGAGACGATGAATCCGTCGGCGGAACCGAGCGCCGAAGCGGCTGAGCTAGCCGACGAACATCGCGAAGAGAGCGTGATTCACCTTGTTCCGAAGAGGACGCTTCCCGAAGACGAAGACGTTTTTTCTTCCCCTCGGAAGGACACCTGTGACGGCGCGGCGGACGAGTCGCTCTCGATCGACGACCGTTCGATCCGCTGGCACGATGAAACCGGCCGGGGTTCCGCTGGGGAGCGCGCCCGATATGAAGGAGATGCTGAGCCGTGGGACGACGAGGAAGAGATGATCGATGAATCGGAGACTGATCTGACCTATGACTCGATGATTCGCGAGAAGCTTCTGAAAGATTTTCCGGAAGGGAACACTGCCGAACCAACCGGACGGGAACAGGCCGTTCCCCCTTGCGCCGATGATCGGACCGGTGAGGAGGAATTCGTCGGGGATTCCGATCGGTGTATGGAAGAACTCCGTCTGATGGAGATGGAAGTCGCGCAGGCCGGGAATGTCATCTGTAAGATCCGGAAAATGCAGACCGGACTCGAATCGTTTCGGAATACCGGAGAGGATTCGATCCGTTCCGATCCCGCTCAGGGGGAGGATGAGCCGGCTCCTGTGAAGAGGCGTTCTTTCCATAACGTCTTTGAAAAACTCTATCCCAAAGAGAACAAAGACAAATGACGGGCAGCCTTTTTGGGGATATGAAAAACGCGGTTCAGTTTCAAATTGAACCGCGTTTTTTTGAGCACCTGGATGCGCCCTCACTGTTTCGATGTGAGGAGCGCGAAGTGTCCCGCCGGGAGTTTCGCGCCGGTGGCGGCGGTGATGCTCATCGTTCCCGATTCGATCTTTCCCGGCAACCCGCCGGAAAGGAGGGTTTTCAGACGGGGGGCATCAAATCCCGGGGAATGGCAAGTCAGAAGGATAAAGTGATATTTTGGCGAAAGGATCGCCGAAAGGGCCGATA
>JAFYOX010000091.1 GCA_017547755.1 Clostridia bacterium | reverse complement strand
ACAAACGCAAAGCACGAACGGCGGCAGCCAAGGAGTGCGGATGCTGACGCATCCGTAGCTGAATTCTATATTGCCGCACTGTATCACGAATACAAAAGCCGGCGTGGGAAATCAGGGTCTCGGCGGCCCCTGATTTCCGTCTCCACTACTACATAGGTCCTGGATTGCTCCACCCCTGTCAACTGGGATAAACTGAATGGCTACGCACAAACCCCTCAAAAATTCTTTTTTCTCCCCCATATCAACCCAACAAACCGGCTACCCCGTATAAAAGTTTTTGCGGAGCTTTTTTCAAAAAGCGACCGTATCCCCCGTCTCCCCTTTCCGAGAAATCCGCACTTCACATGATTTTGTCGAATTAAACGAAGACCATATTGATTATCCCGCCGGGATATGTTATAATACTGGAAGATACATTACGGAATTAATTATGGATACGGAAGTTGACAGCTGATATGTGGAAAAGAAAAGAAGCCAAGTGGAAACGCCTCGACAACGCGGCGAAAATATTCCCCGCACTTGCCGGACGTGAAGACAGTGAAGTTTTCCGGATCGCCTGCGCCCTGCATGAGGATGTGGATCCTGAGCTTTTGCAGATGGCGGTGGACGCCGCCGTGGAGGAGCATCCTTCCTTTACCGACACCATCCATGCGGGGGTGTTCTGGTATTATCTGGAGGATACCGGTTTGCGGCCGAAGGTGCATGAGGAGAAGGAGTCTCCTCTTCAGCCGCTGTATGACGAGAAAGACCGGCTGCTCATTGACATTTCCTATTATAAAAAGCGTATCAATTTTGAGATCTTCCATGCCATTGCTGACGGTACCGGCGCGATGATTTTCTTCCGGACGATCCTTGCGAATTATCTCGCTCTTGCGCATCCCGAAGAACTCCGTGACGTACGCATTGAACGGTACGACTCCACGGAACGCGAAAAGGCCGCCGACGGCTTTACGGAGTATTTCGAACCGGCGAAGGGAAGCAGTACGAATTTCGAGTTTCTCGGTTCCCGTGCGGATAAAGTGAAAGTCTATCAGTTCCGGGAAAGCCGGACGCCCGACTGCCGTCAGCTGGTCACCGAAGGGGAAGCTTCCGTTGCGGCGATCAAAAAAGCCGCCAAGGCGGAAGGTGCAACCATCACGGAATTCATCTGCGCCATTCTGATCCGGAGCATCCATGAGGCGATGCCGCGCAGTGAATATGACAAAACCATCAGCATCGCGGTCCCTGTGAACCTGCGGAACTATTTCCATTCGAATACTCTGCGGAATTTCTTCGGCATGATCGAGATCCGCTACAATTTCGGGACGGAAGGCCCGCATGAACTTGCGGACATCATTCTCTCCGTACGCAAATCCTTCGAAAGCGAACTGACGATCGAGAATATGCAGCAGAAGATCGCTTCGCAGGTGAAAATGGAGCGGCATCCCATCGTCCGCGTCTGTCCGCGCGTTCTGAAGGACTTCATCATGGTCATTCTGCAGGGCGTTTCCATGAAGCGCCGTACCATCTGCCTCTCCAATGTAGGGCGGATCGAAATGCAGCCGGAACTGGCGCAGTATATCCGGAATTTTGATCTCTTCAACAGCAGTTCCAAACGTCAGGTCTGCATCTGTTCCTTCGGCGACAGTATGGTTATTTCGTTCTCCGGTGTCCTTGCCGAGCATGATGTGGAACGCGCCTTCTTCCGCAGTCTCGCAAAGTACGACGAAAACCTGATGATTTCAACCAATTATTCCGCAAAGGAATTTTAACCTTTATTATTGAAAGGAAGCAATTATGCAGAGACAGCGATGCTCTTCCTGCGGCGTGAAACTGACCGGGGAACGGCGGGTTTGTCCGCTGTGCGGACGGAAACTGGAGGACGGCGAACACGTGACCGAAGAGTCCTACGAAATCTTTCCGCAGGTACCCGTCAAGTTCACGTATGACCTGATTTTCAAGATTACCACGTTTGTGGGGATCCTCGCAATCATCATCATCAATATCATCAACTATGTGTTTATTCCGCATCTGGCGATCTATCTGCCGCTCACGCTCGGCGTGATCTGCGGCTGGACGATCATCAACGTCGGATTTGTTCAGCGGAAGAATATCCCGAAAAATATCATGTACGAAGCGGTCATCGGCGTGCTGGTCTGTATCCTGTGGGATAATGCGACCAGCTGGCGCGGATGGAGCATCGGTTATGTTCTTCCGGTCGTATCGGCAACGCTCTGTGTGTTCTATTTTGTCATGGGCATTGCCGACATCCGCCGTCTGGCGACGCATACCGGTTATTTCATGATCAGCGTGATCGGGATCGCCGTCACGGCGGTGCTGATGTACCTCGGCTTCTTTGAAGGTACGGTGGCGCAGTATTTCGCCGTGATCTCCGTCGGCATCGGACTGACGCTCCTTATCGCGCAGATCGTCTTCCGCGGACGCAGCTTCTTCTCGGAACTGCACCGCTGGATCCATATGTGACCGCCGGGGCACGGAATACGGCTCTTGCAATTTCACGGCGGACATGCTATAATTTTTGATACGATTTTATTGGATTTCAATACATTCTGACTTTTTCGGAAAGGGGTATTTCCCATGAGTATGCTCAAAGTATTTACGTACAACATCCGCACCGAAGCGGCGGGCGACGGCATCAACGCGTTCGTGAACCGCAAGGAATATGTGAAGGAAACGTTCCCGAAGTATGAAGCGGACCTGATCGGTTTCCAGGAAACCCAGCCGCATATGCGTCAGTGGATCATCGATAATTTCCCGGATTATCAGGTCTGCGGGATCGGCCGCGGTCCGGATCTGCTCGGCGAAAGCAACGTCATCGCCATCCGTAAGGATAAGTATGACCTCATCACTCTCGATACGTTCTGGCTGTCCGATATGCCCCGCAAGCCCGGTTCCCGCTTCTCGACCGACCAGAGCGGCTGTCCGCGCATCTGTACCTGTGCGACGCTGTATGATAAGGAAAGCGGCAAGGCATTCCGTTTCTACAACACGCACCTCGACCATGTCGGCGCGTTTGCGCAGGCACAGGGAATCTCCCTCATCCTGAACCGCATTGCGGCGGACTATGACGCATGGCAGCTCCCCGTGATCCTGACCGGTGACTTCAATGTCACGCCCGAAAGCGTGGTCTATCAGTCCGTGATCAATTTCAAGGGATGCGGTGCGCCTCTTGCGGACGTAACGGCGGATGTCGGTCCGACCTTCCATGGCTACAAGCCGGAAAAGAAGGGCTCCAAGATCGACTATATCTTCACGAATATGCCGTGTGATACGTCAAAATCGTTCACTGCAACGGATGAACGGGACGGAGTATATCTCTCCGACCACTATCCGGTCTGCGCGTATCTGGAACTGTAAAAGAAACGGGGGTTCTCTATGAAATGTCCGATCTGTTCTTCGACGAAGAGCCGCGTGATCGACTCGCGTCCGGTGGATGAAAACAACAGCATCCGCCGCCGCCGCGAATGTCTGTCGTGTCATCTTCGCTTTTCGACTTACGAGATCATCGACGTGCTGAATCCGATCGTTATCAAAAAGGACGGCTCCCGTGAACTGTTCGACCGGAACAAACTGCTCGGCGGTCTGATGAAGGCGTGCCACAAGCGTCCCGCGGATGCGAACACGATCTGCGAGGAAGTGGAAGCGACGATCCAGAGCCTGATGCAGCCGGAAATTTCGTCCACGAAAATCGGCGAAATTGCGATGGACAAGCTCAAGCAGCTTGACGCCGTAGCGTATGTACGCTATGCGTCGGTCCACCGGGAATTCAAGGATATCGATACGTTTTTGCAGGAACTGGAAAGCCTGAAGGAAGAGAAGGAGTGACGCTATGTATTTATATATTGTAAGACACGGTCAGCCGTACTATTCTCCGGTGGAAAAGCTCACCGAAAAGGGATGGAAGCAGGCGCGTGCGATCGCGCCGAGAATGGTGCAGAGCGGGATCACGAAGATCTACGCGTCCCCGATGCGCCGTGCATACGAAACGGCGCTGCCGACGGCTCGTGCGCTCGGTCTGGATATCACGATCGAGCCGTGGACGAGCGAAAGCCTGGCATGGTCCCGTTTTGCAAAGAAACTGCCGGACGGCCATTCGACATGGGTCTGGAATTCCGACGACGTCGGCTCGTTTGTGCGCGGTGAAAACCACGACGCGGGCGACAAGTGGTACGAGATCGAAGCCATGAAGGATATCTACAACGGCAAGGACGGCTATGCGGCACTGCAGAACGAATCCGACGAATTCCTTGCACGTCACGGCTATGTGCGCGAAGGAAACGAATACCGGATCGAACGTCCGAACGACGAACGCATCGCTGTCTTCTGCCATCAGGGCTTCGGGCTGTCGTGGCTGTCGCATCTTCTCCGCATCCCGCCGAATATCTTCTGGACGGAATTCGACATTACGCATTCGGGCTGCACGGTTCTTCAGTTTGCCAACCACAAGAACGGCTACACGGTGCCGAAGTGCCTGATGCTGTCCGATATGTCCCACATCTTCGCGGACGACGAATGCGAATACAAGTATCATACACATTCGCAGATATAAAGAAACAGGGAAGGGTGAAAAAATTCATCCTTCCTTTTTGTATGTTGCTGCCGGAAATCTGCATCTCATGGATTTTCGCTTGATTCACCGTTCAGGGTGTGCTATACTGGATTCACACGAGAGGAGGTGCGGAAATGAAGATTATGATCCGACAGGACGAAAATGCAGAGGAAACCGAGATTACCGTGGTCTGCCGGAAGCTCGACGCGGAGATCGAGCAGATTCTGGCGGCAGTTTCCCTGATCGGCAATACGGTTGCCGGGGTACACGGAGAAGAGACTTGTTTTGTTCCGCTGAAGGATATTCTGTATTTCGAATCGGTCGAGAACCGGGTTTTCTTTTATACGGACGGGGAGATGTACGAAATGTCCGCGAAACTGTATCAGCTGGAGGAAAAACTGCAGAATTCCAAGTTTGCGCGGATCTCGAAATCGACCATTGCGAATCTGAACAAGTTTCACAGCATCAAGCCGGAGAAGAACAGCCGGCTGACCGCGACGCTGATGAACGGAGAAAAACTGGTGGTATCGCGCCAGTACATCGGAGAAATCAAGAAGAAACTGGGGGTATGAATATGAACAGCAAGTGGAAGTATCTTTTGAGCAGTTATTTTCTGTCGTTCGGTGTGGTATCGTTTTTGCTGATGTTTCTGCGCAATGTCAAGCCGCAGGTGATGGAGCCGAACTTTTTATACGCAATGGCGCTGACGCTGTTTGTGAATCTGGCGATGTTCCAGCTGATCTACAAGCAGAACGTGCCGCTCGTGAATTTCTGGATACGGCGGATCCTGCATACCGGACTGATCGCCATTGTAACGCCGCTGGTGTTCATCCTGTTCGGCTGCGTGAAGCCGGAAAGATATGTGTGGTATTTTATCACGTCCGTACTGCTGATCGAACTGCTGGCGTTCGTGGTGTACCTGATCGTTGACCGCCGTACGACCCGCATGACGATTGACAAGATCAACGAAACGCTGAAGAAAAACCGCGAAGAATAAGAAAACCAGCCTGAATTTTCCGTTCGGGCTGGTTCATTTTGTTCATGGGATTCTACGGAAGCAGGATGTCGTTGTCCGCGAGCAGTTCCGCGCAGTCGAGAATACGCTGTTTCGCGTAATCCGACTGTTCCCTGAACAGATCGGGATCCATCCGGCTCATATCCGCACGGGAGTACGCGTCGTAGTTTGCCTTGATGTTGTTGTACGGCTTCTTGAAGTACACCTCGTCCGAGATGAACGAACCGACCGCGACGTGCGTCTGTTCGCAGACAAAGCCGGTTTCCTCTTCGAGCAGATTTTGCCCGAACATGACCGTTTTGTCGTTGTCGATCCCGAGCAGGCAGAGCAACGTCGGCATCACGTCGATGTGACCGCCGGCAACGGATTTCGTTTCCGTATAGCCGCATCCCGGGACATGGACGATGAAGGGAACGTTGAACACGTCGAAGATCGAATACTGACCGTCGGTCAGCGCGGCGACGCGGGTGGAGTTTTCCGGATCGGTGTTCGCGAGGGCGTAGTGGTCACCGTAGATCGCGATGATCGAATTTTCGTACAGTCCCGCTTCGTCAAGCTGTTCGATGAATTCCCCGATCGCACGGTCGGCGTAGTTCATCGACTGGAGGTACAGGCCGAACAGCGTTCCTTCGTCTTCCGGCTTCAGGACGATCTCACGGTCCTTCAGCGGGATGGCATACGGATGATGCGACGATACGGTGACATAGAATGCGTAGAACGGTTCCCCGAAGGTTTTCAGCTGTTCCATGGACTGGCGGAACATCGACTTGTCCGAGAGCCCCATCGGGAACATATCGTCCTGTTCGAGATTTTCCAGCGAAGTGAAGCTGTCAAATCCCTGGTACGGGTACGCCGTCTCACGGTTCCAGAACGAGGAAACGTAGTTGTGGAACGCGTACGCGCCGCTGTAGCCGTGATCTTTCAGAAGATAGGGAAGACCGTGCCAGGTGTTTTCGGTGTATTTGACGTAGGCGGCTTCGCTTTCCGGCGCGAACAGGGAGTTGTTGACCGCGAATTCCGCATCCGACGTATTGCCGCCGCCGATCTGGTAATAGTAATTGTCGAAATAGAAGGTGTCAGCACCGATCAGACGGTTGAGGTTCGGCGTGATTTCCTGTCCTTCATAGACCGCGCCGATCACGAAATTCTGCATTGCCTCGACCTGCAGGACGATCACGTTCCGGTCTTTCGCAATGCCGAAATATTCGCTGTCCGCCGCACTTTCCGCGGTATACAGGGATTTGTCGACGATCCGGTCGGATGTGCTGTCGCGTACAACGGTGCAGAAGTCGCGGAGATGATAGCAGAACAGCTCGTTCGCCATGTATTCCGGTTCGAATCCCGTCCAGAGACAGGCGGTCACAAGCACACAGAGACAGAGCGCGAAACTGACCGCATAGGCGACGGATTTTTTCAGTTCGACGGATTTCAGCCGGCGGACGATCCGGTCGAGGAGGTTTTCATGGATCTTGTCCTCATCACAGTCTGCCGCGCGCATGCACCAGAGAGGGAGGTCGATCAGCATCGCCATGTGGTAGGGCTTGAGCAGGCGGAGAATGGTGTCGGCAATGCCGGTTGCCTGCCAGATCATCGGGAGCATGGCGATGGACGGCATTTTCGAAACGTAGGAGTAATACACCGCGTCGATCGCCATGAAGACGGAGAGGATGGTGTAGGCGGTGAACATCACGATTTTTGCCGCACGTTCGGAGACGGTATGCAGAACGGTCCAGCAGAAGAGGCAGATCGCCGCCGTCAGCAGGGCGAACAGCGGATGGAATCCCGCGAGATTGACGTGGGAATAGAAGAGATACGATTTGAAATAGAGCAGAATGGTCACCAGCAGACAGGTCCCTGCGGAATGTGCGGTGAGTTTTTTTGTCGGAGATGGTTTCATAGATTCGGCTTTCGTTAAATTATGTAAGATCGCTGTCTATTTATTATACCGCAGAACGTTCCGTTTGTCTTGTGCAAATTGAAAACATTTCTCCGTTTTTTCTGCCGCAAAATCAACCTGCGAAACATCGGGGGGATTCTCCATATACCAAAACGCAGAAAAAGTCAATACGGCATATTCCATAAAATTACGCGAATATTTTTGTCGTATATTTGCCGGAGAGGTCTATTGACTTTGTATCCCCAATCGTTTATAATTAATACGCACGAAGACAACACTGCACGCATCACAAGATATTGTGGTGCGTGCAGTTTACTGACTATATATAGTACCGATGGTACGCAGGTGAAATTGGAATGATAACAAAGATAATCAAGCGCGACGGACGCGAAGTTCCGTTTAATCTGGAAAAGATTGCCAATGCGATCTTCCGCGCGGCACAGGCAGTGGGCGGCAGTGATTACGGCGAAGCGATGTCTCTTGCAATCGAAGTTTCCGAACGTATTGAAGCGGATTTCAGCGGTGCGGACGAATTTCCGAGCGTGGAAGACATCCAGGACATGGTGGAACGTGTTCTCGTCAAGCACGGTCACGCACGTACGGCAAAGGAATTCATTCTTTACCGCGCAGAACGCAACAAGATCCGTGAAATGAACACCGGTCTGATGAAGACCTACGAAGACCTGACCTTCAAGAGCGCGTTCGACAACGACATCAAGCGCGAAAACGCGAACGTCAACGGCGACACTGCGATGGGCACGATGCTCAAGTACGGTTCCGAAGGTGCAAAGAAGTTCTATGATCTCTATGTCCTCGATCCCCGCCACTCCAAGGCGCACAAGGAAGGGGATATCCATATCCACGACCTCGACTTCCTGACGCTGACGACGACCTGCTGTCAGCTCGACCTTGTGAAGCTCTTTGAAGGCGGCTTCTCCACCGGTCACGGTCATCTCCGCGAACCGAACGACATCATGAGCTACACCGCGCTCTGCTGCATCGCCATCCAGGCAAACCAGAACGACCAGCACGGCGGTCAGTCCGTTCCGATGTTCGACTACGCAATGGCTCCCGGTGTCCGCAAGACCTACCGCAGACACTTCAAGCGCAACCTCGTCAAGATGTTCGAGTTCGGCGTTATGGGAACCGAAAATGCGGACGCTCAGGCGGACGCGATGATGGAAAAGATCGAAAACGAAAAGAACGTTTCCATTGTCCTCGGCAATGCACAGGAACTGACCGAAGCCCTCGCGGATCTTCTGAAGACGTCGGGCACGGTCGATGAAAATACCGCCCGTACCTATGCCGCCAACGTCCTGAAGCACACCCAGCGTGAAATCGAACGCAGCACCTATCAGGCGATGGAAGCACTTATCCATAACCTCAACACCATGCACTCCAGAGCGGGTGCGCAGGTCCCGTTCTCCTCGCTGAACTATGGCACCGATACCTCTCCGGAAGGACGTCTCGTCATCAAGAGCATCCTCGAAGCGACCGAAGCGGGCCTCGGAAACGGTGAGACCCCGATCTTCCCGATCCAGATCTTCAAGGTCAAGGAAGGCATCAACTACAATCCGACCGACCCGAACTACGACCTGTTCAAGCTCTCGTTCCGCGTTTCCGCGAAGCGTCTGTTCCCGAACTACAGCTTCCTCGACGCACCGTACAACGCGCAGTACTACCGTCAGGGACGTCCCGAAACGGAAATCGCGTACATGGGCTGCCGTACCCGCGTGGTCGGCAACTATTACGACCCCGACCGTGAGATCGTCACCGGACGCGGCAACCTCAGCTTCACGTCCGTGAACCTCCCGCGTCTTGCCATCAACGCGCAGGGCAATGTTGACCGTTTCTTCGAAGACCTCGAACGCTGTGTCGGTCTTGTGGTCGATCAGCTTCTCGAACGTTTCCGTATCCAGAGCGCGAAGACCGTCCGCAACTATCCGTTCCTGATGGGTGAAGGCATCTGGCTCGATTCCGAAAAGCTCGGCATCGACGACGAAGTCGGCGAAGTCCTCAAGCACGGTACGCTGACCGTCGGCTTCATCGGTCTGGCGGAAGCACTCGTTGCACTGACCGGCAAGCATCACGGCGAAAGCGCAAGTTCGCAGGCACTCGGTCTTGAAATCGTCGGCTTCATGCGCAAGCTGACCGACGAAGCGACCGTGAAGTACGGTCTGAACTTCTCCCTGATCGGTACCCCGGCGGAAGGTCTGTCCGGACGTTTCGTACGCATCGACAAGAAGAAGTACGGCGTGATCCCCGGCGTGACCGAACGCGATTACTATACGAACTCCTTCCATGTTCCGGTATACTTCAACATTTCCGCAGCGGAAAAGATCCGTCTGGAAGCACCGTACCACAACCTGACCAACGGCGGTCATATCACCTACGTGGAAGTGGACGGCGACCCGACGTCGAATCTGGACGCATTCGAACGCATCGTCCGCCGGATGCACGACAGCGGCATCGGCTACGGTGCGATCAACCATCCGGTTGACCACGACCCGATCTGCGGCTATACCGGCATCATCGGCAACAAGTGCCCCGGCTGCGGCCGCTACGAAGGCGACGTCCCGTTCGAACGCATCCGCAGAATCACCGGCTACCTTGTCGGCACCCTCGACAGCTTCAACAACGCGAAGCGCGCGGAAGAACACGACAGAGTAAAGCATGGGTAAAATTTCTTGGGAAAACCTTTTT
>JAFYOX010000090.1 GCA_017547755.1 Clostridia bacterium | reverse complement strand
TCTCCTTCCGTGCACAGCCTTTCACCTTCCTCTGGATGGTCGACCACGGCAGAGAAAGCGCGGCTTCTCCCGACGGACGGCATAAGGGTGAGATCATTGCCTACAGCCTTTCTCCCATGCAGGGACGTGATTTCAACGGTCTGACCGCTCTGCTGAACTCCATCGCAAAAATGCCGACCGAACGGACGCCCGGAACCACCTCCGCCATCGTGGAAGTCGACCCGAAGCTGTTCACCGACCGGAACATCCCGATGCTCACGGACATTCTCCTCGGCGCGAGCGCAAAAGGTCTCCAGAACGTGCAGTTCAACACCATCGACGCGGAAACGCTGATCGACGCGCAGAAGAATCCCGAAAAATACAACAATCTTGCGGTCCGTGTTTCGGGCTTCAGCCAGAGATTCAATCTGCTGTCTCCCGAACTGCAGAACCATATCATCGGAAGGACGAAGCACGCATGTCTGTAAGCGCCCCCGTCACCAACATTTCCCGCGGATCCCTGCATGACGGTCCCGGAGTCCGCACCGTCGTCTACTTCAAGGGATGCGGACTGCACTGCCGCTGGTGCCACAATCCCGAGACGCTGTCGCCGAAAAAGGAGATTCTCTATCTCCCGAACAAGTGCATGCACTGCGGCGGATGCGTCGATGTCTGTCCGGATCACCACAAAATCTCCGGAAACGACATGGTGTATCTGCGGGACGGATGCACCGCCTGCGGAGCCTGTGCGGAAGAATGTCCGACCGGCGCGCTGTCGGTCTGCGGTGAACTCCGTACGCCGGAGGATCTGTTTGAAGAGATCCGGAAGGATCTGCACTACTACGCCCAGTCCGGCGGCGGCGTGACCTTTTCGGGCGGCGAATGCCTGCTGTATCCGGAATTTGTCGCGGAAACGGCGGAAAAATGCCGGAAAAACGGCATCCATACCGCCGTCGAAAGCGCGCTGTATGTCCCGTGGCAGAACATTGAGCGTGTCCTTCCCTTCACCGATCTGTTTTTCGCGGATCTGAAAATCGCGGATCCCGAAAAGCACCGCCGGTATACCGGCCAGGACAATGCCCGGATCCTCGAAAATCTGCGGAAACTGTCGGAAATCCATGGCAATCTGCATCTGCGTATCCCCGTCATCCCGGGAGTCAACGATTCCGAAGAGGATATCGCAGGCTTCGCGGAGATCATCCGCGGTCTCGGAAAGGGTGCAAAAGACGTCGAACTCCTCCGCTACAATCCGCTTGCAGAGTCGAAATACCTCTTCTCCGGAAGAAAATACACCAATTTCGCGGACAGCACCCAGACCGGCGCCGCAATGGAAT
This sequence comes from Clostridia bacterium, assembly GCA_017547755.1. Taxonomy (GTDB): domain Bacteria; phylum Bacillota; class Clostridia; order Oscillospirales; family CAG-272; genus UMGS1696. Next base: position 13,010 of record JAFYOX010000090.1, on the reverse strand, counting down.
CTCTGCGTCTCCTGCTTTCCGAAAGGTGCCGCATCCCCTGTTTTTATATCTGATACCAGCAGAAAAGGGAGAAACCCGACCGGGTCTCTCCCTTTTTTTCGCTTGATTTTCTGCCGGATTCAGCGTTCTCCGGCGGCGGAACGTGTTTCCGCCATATCCTGATTGTGCTTGTCTTCCAGAATTTCGTAGACAGCAGTCTTCTGGATGATCGCCTTGATCAGCGTATCCAGTTCGGAGCCCTCCGTATAGTCTGCCGGAACAAAGTAGCGGATCCGGCGATCCCTGATCATCCGGAATACCTTCGTTTTGTCCTGCCGCTCGGGATCGTACACCCCGATCGAATGACCGCCGTAGGTGTTCACCAGCTTCATGCAGGGGATATCGGTCTCGCTGTCCCCGATGTACACCATATTCCGGAAAGGAACGCGGAGATCTTCCGGCGGAATATACTCGTTCACGCCGGGATCGTTGACGTCTAAGATCCCCTTTTCGATCCGGAACAGGAACTGCGTTTTGCTGGTATAGTTGATCGCCTGTGCCGGCCATTCCGCCACGCCGCGCTCGTTGAAATAAAAGGAGCTGGCGTAGATCTTCTCGAAAGCACCGTTCTTCGCCATTTCGGTCCCTTCGATCATTTCACGGAGCCCCGAGGAAATGATGTAGTGCTCGACAATGACATTGTGTTCTTTTCCGTATGCCCGGATGCGCTCAAACCATTCCCTGACGCCGGGAAACAGCGCGACCTGTGCGCCGTACCGCTCCAGAGCCGCACGGTTCAGGACGAAATTGCCTTCCGCCTCCCGGATCATTTTATACATATACGCAAGATTGCTGTCCATTTCGTTGGCTCTCGCAAGCGCGTTCGACTCTTCCCAGAACTTTTCGATCTCATAACCGACGGACTGGATATATCCCTGTGCCTGCATATCGTAGGGCGACAGCGTCTTGTCGAAATCGTAGCATACCGCGAGAACCGGCATTTTTTCTTTTTTTCTCCGCTCAAAACCCGGTACCATGAAAACCTCCTGTCATAAAAATATCCGTTGTCTGCGCGTCATTCTTCCGCCGTTTCCGTACAGATCACCAGTTCGCCGCCGTTCATCAGTTCGGATGCCGCAAGCTGCAGGGATCCGCAGTTTTTTCCGTTGAACCGTGCGGAAACCGGTGCGGAGTATGCACCTTCTCTGCGGATCACCAGCGTACCGCCGCCTGCCAGCCGAAGGACGGTGCGCGCAAATTTCGGACATCCGATCAGCATCAAATCCTGTCCGCTGACCGGGAACAGACCGAGACAGTTCCAGAGATAACACGCGGACAGACCGCCGGAATCGTTGTTCCCGGGAATGCCGCCCGTACCGGTGGAGCCTTCTTTTGTCCGGAACATATACCGGTCCGCCGCACGGAGGATCTCCGTCAGCTTGTCGTGACGTCCGATGTAAGCGTACGCCCACGGAGCTTCCATATCGGTTTCGTTGTTGAAGCCTTCGAAGCGTCCGGAAACGTCTTCCGGAGCCGTGAAGCCGAAAAAGCGGTCAAGCAGTTCTTCAAACCGTCCGGCACCGCCTGCCAGCGCGATCCGCTCGTCCATACTGCGCATCGGCCGGAAGGAATAGTTCCAGTGATTTCCTTCGTAATAATCGCTGTCCGCATACAGAAGTCCGGTCTCCGGATCAAACGCCTTCTTCCAGTGTTCCGCCAGCGCATACAACCGGTCGGCGTCTTCGTTTCTGCCGAGCCGTTCCGCCATTTCCGCCGCCGCATGACAGCCTTCCGCCATATCCAGTGTATGCGTGGTCTTCGGGCAGATGCCGTTTTCCGTAAAATCCCGGAAATCGTCCCGGAAAATATCGGTCATCATCTGATCAAAAATGCTCTCCCAGTCCGCCGGAACGCCGCGGATCCACGCGTCGTACAGCATATGTTCCGCATTGAGACGCGCCTGCTTGGCTTCGATGTTGGTGTCGGTGGTCAGGATAAAGCAGTGCGGCAGTTTGCCGAGCGTCTGCCCGAGCCGGTCGTATGCCGCGGCAATGTGCGCGGAGATCTCCGGATACAGCGTAAAGATCAGCGGAAGCGTGGTTTTGTAGATGTCCCACAGCGTCGTGAAATCCACCACAAACGGTTCCCCTTCCCAGAGAAATCCGCCCTTTCCCCAGTCGCAGGGCTTGATCAGCGTATGATAGAGATTGGAATAGAACAGTTTCCGTTCGTTCGGGTCTTCGGCTTCGTCCACATGGATCCGTCCGAGCGCGTCTTCCCATTCGTCTTCCGCCTGCGTCCGTACAGCATCAAAATCCGGGACGCACAGAGCGTTTTCACGGACGGCATCGTCCATGGAAGACGCCGATACCGACAGCATCAGCAGGACCGGTCCCGCCGTTTCCGTACGGTATACTCCGTTTTCGTCCAGTTTTCCCTCTCCGGTGAAGCGGCATACAAAATAAAACCGTACCTTCCGCAGAGTGACTTCCGCACGAAGTTCGGAATCCGAGATCCGTGTCAGACATAAATCTTCCGCTTCTCCGCGCATGGAGGCATCGTACAGACCGTCGTTGGTGAAGTCGATTTCAAGACATCCGCCGCCGTCCGGGAAGGTATAGCGGTGGTACGCTCCGGTGTGCGAAACGGTCAGTTCGCAGAAAATATCCGCTTCCGTCAGCCGGACGGCATAGTATCCGGGCGACGCCGTTTCCATGTCCGGCGTATACCGGTTTTCCTTCGTCTGCCGGAGAAGGTACGGCATAACAAGTGCGTAATTATAATAAAGCCCTACAGCGCCCGTACCGCTGTGCTGAAAATGGGAGAACCCGATGATCTGCAGTTCTTCCGAAATTTTGCCGATCGGTCCGCCGGTGTTGATCCGGTTCACGCCGTATCCGGTGGGATATCCGCCGGTATAAGGGCATACGGAATATTTTCCGAACGGTACCGCCGCTCCCGGATGGGTATTTCCGGTAAGTCCCTTGATGAAATGCCAGGATGCCGCAATTCCTTCCGCTTTGGGAAGATCGATTGTCCCGTTCCCGTGGAACGGATCCGCCTGTTTCCGATACGTCATACGCTGCCTCCGCCGAAGTTTATTTCAGATTCTGCTTTCATTATAGCATACCGCCCCGGTTTTATCAAGAAGGAAGAAGATTCTGCCCTCCCGGCGGACATTCTTCCGGCGCCGTATTGACTTCCGGCCGTTTTGCGGTTACAATATCCTTATAAAAACGATCTGTGAACAGGATCGCGGAAAACCGTTTTTCACCGATCACGGAGGATCTTCATGGAAATCAAACTTCTTTCTCCCGAACATTTTTATGAACTGCGGGATCTGCTCGACGGTGTGTTCAGCCGGAGCTACGGACGCGAGACCCGCTTTATCGACCTCTTTCCCAGACTGTTCTCCGCGCCGAATCCGTACGTGACATCGTCCCATCTGGGAGCCTTTGCCGACGGACGTCTGGTGGGGACCGCCGCCATGTATCCGCTCGATTATGTGGTCGGAAATGTCCAGATCCGGCTCATCGCCAACGGAAACGTTGCCGTACACGAAGATTACCGGAACCGCGGGGTCATGACACAGCTTCTCCATGCCGTGAATGACGCCTGCGGTGCGTGCGGCGACCTCGGCTATCTTCACGGAAACCCCGTCCGCTACGGTCGTGTCGGCTACCACGGCGGCGGCATCCAGTACACGCTGACCTTCCGGCCGTCCGACTCCGGAGCGGCAGTCTATGATTTCGCACCCATGCTTCCGGAGGAACGTGCGTTTCTGAAAAAACTCTCCGAAACAAAATGCGATTATATCCGCCGTGCGGATGCCGGCGATTTTTATGCCGCCCTGCACAGCGCAAAAAGAGAGGCGGTCACCGTATATGCCCGCGGCGGCAGGATCGCCGGCTATCTGTCGCTCGGAAAGGACAATGCGTTTGTGGAGGAATTCGCCTTCACCGAACCGGCGGAAACGGAGATCTTCCGTTCTCTCGCACACCGTCTCGGATGCCCCGTCAGGGTACGGCTCTCCGGATACGACGAAAAAACGCTGAAACGCTGCCGTGACGATGCCGAAGTTTCGGAATCCCAGCCGGCGCTGTTCCGCATCATCCGTCCGGAAAAACTGAAAGAAGCGGCCGAATCCCTTTCGCTGAGTCCCGACGTGCTCTATGCGCCGTATCTGACGTAAAGGGAAATTCCCGACGTTTCAAAAACACTCAAAAAATACTCGATATACATAAAAGGAGTCGCCATGCAACGAATCTATGATCTTCCGGCAGGAGAACTTTCCCTGCGTCTCACGGTCTGCAGCGATGCCATTCTCCGCATCACCTGCGGACGTGACCTCCGGCAGGTTCCGGAAAGCATGATCGTCACCGCGGATCTTTCCGCAATGCCGGTCGTTTCCGCCGAAACCGAAGAAAACGAAGACACGTTCACGCTCCGCACCGGACGTCTGTGCGTCACCGTGAACAAAAAAACGCAGGAAATCGCGTTCACCCGTCCGGACGGAACACTTCTTTCACGCCTGTCCGGGCAGGAGCTGACGGAATACGATATCCTCCGCACCACCGGCGGGAATGCCGAGATCCGTGAAACCGTGGACGGCGTCCGCGTCACGGTGAAGGACGGCGAACAGCAGTTCCTCCGCACGTCCAATCACGGCAAACTGAAGCTCTGCTTCACCGAAGACGAAGAACTCTTCGGTCTCGGAAGCCAGGAAGAAGGCTATCCCAGCCTTAAGGGACAGTTTGTCCCGCTGTATCAGGAAAATATGCGCATCTCGCTTCCCTATCTGGTATCCACCAAAGGCTATGCGTACCTGTTCGACTGCACTTCTCTCATGACCTTTGACGCAACCGACCGCCGGTACGGCCATTTCCGATTCGATTCCGTCGAAGCCATCGATTATTACTTCATTCTCGGCGACGATTTCGACAACGTCTGCCGCGGCTACCGCACGCTGACCGGCGTGACCCCGATGCTCCCGAAGTGGGCGGTCGGCTATATCCAGTCCCGCGAACGCTACGTTTCGCAGGCACACATCCTCGAAACGGCGGAAAAATACCGCGAGATCGGCACGCCGATCGACTGCATCATTCAGGACTGGCAGACATGGCCGGGCGGTCTGTGGGGCTTCAAGCGCTTCGATCCCGAACGCTATCCCGATCCGCAGGGAATGATGGACCGGCTGCACGCCATGAATCTCCATATGCTCATCTCCATCTGGCCGAACATGAGCGGCGAATCCGAGGACCGCATCGAATTCCGGAACGCCGGAAAACTGCTCGGCGACGGCTCCGTCTACAATGCGTTTGACGAAGATGCGCGGAACATCTACTGGCGGCAGGCGAACGACGCGTTCTTCCGGTACGGCATCGACGGCTGGTGGTGCGACTCGTCCGAACCGTATGACGCAGTATGGGGCGGTGCGGAACGTGCTCCTCTGCCGGAACGCATGAAACAGTCCACGGACGAATTCAAGAAATATCTCGACGATGGCATCATCAACGCCTACTCCCTCGTTCATTCGAAGGGCATCTACGAAAATCAGCGGAAAACGACGGACGAAAAGCGCGTCATCAATCTGACACGCTCCGGTTATCCGGGACAGCACCGCTACGGAACGATCGTATGGTCCGGCGACGTCAGCGCGACCTGGGAAGCACTTTCCAGACAGATCCCGATCGCACAGAACTACATCGCCTGCGGCGAAGCATACTGGAACTGCGACGCCGGCGGATTCTTTGTCAAGCAGTGGCAGCAGTGGTTCGGCGACGGCGATTATCCGGACGGAAAAGACGACCTCGGCTTCCGCGAACTCTACACCCGCTGGCTGCAGTTTGCCGGATTCACGCCGTTCATGCGTTCCCACGGCACGGATACACCGCGCGAAGTATGGCAGTTCGGCGAGCGCGGAACCATGTTCCGTGACGCCATCGAAGAAACGATCGCTCTCCGCTACCGTCTGGTCCCGTACCTCTACTCCGTGAATGCGGCAGTCACCTTCGACGGCACCATGCCGATCACGGCGCTCGGTCTTGCGTTCCCGAACGACCGCACGGCGAGAAAAGTCAGCACGCAGTATATGTACGGTCACGAATTCCTCGTCTGCCCGGTCACCCATCCGATGTATTACACCGCCGGTTCGGCGGAAATCGCTTCCCCCGACCGCTATCTCGACGTCTATCTGCCCGAGGGCGGCTGGTACGACTTCCATACGGAAGAATATTACGAAGGCGGACGCTATGTCCGGATCCCCTGCTCCATCGAACGGATCCCGCTGTTCGTGCGTGCCGGCGCGATCGTTCCGACCTCTCCGGTCATGCAGTATACGGACGAACACCCCGACGCGGAATGCGAAGTCCGCATCTATGCCGGCCGTGACGGTCAGTTCACGCTGTACAACGATGCCGGCGACGGATACGGCTACGAAAACGGCGAATACACCGCAGTAAAAATCACCTACAACGATACGACCGGCGATATTTCGGAAGAACTTTCCGGTACGGACGCATTCCGCCGGAACGTAAAATACCGGATCGTCCGCTGAGCGGAGGCAGATCATGAACGCACAAACTCCTCCCATCCAGCTGTATGTCGCCGTGAACGGCTCCGATGCTTCCGGCGACGGTTCCGCAGAACGTCCGTTTGCCACGATCGCGGCGGCACAGGCGGCGGTACGCGCGCTCATCCGTGACGGCGGACTGAAAAACGATGTCTGCATCTGCCTCCGTGAAGGCACGTACTATCAGAAAGAACCGATCACTGTCGGTCCCGACGACTGCGATGACCATTATACAGTCACTTACACCCATGCCGACGGCGAAAACGTCCGCATCGTGGGCGGTCTTCCCATTACCGGCTGGGAAAGTGCCGGAAACGGCATCTTCTCGGCAGATATTCCGGATCTCCCTCCGTTTTATGCCCTGTTTGCGGACGGCAGACGCCTGACCGCCGCACGCGAAACGGACTGGAAAAACAAGCCCGTACGGGATCCTTCCCACCTGCAGGCGGTCTTCGGAAATGCGACGAGCTGGTTCGGCGAAGTCATGAAAGTCACGGAATTCTCCGGCGGCGGCATCCGTACCGAATACCGGAAATGCGACTGGAGCGGTGAGCTTCAGTATCTGCAGGGTGCGCGCGAATATATCACCGTGCCCGGCGAATGGGCGATCGAAGAAGGCCGCGTCTACTATTATCCGGAAAACCCGGATACCCTGCAGAACACCGAAATCGTCGCGGGTCTGGCGGATAATCTGTTCTATATTCACGGTGAAAACGGCCGCCCGGTCAAAAACATCGTTATTTCCGGTCTGCGGCTCGAAATGAACGCCTTCGGCGGAAATCTTCTCGCGCATGCCCGCGCGAACAATGTCACCGGTGAATACGAAAGCAATCTCAAGGGGCTTGTATGCCTCCGGAATGCGGAAAACGTCACCGTAAAGGACTGCCGGATGGAAAACGCCGGCTACATGGCGGTCGTTCTCACGGAATACGCACAGAACAATCTCATCGCCGGAAACGATATCCGCCATACCGGCTACGCCGGAATGTTTCTGATCGGCGAAAATCCCGGCAGCCTGAATTACTGCTGCAAAAACAACACCATCACGAACAACCGCATCCGCGAAGTCGGCGAATTCGTCGGTCACGGCGCGGGGATCTACCTGATGAACAGCGGCGAAAACCGGATCACGCACAACGATATTTCCGGCGTACCTCGCTACGGCATCTCCCTCAAGGGGATCCGCTACGGCGTGTTCCCCGACAACGGACTGACGGACGTTCCCTTCGGCGATCACTGGAAATATAATCAGACAACCAAAAATCTCATCGCTTACAACCGGATCTATAATACCGGCATCCGCTCCGGCGACGGCGGCGGCATCGAAGGCTGGGGCATGGGCCGGGACAACGTGATCGATCACAACATCGTTTACAATGCCTACCGCGGCATCGCAACGACCGGATGGCGCGGTCACAGCATTTTCCTCGACGACGCGGCGCATTATGTCACCGTGACGAACAACATCATCTACGACGAAAACGCCGTGGCGGTCAATGCCGGAATTTTCATCAAGAGCATCGGAAACATCGTCGTCAACAACATCTTCGACGTCGGATACGCAAAAAGCGGTGCGGCGGACATCGCGCCGTACATCTGTCCCGCGGGAGAATCGGTCTTTGAGCAGAACATCGTCTATTCCTGCTCCGAAGGTACGCTGAACGACGACGGCACCCTGACCGCCTCGGACGTCAGCGACCGCACCATGCTCTATTTCTGCGGCGCATCGTCCTACGATTCCCTCTCGCGGATGAACCGGAATCTGTATTACAACGCGGCCGGAAAAATCCAGTTCCGTGCGGACGATCAGCTTCTTTCGCTGGAAGAATGGAAGACCTTCGAAAAAAATACGCGCCGCTACGACGCGGACAGCATCTCGGAAGACCCGCTGTTTGCCGACGCCAAACAGCATGACTACCGTCTGCTTCCCGGTTCTCCGGCGGAAAAAATCGGGTTTGTTCCGATCCGCACGGAAAAAATCGGACTTCTCCCGGATTTCCGGTATGCGGAAACTCCGTAAGAAAAACAGCATCCTGTACAAGAAACAAGGAGAATTTTTATGAATATTCCCTACGCACACAACCCGATCCTGCCGGCAGATCTCTTCATTCCCGATGTGGAAGCGCACGTCTGGCAGGACGGACGGGTCTATCTGTACGGTTCGTTCGACCTGCAGGGAAAACTCACCTACTGCAGTGACGAATATCACGTATATTCCTCGGATAACATGATCGACTGGGTGGATCACGGCGTATCCTTCCGGCTGTCCGATACCGACTGGGCGTACGATCAGGCGGCGCTGTATGCTCCCGACTGCGCTTACCGGAACGGTGTTTATTATCTGTACTACTGCGTTCCGGACGGACGCTGCGGTGTGGCAAGCTCCGAGCATCCGTGGGGACCGTTCCGCGACATCGGCCCCATTGCGGGTGTCCACGGCATTGACCCCGCCGTTCTGATCGACGATGACGGACAGGCGTACCTCTACTGGGGGCAGTTCGACAACGTCCGCGCAGCAAAACTGAAGGAAAACATGATCGAGATCGAACCCGATTCGGCTGTCCAGCCGCTGAGCGTCGCGGAACACGAATTCCACGAAGGAAGCTCGGTCAAAAAGATCGGCGAAAAGTACTATTTCCTCTTCACCGACACGCACCGTCACGGAAACCGTGCGACCTCGCTCGGCTATGCCGTTTCCGACAATCCCATGACGGGCTTCCGGTACGGCGGCGTGATCCTCGACAACTTCGGCTGTGATCCCGGAACATGGAACAATCACGGCTCGATGGAATGCGTGAACGGACAGTGGTATCTGTTCTATCACCGTTCCACGTACGGCGGCGTGAATTCCCGTCATGTCTGCGCGGAACCGATCACCATCGAAGCGGACGGAACCATCCGCGAAGTAAAAATGACCTCTTCCGGCATCGGCGAATCCATTTCCGCAGGACAGACGATCCCTGCCTGCCTCGCCTGTGAGATGTCCGGCAATGTCCGCAAAGCCGGCGACGACACCTCTCCGCACGTCCTTACTCTGCAGGAGATCCGTCCCGGCGACACCGCGGTGTTCCGGTATCTGCAGTTTGACGGCGAAGATACCTTCCGCGCCGGTCTGTGCTGCGGCGGTGACTGCCGCGTTGAACTCTGGCTGGACGGATGGTATCACACCGCGCTCAGAAAAGGCACGGATTCCGTAAAAATGGATCCGGTATCCGGCAAGCATACGGTCACCCTGAAATTCTACGGCGATTTCGAGACCGCATCCCTTCACAAAATCGAATTCAGCCGCGGAGAATGATCCCGCATTCCGAAAACAGACGCAGAAAAAACCACTTCCGACACGGAAGTGGTTTTTCGGTTTATCAATATTTATTCCGCCGTTACGCAGGCGCTTCCTGCTGCAAGACCATTGCTGATCACGGTAATTCTTACCTGTCCGGGCGTGTTCGTGCGAACGATCGCTACGGCACGGCCTTCGAATGCATGGCAGGCATTGGAACCGTACTGGTCTTCATTCTTGGGGTCGCCGCTGAAGATTCCCATCAGACTGCCGCCTTCCACGGAGCAGTACAGCGCGTTTTTCGCATCGGGGATCCGGCTGCCGTCTGCATCCGTGATCGTAATGTCGAAATAGCAGAGGTCGCGGTTGTCCGCCGTCAGAGAATCGGTTTCCGCAGCTACCTTCACAGCCGCCGGTGCGCCCACGGTCTGCAGAGAGGAACGTCCGCATTCCACGCCGTTCTTGTAGGCGATCACGGAGATCTCACCCTTTTCGTACGGGATATCCAGCGTTGCGATCGCCTTTTCGGGTGCGCTCTTGCCGACTTCGCGGCCGTTGACGTACCACACAATCTCGTCTGCGTCGGTGTAGACGTCGCACTTCACCGGCTTGCCGACGTAGCTGTCGTCAAAGGTCCAGGTATCAAGAACATCGTACCAGTGCCAGCCGGTTCCGGTGTATCCTTCGCCGTAATGTTCGGGATGCGTGGTGAAGATCCGCGGTTCCTTGCCGCCGATCCATACCGCTTCTCTGAAATACGACTGCGGTCTGCGGTAGCCGCACAGGTCAAGGTCGCCCTGATAGCAGGATCTCCACGGATATTCCGCCACGCTGATTCCGCGGATCTCCCCGTCTCTTGCCCAGAGTGCTCTGCCCGTGCCGACTTCCCCGAGGTTGTCGTACGCCGTCCATGTGAAGTCACCGAGGACGTGGTTGTTCTCGAGAACTGCCATCCAGGAATTGTAGAAATTCATAACCTGCGTTTCGGAGCCCCAGATGATGCGGTTCGGATACTTTTCGTGGTCGTACTTGTAGCGGTAATAGAGATAATTGTAGCCGCAGATATCCATCGGTGCGAAATAACCGACATTGCCTGCGTTGTCGTCTTCTACCTGGAAGGACGCGCCGGTCACAAAACGGGTGGCGTCGTACTTGCGGATCTCATCGGTAAGACGCTGCGACCATTCGCCGCCGTCGCCGCAGACACATTCGGGAATTTCGTTGCCCGTAGAGTAAGCCATAACGCACGGGTGGTTGCGGTCACGCAGGACCATATAGGAAATATCCTTGTCCCACCAGCTGTCGAACCAGAAATGGTAGTTGAATTCCCCGCCCTTGAACCGGCGCCAGCAGTCAAACGCTTCGTCCATGACAATGATACCCATTTCGTCGCACATTTCGAGAAGATTCAGCGACGGCGGATTATGCGCGATGCGGAGCGAGTTGAATCCGGCATTTTTCAGAAGAGTCAGCTTGCGGCGGCAGGCTGCGGGATAATCCGCGGCACCGAGAACGCCGTGGTCATGATGGATACATCCGCCGCGGAGCTTCATGGGCTTTCCGTTCAGGCGGAGACCGTTTTCCACGTCTGCGGTAAACGTCCGGACGCCGAAGGTAGTGTCGTCGCTGTCGAGTTCTTCCCCGTTTTCGAGAATGACGGCGCGCATGATGTAGAGATTGGGATTTTCCGTATCCCACAGTTTTGCTTCCGGGAAATCAAAGGTGAATTCGCATTTGGTCTTCACGCCGGCTTCAACGTGTACCTTCTGTTCCAGAACCTTGACGGTCTCGCCGCCGTCAAGAATGGACGCACGGAGAACAACGTCTGCGCTCCGGTCGGCACTCAGTTCGTATGCCGCCTTGACAGTATCGAGCGCAGGGGTATAAACAAATTTATCCCACGGTTCAATACGGATGTCGCCGCCTTCCCAGAGGTATACGTCGCGGTAAATGCCCGCGCCGGAATACCAGCGGGTGGAAGGCTGGAGCGCACGGGTATCGATGTTCAGATGATTGACTTCCCCGAAACGGATCCGCTTGGTAAGATCCACAAGGATCGGGGTATAGCCGTGGGGATGCGTGACCATCACATAGTCGTTGCACTTGACCGTCGCGCACATATAGGCGCCGTCGATATCAAGGATATAGTGACGCGGTGCGGCGTCAAGGGTCAGTTCCTTGTGATAATAGCCGGTACCGGTTCCGAAATATCCGTTGTCGCCTCTGCCTTCCGCTTTCGGACTGCGGGGCATGGTCACGGAATAGTCGTTCGGAAGGTCCACACGGCCGCGGAAACCGGGAGCGTGAAGATCCCAGTCCTTTGAAATACATCTTTTTTTCATGGGTGTCCTCCTGTAAAATGATAAAACATCGTTCTGCGGAACGTATGTCAGCAGAGCCACTTCCGCATCACTGCGAAAGTGGCTCTGTTCATTGCTGTTGAATTTTTGATCCTCTTACTGTTCCAGAGTCTTCATTGTGGGGATTTTTGGGCAGGATAATCACAACGCTTCATATCTCTCCAAAACCCGCTTTTGACGTTTTTGGAGAAGTTTTATGCGCAGAAAACTTCTCATATGTCCGTATTACTTTACCCAAGAAGGTGTAAATTCAGGTGTAATATGAAAATACCATCAATATTTTCGTGGCATATAGTTTTGATTAAGTACCCTATAAAATTACACTACTCTCAAACGGCTGGTGTGCTGTCCGAATCAAACGTAATGTTTAAATACCCTATAAAATTACACTACTCTCAAACGAGGAATACAGGGTGTTAAGTGGGGCATCTGTTTAAGTACCCTATAAAATTACACTACTCTCAAACGGATAGCGTTACTGATAGTCGTTAAAATCGGTTTAAGTACCCTATAAAATTACACTACTCTCAAACTCCTCGTCAGAGCGCAGTACATTCCCTTATGTTTAAGTACCCTATAAAATTACACTACTCTCAAACTCAGCCTTCGCACGAATACCACGCATGATTGTTTAAGTACCCTATAAAATTACACTACTCTCAAACCCACACCTACTGTAAACGCAGGGACATTGAGTTTAAAGTACCCTATAAAATTACACTACTCTCAAACGCACACATTGACGTAAAAGTCAAGGTAAAAGTTTAAGTACCCTATAAAATTACACTACTCTCAAACGGCAGACCTATTGTATACGATC
>JAFYOX010000089.1 GCA_017547755.1 Clostridia bacterium | reverse complement strand
CTGTCGCAAATTAGGAAATCGTAACCAATTCATCGGCAACATACACAAGAAATCATTTGATTTCGAAAGATTAACACTTGATTTTTTGTATATGTTACTGAACAATTGGAAACTTTACCCTAATTTGCGACAGCCCCTTTTTGTATGTGGTTGATCTCAGAAGGTTTCGACTTCGCACGATGAAAGCGCGAGACAGCCTGCAAGCCCGCCGACATTGCAGATGCCGGGGATGAAGAATTCTCTGTAGTATTCGTCGTCGGTGACAAGATTCAGCGCACTGCCTTCCAGTTTTGCCGACTTCACACCGCCGCAGAGTGCCAGCGCACAGACAGCGGCTCTTGCCGCGCGTCCGTCCGCCCAGACGGTCAGTTCTTCGCCGATTCCAAGGGCAAAACGGATCATCCGTGCCGCATCCTGCGTACGCAGAGCATCGTCCGTATAATTGAATGTAGTGAAATAGCGGTTGTCGGTTTCACTTCCGGCAATGTTCCGCGTACAGCCCGCGAATTCCCCGGTCAGGAAGAGATCCCCGCCGACAACAGCGATGCCGGATTTCCGCATCGCACAGGCTTCCGTATTCGCCAGACAATCTTTTCCGTCCGCACCGAGCATCAGGCAGACGCGCTTTCCGTCCCAGTTTTCCGGAATAATGCTGACAAACGGCAGTTTTTCGCCGTGATTTCCGAAGAGGATCCCGCGTTCCACGGTTTCGTTTTCCGTTTTTTCAGAGGAGATCCGGATGTACTTCGACGCGTCTTCCCGGATGCCCGTGATCCAGCCGAGCATCTTCCGCTTTTCCGCATCGAGCAGTTCCGCAGTCTTTGCGGTACGTTCCGCCTTACGGAAAGCAAAATATTCCGCATCGTTTTCAAATCCGGGTGCGTGTCCCTGTCCGCGGAACCATGTGAGGTCCAAAAGATCGTCTGTTTCGATCGGCTGTTCGATCCAGTGCGGATCGGTTCCCATCAGATGACGCGCAAAGAAGCTGTAGACGCGGTGACGCGTTTTGTCGTTGTACTGATGCGGTGCATCCTGATAGAAATGTTCGACCATATCTTCGGCGCCGTACTGCCGGTATGCTTCCAGAACCGCCGGAAGTTCCGCCGTTTCGAGATAATTCGTCCAGTCGCCGGTGGAACCTGCGAGGAACAGCGGACGCGGTGCGATCATGGCGCACATTTCGGCATTGTCGGTATGGCGGCGGAGTCCTTCCGCATTTTCACACTGACAACCTCCCTGCATCCGGAGAGAGATCATATTGATCGGTGCGGCGGCTTTGATGCGGTCGTCGATCAGGCTGAGGAACAGGGTCTGCGAGCCGCCGCCCGATGCGCCGGTGACGCCGATGTTTTCCGCATCGACTTCGGGCATGGAGCAAAGGAGATCCAGCGCGCGGATATTGTTCCACAGCTGGACGCCGAGACCGTTCGACAGCCAGAGTTCCTTCTCTTCCCGTCCGTAATTGTGCGTCAGCTGGCGGCTGTCCACCGTACCGATCATGTCGGTAACAAGACAGATGAAGCCCATCCGCGCAAAATTGGCGATCTGCTGCGGATAATCGGCGGTATCTTCTCTGGTGAGGCGCTGTTCCATCCAGTGACCGATCACGTTAAGGATCGCCGGAGCTTTTTCTTTCATGGGATGCGGCAGATAGAGGTTTCCGGTCGACCAGAGTCCCGGGAAACTTTCGAACATGACTTTTTTGATGCGGTAGCCGTCATATTCGCCGACATCCTCATAGCGGACGTTCAGCGGGGTTTTGTCCGGCCACGGATACAGTCCGGCTGCCATCCGGAGATTGAACCGCAGTTCCTCCCTGCGCGCATCCACTTCTTCCTTCGAAGAAAACGTCGTGATCGGGAAGACGGTATTGGTGTGCCGGCTGACATTCAGGCGTGCGTCTTCCGGCGGAAATCCGAGAACTTTACAGGTATCGTTCATTCTTTCGTTTATGCGTCGGGCATAAATCCTTTCTGCAGATTTCGGTATCCGGGAAGATCCCGGTTTATTTTTTCATAGGACTGCCGACCGCGTACAGATGTGCCTCGCGCAGTTCGAAGGAAAGACGTCCGGTCTTTCCTGCAAGTCCGTCGACATGCACCGGCGCGGACAGCTCGTTGCCGAAGTATTCTTCACTGGTAAACGTGACGTTTCCGTCCGGATCGAGGACACGGACGATCACGCTGCCGTAGGCGGAGGTCGCAAAGTTCAGATAAAATTCGTCCGACTGGAAGAACAGCGGCTTTGTGAGGACCGTTCCGCCGGTTCCGTCCGCGTACAGGGAGAGGAAACGGTAACGCGGGACCGAATATGCCCAGAGTCCGTCGTCTTCCCAGCGGTAGTTTTTCTCGGTATAGAACAGGAAATCGTCGCCCTGTTCTATAATGCCGCCGCAGGTGATGAAATTCCGTTCCGTCCATTCGTGCAGGTAGGTGCTTCCGGCAAGCCATGCGTCCTTCAGCGAACGATCCCAGAATGTCCCGTTGCGCGAGGTCATCAGCACGATATCGGAGGCTCCGTCAAAGTCCCAGGCATTGCTTCCGCCGTGTTCCTTCACCTTCTTGCGGGACGGATGGAACCGCATCGGCAGGGAGATCAGCAGATGTTCCGCGCCGGGGATCGGGCGTACCGCGTTGGTGTAGAGCTGATCGGTGATGCCGTCCGCGTACTGATTGAAGACCGGTTCGCTCCAGTGGATGAAGTCGGTGGATACACAGGACTGAATGGCACGCGCACCGCCGCCCTTGATTTCCGGATATGCTCCGTTGCAGTCGAAATAACGGTTGTAGCAGCGGTAAACGCCGGCAATGCTGTCCCAGAATGCCATGTTCATGGAGTCGAACGCACCCTTGGTGATGACGGGATGATCGGTCAGCTGCTTCCAGTGGATGCCGTCCGGGCTGGCGTAGACGAAGATCCCGCCGGTCTGGATGATGCCGCCGATCGCTTTGTAGCGTTCGTCCGGCTTGCAGTCCGGATTGGTATCATAAAACGGCGCGAAATTGTGACAGCAGGTGTCCATTTTCACGATGTTGTTTTCACGGATACCCGCATAGTCGATCTCGTTGACCGGAACGGAGGTAAAGTTCAGTCCGTCCCCGATGGGGCTGACCATCAGACAGGAGGTCTGCATTACGCTGGTATCGTCTTCCCTCAGACCGGGAAATCCGCGGTAATACAGCTTGATATTTTCTTCATCCTGAAAGACCGTCATGCCGAGGCTTCCGGGACCTTCCCATTCTCTGTCAAAGCCGAGGATCTTCCCGCGGTTCACGGGAGTATTTCCGCGGAAGCTGACGCCTTCCGTTTTTTCGATCAGATAATCGTCCACAAAGGGTTCCACACGTTTTCCAAAAGGCAGTATAATCATGATTTTCCTCCTGTTTTTAACAGAGACTGTTGTAATATGCTGTCATTTTTTTCGAGCGTCCGAGCAGATCGGTTAAAATCGCATCGCGTTCTTCGTCCGGCGCATCCAGCGGCTGATGATGTGCTTCCAGAACAAATTCTCCCGCGTAGCCGACGGCTTTCAGGGAACGCAGGAAGTCGCCCCAGTCGAGCGTACCGTTGCCGGGAAGGAGATGTTCGTCCCATCCCGTACCGTGGTTGTCCTGGATATGCAGGGACAGCGGCGCACGGCAGACGTTCCGGAACGATTCCAGAGAATCGTGAAGCGCATGTGCGTGTCCGGCATCGTAGCACCAGCCGAACCACGGGGAGTTGACTTCTTCCGTGAGACGAGCGATCGTCTGCGAACGGATGGAAGCCCCCCAGAGCAGATTTTCGGAGAGAAGGATCACGCCGTGTTTTTCCGCAGTCTCCAGAAGCGGTCGTATCGCCGCCGCATTGACGGCGATGAACTCGTCGTCCTCTGTGATGAAATCTTTCTCTCTGCGGACGATCGGATGAACGACCATATACCGGATGCCGAGCAGGGACGCACAGCGAAGACTGCGTTCCACCAGTTCTCCGCGCGCGGACGCATCAAACGGTGCGTGCGAATGCGTATAGCTCACGCCAAGTTTTTCCGCCGATTCCCGGAGCGAGCATGCCCAGTTTTCATAGTCCGCCGTCATGAACGGGAAATCCTTTTCCTGCACGCAGTAATCAAACGCCATATCCAGCGCGTCGTAGCCGATGGATGCAAGGCGCGTCAGTGCATTGAGCGGATCCCAGCACGGCGGGAACACCGAGGTCGTATTGACGATCTTCATTTTTATGTATCACTCCTTTTCGGATGATTCTGTATTTTTATGAGTCAATCATACTACACGCCCGCGCTTCTGTCAAGCGGAATTCGGCGATTTTCCCAATTCCTCTTTACAGAAACGAAAACCATGTGCTATAATCTGTACATAAACCATCAACGGAAACGAAAAATCATCACAACGGAGGAAACTTATGTACACGGCAAAACCGACCAAAGAACAGCTTGCGTGGCAGGACATGGAACTGGGCGTTCTGATCCATTACTGCCTCGAGATCTATCGTCCCGATCTGGGCGGCGACTGGTACAAGACCAACGCGGTCCGCACCGAGATCGCTCCGGAAACCCTTCACCCGACGAAGCTGGATCCCGAACAATGGGTACGCAGTGCGGCGGAAATGGGTGCGAAATACGCAGTCCTCGTGACCAATCACTGCACCGGATTTTCGCTCTGGAACACGAAAGTCAACGATTTCTCCATCGCGTCGACCGACTGGCGCGGAGGCGGCGGTGACATCTGTCTGGAATTCATCGAAGCGTGTAAAAAATACGGACTCCGTCCCGGCTTCTACTACTCCACCGGATGCAACGGATACTACAACATCAATGACAACTGGAAATGGGACTACCGTTCCGAATATTATCAGGACTACGTCCGCAATGTGGAAGCACAGGTCACGGAGCTCTGGACGAAATACGGCGAACTGTTCGAGATCTGGTTCGACGGCGGCATCATTCCGCCGGAACAGGGCGGTCCAGACCTGACGCCCCTTCTGCGGAAGTATCAGCCGCAGGCGATCTGCTTCCAGGGTCCGCGCGATTACGCGCACAACATCCGCTGGGTCGGCAACGAAAACGGTCTGGCTCCGGAAAACTGCTGGGCAACCACCAATGCCGGTGAAGCACGGTATGACGGCACCATCCCGGACGAAAAAGCCGGTGTGGGCGATCCGGACGGCAAATATTACTGGCCGGCGGAAACCGATATGCCCAACCGTACCCACGCCGCATTCGGCGGCGGATGGGGATGGAAAGCCGGCGAGGAACATCTGCTGTACACGCCGGAACAGCTCCTCGACTGCTACATCCGCTCGGTCGGCAGAAACTCCAATCTTCTGCTCGGCATGTCGATCAGCACGGACGGAGATTTCCAGGACGAAGAACAGTTCAAGGCGTTCGGGAAACTCATCCGCGACACATTCTCCGAACCGCCAGCCATGGCGGAGGCTCCGGTACTGACGGACGGATGCTGCACGCTCGCTCTTCCGGAAAAGCGGCAGGTAAAGTATGTCGTGATCCGCGAAGATATCACGGAAGGTCAGCAGATCCGCGGATTCCGCATCCTTGCCGACGGTGTTCCGGTCTATGAAAGCCAGTGCATCGGACACAAGCGGATCGTTCCCTTCGAATCGCTGGAAGCCGGAACGGTCACGTTCGAGATCACTGCCGAAGCCGGCAGCGCAAAGATCCGTGACATCGCCGTATATTGAAGTTAAAATGCAGAAAACCAGACGGGGGCCGTCTGGTTTTCGTTTTTGATTCGGTTTTGTTATCGATGCCGTACGGTTACTTCCGGATCACCGGTGCCACACAGCGCAGATTTTCCGGGATCGGTTCGCCTGCGTAGAGCTTCGGGATCTCGATGTCGGAAAGTTCGTCGAGCGGAAGCGTAAGCGAGCCGCCGGACAGGTCGAATTCGCGCACGCCATCCCGGTTCTTCAGGGTGAGCGTATAGGTATTCGAACGTGCGGCACCGGGCTTCTTCATATTGCGGAGAGCAAAACGGACGCTGTCTTTCTTGATCTCCCAGGTAACGAGCATTCCGCTGGATACCCACGTTCTCTGTGCCGCAAGCGCGGTGCGGAGTTCCTCTGCCGGGTCGCCGTCGTCCGTGCCTTCGATGTAGGTGGCGAATTTCTTCGCCATCTTATCCTTGAAGGTGTGCAGGTCCATGCCCGCGCAGGCAGAAATTTTTTCTCCCTTCAGAACGAGGTCTTCCCACCAGAGGATGCCCGGTACGTTGACTTCGTGCAGGGGTTCGGGATTGTTGATGATCTCGATGTAGTCGACGTTGGTGAAATCCTTGATCTCCATTTCGAAGCGGCATCCGCGTGCAAACGGGTCACCGTAAGAGAACGGATGTGCCACGCCGGTGACCGCACCGGCTTTTTTACAGGCTTCAAACAGCAGTTCCGGATTGCGGCGGTTGATGGAATCCCACGGAACATACTGCTCGAGCACCGGGCAGACGATGTGTCCGTAATACGTGGTATATTCCATACCGTAAAGGCACTTCACCTTGTGATCTTCTTCCGAGAGGATCTTCCGGATGATCGGCTGACCGGAGGTCGTGTTGTGGTCGGTGACGGCAAAGCAGTCCACACGGTCTTTTTCCATGATCCCGATCAGTTCGCGGCAGGTGATCTTCGCGTCCGACTGGTCGGTGTGATTGTGCAGTTCATAACGCTTGAACATGATCTTTCCTCCTTATTCGGCGCTGACGGTGAGCTGATAGCGGGTATTGTCCTTGATAACGTTGAAAACCAGAACGGTCACTTTCAGTACGCCGTCGATCTTCTGCTGCGGGATGCATCCTTCGGAAGCAAATTCGCCGTCGTAAAGCATATGACGGTCGGCGAGCTGCTTGTGGATGCAGCCGATGAATTCATCGTTCAGCGTGGCGAGCGTATGGATCTCGGTTTTCATATCGTTCAGGATGATCTCACGCGCTCTTTCTTCCGTGATCTCTTCGCCGTAATCGCGGCGGACGACTTCGATGGTTTCGGCGATCCGTTCGGGAGTCGCTTCTCTCGGAGCATATTTGCGCTTTCTCTTGTCAAACGTGAAGTGGATATCCAGTTTGTCACAGGGCTTTTCCAGGCAGACCATATAGGTGATCTGTCCCACAAATCCGCGGTTCAGGGTCCCTTCCACATGATAAAGTTCGTTCATGATCTTTCCCTTTCCTTCTGCTTTTCCGGCAGGATATTTATTCTGCGACCTCAGCGGATACCTTGTTGTCCATATAACGGAAGGTAAACCGTACGATGCTGTTGTCGCGCTTGGTCACGAAGTGATTGCCGCCCGCACCGCCGCTGAACGCGCGATGGCTGGTCTGACCGTAAACGGCAGACAGCGTACCGTAGGTGGAGACCGCATAGCTGTATTCACCCGCGAAGGGGATGACAACGGTCAGCGTGTAGGTATTGTCGCCGATATAGTACATTCTGGTAACTTCGCTGTTGGAGTCGTTTTCCACAGCGCCTACAAACGGCTGGAAGCTGCCGAATACGACGACCTTTTCGGGCAGCTTGTACCCGGTTTCGGGATCGTATACTTCATGGGCACCGTAGCGGATGAGGTGTTCGGGGTTGGCGTATCCTTCGCGCAGACGGTCGCCGTCGTCCCAGCACGCCTTCATCACGTCTTCCTGGCCGAAGCCCATCGGGCAGGCTGCGGACGGATTGTTGATCTGATAGTTTTCGTTCACGCCTGTTTCGCCGTTGTCCGCGCGCACCATTTCCACGCGGGCATCGCTGAGCATCCGGCGCATCGGCATTTCGAAGAATGCGTGCGGATTGTTGACCTGTGTCCAGCGGTAAGTGTATTCGAGGAAGTGATCGCGGTTTTCCGCAGATTCGTTTGCAAACCAGCCGATCTGGTCGTAGCCCCACCACTGCCAGATAGCGAGCTCGTGGCGGCTGTACTTGTCGTAATCTTCGTCGCGGAACATCTTTCCGCCCCAGTTGTCGTATTCCATGAGATACGGCATCTGTTCGCCGGACCAGCCGTTCGGGTTTTCGCCGCCTTCGCTGAAGCCTTCGCGGACGAGCACCAGACGGGTACCGTCGTAATATTCCAGAGGTGCGCGGGTAAACGGCATTGCGTGATAGTCGAACAGGAGCTTTCCGTTCACGCTGACACCGTGGGTATGCGCGTCCATCAGTACCTTATGACGGCGCGCGTGGACAGCGGCGTAATCACGGATCATCTGGAAAAGTTCGTAGGTCTTCTTCATGCCGCGGTCTTCGGCGGCATAGAGATGGACCTGACCCATGTGCAGGGCTTCGTAGCCGCAGTCGATGTAGCTGGTCGCACGGTAGTAGAACCACATTCTGGCTTCGTCGCGGTTCAGGTCGGGCATCGCACTGCACTTCCAGTCCGGACGTCCTTCGGGATATACGATCGGGGTATCGTCTCCGTTTTCGTCGAGCATCCGTGCGTCGTTCCAGGAGAAGCAGCGGTCTTCCGCCGGCTTGCCGAACGCTTCAAACACATATGCGGGGATCTTTACGGTGTCCATGCGCTGGGTAATATTTTCAAATACGCAGGCCTGCAGGATGATCTCGGGGTCCTGTGCATGTACGGCATCGGCGAGGGCTCTGGATTTTGCGAAATGGATCTCGTCGTCTTCCGCCATGAACCAGATACCGGACGCGCGTCCGATGAATTTTACGCCCAGACGTGCGATCAGACGAAGGTCGTCTTCCAGCGTTTCGGTTTCGTACATATTGCTTGCGGTCACAGCACGGGAAAGATAGCTTTCCAGCACTTCCCGGCTCATGTTGCCGTCAAAGGTAAAGTTGAGTTTCATCGGGTTCCTCCAAGGATCTTTTCGCCGTAGGCTTCGTTGTAGTCTTCGATCAGTTTCTTTGCGAGAGAATAGGAATTAATGAGCGGATGGGTCATCAGCGCGGTGACTGCCTTGTCTTCGCTTCCTTCGCGGACCGCTTCCACGGTCAGGCGTTCGTAATGCTTGATCAGGCGGATATACAGTTCGCACATCGCAGGGATTTCGGTCTGCTTCACGGGAGCAATGCCGTTTTTCGAAACATTGCAGGTGACTTCGACCACATCTTCGTCGCTCAGGAACGGGATGCATCCCTGATTGAGAATGCTCAGGACAAGCGTACGTCCTTCTTCGCTCTGCATGCCTTCGATGCAGTCGAGCATGACGCCGGCATAGCCCATGCCTTCCGGAACGGGAAGACTTCCCTTTTCGAGCATCGGACGGTTCGCGGAGCCGGATTCGATGGACATATAGCTGTTTTCGCGGAGCTGCATATAATAAAGGAAGATCTGCAGAGCCTCTTCGGGATCTGCATCGATATCCATCGCCTTCAGTTCTTCCATCATTTTGATGTTGACCAGTTCGATGGTCTGACCGCGGGTCATTTCAGACTTGTTGATGTTTGCAAGTGCGCGTTCGCGGTGATAATAATAATAGAGATATTCGTTCGGGAGCATGCCGGTCTTGCGGATGACGTCGCGGTCGAAAATTTCAAGTTCCTGAATTCCGGAAAGGAAGTTGTCGTCCGCGATCAGTTCGGGCATGATCTCCTTGCCGTTGACCTGCACGCTGCGGATCCAGGAGAGATGATTGAGACCGAAGAATTCCACGTACAGTTCTTCTTCGGTGACGCCGAGAAGCTGTGCCATGCGGTATTTCATGCTGCTGGGAGCGTCGCAGATCCCGATGATCCGGTGATGTCCCGCATTGTGCAGAGCCTGCGTAACGAGACCGGACGGATTGGTGAAGTTGAATACCCATGCGTCGGGCGCATACTTTGCGATGAGTTCGCAGTAGTCCAGAAGAACGGGAATCGTGCGGACTGCCATGGAGAATCCGCCGACACCGGTGGTTTCCTGACCGATGACGCCGTTTTTCAGAGCGGTGGCTTCGTCGATCACGCGGGAATGGTCGCCGCCGACGCGGAGCGTGGTAACGATGTAGTCCATGCCGCGGATGGCTTCTTCCGCCGTGTAAACTTCGCGGACCGTGAGATCCTTGCCTTCGCGGTTTACGACATGGCGGCAGAGCTTGCCGATCACGGAAAGCTTTTCGTGGTCGATATCGTAGAGAACGACTTCGTCGATATTCAGTTTCTTATATCGCTTGAGAAGTCCGTTGATAAAGATGACGGTGCGTACACCTGCGCCGCCGATAACGCCGATTTTCATTGATTTTTCTCCTTATTCGTGATCGCGGATCCACTGTTCCAGTTCCGCACGGAACGGGAAGCCGGTGTTGCCGCCGAGTTTGGTGACGGACAGCGAACCGCAGCCGTTGCCGCACTTCAGACATTCTTCCATCGGAAGTCCCTGCAGGAAGCCGTAGATAAAGCCGGCATTGAAGGAATCCCCCGCACCGGTGGTGTCGACCGCCTGTACCTTGTAGGAAGGAGCGAAGAACTTTTCGCCGTCGCGGACAGCCATTGCGCCCTGCTTGCCGAGCTTGATGACTGCCATACCTGCCTTTTCCGCCAGTTTGCGCGCACCGGTTTCAATGTCATCGCAGCGGGTGTAATGCTGGCATTCGGTTTCGTTCATAAAGAGAACGTCGATCATCGGAAGGAGATCGAAAATTCCTTCGTACCATACGCCGGTCATATCCCAGCCCACGTCAAAGGAAACGGTCACGTCGCCCATTTCGTGGATCTTCGTGAGGATGTCAAGGTATTCCGCATGGTTGGTCGCACCTTCGTAGCCGGTGACATGGACATGCTTCGCATACCGAAGCTGTTCAAGATCCATATATTTGAGAGAAAGACCTTCGTTGGTTCCGCGGTAGGTCAGGAAGCAGCGGTCCTTTTCCGTCGTGAAGCTGATGGAGATCCCGGTTTTCTTCGTGTCGCTGTCCAGGAGAAGGCTGTCGTCCACGCCGAGTTCACGGAAAAGATTCCGGATGTATTCTCCGTACATATCCCTGCCGATGCTGCCCTGGAAGACCGGGGTCAGTCCGAGCTTGGCAAGTCCGAGCGTGAACAGCGCCGCACCGCCGCCGACAAAGGTTTCCATAATCGGTACATCCACTTCGGAGCCGGGATCCGGAAGGCTTTCCACACCCGGGACAACGAGGTCGATGTTTACGTCACCGTATACATAAACGTCCCATTTTTTCTGCATATCCATATATCTCCTTGATTTTCTGTGTTAAGACATAATGTTTCAGGATATTATAACATACCGTGCGAACCGTGTCAAGGAACACGCGGGCAGAACCGCTTCCGAAAACCAAAAGTAAACCAACAGTCGAGAACACAGAGGATGATTTTCCGCCGAATTTATGATATAATAAGGTATCTGAAAATTTCATGAAAGAGGTGCACATTATGAATATGCAGAAAACCGGTTCCTTCATCCAGGAAGCGCGCAAACGTCTGAATCTGTCCCAGCAGGCGCTCGGCGACTTTCTTTCCGTAACCGACAAGGCGGTCTCCAAATGGGAACGCGGTCTTGCCTGTCCGGATATCGACAATCTGAAGAACATGGCGATCCTGTTCCGATGCAGTATTTCCGACATCGTCAACGGTTCCCAGCCGGATCCCTCTCACTCCAGCAATCTTCCCATGGACATTCCTGCCGCATCCGATGCGCCGGAAGCACCGGAAGCCGACGTCACCGTGACGCTCGATTACACGGCATCCCAGTCCATTTCTCCCCTGCTGTTCGGGGATAATCTGGAACATACCCGCGGCTGTATTTACGGCGGTCTGTCCGCCGAACTCCTGCGGAACCGGAAATTCACCGGCAAGCCGGGACGTTACGGCTGTGCGCACGAATGGTACGCCGTCGGTGAAAGACCCGTCATGGCGTTCGGCAGTCCGTACACCCGTCACGGGGACGGCTACAAAATGCGCCGCAGTCACGAACAGAATGCGCAGTACATCACCAATTATGCGCCTGTCCGCACCGGCATGGGTCAGAAGGATCTCTGCCTGCTCGCGGATACCGATTATATCTTCACGGCGGCTGTCCGTTCCTTCTCGGGCAATGAACTGACCGTTTCCCTCATCGGCTCCGACCGGACGGTCTATGACAGCAAGACCTTCTCCGCCGATCCCGGCGATTACCGCGAAGTTGCCGTGACGCTTCATTCTCCCAAAGAAGATCCGGAGGCGCGGCTGGAAGTGACGTTTGACACGGTCGGCACGGTCATGATCGGTGCCATGTCCCTTCTGCCGCAGAACAATTTCCGCGGCATGCGTACGGACGTCATCGAAAGGATCAAGGAACTCGGCATCAAGCTGCTCCGCTGGCCGGGCGGCAACTTCGCCGGTGAATATCACTGGAAAGACGGACTTCTTCCCCGCAATATGCGTGCACCGTTCCAGTCCTATCTGTGGCTGGAAACCCAGCCGCATTCGGGAGGCTACGATTTCCACGAGATCAATACCGACGATTTCATCGCACTCTGCCGGGAAATCGGTGCGGAACCGTTCATCACGCTCAATCCGACATGGAACTCTCCGGAAGACAGTGCCGACTGGGTGGAATACTGCAACGGTGACGAATCCACGCCTTACGGCAGAAAGCGCGCGGAAAATGGTCATCCGGAGCCGTACAATGTCCAGTTCTGGTCTCTCGGCAATGAAATGGGATACGGCCACATGGAAGGCGCCAATACGGCGGACGCCTATGCGAAGCTGGTGCGCGAACACGCCGTGAAGATGCTGGAAGTATCGCCCGGGCTCACGCTCTGTTCCTCCGGTCCGTATCCGAACAAGGAATGGGCGGAATACTCCGCAAAGGCACTTTCCGACGTCGCCGCCGCCGTTTCCCTGCACCATTATGCGGGATATCCGGCATACATCGATCCCGATAAGCGGAAAGAAGAGTACGAAAACTTCATCCGCAAGGTGGATACCGAATTCCAGCCGCGGATGCGGATCCTCCGGGAACAGCTCGGCGACAGCGTCGTGAAAATTTCCTACGACGAATGGAACGCATGGTATGCGTGGTACCGCAGCGGCAGTGTTACCGAAGGCATCATGGCGGCGGCATTCCAGAATATGCTGTTCCGCAACGCTGACCGTTACGGCGTCATGATGGCTTGCCACTTTGAATCGGTCAACGAAGGTGCGATCCAGGTCTTCCCGGACAAAGCGCGCCTTTCTCCGACGGGACAGGTCTTCTCGGTCATGAACCGTCACGCAAACGGCATGATCTGCGCGCTCGCAGAAGACGTCACGTCCACCTGCAAGCACGGAACCGTTACCACCACGCTTCTCAACCGCTCGTTCGATCAGCCGAAAAAATTCACGCTGAACAACTGCGGCAGCGTGATCTCGGCACAGCTGTATACCTCCGAGGATGTGGTTCCCGGCACGGTCTTCGACATCCGCGAACTTGAAGTCCGCTATGCGGACGGTACAGCCGAAGTGGTTCTGCCGCCGCACAGTCTGGCAGTCGTATGCACGGAAACGAAATAAATTCGTAAAATCCGAAAACAAACAGCAGTCTGTATCCCACAAATTCCCATTCATAATTCGGTTATATGTGATTCATAATATGTGTGGAGATAAAACTTCTCTTCCGAAAGAAAGTTTATCTCCGCGAACTGCAGAAGCAGTTCGGAAAACAAAATCCAAATCGAAAACAAGAAACGGAGTTACTATTATGGCACAGAAGAACAACCGAATCGTCGTACCGGAAGCAAAGGCTGCAATGGAACAGTTCAAGATGGAAGCTGCACGTGAAGTCGGCGTAAGCCTCGAAAACGGCTACAACGGTGAACTCACCGCGCGTCAGGCAGGTTCCATCGGCGGTCAGATGGTCAAGAAGATGATTGAATCCTACGAAAACAGTATCAGCGCAAAGTAAGCCGGAACCGGCATTCATCCGCTGATAGCGGCTGCCCCGGAAAGGAGATTTAACCTTTCCGGGGCAGTTTTTTCGATATGATTATCTTAATAAACAGCAATACCGCGTGGAAGCATGTACTATGCTGAATATAGACTGCAGAAAAACCACGTCAGCCGAAACTGCCGTGGCTTTTTGTGTTTGCCTGAAACGGAAATTATTATTCGGAGAGATAATCGCTTTCTTCCTGCTGACCGCGGAATCCGGACTGCCGGAGAACTTCGTATACACCGACAGCGGCAGAATTGGAAAGATTGAGACTGCGCAGGCTTTCGCGCATCGGAATACGCACACAGCGTTCCAGATTCGCACGAAGAAAATCCTCAGGCAGACCTCGGGTTTCCTTTCCGAAAAAGAGGAATACGGGAGTTTCGTAGACAACATCCGTATAGCATCGCGGCGCTTTCGTCGAGAAACAGTAGAAATTGCATCCGGGATTTTTCGCAAAAAAATCTTCCAGATTTTCGTAATAAGTAATGTCGAGCTGATGCCAGTAGTCGAGCCCGGCACGCTTGAGTTTGCGGTCGTCAATGGTGAACCCCATCGGTTTGATGATGTGCAGTGCGGCACCCGTGGCGGCACAGGTACGCGCGATATTGCCTGTGTTCTGCGGGATTTCCGGCTCATGCAGAACAATGTTGATCTCTTTCATACGCGGATCCTCCTGAAAATAGTACGCTTAATATTTATAACATTATAAACAAAATCCCCGGAAAAAACAAGAGATTCCGGGGATTTTGGAGGTAAGATCCCGCAGAGATCTTACCGGTATACGGTGACAGACGGAAATCCTGCGCCGATATTCTATAATCTGCGGGAATCGTCGGCATTTCTCTTGCCAAACACACCGGATGGTGCTATAATTAACGTAAAAAATGATCGGAGTCTGACACGATGAAAACTGTTCAAATTCCCGGCGTTCCCTTTGCCGTATCCGGCATCTGCATGGGATGTGCCCCTCACGGAACCAGCATTCCCAAGCCCGCAGCCCACGAAATCCTGGATTATTACTATGACCGCGGCGGTTTTTTCTTCAATACCGCCCACGAATACGGAGACGGTCTGTCCGAACAATGCCTCGGCGAATGGGTCGCTTCCCGCGGGCTCCGCGACAAGGTGATCATCACCACCAAAGGCGGAGAAGACGACAGCCTTCCCTGCTGTCTCACCCTGCACCGGAACGACATCATTCAGGATGCGGAAGAATCCCTGTCACGGCTCGGCATGGATTATGTGGATTTCTTCATGCTCCATGTGGACGATCCGGCGGTGGAGATTTCCGAGATCATGGACACGCTCGAAGACCTCCGGAAAGCCGGCAAAGTCCGTTATTACGGCTGCTCCAACTGGTCCGTCGAACGTCAGCGTGCCGCCGCGGACTATGCAAAAGCGCACGGATATCCGGGATTTGTGATCGATGAGATCGAATTCAATCTTGCGCGGAACAACCGCACCAACCGCGGCGAATGCAAGTGGCTGGACGAAGATTTCATCGCTCTGCACGAAGAGGACGGCATCTGCATCGGCGGATATTCCGCTCTTGCCGCCGGAATCTTCTCGATGTACGCACAGACCGGAAATTTCGATCATCTGGTGACATGGCGTGCATCCCTGTTCGACAATCCGTACAACCGCGAACTGGCGGTGCGCATCAAAAAACTGAGTGACGAAACCGGATGGACCGCCTCCCAGATCCAGCTTGCCTGGCTGACGAATCATCCGTACCGCTTCCCGTCGTTCTCCATCATCGGCGCGGGTGAAGTTGCTCATCTGAAGGATTCGCTCGGTGCGTGCGATCTCCGTCTCACGCCGGATATGATGGACTACCTTCTCCCGGACTACCGCGAATTCCCGGAAGGACAGCGGATCGAGTAAACCGAAAAAACGTATATCATCATAACAGGAGATATTGACATGGAACAGATCCCCGCAAAAGACAGAGAAATCCTGCGCTCCCTTGCAAAGCGGCGTCTGGAATACGCCGGCTGTCCGAAAAACGAAGAAATCCTGAAAAAGTGGAAGGCACTCGAGGAAGGCCGGAAGGAAACTCCCACGGTGCGTCTTCTGTTCAGCAATTTCACGCATGAAGTTGTTGCACCGCGTCTGCAGTGTGAATCCCAGGCAGCACGGAATGTGGAATCCACTCTGCTTTCTTCCATGGTCGGACGGGAACTCTTTGACGACGACACGCCTCTTTCCGCAGAGCTTCCCGTCGGGCTCCGTGCATGGGCAAGTCCCTTCGGCATCGGCGCAAAAACCAGCCGGATCCCCGGCAAAGTCGGCAGCGGCTACCACATCGATCCCGTGATCGAAGACCTCGAAGAAGAATGGGAAAAGCTGAAAGGCGGTCATTTCGGTGCGGATCTGCAGGGTACCCTCGACCACTGCAATTGGCTGAACGAACTGTTCGGCGATATCCTGCCCGCAAAAATCGTGATGAACGCTCTTCCCGGCTCGTTCACCAACCCTCTCGTCCACCTGCTCGGCATGGAGAACTACTACCTTGCCATGTATGACTGTCCGGAGATCCTCCACAGGGTCATGGATATGGCGACTAAGGTCTATGAGGATTATTACGATTTCCTCGAACGCGAAAAGCTTCTGCTTCCCACCGTCGGCATGTCGCCTCTGCCGCAGGAAAGCTATTCCTTCACCAATGAACTTCCCTCCGGTCCCGTTACAAAAACCACGGAATGCTGGGGCTTCCTCGAATCGCAGGAAACGACGGCGGTCGCGCCGGAAGTCTACGGCGAATTCGTATATCCCTATCAGGATCGTCTTGTGAAGCGGATGGGACTTCTGTCCTACGGCTGCTGCGAACGTGTGGACGCCATCTGGACGGATTATCTCTCCAAGTGGACGAATCTGCGCAAGCTGTCCGTTTCGCCGTTCAACAACGAACCGCAAGTCGGTGAGTATCTCCGCGGATCCAAGGTGATCTACTACAGCAAGCCGCGCGCGGAATACGTGACCAATCCCGGTCCCATGGACGAAGAAGCCCTACGCAGATATTTCAAAATGGTCTGCGAATCGGCAAGCGGCTGTCTCTTTGAAATGGCACAGCGCGAAGTCCTGACGATTTTCGGCGATTACAACCGCGGCAGACGCTATGTTGAGATCGCCAAGGAATGTATCGAACAGTACTGGCAGCCGTGATGGCTCAATGCATAAAAGATCCGGCGGAAGGAATCCTTCCGCCGGATCTTTGCTTTTATTTCCAGTGCCATTCGAGCAGATCGTAGCTCCACGCGAGCCCGATGCAGGCGTGGGTATCAAAAATCGTTTCTTCATCCTCCGGTCCGGTTCCGTGGAAGAACATCAGATAGACCGTGGAACCGTCTTCTTCCGTGTACGGCAGGACAAAGCCTGCGGTCAGGCGTCCTTTTGCCCAGTCCCAGTCATTCTGTCCGAAGGTCAGCAGACTGCCGATGTCCCGCCAGTGTTCGAGATCCTCGGAATACCGGACGCCGACGCCGTTGTGCGGCGAATGGAACATATAGTATCCGCCGTCTTTTTCGATAATGCTGACATTTTCTCCTCCAGCAAAGTTTCCGCGGTATTCCCAGTGCTTCAGATCCCGCGAGACCGAGCGGCTGACGCCGTTCTGCTTGAAGAAGCAGTTCCACAGACCGGCAGTTTTGTCATAGATCAGATACGGGTCGATCATTCTTCCCATGTCACCGACCGGAACGTCTCCCTTCACCGGAAGAAGCACGGGTGCATCCCAGTGCATGGGATCGCTGCCGGACATCGTGAAGATGCGGGAATTGGAATTCCCGTATTTTTCGCCGTTTTCCCGGCAGTACGTCTGGAGGCACATACAGTATTTCTCGTCGTGCCGGATGATATTTCCGGGACTGGAATAATTGAGGCTTTTGTCGCGCGGCGTCAGTTTTTCCGGCGCGCTCCACTGCACCAGATCCTTCGACCGCAGAACAACGGTGTACATATAGACGTCTCCGGAAGGTTCCGTCTCCACGTACGTGCAGTACAGATAAAAAATGCCGTCTTCGTACAGGACGGTCGGATCGCGGAAGGCATGGGCGGCGTCTCCGCGGATCAGAAGCGAACTTGACAATGCGTCGGTAATGGACATGATGGACTCCTTTGGGATCGGTTGATATGGATAGTATGCCATAAAAACAGAAAAAAGTCAAGGAAATGCTCGGCAATATCAATAAAATCCCGGCAGAAGAATCTTGACTTCCGGGATTTTTCCGGCTATAATATTCTTGAATAACTGTTTGTATAAGCTAAAACAGCGATATCTTTGATCGGCTGTCAGGAAAGTGAGTGAAATATATGTATCGACTGATCGAACTGAATCCCCAGCTGCAGAAATATGAGGGTGACATTGATCTCCGGATGTCCCTGTACCGCGAAACCAAGGAACGACTCCTCACAAAAGGGCAGACCCTGAACGATTTTGCCAATGCCCACCATTATTACGGCTTTCATCACGTGGACGGCGGATGGTACTACCGCGAATGGGCACCCGGCGCCAGCCGTCTGTTCCTCGAAGGCGAGTTCAACGACTGGGACAAGACCTCCCATCCGCTGACCCCGGTCGGGGACGGCAACTGGGAACTGTATCTGGAAGGCGACGATGCGCTGTGGGACGGCTGCAAAGTCAAGACCGTTGTTGCCGCGAACCGTGCGCTGATGGCGCTCACCGAGCATCTTCCCCTGTACTGCCGCCGCGTCGTCCAGAACAAGGACGACCATACCTTCGAAGCGGAAGTGGTCGATGACCGGAAGATCTTTCCGTGGACGGACGCGGATTTCCGCGGAGAAGCCACGCTGTACATCTACGAAGCCCATGTCGGGATGGCGCAGGAAGAAGGCCGCGTCGGTACTTACCGTGAATTTGCCGACATTACGCTCGAACATATCAAAAAAGCGGGATACAATACCATCCAGCTGATGGCGATCATGGAACATCCCTATTACGGCTCCTTCGGATATCAGGTCTCCAACTTCTACGCTGCATCCTCCTGGTTCGGCAAACCGGAGGATCTGAAGTATCTCGTGAACAAGGCGCACGGCATGGGGCTCCGGGTTCTGCTCGACCTCGTCCATTCCCATGCGGTCAAGAATACCGCCGAAGGGATCAATATGTTCGACGGCACCACATGGCAGTTCTTCCATGACGGCGCAAAGGGTGAGCATCCCGCATGGGGCACCAAATGCTTTGACTACGCAAAAACCGGCGTTCTCCATTTCCTGCTGTCCAATCTGAAATTCTGGATGACCGAATACCATTTCGACGGCTTCCGGTTCGACGGGATCACCTCCATGCTGTATCACGATCACGGTCTGGGTACCTCGTTCGATGACGACAGCAAATATTTCTCCCACAATACCCATACCGAAGCCATTGCCTATCTGCAGCTTGCAAACGAACTGATCCGCGAGGTCAATCCCAATGCCGTCACGATCGCCGAGGATATGTCCGGGATGCCCGGCATGGCTCTGCCGATCCGCGACGGCGGCATAGGATTTGACTACCGTCTCGGCATGGGACTTCCCGATATGTGGATCCGCACCGTAAAAACGCCGGATCCGGCATGGGACATCAACAAAATGTGGAGCGATATGTGTCTGCGCCGTCCCGGCGAAAACACCATCGCCTATGTGGAATCCCACGACCAGGCGCTCGTCGGCGACAAAACCATGATCTTCCGTCTGGCGGATGCCGCCATGTACACGGATATGGACAAGGGCTGCCACAATATCACCATCGACCGTGCCATTGCCCTGCACAAGATGATCCGTCTGTTCACGCTGGCAGGCGGCGGCGAAGGCTACCTGAACTTCATGGGCAACGAATTCGGACATCCCGAATGGATCGACTTTCCCAGAGAGGGCAACGGATGGAGCTTCCATTACTGCCGCCGACAGTGGAGTCTCCGCGAAAACGGATATCTGAAATACCAGTGGCTGGACGCCTTTGACAAAGACATGATCGACGTCACCAAAAAGCACGGCATGTTCCGCCAGCGGATGGCGGACATGATGCTGATGAAGGAACCGGAACAGGTCTGCGCCTTCTACCGCGGCACGCTTCTGTTTGTCTTCAACTTCCATCCCGAACAGAGTCTGGAAAACGTCCTGATCCCCGTGCATCAGCCCGGCGAATACACGGTGGTGCTGTCCTCCGATGATCCGGAATACGGCGGTTTCGGCAATGTCCGCAGACAGACGTACTCTTCCAAGATGTTCGAAGGAAAGCATTATATTGAACTCTATATCCCTTCCCGCACCTGTTTCGTGCTGAAGGAAAAAGTGATCCTCTCCGAAATTCCCGCTCTGAAAACCCGGAAATTCCGCAGAAAAACCACGAAAAAGGAGTAAATCTCATGGTCAATGCAAACGATTTCCGCTGTCTCACCGACAGCGATACTCTTGAACGTGCCGTTGCCGCACGTACCGCCGACGGGATCGTTCTCATTCCGCCGCGTGTCTCCGATATTGAGCCGGAACGGGATTTCTGGCTCCTCGATCGCGCCGTTCTTATTCCCGAAAACACCACGGTGATCCTGCAGAACTGCCGGATCAAATTATCCGACCGCTGCCGCGACAATTTCTTCCGTACCGCCAACTGCGGATTCGGATTCCCCGATCCTGCACCGATTTCGAACGTCCATCTCCGCGGCGAGGGATTCTGCGTCCTGGAAGGTGCCGATCATCCCCGTGCGACCGGCGACAGTTCCAAGCTGCAGCACAATCCCTGTCCGCACCGTCCGGAGGACATCATCGCCATCGACGCTGACTGGATCCCGGCGGAACGCAAAGCGTCCGGACAGCTCACGTTCCTCGATGTCCACGACCATTCCTACGGCACCGACGCAGGAAATCCGGACGAATCCCAGTACGGGGACTGGCGCGGCATCGGCGTTCTCTTTGCCAATACGGAACATTTCTCGATCGAAAACCTGCACATCCGGGAATCCCACGGATGGGGAATTTCGCTGGAAGCCTGCTCGAACGGCAGGATCTCGAAAATCGACTTTGACGCACGGATGTCCAAGGAGATCGACGGGATGCTGATGAATATGGAAAATCAGGACGGCATCGACATCCGCAACGGCTGTCATCACATCGTGATCTCCGACATCACCGGCGAAACGGGCGACGACCTGATCGCACTGACCGCCATTGTCCCCGACGAGGTGGTATTCCGTGAAGGCGGTTCGCTCTGCACCACGCACGTCATGCACAACGACTGGTCGAGACGGGAACGGGACATCCACGACATCGTCATCCGCAACGTCATCGGATTCTCCTACCTCTGCTGGCTCCTGCGTCTTCTTCCGGCAAACACGCGGATCTACAACGTCGTCATCGACGGTCTGATCGACGCGCGGCCTGCCGGTCATCCGAACGGCGGAACCATACTTCTGGGTGACGGCGGCTTATACGGTGCCAATCAGCCGGAAAGCATGGCAGGCATCACGATCTCGAACGTGGTCTGCTGCAGCAGTACGGCGATCACGCTGGCGGGCTACATGAAGGATTCGGTGATCACCAACGTCGTCAACCGGAATCCGGATACTCCCACGCTCCGTGTTGTCCGCGATGACGGCATGGTGAATGTCTTCACCTCCGGTCTGGTGACCGCCGGAAATACCTGAACAATCAAAAAATCCCCATAAATTATTTACGAAACATCGCAGAAGGAAGGTACTCCGTATGAATTACCGGAAACTCGGCAGAACCGGCATGACCGTCAGCGAGATCGCGCTCGGCTGTGAACATCTGCAGGGCAAATCCTATGAACTTATCAAAAGCGTGATCGACGCCGCCCTGGACGGCGGGATCAATTTTCTGGACGTCTTCATGAGCGAACCGGAAGTGCGCTCCAACATCGGCAAAGCGCTTCTCGGACGCCGTGAGAAGGTTCTTCTGCAGGGCCACATCGGCTCCTGCTGGGTGGACGGACAGTACAAGGTCAGCCGGGATATCGGCGAATGCGTCACGTATTTTGAAGACCTGCTGGAACGTCTGCAGACCGATTACATCGACGTCGGGATGCTTCATTTCGTCGATAAGGAAACCGACTGGGACACGCTGGAACACAGCGAAATGATGCGGTTCGCGCTCTCTCTGAAGGAAAAAGGCGTGATCCGTTCCATCGGCATGAGCTCCCACAATCCCGTTACCGCGAAAAAGGCGGTCGAAAGCGGGCTGATCGATGTCCTGATGTTTTCGCTGAACCCCGCGTACGACCTGATCCCGAAAGACCGGGACATGACCGCAGTCTTCACGGAAGTTCTGACAGGAACAAAGCAGGATTTCACCGGGTTCACGCTGGAACCCGCACGTGCGGAGCTGTACCGTGCCTGCGAGGAACACGGCACCGCCATCACGGTCATGAAATCGCTGGCTATGGGTACTCTGCTGAGTAAGGAACGTTCTCCGCTCGGCATCGCGCTGACGGAAGCGCAGTGCATCAGTTATGCGCTGGACCGTCCGGCAGTTGCCGCCGTCATGGTGGGAATGCAGCGTCTCAGCGACGTAGAAAAGGCGCTGGAATATGAGACCCTCTCCGCTGAAGAACGCGATCACGGCAAAGTCCTTGCTTCGCTTGAAATGTTCCGCACCGGTACGGGTACGGAAGAACTCTGTATGTACTGCAATCACTGCCTGCCCTGTCCCGCAAAAATCGACATCGCGGCGGTCAGCAAATATCTCGATCTGGTCGAACTGGACGGCAGACCGACCGACAGCGTAAAGCAGCATTACCTCGCACTCGGAACCACGGCAGGATCCTGTCTGGAATGCGGCGCCTGCGAAAAGCGCTGTCCGTTCGGCGTAAAAGTTACCGAACGGATGCACCGTGCCGTCCGGACATTCGGAAAATAATATTGTCATCGACACCGGATTGTGTTATAATATTCCCAGAAAATTCAGGAAACGGAGAAAAATCATGTTTGAAAAATTTGACAGAATTCCCGTCTACGACGGCGGATGTGCGGCAGAAGGCTTCTACAATGCCGGCCCCATGCTCGCCGACGACAGAGAAGGCGCCACCGCAGAAGATACTCTGATGCGCCTGATCACGGGCACAACGGCGGAAGAATTCGCCGCTTACGGCAGAAAACTGGCGGAAGCCGGATTTGTCACCGTCTTTGAAAATTCCACACCTGCGGCGGAATGCGTGCAGTGGGTGAAGGATGATATCCACCTCTACGGCGTGTACAACCGTCTCGCCGGCGAAGTACGCCTCTTCCTCGACGGTGCCGGCGTTACCGCGGACCGCTTCGGCTACACCGCAGACGGCGGTAAGACGGAAATCTACCAGTACGGTCTGTATTACGACCCGCAGAACGGCCATACGCCCACCACGACCAACTGCGGCATGCTGTACATCGTGAAGCTCGCCGACAACAGCCTCTTCATGATGGACGGCGGACACATCCTCCAGTGCTCCGTGGAAGCGCTGACGGGACTTTACAGCTTCCTGCACCGCATCACCGGCATTCCCGCAGGGGAGCCCGTACGGATCGCCTGCTGGTACGTGACCCATGCGCACGACGACCATCTCGCCATGTGCGTCCGTCTGACCAGAACCTATCCCGGTGAATTCAACATCGAACGCGTCCTGTTCAACTTCCCGTCCTATTCCGTCTGCCGCCGCGGATACGCCGAAGAACCCTTCCGCCTCCGCGAAACCATCCGCGAATACTTCCCGGATGTCATGACGCTCAAGCCCCATCACGGTATGAAATTCACGCTGGCATCGGCGGAATTCGAAGTTTACTACACCCACGAAGACGTCATCCGCGCGGACGATGTGACGGTCTATCCGTTCCGTGACTTCAACTGCACTTCGACGGTGCTGAAGATGACCGTGGACGGCGGCTCCGTCATGTGGCTCGGCGACACCAACCTCGAAGCGGAAGGTCATATCGTCAAGACCATGCCGCGCGAAATGTGGAAAGCGGACGTCGTACAGGTAGCGCATCACTGCTTCAACCATCTTTCCACGCTCTATCCGTGGATCTCCGCACCGTATGCGATGCTGCCGAACTCCTATTTCGGCGGACATACGCCGGAAAACCTCTCCAAGCTGGCGGATGTCGAAGCGTGCCTGAAGTCCCCGGACTGCATCTGGTACGAAGAAAAAACCACCGGTTTCGTCTTTGAAGACGGCGAATACAAGGTGATCCTCGAAGAAGACCGCGTCGGCGGCGAACACGACGGCATCGGTCTCTACGGCACCTATACCGAACGCATTCTTGAATGATCCAAGAACAGCAGACAGGCGTGAACCCCCGTTTTGTACGGGGATCCACGCCTGTTTTTTTATGTGTTCATCTCCGATCACAGCGCAGGAAGACATAGCTGCGCTTTTTTCCGAGGGAGACACGGATGCCGTCGTCCGTACTGCAGACCTCTGCGGACGCATTGCCGTGCAGGACGGTCCAGCGCATTCCGCGTACCGGCTCCGGAAGCCGGAAGGTGTGTACGCCTTCGTCCGTGATCCCGCGGAACAGTGTCGCATAGCCGCCGTCGGTACCCGTCCAGAGGAAGCCGCTCCACTGCACGCCGTCCGGCAGATCGCCGATCGGATCCACGGTCATGTCCGCCATCGCATCCCGGTGTTCCCGGTAAACGGCGATGATCCGGCGGAGATCGTCGGTATCCTTTTCGCTCAGATGCTGCATTTCCATCCAGATCAGCGGATTCGCCGCCATGACCGACGCAAAACACCAGTCGATGTCGTAATTCACCGGTGCCAGCGGATCGTCTCCGTACAGTTCGGCGTTCCGTCGGGGATTGAGCACCTCGAACTGGAACTTCGACGCCGGAAGGTATCTTGAAAGCTGCCAAAGATTCCGCATGGTCCGGTGCGGATAATAATTTTTCCAGTCGGTATAGCGGTTTTCCACGAACAGCGTTCCGTACGGAATCCCGCAGAAATAGCCGAGACGCTCGTCGTTGGTGATGTCGAGATTGAACCGGAGCGGTTCGCCGTCGGGACAGCGAAGTTCACAGATAGCGTCCAGCATGGCGAGATAATTCTTCTCGCATTCCTCCGTGCGGAGAACCACGCCGTCGAGCTTGATGTGGCGTGCGCCGTGCTTTTCCGCCAGCGTGCGGACCACTTCCACGTCCTTTTTCCAGTTCACAAAATCATCCGCGGAATCCGGCGCGAACCAGAGTCCGAGCGCAATGCCGGATTCTTCCGCCTTCTGCAGGATCGTATCCATGCCGCCGGGGAATTTCACCGGATCAAGCTCCCAGAAATCCGGGTCGAAATCCCAGAATCCTTCGAACACGCCGCCGCGGTTCTGCGCCGCGTAGGCAGAATTGGAGGAGATCCCCTTCTGCCAGCCGTCGTCCAGCTGAACGATATCCACGCCGAGACGATGCGCGCAGTCCAGTTCCCGCAGGACGAATTCCTCTTTCATCGCCCGGTCGCGGCTGCGGTCGCCCCAGGTGTTCGACATGATGAAATTCGGTTCCTTCCGTCCGCAGAGCTCCGCGTACAGCAGACGGTACTGTGCAAACAGTTCCGACGGCGTACCGACACCGTATACGGCGCCGTATCCGCAGCCGGAAAGTTCCGCTTTGCCGTCATGGAGACGCAGGTCTCCGTCCGGTGCACGCCGTACCGCGCTGTCCGGACAAGGCGAATGCTTCACCAGCAGAAGTCCGCGCCGTTTCGCGTAATCGTCAAGAAGGAACATATTCCCTCGCGCACGGTGGGATTTGTAATGCTGATGCACCGATTCCTTCACAAGGGAATCGTGATGGTCCGTCCGGTCGACCATTTCCACTGTCGTCAGCTGAATGTGGGGAGATGCGAGATCAAATACCCGTCCGTCCGGATGACAGTCCGTGCAGACAAACGGAAGATGCGGATACAGATGCCAGATCTCCGTGCCGTCTGCGTACCGGAGCTCCAGAGAGACCCCCGCAGGATCGGCTTCTCCGCCGTTTTCGGGGATCACACGCACCTCCAGAACCGGTTCCGGCTGTACGAATGTCCACCGGACATTCTTCCCCTCCAGAGATCCTTCGTTTCCGTCCACATGGATCTCGAGAACAGGGGTGTTTATTTCCAGTCTGCCGTTTTCGAAGCCGGCGCGGATACCGTCGGTTCCGGAAAACAGCAGAGCCGCCGTTTCGTTTTTCATATCGGTCCTACCCTTTTATTTATATACACTTGATATACGTTTCCATATCGCCGACCGACGCGGTCACGGTATGGGCATCCCTGCCGAGGATATCATCCGCCGGATGCTCCGCTTCGATGCCGAGCGAACGGAGTCTGGCGAGATACGCCGCCGCATCCTCCATGCGCTTGAACGATTTTTCCATCACGCACGGGAATGTCACCGGACAAAGCGGCACTTCCGTCCGCACTGCTTCGGTGATCTTCTGCCGGATCTCCGCAAAAAGTTCGTCGTTATCGCGGAAAACCGCCTGATTCCGGGAGAGCTCCTGTTTTGTAACGACCGTCACGATCCCCGGGACCGCACGTTCCGCCTGTGCGCAGGCAAGATTGCCGCCTGCGAAAAAGACGGACGGAATTCCGTGGGACGCGGTGATCGCGGAATCCATATCGATCTCCCCGATATAGCGTCCGTTCAGCTTGTAATACTGTACGGTTTTGCTGCTCATCGTGTGCGCGAGGACACCGCCGAGGGTCCCTTCCATCGCGTGATAGCCGAAATAGCACACGCAGTCATATTTCCCTGCGGCAAAACTGAGCCGAAGTCCCTTCGGATCCAGCAGATCGATCCGTTCATCGAGATCCGCGGGATCGATGTTCTTTCCGCCGCCGTGGTTGTCCCACAGGGCAACTTCCGATACTCCCGCTTCGAACAGCGCGTCTGCCGCCGCATTGAGTTCCCGCGCCGCCTGACGTCTGGCAATTTCCCACTGTTCCGTACCCGACAAAAGTCCTTCGTACGGTACGCCGACCACGTGGTTGATGCCTTCCAGATCGCACAGCAGTAAAATTCTCTTGTACATTCTTCGTTCCTCCTGATAAAAAATGTTCCGGACTGCGCCGTTTTCTTTCATTATATCGCATTTTTTGCCAGTCTGTCAAGCACTTGCGGTTGACGAACCGCCGGATTCCGCGTATAATGAAATCATATATCTTCTCAGTTCATCCGTTCGGAGACTGAAACCGATGACGAAACAAAAACAGACGATCCTTGAAATCGACGGGATCCCCGTCGAAATCCAGAGAAAAAAGATCAAAAACCTGCACCTCTATGTCCTGCCGCCGGACGGCAGAGTCCGTCTGTCCGTGCCGCTCGGCTTCACCAACGAGAAAGCGGCGGCGTTTGTCCGCGAAAAAAAGGACTGGATCCTCATGACACAGAAAAAACTCGCAGAAATCCCGCACCGTCCGGAACCGCAGTACACCTCCGGGGAAATGCTGTACCTCTTCGGCAGACCGTACCGTCTGTCCGTGGAATCCGGTACGGGAAAACCGTCCGTGCGTTCCGACGGTGACACGGTGATCCTGACCGCAAAGCCCGACAGCACCGCCGGACAGCGGCAAGCCTGCCTGAACGAATGGTACCGCGGTCTGCTGAAAGAACAGATCACGCGTTTTCTTCCCGCATGGGAGAGAAAAACCGGACTGTTCTGCGATACGTGGCACATCAAAAACATGAAGACCCGCTGGGGTACATGCAATCCGAAGGCGCGCCGGGTCTGGCTGAACCTCCGTCTTGCGGAAAAACCGGAAGAATGCCTGGAATATGTCATCCTTCACGAGCTGGCGCATCTGAAGATCCCCGGACACGGCCGGGATTTCGAAGCGTTCCTCGACCGGTATATGCCGGACTGGCGGGAGATCCGCTCGCGTCTGAACGAACGGACATGAATCCGGTGCGGATGTTCCGATTTATTTCGCGTAGCCTTTGTCCATCTCCACGGCGGTATTTTCCCCGTTCCCCTGTCCGTACCATGCTTCGTGAACCGCTTCCGCGAACGCATTCCGTGCATCTCCGAACCCGCAGTTGGACAGCAGGATCATGTCAAAATCATCGTCCGGAAGCTGAATGTGCAGGGTCCGGAAGCCGGTATGTCCGCCGTTGTGGGTGATCCGCCGTTTTCCGTGCCAGACGGAAACGGTGCAGCCCATTCCCATCCCGTTCATCGGTGACGGCGTCAGGATCTCGTCCCAAGTCTCCGGCTTCAGGAGTTTCCGTTCCCGGATGGCATCGTGGAGACAATAGACGTCCTTCTCGGAGCCGATCAGATCTCCGGCGCCGTACAGCCAGTCATAACTGACCGGCACCGGACGCAGCTTTTCTCCGTCCCAGTCGTATCCCTGCACACGGTCGGGAAGGACGAGTCCCTGTCGGTCCACAAGCGCGGTTTTCATTCCGAAGGGTTCGAGGACCTCCTTCCGGAGAAACTCCGGATACGGCATCCCGGCGATGTTTTCGACCGCCAGCGCGCAGAGCGTAAAATTGACATTGCAGTACATGGCGGACGTCCCCGGTTCAAAACACATGGGATACTCCCCGCACAGGATCTTCACATGTTCCCGCAGATCTTCGAGCCGTGCCGGTGCATATTTCCGGCAGAATTCCGGATTCTGTTCAAAGTCCGGCAGACCGCTCGTATGATGGAGCATCTGACGGAGCGTCACCCGTGCATCCGCCTGCGCCGCTTCGGGCACATA
This sequence comes from Clostridia bacterium, assembly GCA_017547755.1. Taxonomy (GTDB): domain Bacteria; phylum Bacillota; class Clostridia; order Oscillospirales; family CAG-272; genus UMGS1696. The sequence continues at coordinate 62,814 of JAFYOX010000089.1, read as the reverse complement.
TTCCCCGGGATGCCGGTCGATGTCTGCCATACCGCGGTCGCGGAGCAGAAGAAGCGCGATCGCGCAGAACGGCTTCGACAGCGAATACAATGTGAAGCGGGAATCCTCGTTCAGAAGGATGCCGCGGTTGCGGTCCGCATAGCCGACGGACTTCCGGTACACAACGTTTCCGTGGGAGGTCACGCGGATATTTCCGTAAAACGGCTGGTTCCGGCAGTATTCCTCCGTGAATTTTTCGAGATAATCGTACATAAATCTTCCCCTTTCAGAAAGGATCTTTTATCCCAAGTATAGCACATCCGCCGGCGATTCTCAAGATGGTACAAAAAGTTGCGTGCCTCTTTTTGCGGAAATTTCTTGCATTTCCGGCAGTTCTGTGGTATAATTTGTACAGTATTATTGACAGCACGGAGGTTATTTTTATGGATTATTCCGCTCTGAAACAGAAAACCAACGCCGGATGGAACACATGGAATACGCTGAACGTCCTTTCCTACTCCCATCTGCCCGAAGGTTTCACGATCAATCTCTGCATCCGCGAGTACAGCGACGCAAAGGTACTGCGCGAAAGCCTCATCGGCCGCCACGGGGATTACGACGAAAAAATCATCCCGGGCGCACGCTCCTACGACGGTTCCTGCACGCAGATGGAACTGACCTTCCACCGTCTCACGCTCGATGTGCGCACAGTCGTTGACCGGGACGAGCAGATCATCCTGCTGACGCCGAAGACGGACGGATGCTTCAAAACACCCACGCTCATCATCGAAGCCTGCCTGATGTGGGGCAAAGACGGCGGTATTTTCCGTAAAGACGGCAGAATTTACGGGGAATGCGGCGGCCGCCGGTTTGACATTTACACCTCCTCACCGACGATCGCGGAACAGCACACCCATTCGCTGTCCCCCTATATCGCAGTCTCGCTCGACCGTCCTGTAGTTGTCTCCACCCGACCCTGTTCCGTCGAAGAAGCCGAAACGCTCTACGCGGCGGCCAAAGCACGTCTGGACGCAGAAAACAACGCCTTCGGCGAGCATTCCGAAGCTTATACCGCCATGAAAACCTGCCTCGCGTGGGATACGATCTACGAATGCGAACACGACCGCATCTGTTCGCCGGTCTCCCGCATCTGGAATGTCGGCTGGGGCGGCTATGTCCTGTTCGACTGGGACACCTACTTCGCGGCACTCATGGCGTCGCTTGAAAACAAGGAACTGGCACAGCTCAACGCCATTGCGATCACCGAAGAAGTGACTCCGGCAGGCTTCATACCGAATTTCGGCTGCAACCACAGCGGAAAATCCTACGACCGTTCCCAACCGCCGGTCGGCTCGTTCGTCTGTCTGGAAATTTACAGACGTTATCCCGAACGTTGGTTTGCGGAACACGTCTTCCCGACGCTTCTCGGCTGGAACCGCTGGTTCGCCGGTCACCGGATGACGGAGGAAGGCTATCTCTGCTGGGGTTCCGATCCGTTTGATCCTATCCACGGACGGTACTGGGAGCTGAACAGCGTCCACTGCACCTCCGGTGCGGCTCTGGAAAGCGGTCTTGACAACTCCCCGATGTACGACGGCATGGACTTTGATCCGGAACGGAACATCATGCTTCTCGCGGACGTCGGGCTGATGGGTCTGTACATCCTCGACTGCCGCAGCCTAATCGAGCTTGCGCGGATCACGGAAAACGAAGACGTCATTCCGGAACTGGAAGCCCGGAAAAACCACGTCGAAGCGGCATTGTCCACCCTCTGGGACGAAAAGACCGGCTGCTTCCTCAACAAGGATCTGCGGGACGGTTCCCTCTCCGGGCGTCTTTCGCCAACAAATTTCTATGCCCTGAACGCCGACTGTGTGACGGAAGAACAGAAGCGCCGGATGATGGACGAGCATTTCTACAATCCCGACGAATTCTGGGGCGACTATATCCTGCCGACCATTGCGCGAAACGATCCCGCGTTCCCCGATCAGACCTACTGGCGCGGACGCATCTGGGCGCCGACGAATTATCTTGCTTACATTGCCATCAAACACGCCGGACTGCGGAAGGAATGCGCCGATCTCGCGGCGAAATCGGAAGAACTCCTGCTGAAGGAATGGCGGATGCACGGTCATGTCCACGAAAATTACAGCGGCATCGACGGCATGGGATGCGGCGTCAGCAACAGCGACAAATTCTATCACTGGGGCGGACTTCTCGCCTATATCGCGATCGATCATGCGGAATCGTGCGCCGGATCGGAAGAAAACTGAACTTTCACCACAGCAAAAACCCCGGATTCTTTTCTGGAATCCGGGGTTTTCTGTCGTTTTATTCCCGATCGATATGAGTTCAGTTTTCCGAAACAGGGCTGACGGACGGCGGAAGCTCGGTCACCCAGGAGTCGTCCGGCGTGTCCGTAAGATGATAGGTGATCACGCCGCCGGATGCGATCTCGTCCCACGTGAGCCATGCACGGGAAACGGGAACGCCGTTGACGTCGATCCCGCGGATATAGACGTTCGTTTCGGGATCGCGGTCACACTCGATCACCAGCGTATCGGCGGCGGTACGTGCGTGGTATTCGTTCGAAAGACGGATTTCCGCGCGGCGGAACAGAGGCGTATTCACATGGAAAATACCGCTTCCGGGAGACATCATATGGAAGCCGAGCGCGGTCAGCGCGAACCATGCGGACATCTGTCCGACGTCTTCGTTGCCGCAGAAACCGTATTCGGTGGTATTGTACGATTCCTTCTGGATCCGGCGCACCCAGTACTGGGTCTTGTGCGGCTGTCCCGCATCCGTGAAGATGTGAACGAGGTGATGGCAGGGCTCGTTCGGATGGTTGTACGCTTCGTTCCACATGGCGGAGAGATCGCTTTCCTCCATAAGGCGGTCAAGATTTTCAAGGAATTTTTCCTTTCCCATCAGCGCAATCAGCCCCTGAGGATCGTGCGGAACAAACCATGTCTGCTGGAAAATATTGCTTTCCGTGCAGCCGGAACCGTCGTAGATGCCCTTCCATTCCGCCCAATTGCCGTTTTCGTCCTTCCGGCGCATCCAGCCGACTTCATGGGAGAAGATATTCCGGTAATTCTGCGCACGTTCTCTGAACCGTGCCGCATTTTCTTCGTCGCCGCGCATTTCCGCGAACAGAGCGATGCAGTGGTCGGCATATACATTTTCGAGAGTCGCGGAAATATTGCCGGGGACGTAGCCGTACCGGTTGTACGCCTCACCGCTGGTACGCTTTGACTGCGGATCAAAGACGGTCTTCAGACAGATCTCATACGCCTTGTCCGCGTCAAAATTGCGGATCCCCTTCTTGTAGGCGTCCACCGTCACGACGATCCCTGGGTCACCGAGCATACAGCCGGTCTCGTGACCGAGAAGCTCCCAGCGCGGGAACGAGACGTTTTCGTATTCCGCAATATCGATGAGGGAGTTGATCATATCGTTGACGGCATCGGGCCTGATGATCGTGAGCAGGGGGAATTCGCTCCGGAAAACGTCCCATCCACTGAAGACGGTGCGCTTGGCGAAGCTTTCCGTATGGCGGATCGTACCGTCGGCGGAAAGATAATTGCCGTTCGCATCCGAATATACGCGCGGGTCGAGAAGCGCATGATAGAGTGTGGTGTAGAAGACAGTGCGCATGTCCGCGTCATCTCTGGTATCGTCCACGGAAATGACCGACAGCGCTTCATCCCATGCCGCCGTAGCCTGCGCGTGCATTTCGTCAAAGGAAACGTCCACCGCTTCCGCCGCGAAATTGTACCGCGCACCTTCGATATTGATGTAGGAGATCCCGACCTTCAGCACGATCGGCTGATCTCCCTCCGGGAATTCCGCGTAGAACCAGAGTTCTTCCCCGGTATATTCGACACCGCTTTCCGCTTCCGAATGATAGTTCCATACGCCGTTTTCATCCCACGCTTCGGAAAATTCCGCGTGGAAATACAGGTCGTAATTCACGTGACCGCCGCCGCGTCCGAAGCCGCCGTGTGTGGACGGACAGTGGATACGTCCTTCGATGGTGTGTCCGTCCAAGATCTGCAGTTCCTGCAGAGGCGAACGTCCTGCGATGCGTCGAGCCAGATTGATCTGTACCCGGCGGCGGGTATCCGCCGGATAGGTCATGCGGATCATACCGGTATGAACGGACGACGTGGTTTCCGCACGGATCCCGTATGTATCGAGCGTGACTGCGTAATATCCCGCTTCGGTCACTTCGGTTTCGTGGCGGAAATCGGATTCGTATCCGCGGTCATCCCGGGTCGTCAGGGCATCGCGGTACGTTCCGGAAAGAAGGTTCAGCTCGCCTGTGGTCGGCATGACCTGAAAGTTCCCGAGGTCGCCGTACCAGCCCACACCGGACATATGGTTGATGGAAAAACCGTCGATCGTGGTATGGTGATAGCTGTATCCGGAGCCGTTGTCGCCGCCTTCGAGGGTATCCGGTCCGAAAGCGACCATTCCGAACGGGCACACCGCGCCCGGATGGGTTTTGCCGCCGCCGTGACAGCTTGTCGTGGTCATATCGCCGATCGTCCCGATCTTCGTGCTGACATATCTGCTTACGTTCTGCATAATCTGATTCTCCTTGATCCGATTTTATTACTGAAAACAGTATACACCCCCGGAAAGCGGAAGTCAAGCCGGAATTTCACATTCCGGAGCCGAAAAAAAGACGGGACATCTGTGAAAGATATCCCGTCGGGTGGTCAGGTGCTATTGGATTTTTTCGGATCACTGATGTTCCTTGACTTCTTCGACGATCTTGTCGGAGAGCTTGCCGAAGGAACGTTCCAGCTTCTTGCCAACGGAAGCATAGCCGGAGTTGGACTTGATACAGGTGTAAAGACCGCTTGCCATGTTCGGGAAGGAGAACGCCTGCGTCAGGTCGAAATTACGGTTCTGCATCATGACACGAACCATATCTGCCGAGTTCTGGTCACGCATACCCTTACCGATGACAGCATTTTCAATGTATTCATTGAGCGTTACATCGAGCGTATATGCGCCGACTGCCTGAAGGAATACGCCGATTTCGTTGAAGTCGCCTTCTCCGTCGCGGTTGTCATCGCCGACAACGATCGGCAGGAACAGCGTGGTCGGATTCTGAACGAAATAGGAGGTATCCTGGTTGGTATAGTCATAGCGCGGGAAGCAGATCACACCGTAGTCGTCTTCGATCTCACGGAGCTGTTTGAAGTCCCCGAGAAGACGGGAGTAGAAGAGAACACGTCCGTCGGAGAATGCGGTTCTGCCGAGGTCATAGTCGGAATAGTGGACGTAGTCCGCGTTGGCGGATTCATCGTAAATGGTTGCGATGCCTTCCGCGACCTGCAGGAAACGGTCGTTGGTGAAGTTGAACGTGAAGGTTTCGTTGGCTTCATCCCAGCCGACGAGACGTTCGCCGGAAGCAAAGAGGATCGGCTGGAAGTTGTATTCACGTCCCGCAAGGCCGTATACGTCGCGGTCAAGAGAGTATTTGCCGTCACCGTTCTGGTCGGTGGAGACCGCAACGATCAGTTCCTTCATCTTGTCGATCGTCCATTCCTGATTCTTGAAGAGCTCGTACGGGTCTTCAAGACGGTATTCTTCCACGAGTTCCCCGTTGTAGAACAGAACGGACATGGAGTCGTAGTGGTCAAAGCCGAAGTCGATCATGCCGCAGAAAGTCTGACCGAGGATCGACAGACTGCGGATCGCGCCCTGATCCCAGAACGGCTGGCTCATATCGATGGTATCCACGGAGTTGAACGCCTTGAGGTAGCCTTTCTGGAGAAGGCTGCCGCCGTTGCTCATCAGCGCGTAGGTCATGTCGATGTCGCCGGAGCCGGAGATGCAGGACTGTTCCAGCTTCTGTACCGCGGAGCCGTAGTCGGAGGTGAACAGACAGTTCAGCGCTTCTTCCACATAGCGGTTGCGGTCGTAAACTGCGTCGTTCAGACGTTCGCCGGTCAGTTCGTCCCAGTCAAGGACATTGTAGAAGTTGGAGTCATAGTTTTCACAGCTTGCGTTGAGCGTGATCCCCTGAAGGTCGACCTTTTCCGCCGCATCCCAGAAGGGGGTGAGCGATTCCGTTTCCAGTTCCAGTTCCGCCGCCGGATCATTTGTCGTGATCACAGGGGTGGTTTCTTCCGGTTCCTGCGTTGCATCGCTGCAGCCCGCAGCGGAAAGAAGAACAAACAGCAGGGCGAGAGAGAAAGAAATTAACTTTTTCATATCGTTCCTTTCTGATTCACATCATTTATAAAGTTCTGCGAGGGCCTTGACGTCGTCCGCCGTCAGCACACCGTCAATGAGGACGAATTCGTCCAGTACTGCCGGAAGAGCCGCGGAATAATTCTTGGTGCCGTCCTGACCGATGCAGAGCGTCTTGTATGCGTCAAACGAGGAATTCTTCATCGCCGCCGGGATCTCCGCCGTGATGAATTCGCCGAAGTCGTAAGCGAACCGGACTTCGCCCGCTTCGCGGTCAACGACCAGAGTCAGGTGGACCCAGCCGTCCATGTAGTCGATCGGGAACGGATATTCCTTGTCCATACGGGTACCGCCGTTGCCGGCATTGAACTTTACGTCACCCGAACGGAGAGAGAGGATATAGCCGGGGTTGGATCCGTTGTTCCAGTCTTTATTGCTGAAGAGCGCAGGGTCGGAGCTGACGCTGCCGGTCTTCATCCAGAGAGAGACGGAGAAGCTGTCCGTACCAACGGCATAATCCTTGACGGCAACGGAGCCGTCGTCGAATTTACAGCCGTTTCCGAAGTAACCGTCCACGTAATACAGCTTGCCCTTTTCCGCAGTCACCGCTTTGCCGGCGGCGTCTGCGGTATTGTCGTCAAACGTCAGGTAGGTCAGCACGCGATCCGCGCCAAGGACGTCAACAACGGAATTTCCGCTGCCGATCTCCGGAGTGGGTACGGATTCGTGGGTACGGTGTTCATAGGCGTACTGGATGGTGTAGACCGGGCGTTCGCATGCTTCCACGCCTTCAAAAAGTCCGGAAGGAACACGTCCCGTCCAGGTGTCCGGCTGTTCGTAACCGAGTGCGTGCAGAACGACGGAAGCGCTGTCGCGGATCTCCATATCCCCGATGGTTCCCTTTTCGACGGTTTTGCCCGCTGCGGCAAACATAACGTATTTTTCCGCGTCGGAAAGACCGCCGTGGCTGCCGCCGGGAGTACCGCCGTGGTCGGCGGCCACGATGAACAGCGTTGTTTCAAGGAAACCGCGTTCTTCGTAGGCTTCGTAGATCTTGCCGATGTAGCCGTCGGTGATGCTGATCTGCTTCAGGTGTGCGGCACTGCCGTAACCGGAGCCGTGTCCCGCGCCGTCAACTTCGTCGAACTGGACAAACAGGAATGTGGGATCGTTTTCCGCAACATAATCGCAGATCTTTTTGGTGAGCGCCGCGTCGCCGGCGGAATCCTTGTGGACGCCGAGATTATCTTCGATGATCCCGACATTGATCGGATTCCAGTTGCAGAACGATGCCAGAACGGCATCGGGATCGTTTTCGCGGATCACGCGGAATGCGGACGGGAATTCCGATTCCGGGTCATAGGGCGTCGAGCTGACGAGAGAGTTGGACAGACGGTGGCACTGGGGCGTGACGCCGTGGAGCATGGATCCCCAGCATTCCGCGCTGATGGTGGGATCCGAAGTAAGAACGTCATAGGAGACCGCGCCGTTTTCGAAAATGCGGTCAAGGTTGGGCGTGTCGGTCTTATTGAAGAAATTGCCGGCACCGTCCACACCGAGAAGAACCACGCGTTCGTACACAAATCCTTCCGCTTCTTCCGGTTCCGCAGGAAGTTCTTCTGCAACTTCTGCGGCTTCTCCGGCGTCTTCCGGGCTTTCTGTATCCTCTGAAACCGAAACCGATGTCTGATTCGGATCAATGACATCGGTTTCGGTGAGAATTTCTTCAGTTGTTTCGGAAGAACAGCCGGTAAAGGAAGCGAGGATCAGTACAAGCGCGGTCAGAAAACATCTGATATTTTTCATAATCCGTTTTTGTATTGCACTTTCTTTCCGTGAATTCTTGTTTGATTACTTTCTCTTGCGGCTGATTGCGGTACCTGCGAGAGCAAGAACTGCGGTGAGAGCACCGATTACGCCGAAGTCAAAGGTCTGCGGAGCTTCTTCAACGACTTCTGCTGCAGCGGGAGTTTCAACAACTTCTTCTGCCGGAGCTTCTTCTGCGGGAGCTTCAACAACTTCTTCAACGATTTCTTCTGCGGGTTCTTCAACTGCCGGAGCTTCTTCAACTACGGGAGTTTCTTCAACTACGGGAGTTTCTTCAACTGCGGGAGCTTCTTCGACTGCGGGAGCTTCTTCAACTACAGGAGCTGCTTCAGCAACCGGAGCGTTCGGATCGTAGCAGGAGATCGCTGCGATTTCGTCTGCGGTGAGTACCTTCTTGAAGACTGCGATTTCGTCGTAGTCATAGTTGAAGGTGTTGTTTGCGTTGTATGCGCCGGTACCGTCTTCACCGATGTTGAATGCGAGACCTGCGTCGTAGGAAAGACCGGTCTGAAGCTTATCTGCGAAAGACTGAGCCTTCTTAACAATGCTTCTGCCGTTGATGAAGTATTCTACGGTTTCGTTTGCACGGTCAACAACGAGTGCCATGTGATACCATTCGCCGATTTCGGAGCCTTCTGCATTCTGGAAAGCAACGATATTGTGAGGATAGGAGAAGTCAACACGGTTGCCGCCGAGACCATTTGCATTGTACTTCCAGCTGGAGTCGTTAACGCAGAGGAGCCAGCCTTCATTTGCACCGGAACCCCAGTCCTTGTTACCAAAGATTACGGGGTCGCTGGTATGAGCGTTTGCCTTGATCCAGGAGGTGATGGTGAAGGAGTCTGCACCGAATTCGAAGCCTTCTACGGTGAGGTAGTTGGTGCCTGCGGTTACATTGCCGGCGCTGCCGATCTTACCTGCAACGATTGCGGTATCACCGTTGGAAACGATGTTGTACTTGCCGGTGGTATCCTTTGCACCGTCTTCAAAGGTAACGTATACATCTGCGGTTGCGAGAACTTCCGCTGCATTTGCGGTGTAGGTGAGAGGAGCGTTGGGGTCTTCTTCTACAATAACAGCCGCTGCTTCTTCGCCTGCGGGAGCGTAGGTGTAAACTGCTTCTACTTCTTCTGCGGAAAGAGCCTTCATGAATACGGCGAATTCGTCGTAGTCACAGATAAGGGTCTGCATCATGTTGTAAAGAAGAGTACCGTCTTCACCGATTGCGAAGGGGTATTCCATAAAGGTTTCGTCGTAGGTGGAGCCTGCGTGACCGCTGATGTCACCGCTCTTACCCTGCTTTACGCCATTGACATAGAATTCATAGGTATTGTTTTCACGGTCAACAACGAGTGCAACGTGCATCCAGGTATCCTTTTCGCTTTCGATCGGAGCAACAGCGAAAGGATATTCCATATCGGTACGGGTACCGCCGTCAACGTTTGCGTTGAACTTGAAGTCACTGCCGCGTATGCAGAGGAGCCAGCCGGGGTTAGCACCGAGATTCCAGTCCTTGTTACCGAAAAGAACGGGGTCACCGCTGTGCTCGTGGCAGTTGATCCAGGTGGTAATGGTGAAGGAAGAATCTTCGAACTTGAGGTCTTCGATGTAGAGGGAGTTTACTGCGTTTTCAATGTTGACGCCCATACCGAACTTACCGTCAACGAAGGGGGTATCACCGTCGGATTCAACGGTGTGGTTGCCCATCACGTCATCGAGGGTTTCTTCGAACGTGAGGTACATTTCCGCGGACTTCAGCAGTTCTTCGCCGGTTGCCGCATAAGCGGAGATACCGCAGGCTGCCGCAAGAGCTGCCGCCGCGGGGATCATCCAGAACTTTTTCATTGGAACATCCTCCATGTTTGATAAATTAATTATACAGAAATGGCTATATTACCATATTGTACATTATAGAACAGTTCTCTGCAAAAGTCAATAACCGGGATGGAAATTCGTCATTATCACAATGCTTTTTCTGCCGTTTTCCGGGGTTCCGGAAGCGAAAATCGCCCGGATGAATTGACTTTTCCTCACAAACATGATATAGTGAAAAAAACGGCTCTTCCGAACGTATTCCATCCCGGAAAGGAGATTATCTATGAATTTAACCGAACGGATGCAGGATTTCGCAGAAAATCCGGTACCGTACCTTCCGCTGTCCCTGACCCACGGATTCGGCTACGCGCCCGACGCGCCCATCGCCGAAAAACAGCGGATCATCCGCGCCGTCCTTGACGATCTGCGCGCCAAGGGGTTCGGCGGTCTCGTCACCAATGTATGTCAGAACGCGCGCTATCTGCGCGACGACGAGGAATGGATCCTTCTGCGCTGGCTGGTGCAGACCTGCCGCGAAATGGGTCTGCGCGTCTGGCTGTACGACGAAAAAGGCTATCCGAGCGGCGGCGCCGGCGGTCTGACGCTGGACGAAGGAAATCCCGACTGGCAGGCACAGGGACTTGCGATGAAAGCGGTCACGTTTGCCGCCGGGGAAACTGTCTCGATCCCTTTCCCGAAGGGTCACACCTGCGTTTATGCGGCGTACGCATGGAAAACGGACTGCCTCGACGCTCTTTCCGAAGAGGAACTTCTCTCTCCGTGGAAAACGTACGATCTCTCCGGACAGGCGGATCTGACGGACGAAAACACGACGGACGGTCCCGTCACGGCGGCGGTCTTCTACCGCAAGCCGATGTACGAAGGAACGCACGCCATCCACAATGTCTGCGAAGCACGGCGCTACATCGACGTTTCCAACCGGGAAGCCGTTGCCGCATTCCTTGAAAATACCTACCGTCCCTACGCCGAAAAACTGGCGGGAGCCGGTCCCATCGAAGCCATTTTCACCGACGAACCGTCGTACATGGGCGCCTACATCAATCTCGGACTGATCCCCGGCTCCATCCATGATCCCTTTGACGAAACCATCGAATTCCTTCCGTCGGTCAACTGGGGCGCGGACGTGGAAAACCGCTTCAGCTCCGTCTGGGGATATGAGCTGAGATCCCGGATCTACTGCCTGTTCACCGGTCGCGGCAAAGAAGCCATGCGGGTACGCCAGCAGTTCTACGGCGTCCTTTCCGACCTGTACGAACAGAGCTTCTTCGCACAGATCTCCGATTTCTGCGCGAAGCACGATCTTCCCTTCTCCGGTCATCTGCTTCTGGAAGACGACATCCGCTATCATCCGGTCTTTGAAGGGAATTTCTTCTCGCTTCTGCGGCATATGCACATTCCCGGGATCGATATGCTCAACGGCATCCCCGAACGGATCCGCGACGATGCATTCACGCCCAAGCTGATCTCTTCGATCGCCCATACGTACCGCCGTCCCCATGTGATGAGCGAAATTTCCGCACACGCACAGGGAGGCAACGTGACGACCGAACAGTTCTACTGCACCATGACCACGCAGTACGCGCTCGGCGTCGACGTGTTCACCTCCTATTTCTCGAAGCATCTCCTGGATGCGCCGGAATACGCACGCTACAACCGCGCCGTCGGACGGATCGACCGTCTTCTCGGCGGCGGACGGCATATCACCGGCACGGCGGTATATTATCCCATCGAAACCATTCAGGCAGATACCATTCCTCACGGCAGTGAACAGATCTATTCCTGGATGTACAAAAATCCGCTGGCAAACGCCTGCTGGGAAAGCGTGCGCGGCACTATGAACACCCTGCTCGATCATCAGATCGACTTTGATTTCCTCGATCTGGAAGCCCTTGAAAAGGCAAGACTGAACGACGGCTTCTTTACCGCCGCCGGCGGCGAGGAATTCCGCGTACTGGTCATCCCGTACTGCCTGAACTCTCCGCGTCTGCGCACCGTTGTCCGCCGCATGACCCGTCACGGCGTGACAGTCATCTGTCTGCCGGAAAACGCCGTACCCGATTCCCTTCCGGAACAGATCCGCGCGGTTCAGACGCCCGTCATTCTTCTCGACAATGCGCCGCAGATCCTCTGCCTCTGCCGTGAAAACGCCAACGGACGAAGCATCCTTCTCGTCAATACCACGCCGGAAGCCGTCTGTACTTCCGCTAAGATTCCCGGACGGGAAAGCGCCGTCCTGTTCGATCCGCTGACGGAGGAAACCGCGGACGTCTGCGGTTCGGGATTTACCCTGACCCTTCCGCCGTACGGCGCGAAGATCCTCTGCGAAAACTGAAAAACAGATAGAAAAACAGCCCCTTTCACATCGGTGAGGGGGCTGTTCTGCTTCTATGTACGGATATCGTACGGGATTTACGGTCTGCGGACGCTGAAATTCAGTCCGAGCGCACAGACGGCAAGGATCAGCAGCATCACGAACGGAGCGGTGTAGCTTCCGGTGGAAACCAGCAGGCTGTTGCTCCATGCCGCGATGAACGCGGCGGCGATCAGGTTGAAATTGGTGATGCTGTAGTTGACCGGGAAATATTTCGTGCCGTAGAACGACGACGTGAACGCCGAAGTAACGGTGGGGCAGGCACCGTAGGAAAGTCCGGTCAGGCAGAGACCGGCAATGCAGATCGGCAGAGAATGGAGCCATACTGCCATCAGCGTGATCCCTGCGGCAACGATGGCAATGCCGTTGGCGGCAAGCATGGTCACGCGGCGTCCGAGCGCATCGTAGACCGCGCCGGTAAGGATGCGTCCGAGACCGTTGCATACGGCAAGTACGCCAACCAGCGTGGTGGCAAGTGCGGGTGCGGCATCCACGGAAAGCACCAGGTCACGCGCAAAGCTGATCACGGAATTGCCCACCGCCGTCATGAACGCCATACAGACAAACGCTCTCCAGTAGGTGAAGCTGCGGAGCATTTCCGCCGTGGTGAAATCGCGGACTTCGAAATCTTCCTTACGGACGTTCTTTCCGGCTTTGACTGCCGGGAATTCCGTATCCGCCGCCGGACGGCGGAGGATCAGTCCGGAGATAACGAGGATCACCGCAAGAAGGATACCGAGAAGAATGAACGTACCGCTCCAGCCGAACGCGGACGAAGCAAAGAGAGCGTCGATCAGATTCCCGAGAAGAAGCGTGCTGAAACCGAAGCCCATCATCAGACAGCCGGAGCAGAAGCCCTTTTTGTCGGGGAACCACGCCGTGACCGTGGAAACGATGACGTTGTAGGAAATCCCGATCCCGGAACCGGCAAGAACGGCGTAAGTAACATACAGAAGTGCAAGACCGTCCGCGGTGAGGAAGCCGGTCAGACCGAAGCCGATACCGACGAGGATCCCGGCAAGGATCAGAGCAAAGCGGGGACTTGTCCGCTTGCAGATCAGACTGCCGAAAAACGCACCGAGGCAGAAGAAACACATGGTCAGCGTGAAATTGAGCGCCAAAGCGGAATCGCTCCAGCCGAAAATATCTTTGAACGGCATTTTCAGAATGGACCACGCATACAAAACGCCGGAAAACAGCATGGCGGCGACCCCGACGACCAGATAGATCCGGCGTCTGGAAACGGAAGCGGAAACAGACATATGGATTGAATCTCCTTGATTCGAAAAATAATATAATATTATATCACATATTTCCGCAGAATACAAGAGGATTTCCGGAATCCTCCGCGGATTCCGCAGGCATCACGCGTTCTCCTTTGCCGACGGCGGCTGTTTGCTGCGCGGGAAATCTTCTTCCGCATAGTCGAAATCGATGATATTGTTGCGCGCGGCATACCGCCAGCGCAGATTCCAGACAGCGGAAATGTCATCAGCGGAAATGTACAGTTCGCCCATGTCGCCCGCATATACCGGCGAAGTCAGTGCAAACGGTTCCCCGTTACGGAGCGCTTCCGCACTTCCTTCGCGGAAGACGGTGCGGATCCCATACAGATCGATCGTCACCTGTCCCGGTTCCTTGACAACTTCCGAGCCGATGGTCTGGGCGATCACGGCAAACGGTACGAAGATCTTTCCATCCGCGTGATGGGCATAGATCCCTCTCGCGGCAAGTTCCGTCCGGTTGCCCTTGAACGTCATGTGGGTATCAAAATATACCGGTGCCGTCAGCGGCGGATCGATCTCGTCGCGTTCCCTGTCGATGGTGAAGCGGTCGGCGGTACGTCCGTCATCGAGGTATGCGGTGACGGTCAGGCGCGTCGGCGTGACGTCGACCTGCGCGTACATACTGTTGCGTTCTTCCTGCGGATAGAAATTGTAGTACCAGACCTTCGCCGCGTTGGAGGCAAAACCGTTGTCCCCGCTGTTTCCGAGGATATAGTGCACCGTACCTTCGGACGGTCGGTCGAACATTTCGTAATTGCGGATCGGATACGAACGCGCGAATGAATGCTCGTGTCCGGCAAACATGATGTCCGCTTTTCCGATGTCAAGCGCTTCGGGGATCTTTCCGTAGAACATTCCGCCGACGCCTTCCGGCATGACGGGGAACACCGGATAGTGGAACGCGGCGAGCTTCCACGTCTTTTCGCTTGCGGTCAGATCCTCTTTTGCCCATGCACCGGTCTCTTCGTAAGCGTTCACACCGAGTACGGTCAGATGCACATTGCCGTAATCGAACGAATAATTTTCGGTCTCGTAGCCTTCCGGACCGTTCTGCGGATAGGCTTCACGGAACTTGAAGTCGAACGCATCGGCGTGATCGAGGTAATACTTCCCCTCTCTGCGGAATTCTTCGTAGACACGGAAGCCGCGGTTGTCGTGGTTCCCGGTGGCAAGCATGACGGGGATGTTCTGGCTGATGCCGTCGAGACCGTAAAACAGACCGTTCCACTGCAGTTCGTTTTCACCGTTGTCGACGTTGTCCCCGAGGCTGAGGATGAATTTTGCCTCGGGACAGCGGCGCAGGGCAAGATCGAGCAGATTCCGCACCGGACGGTATTCGGGCGCGGCAAACGGCTCCGTATTCTGCTGGTCCGCAATGATGAGGAAGCTGTAATGCGTGAGATCCTCCGGCTCCGTCCGGAAGGAATATTCCGTACTCCGGTGGGATCCGTCGCCTACGGTATAAACATAGCGGGTGTCCGGCGTAAGTCCCGTGAGGATCGCCGTATGGAAATGGCTTTCGTCGATGTCACTCCGGAAATACTGTGTATTCGCCGGGAAACGGACGGCTTCCGCCGGGGATTGATCTTCTCTGCGGACTTCCGCCCATCCCTGCGTCACCGTACAGTCGGTGCGCCACGAAACAGCCATCGAGGTTTTCGCGTCTCCGCAGATCGAAAGAAGGATGTGATCCGGAGCGGATGCGGAACCGCGGTTGGGTTTGTTGATATTCATAACGCTCTCCCTGCGGCGGCGCCGTTATTCCGCGTAATGCCGCGCAAGCATCGCGTAGCAGTGCGCGTTTGCGGACTGCAGAAGGATCTGCCGCGGATTTCCTTCGGAATTCGGGTCGTTGTCGTTGTAGCGGGACCAGCCGCGGATCCACGACGGGCAGACCAGACCGTCCGCCGCACGGTTGTTGTTCCACGCATAATCGAGGGAAGAGCGCATATGATCGGCATATTCCGCCGCTTCGGGGAGAACAGGTGCAAGATCCGCGAATCCTTCGAGAAGGAAGGAGGTGAACCAGCTGTGCGACGGATAGGAGTATTGACCTGATTTAACTGTCCGGTCACCGAACTTGACGTCCGCGCCTTTTGCCGTTGCCGCGCTCTGGTTAAGATAAAATTCCGCGTCTTCCGTGCGTCCCTGTTCGGATGCGATCGCGTACAGTTCCGCACCGGCGGTCATAAAGGTTCCCGTGTTATAGGCAAACTGATTTCCGTCCGTCTTCTGGATGCGCGACTTGCCGGTCATGGATTCAAATCCCTGCTTCAGGAAGATCTTGTCCACGATACAGCCGGTCGAACGATCCAGCAGGACATCTTCGGCAAAGCGGTAGATCGCTTCCGCACAGGTCAGATAATTTTCCCGCAGACCCGCGAACTTTTCCATGCCTTCCGTGATCCGGTAGACCTTGGCAAGCATCATCGACGTCGGAACGCTCGAGCAGGCATTGAGCGAAGCGTGATTGCTGTCACTGTAATCGCCGCCGGCAAATTCGAATTTCGACGACCATTTCCAGTAGATCCCGTTCAGACCTTCCGCGGGTTCGTAGCCTTCGCCGATGATCCAGTTCAGGATGCTGACCGCTTCGTTGAGATAGCGTTCATCGCCGAGATTGAGGTAGGCATAGTACATTTCCTTTGCCACCCAGACGTTGTCGTCAAAATACACGCCGTCCGTGAGGGTACGGGTGCGGTCAACCGAGGCATCGCTCCGGGACGCGCAGTAGATCGCATAGCATCCGGGCGTACCGTCGTTTTCACCGAACGCCGTCATGACGTGATCTTCGTTGTTCCACGTCTGATTTCCGGTCATGCGGGCCTCCTTCACGCGGTAATGGCGGAGACCTTCGATCAGTTCCGTCAGATATTCTTCAAAATACGCACGGTCTTCGTGATCCCTGTCCATCGCAAGCAGGATGCCGTTGACCATTGCCGCCTGCTCCGTGTAGGGCCACAGGAACGGCTTGCCGCCGTCCGGTGTCAGCCGGGACAGGCAGGTTTCGGAATCCCAGTAAAGTCCGCGGATCGTCTTTGCGTATTCCACCGCGCGGGAAAGGTTTTCCGCCGCAATGACGGGATCGGCATAGGTAGAGACGGTCACTTCCTCTGCCGCAGGTTCCTGAAGTGCTTCTGCGGATGCGGCAGGTTCCTCCGGTACGGGAACGGTTTCCGTCACCGGTACGGTTTCGGGAGCCGGAACAGATTCCGGAACCGGAGTGGTTTCCGCCGGTTCTCCGGAGCAGGATGTGAGAAGAAGGAAAGAAAGAGCCATAGCCATAATTCGTTTCATGTAAACTCCTGTCTGAAAATTTTCTTTATTTTACCATAAAATTGTGAATAAATATCCGGATTCCGCACGGTTTCCGGAGAAAACTTTCCATGGCGCATAGAAAGGGCATCTGCCGGAACAGATGCCCTTTCCGATGAGATCATTCGTATGTTTTACCGGTGCGGCCATTCGATCGGGGACTTCGTGAAGTCCGGATCTTCCGTGAACGGGCCGTGCCATTCGTTCCAGCGGATGCCGAGGCTCTGGACCGTGCGGAAGAACGGTTCCGCCATCGCAGCGTCAGGCTTCAGCATGAGCTTGATGTACGTCCACTGGAGACGGGATTTCTGTACTCTTGCAAGGTTTGCGCCGGCTTTTTCTTCGGCGGCGTTCCACCAGCCTTCGATTTCGTCGAAGTTTGCTTCGTAGACTTCCTGCGGAATGATTTCAAACGGCTTCTGCCAGATGTTGAAGTGGCGTCCTTCGGATTCCTTCAGCGTGAAGTCGATGAACTTGCGGATGTACGGTGCCGCTTCCTTACCGTAGTAGCCGTCGAGGAAGTCGTCCATGTATTCGAAATACTTTTCTTCCGTCATGTAGGGATCCCACATCGCACGGCCGAGGAGGTATGCGCGAAGTTCCGCAAATTCGCCGGAATTGCTCTGGTAGTTTCCTTCGGGATACATGCCGGTGACGTGATTTTCCGCGAAGAAGCGCATATTGTCGAGCAGGACACGGAAGTTCGGGAACGGCGGGATGTAGTGCGGGAAGTTCGTAACATAGTCCCAGATGTAGAGACGGTTGCAGATCTTGCCCCATTCAATGATGTCGTGCTGGAACGCCTTGTTGACTTCGCAGTCCGGATCGGACAGCGGATGGGAGAAGCAGCATTCGATCGAGCAGAGACGGATGATCACATTGTCGCGCGGCTTGGTGATGAGCGGCGCCTTTCTGGTGTACTGATATGCGAGCGTTTCGATGGAAACATCCGGATATTCGTCCTTGATATCGTCCGCTACGGCGTTGACAAAGCGGAGAAGCGTGCCTGCGGGGCTTCCTTCTTCGGCGTCGGTCGCCTGACACTTTTCGCACTTGCAGTAGGTCTGGTTATCGTTCTGGGAAACGGAAATGATCTTCGCCTGCGGGTTGTTGTCGAGCCACTTGCGGACGTTCTTCTTGACGGTTTCGAGAACGGCAGGATCGGACAGACAGGGCTGACCGGTGAACTGATTGTTCAGTTCGGACAGATCGGACAGCGTGTGAACGAAGCCGACCCAGTGGAAATCGAGGTGGTTTTCGCCGTTCTTTCTGCGCCATACATCGTCCTGCGTGCAGGGCCAGTCGAGCTGACGGTATTCGTACGGCGGATTGAACTTGAAGCGGAGTCCTTCGGGAAGATCGACGTCGCCGTCCTTCAGATAATCGGTTTCCTTATGGACGAAGCGCCAGCCGATGTAGCGGTCGAGGAACTCGTACACGCCGTAGAGGTCGCCCAGTTCGTCGTTTCCGGCGATGATGAGGTTTCCTCCGGCAACCTTGATGACGAAACCGTGGTTTTCAATTCCGTCATACGACAGTTTGGAACAGGTACGGTTCGTCTTTCCGACACGGATTTCGAACTCGCTCTTTTCGCAGTCGTGGATGATCGGCAGCTTGACGCCGGATGCGAGCGCAAGGTACTTCTGCAGTTCCAGCGCGGCGTCAAGGCTCTTTCCGTACACGATCCTGAACTTTGCGATCGGTGTTCCGGCGATAATAATCTGCTTTGCCATGATAAATCCTCCTTTATTGGGGATAATGTAGGTTTATAAGTTTCTTACGAATTATAATCAAAGAATTCCGTACAGTGCGGGATCGTCGATTCTCACGCGGCGTCCTTCTCTCGCGGAAAGATAGCATGCGAGGACCATTTTCAGGGAATCTCTCGCTTCGTAAACCGAGCAGATGGGTCCGCGTTCGCCGCGGAAGAACTGCGCGAAGAATTCGCCCTGTGCGGCAATGCGTTCGCCGTGCACGGCGGGGCTCGGGATGCCGCTGTCCGTCCAGTCGCTGTCACCGAGGACATAGTACTTCAGACCGGGCTGTCCGGCGGGTCTCGGAAGACCGGTGGATACCGCGTCGCCGTAATACTGCTGGATCGAGCCCTTGGTACCGTAAATTTCTGTCGTGATCTCGGACGCGGTGCAGGTGAAGGAGCAGGTGATCTCGGCGATCATGCCGTTGCCGTAGCGGAACAGCGCAACGCCGTTGTCATTCTTGATCTTCAGATTTGCCATGGTGGTCATTTCGCAGGAAACGGTTTCCGGAACGCCGAACATCCAGTTGATCATATCGATCGGATGCGCACTGTCGTCGGCGAAGATATCGCGGTTGTAATGTTCCTGCGTGTGCCATGCGGTGTCAAAATTCGCCCAGGTATGGGTGGACAGACCGTGACGGCGGCGGTAGTGGCAGATATTGCCGATGGTGCCGTCGTGGACAAGTTCCTTCATTCTGATGTTCTGCGGGTCAACGCGCATCTGATAGCCGAGCGTGAAGCGCACACCGGAGGCTTCCACAGCCGCGACCATGCGGTCCGCTTCTTCCAGCGTCAGAGCCATCGGCTTGTAGCAGAGGATATCCTTCCCTGCGGCAGCCGCAAGTTCGGTCAGTTCCGCGTGGAACGAAGTTTCCGAAGAAATCACCACCGCGTCAACGTCCGCAAGCAGGGCTTCCGGCGTATCGTACGCCCTGATGCCGAGCGCGGAAACGCTGTCGTCGCGGCGTTTCGTATCGTGATCCCAGCCGCCGACGAGTTCAATGTTCCATTCCGGATGTTCGATCCACTTTTTTCCGTAGGTCATGACATGACCGTGTGCCAGACCGAGGATCCCAACTTTGATTGCCATTGTTTTTCCCTCGCTTTTGAAAATTTTTTATATTCAAAGAAAACAATTACATTTTGCTTGCCTGAATGACCTTGAGAAGGGTCAGACGGTTGCGCACGTACGGCGCGTAGGTCAGCGTTTTTTCGATGAACGCTTCGTCGTACGGCAGTTTGATTTCCGCATTGGATACCGGTGCGCCGGCAGCCTTCAGCAGTTCTTCCGCTTCTTCCGCGGTCGGAAGGGTCTCTGCGGCTTCTAGAAGTGCGGGAACGGTTTCCGCCGTTACCTTAATATCCGCAAGACTGGACTTTCCCTTCGGGAGGTTTTCCTTGAGGGTAACGTCGGTCAGATCACCGTATGCCGCTTCGATATGCGCACGGTCGAATACCTTTTCGAGATCGATCGATGCGATCGCGTCCGCGTCGATGTTCTTCAGATAACGGTGATATTCACGGAGAACGTACAGGAGTCCCACGCCGACCTTTTCGCCGTGGAGTGCGTCACTTTCTTCGTTGATGCGGCACATTTCCCAGAGATGGGACATATGGTGTTCCGCACCCGATGCAGGTCTGGAATTGCCGGTGAGCTGCATCGCCAGACCGGAAAGGAGAAGTGCTTCCATGACCTTGACGGTATATTCGCGTTCGGTTTCGGGATTGCGTGCCCTGATTGCGTCACGTACGGCGTCGATGGCTTCGTATTCGAGACCGCAGATGCCCGGACAGCGGTATTCGCCGGTCAGGATTTCGCCGACACGCCAGTCAAACAGGGAGGTGTACTTGCCGATGACGTCGCCCACACCGGAAGCGGTGAGACGGGTCGGCGCGGTGCAGAAAACGTCCGGAACAGCGAAAACGGCGATCGGCGGCGCGGATTCAAAGGTAAGCTTCTGACCATACCAGGTCATTGCGGCAACGCCGGAGACAAAGCCGTCCACGCTGGCTGCGGTCGGATAGGAGATAAACGGGATCTGCGTATCAAATGCCGCGTAGCGGGTGATATCGTGAAGAGAACCGGAGCCGACCGCGATCAGCACGTCCGCACCGGAGGATTTTACGAAGTCGATCGCCTGTGCGGAGTAAACTTCGGTTGCGTGCGCGTGACCGTCCACGGTAAAAACAGTGGTCGTGATGTCCGCGAGCGCGTCCGCGAACACCTTCGTGTTCTCGTCGCAGAGGATCACGGGAGCGGTAAAGCCGCGCTTGGCGATGTATTCCTTCATCTGGACGGCAGCGTCGTCCGCGACAACGCATTCGTCGGTCAGAAGAGAATGTTTTCTGCCGCAGGGGCAGGATTCAAGCAGTTTCGTTACGCTTTCAAACATGGGGATGGTCTCCTTCTGTATTATAGTTCTATCATGGAATGTTCCGGAATAAAATGGAGTGAAAAATCAAAAACCTTAACGGAGGTTTTCTATGTTCATCTGTACGGTCCGTGCCCATACGCTGAAATTCTTCTGTGTGATCGCCGCTTCCCTTGCCGTTCTCTGCGCCATTATCCTGACCATTCCGAAATACACGCCGGTCTCCACGAAAGCGATCGCGGCGGCGGCATCGCAGTACAATTACGACAGGATCAAAACAAACGACGACATCGTCGGTTTTCTCGCCCAGTTCGGCTGGGAGACAGAGAAAGAGCCGCTCGAGGAAGTCACGATCAAGATCCCCGCGGAATTCGACAAAGTCATGAATTCCTACAACGAGCTGCAGCGGAATCAGGGGCTTGATCTCTCCAAATACCGCGGCCGCGAGGTCCGTCGCTGTACCTACAAAGTGACAAACTTCCCGGATTACAGCGGCACGGTCATGGCGAACGTGATCATCTACAAAAACCGTGTGATCGGCGGCGACCTGTGTTCTTCCGACGTCACCGGCTTCATCTGCGGCTTCGAAGGAAAAAAGTAACTGAAACAATGATAGCATAAAATCCCGGAAAATACAAGGGTCTGAAACATATTCGGAAGCCTTCCGCCGACTTTTTCCGCACAGGAGGACCGCTCATGAATATGCCGCGTATAATCTGCCGGATCCGTGTATAAATAACCACCCGACGAAAAAGATGCGGGGAAAGCCTCCGGAAAGGTTTTCCCCGCAAAAATTATGTTCAATTAATATGCAATACCCTGAGCGAGCATAGCGTCTGCTACCTTGAGGAAGCCGGCGATGTTGGCACCTGCAACGAGGTCGCCTTCCATACCGTATTCCTTAGCGGCTGCAACGGAGTTGTCGTAGATGCTCTTCATGATGTCATGGAGCTTCGCGTCAACTTCTTCGGAGGACCAGCTGTAACGCATGGAGTTCTGGCTCATTTCGAGACCGGAAACTGCTACGCCGCCGGCATTGACTGCCTTGGAAGGAGCAACGATAACGCCGTTTGCCTTGAGGTATGCAACTGCTTCGTTGGTGGTGGGCATGTTGGATACTTCAACGTAGTACTTCAGACCGTTTGCAACCATCTTCTTCGCGTCGTCGATGTTGACTTCGTTCTGGGTAGCGCACGGCATGATAACGTCAACCTTTTCTCCCCACGGCTTTTCGCCCTTGAAGAACGGTACGCCGAACTTGTCAGCATAGTCTTCAACGCGGTTGCGGTTGGAGGAACGCATTTCGAGCATGAACGCGATCTTTTCGGGAGTGTTTACGCCGTCCTTGTCGTAGATGTAACCGTCGGGACCGGAGATGGTAACAACCTTACCGCCGAGTTCGGTCAGCTTCTGAACGGTACCCCATGCTACGTTGCCGAAGCCGGATACTGCGAAGGTCTTGCCTTCGATCTTTTCGCCGTAGGTAGCGAGAAGGTTTTCTACATAATATACTGCGCCGTAGCCGGTAGCTTCGGGACGGATTCTGGAACCGCCGTAGGAGAAGCCCTTACCGGTGAGAACGCCGGTGAATTCGTTGCGGAGTCTCTTGTACTGACCGAAGAGATAACCGACTTCACGTGCGCCAACGCCGATGTCGCCTGCCGGAACGTCGGTGTCGGGACCGATGTGCTTTGCGAGTTCGGTCATGAAGCTCTGGCAGAAGCGCATGATTTCGTTGTCGGACTTGCCTGCGGGATTGAAGTCGGAACCACCCTTACCACCGCCCATCGGGAGACCGGTGAGAGAGTTCTTGAAGGTCTGTTCGAAGCCGAGGAACTTCATGATGGAAGCGTTTACGGACGGATGGAAGCGGAGACCACCCTTGTACGGGCCGATCGCGGAGTTGAACTGTACGCGGTAACCGCGGTTAACCTGTACGTTGCCTGCGTCGTCTACCCAGCTTACACGGAAGGAGATCATGCGTTCCGGTTCAACCATACGTTCGAAAATGCCGGCCTTTACGTAGTCGGGGCGCTTTTCAACAACGGGTTCGAGGGATTCGAATACTTCTTCGACGGTCTGAAGGAATTCCGGTTCACCGGGATTTCTCTTGCATGTATTTTCATAAACACTAATGAGATAAGGATTCTTTAATGCCATTTTATACATACCTCCATTAAGTAATAATTAATAAATTTCACGCACCATTGATCTGGTTTTTGTGATTAACGGTATAATTATACACCGTCCGAGAAATTTTTTCAAGATTTGACACAAGAAAATTATTACCGAAATGACGTCATTGTACCATATTTATTTTATGCGTTTTTCATAAATTCCGTGAGTTTCTGCAACCATAACAGCGTCTCCGTGCTTCCGGTTTCCGGGAAAACCGGGGAAATATCTCTTATTTTTCGGATTTTTTCCCGTACGGCGGTGTTGCATCCCGGACGCTCATCCGTTACAATAAAGACAGAACCCGAAAGGAGAAGCAATCATGATCTGTCTCGCAAAAACCATCCGCATCCTGCGGAAGAAAAAAGGACTCACGCAGGAACAGCTTGCCGCAGTGCTGAACATCTCTCCGAAAACCGTTTCAAAATGGGAGACCGCCGAGACTTTTCCCGATATGACCCTGATCCCCGTTCTCGCCGAATTTTTCGAAGTCAGTCTCGATACCCTGTTCGGCTACGAACCCGCCGGAAAAAAGAAGAAACTGGAGGAAATCTTCTCACAGACCCGCCGTCTCTTCTGGAACGATTTCGACGCCTGCGAATCCATTCTGAAAAATGCGCTGGAGGATTATCCGTCCGACGATGAACTCCGGCATACCCTGCTCAATCTGTACGAATGCCATATGCGGAATTTCGGACGCACCGACCGGATCGACGAAGGGATCGCACTTGCCCGGAATCTGATCGAAACGTCGGAGGATTTTCTGACCGTATGCGACGCAAAGGACGATCTCGCAAGTTTTCTTCTGAAAAAAGGACGGTATGACGAAGCAAAGGAAGTACTCCTTACCCTGCCCGACCGTCCGGAATGGTCGTATGAAAGCCGTGCCTTCCGTCTGCACGGACAGGATCGCCTTGACGCCGCACTTCCTCTGCGGAACGAACGGATCGAAGACCTGTACGCCGCCTGCAGCCATACCGGCGAGGGATATTTTGAAACCGGAAATTACGAATTTGCTCTGCGGCATTTCGGCGAAGCCGTACAGGTGATCGAAATGTTCATGAAAAGCAGCGAGATCCGGTACGATTCGTATTTATGGGGCGGAATGCAGACCCACCACTGGTACAATCAGCTCGGGATCGCGGCATCGCTGTACCGTCTCGGACGTACTGCGGAAGCGGATGCGGCGTTTGACCGTGCATATTTCATCCTGTCGCACGCTTGGGACGAAGATTTTGAGGAAGAACGCGAAGAATTTCTGGAACCGTTTCGCGAATACTTCACAAAATTCGGACTGGATGCGTACCGCACCTGCCCGTGATATACAGAAAACCACCGTCGCCGGTGGTTTTTCTTTCTTTATTTCAGGATCCAGTCGTAGATGCAGTCGTACCAGTGGACGTAGATCTCGCCGTTCACGGTCAGGTGTTCGTTTTCCGGGAAGCGCTCTGTCCAGAGCTGACCGATGCGCTTCTGTCCCCAGTCGTTCCGGTTGAACCGCCGCCAGAGGACGATGCGTCCTTCGCGGTCAATGTACGTTTCGGTAAGCACCTTGGTGTCGTAGGATTCCACATCCATCAGACAGATGGTATCGTACATCTTTCCTGCGATCGTCACGTCAAACCGTCCGCAGATATCGATGACCTGCGGCTCCGGTACCACCGTGACCCTCTCCCCGTCTTTCGTGATCCATCCGTGCGGACGGAGATGCGTTTCAAAGCCGCAGTTGTCCTCACCGAATCCCCAGTTGTCGAGGAACGAAGCGCCGTCGAGGAAGGTATAGCACTTCTTCACGCCGTCTTCGATGTGGCTTTCGGCAAGCAGACGGCAGTGGGTATCGGTAAGCTGTGCGATGAACCAGCGTTCGGTTTCTTCCATCGCAAAGACAAGATTGTCGGACGAATTCCAGCCGGATTCCACCGTTTTTATTTCCACGCCTTCGATGCCGTGGACTTCGGCACGGCCGGTAACTTCCAGATGCATCGTCTCGGTCAGCTTCTTTTCCGGAAAATCGTACGCCGCCCACGCGCATTTTTCGCCGAGCCGCGGTACGATACCCCAGCCGATGATGGCTTCGTGGACGACCTCAAACGGTGCGTCCGGGCGCTGTGTGATCGTGTATTCGGGCATGATTTCGGGGAAGATCCTCTTTTTCATTGTCGTTCTCTCCATTTCTTTCGTATACGGATACCGTTCACGGAAGCGTTTTTTTGCGGCGGTCAGCCGGGTCTTGAGCGTTCCGAGCGGGATACCGAGCTGTTCCGCCGCTTCTTTCTGCGTGATATCCGACATATAGCACAGCATCAGCAGACGTCGGTCGCCGTCACCAAGCCGTGCGAGCGTTTCCGAAACGGCGTCGTGATGCACGAACGCATCCGCGCGGCGGCTGACAAAGCTGTCCATGCGGTCCGTCCGGATCTCGCGCTCACGCTCCGGACTGCGGTAAACGTCGTTCAGCCGGTTCCGTGCGATCCGGTACAGCCACGGCCGGAAGGATTCCGGCTGACGCAGGCTCTCTCCGTGCGTCAGGACGGTCAGACAGATGTCCTGCACCAGATCGTCCGCAAGATCCTTGTCGGAAATGCGGAATTTTATATACCGCTCCAGCGCGGCGTAATTCTCCGTGAGATGGGTTTCAAGTTCCGTATGTGTCATGTTCGTTTGCCTCATTCTGACCGGTTACACCTATACAGACGGAAACGGAGCGAAAAAAGTTTGCTTTTTCTGAAAATTTCCCAAAAAATTATTTCAGAATTTCCGAACGGGTCAGAAGCTGATCGTAATACGCAAGCACCGCCGGATCCGTGACGGGACGTCCGGTCTGATAAAAAGCGGTGCTTCCCTGCGCATCCGGCACGTCGATGCTGTTCTGCGAAAGGATCGAGATCAGCCGGTTGACCGTTCCTTCGGTACCGTCGATCAGGTCGATGTCGCCGAGAAGGTCACGGAAACTGTCGCGGAAATAACCGAAATGCGTACAGCCGAGGACAACGGCAGCATAGTTTTTCGTCCGGTCGATCACGGTCTCCAGATAGCCGCAGACGGTCTCACAGTCGAAAATGCCGTTTTCCGCAAACGTGACCAGTCCCGGCAGCCCCACAAGGTCGGGCTGTTCTTCGGACGGATAATTGTTCTCGATCAGAGTGTGGAGCTTTTTGCCCGCGATGGTCACGGGCGTTGCGCAGACAAGGATATTCGCGCCCGGATGTGCGGCGGCGGCAGGCTTGACCGCCGGTTCCATCCCGACGATCGGGAACGGATACTTCTCCCGCAGATAAGAGATCGCCATACTCGTTGCCGTATTGCACGCGACAACCACGGCGGACACGCCCTGTTCCGCCAGAAAACCGACGGCGGCATCGGAATAGCGCAGGATATCTTCCGGCGATTTCGTACCGTAGGGAACATGATCGGTGTCGGCGTAATATATGTAATCGGCGCCGGGCAGACGGCGGCGTGCATAGGACAGCACGGAAATACCGCCGATCCCGGAGTCGAAAAATCCGATTCTGACTTTGCTCATTTGAAATTCCTCCGAGGGGATTTTGGATCTTCCTTTATTATAATGGAATAGTTCCCGAAATGCAAGTCCATAATCCACTTATTGAACTTCAAACAAATCATCGGATGGATACTCATGGAAATTCTGAAACGCTATGCACGCATTACCTTCGGATGCGCCCTGTTCGCCGCCGGATTTGCCCTGTTTCTGGAACCTGCGGACATTGCCGCCGGAGGAGTCTCGGGAATCGCCGTCATCGTGACGCATCTCTGGACAGCGGTCGACGGCGGAACGGTGATCTTTCTGCTGAATCTTCCCCTTCTGATCGTCGGTTCCGTCGTATTCGGCGGACGCTTTTTCTTCGGGACCGTCTGGGCAACAACGGTATCCTCCGCGATGATCTCGTATGCCGAACATTTCGTCTATCCTCCGGTCGGGGACGATCCGTATTTCTGTGCAGTCACCGGTGCCGTCCTGACCGGCATCGGCATGGGGCTGATCTTCCGCTACCATGCAACGACCGGCGGCACGGACATCGTGGTGCATCTGATCCAGCGGAAGATCCCGGACGTAAAGGTGGGGTATATTTTTCTTCTGGTGGATGCGGCGGTCGTTCTGGCATCCGGCGTGGTATTCGAATCTGCCGCGGCGGTTTTCTACAGCGCACTCGCGCTGACGATGAACACGCTGGTGCTGAATCTGACTCTATACGGTCTCCCGAAACGGACAAATCCTACAGAATAAACGTCGTCAGCGCCCAGTAGATCACGCCGTAGACCGCGCCGGCGGAAATGCCGTACAGGATGACCGGTCCGGCAATGCTGAAGATCTTGCTTCCCACACCGAGGATCAGACCCTCCGTTTTGTTGTCGATGGCGGCGGAAGTCACCGCATTGGCAAATCCCGTGATCGGAACCACCGTTCCGGCTCCGGCGTGCTTGGCGATCTTATCGAAGACGCCAAACCCGGTCAGCAGAGCCGTGATGAAAACGATCGTGACCGAGACCATCATCCCGGCACTCTGCTCCGCCAGTCCGAGCGTTTTATACAGGTTGAGAAGCCCCTGCCCGCCGGTACAGATCAGTCCTCCCGTGACAAAGGCTTTCGCGCAGTCCTTCGCCAGCGGTGATTTTTTCGCGCGTGCGGCGGCATATCGTTTGTAGGTTTTTGCGTCCATTCTTTCTTCTCCCGCTACGATTTTTTGTGACTTGTCCGTTAGTTTGGAGGACACACACATAATTTATTCATATTCCGCCATGGAATTGTTTACATTTTAATCATTTTTTCATCCGATTTTAATTTGACTTTGCACAAAAAACATAGTATAATAAATATGTTGAAAAACATATGTGTTTCATAACACTTACTTAGAAAGGATATCGTTCATAATGACCATTTTCAACAACATCAAGCGCGGTGCTACCGACGCTGCAACCAAGGCTGCCAAGAAGACCGGTGAAATTACCAATATTGCAAAGCTGGCCATGAATATAAAGAATGCGGAAACCAGACTCGGCGCCGTTTACGAAGAAATCGGCCGTCTCTTCTACACCGCAGAACGCACCGGCGAAGATTTTACCAGCGACATCGCTGCAAACATCATGAAGGCTGACAAGATCAAGGCTGACATCGCTAACTTCAAGTCCGAAATCGCTGCTCTCCGCAACGTGATCGTATGCGAAAACTGCGGCAACGAAGTAAACGCTGACTTTGCATTCTGCAATTTCTGCGGCTCCAAGATCGAAAAGCCCGCTCCGGCAGAAGAAACCTGCGAATGCTGCGAATGTGAATGCGAATGCGAAGCTGAATGTGACTGCGAATGCGAATGCTGCTGCGAAGAAGCTGCGGAAGAATGCACCTGCGAATGCTGCTGTGAAGAAACCGCGGAAGAACCCTGCTGCTGCTGCGAAGAAACCGCAGAAGAAGACAAGGCTGAATAATCTCCCCCCGAACCAAACGGCTCACAGAACAAGATTCTGTGGGCTTTTTGTTTTTCCCGGATATTCCGCGTGATTTCCGGCAATCCTATCTCCGAATACCGATCAACTTACCGGAGGTATGCCCATGAATCTGTTAAGAAATATCCGTCAGCGGAAAAATACTGCCGCACACGACGAGGTGATCACTCTCAGCGCACCGGTTTCCGGGCGCATCGTTCCCCTTTGCGAGGTCAGCGATCCAACGTTTTCCGAGCACATCCTCGGCAGCGGTGCCGCCATCCTTCCCGAATGCGGAACATTCACCGCTCCCGCGGATGCGCTTATCGAAGCGGTGCCGCACACCTGTCATGCAATTTCCATGACCACCGACAGCGGTGCGGAACTGCTGATCCACGTGGGACTTGACACCGTGGAACTGGACGGAAAGTACTTCAAAATCCCGGTAGCCGCCGGCGACCGTGTAAAAGCTGGGGATGTGCTGATCGAAGCGGATCTCGACGGCATCCGGAATGCCGGTTACGACATCGTCACACCGGTGATCGTCACCAATACGGACGCGTATACTTCCGTAACGACCGCCGGAAATACGGCGGAAGCGGGTCTGCCCTTTCTGCTCCTGACGCCGAAATCGAAATAACGACTGTCGTAATCCTTGCAATCCTATTGACAAAGCGCACAAATTGTGCTATCATAATGAGGTAAAATACGCCAATGTGCGAATTATTAAATTTACCAAATAAAGGAGACAAAAATTATGTTAGCACAGAGACCCCCGATGGGTTGGAACTCCTGGAACACCTTCGGCGGCGCGATCAACGAACAGGTTGTACGCGAAACCGCTGACGCGATCATTGAAAAGGGCCTGAAGGACGTTGGTTACGAATACGTTGTTATCGACGACTGCTGGTCTCTCCGCAAGAGAAACGCAGAAGGCAAGATGGTTGCTGACCCCGAAAAGTTCCCGTCCGGCATGAAGGCTCTCGCTGAATACGTTCACTCCAAGGGTCTGAAGTTCGGTATGTACTCCTGTGCAGGTACCCGTACCTGTGCCGGCTACCCGGGTTCCTTCGACTACGAATTCGTTGACGCAAAGACCTTCGCAGAATGGGACGTTGACTTCCTGAAATACGACTTCTGCTACAAGCCGCGTCTTGCACACGGTCCGATCCTCTACAACAGAATGGGTATGGCTCTCAAGGCAAGCGGCCGTGAAATCCTCTTCTCCGCGTGCAACTGGGGTTCCAACGAAGTTGAAAAGTGGATCCGTTCCACTGGCGCTCACATGTATCGCTCCACCGGCGACATCAACGACAGCTTCCAGAGCTTCAAGGATATCGCAATGAGCCAGGTTGACAAGCTCGCTTACTCCGGCCCCGGCTGCTACAACGACATCGACATGCTCATCTGCGGTATGCACGGCAAGGGCAACGTTGCCAACGGCGGCTGCTCCGACATCGAATACCGTACCCACTTCGCTCTGTGGTGCCTGTTCCAGTCCCCGCTCATGATCGGCGGCGACCTCAACAAGCTCGACGACTTCAACCTTGAACTCCTCAAGAACAAGGAACTCATCGACATCAACCAGGACATCGAAGCACGTCCTCCGATGATGATCGGCGGCGGCGACCGTCCCGTATTCTTCAAGCACATGGCAAACGGCGAATACGTTCTCGCATTCTTCAACTTCTCCGACCGCGACGGTCACTGCGGCGTAGAATTCTACGACCTCGGTCTCACCGTTGCTTCCGGCTACGGCTTCAAGTTCCGTGACATCTTCACCGGCGAAGAAACCGGCCTCATCACCGAAAACATGGACGTACACGTAGCATCTCACGACTGCAAGATCTACCGCGGTACTCTTGAACAGAAATAAGTTTTTTCCCGGGGAGAACCTTTTTTCGGAAAAGGTTCTCCCCTTTCCAAAACCTTTTATTAAGAACACATAAGTAAATCCATATGAACAACAATACTGCACAGCCGTGCTGCAAGAAGTGCGGACGGAAGCTGACTTATGACGAGATCGGCATCCACAAGAAGATGATCAACCGCGGGGCGACGGAATTCTTCTGTCTTACCTGCCTTGCCGAATACACCGGCAGCACCGAAGAACGTCTCAGGGAACGCATCGAACATTTCCGCAACGAGGGATGTCTGCTTTTCCAGTAATACGTCAAAAAAATCGGGGAAACCTTTCTCATAAGGTTTCCCCGATCCTCTTTTTTTATGAATTTTCGCTCACATAAATTCTTGCGCGGCTGTTGATGATCTTTGCGGTTTCTTCGGCGGAGCGGGTGCCGGAGAAGAAGACGGACAGTTCTTCGTTGATGATATCAAGAAGGGCGCTGTCGCTGCGCTGGACCTTGGACGCTCCCCTGATGATGTCCATCGTCTGATCGATGGTGGATTCATCAAGAGGCTGGTTGCGGGTCAGCATGTACTGGAAGTATTCTTCCGAATAGTATTCCTTGTACCATGCGAGATCGTCTTCGGTCTGTTCGTAGTAATAATAATCGTCGGCAGCCTTCGCCTTCTTTTCTTCCAGACGGCGGAGGTTGGTCGAAAACGCCCAGGTATTCGCGTTGTAGGTTTCATCGTTCAGAACGAACTTGATGAAGCTCCACGCTTCTCTCTGTGCGAGGGACTGTGCGCTGACCGCCAGTTCCGCCTGCGGCAGGATCGTTGCACCGTTGGAAGATTCATCGTTCGTCGGGAAGCCGATGTAGGTGATATCCTTGGTCGCAAACATGCCGCGGTCGTTCATGATACGGGTGAAGTTGGAAATATTCGCCATGCTGAACAGCGAATAATCCTTGTAGAAACGCAGGTCATACTTCTGGTAGTATTCCTTTTCCAGTTCTTCATCGTAGACGTATTCGGTGCCGTCATCGGGATACATCGCTTCCCAGAATCCCTTTTCGGGGCAGGTTTCAAGGAATTTCATGAATTCCACGAAGCCTTCGTCTTCAAAATAGGTCTCACCGGTCTCCCAGTTGACGAACGTATCCATCGAGTAGGAGAAGAAGTTTTCGAGCACATTCTGACGGGAATATTCGAGGAACGCGGACATACCTTCCGGCATATTCCGGATCACTTCCATCATTTCGGCGAGCGTCCAGCCGGATTCGGTGCCGACAAATTCGCTCTTTGCGGCAAGCGTGCTGAGCGTGAAGGAAAGGATCATGGAGTACAGCTTTCCGTCCACTTCACACGCCTTCAGAACGTTTTCCAGATAATCCGCGCGGCTGACGCCGATCTCCGGATCATCCATGAAGCTGTACAGATCGGCAAACAGTCCCTTCTGGAAGTAGCTTTCCGCCGGAAGTTCGGAGCTGAGAAGAACGATATCCGGTACATTGCCCGTCACGATGTCGTTGTTGAACTGGATCGATGCGCCCTTCCATTCGTTGTCCTCGTTGTTGTACTGCGAGTAGTCACGCACGGAGATGCGGACGCCGGTGTTCTGCTTGTTGAACTTGATGATCGCCTTGGTGAGATAATAATCGCTGTAGAGACAGCCGAGATCGAGAATGATCTCTTCCTGAAGCTGTTCGTCCGGCACACGGCTGAGAAGAGCCACAGTGTTCGTCGATACATCGCTGCTCCAGTCGGTCTGCACGATGGCGATCCGTTCGTCAGGAAGAACCACCGCACTGCCGGTACTGCCGGAATCCACGTCGGAATTGATGTAGTTCATGAGTTCCGCCGTGGTGTCGGTGGTAAAGTCATAGACATGGATGCCGGAATTGGTGCTGTAGTACATCTTCGTATCGGAGAATCCGTAGAAGCTGTACGCCGCCTGCATGATGTCTTTGAGCGTTTCAGTGGAAATGTCGGTGATCTTGCCGTCTTCGATCACCTTGAGCTTCTGACTTCCGCTGTTGGGATAGAACAGGGTGTAGAGCTTTTCGCCATGTGCGAACATACCGTTCATCCAGCCGTCTTCATCGAGCTGGATCTTTTCCTTGAAGGTACCGTTCCGGTCGACGCCGACGATGCAGGTATCGGTGCTGAGATAGATCTTACCGGCTTCCGTAACGACGAAATTGTTGATGTACATATTCGCTTCGTCGATTCCGGCATTCAGCAGAGCGTCGTTGAGAAGGACGCCTTCGCTCATTTCACCGCTCACCGGATCGACCGCGCGGAGCGTGTAGGTGTTCCGTGACCATGAATAGTCATCGGCATATTCCCAGGTGTTAATCAGCGCCCATGCGGTGCCGTCCGCACCGCCGCGCATACTGTGCATATAGCTGTTGCCGGTATCGTTCTGGATCACGTCGATCTTCACTTCGCTGATCTCACCGGATGCGGAATCCAGGGTCGCAACATAGTTGGAGGTCTGGTAGTCCTGCCACCAGCCGTCCTGCAGCCCTTCGCTATCCCACTGGTATCCGGGAACACGTCCGACTTCCTCGCCGGATTCGTTGTAGGTGATGGTGAACACCTTGTTGTACATCATGCAGATATTTTCCCCTGCATGGAACAGATTCTGGACATAGTCCACGCCTTCCGGCAGGGTGATCTCGATGCCGCTGTAGACGTTGGTTCGCTTTTCCTTCACGGGTTCCTTTTTTCCGCATGACGACAGGGCGGTCAGCGAGGAAGCCGCCATCACTACGGCAAGCGCCGCGGATGCAATTTTCTTCACAGAGTATTTTCTCATGGATTTCCCCTCTTTCTTCGGATATTCTGCGGATTTTCCGGCGGTGTACGCCGTTTTTTTCTTTGGTTTTTGCTGGATTTTGAATACAGATTCTTCACGCTGTCCGTCACGGTCCAGCCGGAGGAACGCAGAAGAACAAAGGATACGAGCATGGAAGAGACCGCTGCCGCCGCAAGGATCACCTCAAAGATCATGAGGATCGCACAGCGGAAATCGGCGGTACGCGCTTCGTTTTCCCAGTAGGGATACTCAATTTTATTTTCGCGGATCCACGAATATTTCAGAATTTTCATATTCGCGTACCGGTTCATGAGCGAGAACCGGTCGGAGGCTTCCATGACGCTCATGGTTTCCTCGTTGGCGGTAACGGCACTGCTGAAGATATTCTGCGCGAAGCCGCGGACGGCATTCGGCAGAGCGGTCTCGAACATCGTGATATGCTCCCCGTCACCGCGCAGTTTGACGTATCCGGCGTAGCTCATGTACATCCGCGGACGCTCTCCGTAAGTGTAATCGTAGATCCCGCGGTCAAAAGCCCGGCGGCTGACGCCGGTCACGGTGAACGGGACGCCGTCCACCGTCATTTCCATGCCGACGATGTCGGTCGCACCGAAGATCTTCCATGCGAGGTCTTCGTCGATGACCACGCCGTTCGGGTTGGATTCATCGTTCAGAAATGCCGATCCGTAGACGAACATCTGCGGATGGAAGACGAAGAAGTCTCCGCCTGCCGCGATCACCTCCGCCGTCGCCTTGTCCTTCGGACCGTAGACGGTCATGGTTTCTTCGGCGGCGTAGGTGTATGCCCACGATCTGGCGTTTTCGTTCGGCGCAACGGAGGATTCAAGCAGTTTCGCATCGATGCCGCGCACCCATGATTTGACCTGATCGCCGGACATTGCCGCGCTTTCCTCGGCATACAGCGTGATGACGGCAAACCGGTCACCGGATGACGACCAGCGTTCCCCGGCATCGAGAAAATCGATCGAGCCGGAGATGCCGGACACGGTCAGTTCCAGAATGCCGAGCAGAAGCGCGCTGACCGCGAAGATCACGGCGGCAATGCCGGATGCGGCAAGCAGTTTTCTGTTGACCTTATCGTTCACGTCGTCCACCTTCTCATCCGTTTTCGTCCGCCAGACGGACCTGCTGTTTGTCGGAGATCGGGGAGGTCGCGTTCGTGATGACGAATTCGCTTCCGTACAGACCGGAAACGGCGGACTTGGTATCGTCGGACGCAAGCACTTCGATGTTGGTGCGGACGGCGGTATAGCGGACGCCGAGCGGAGTCTTCTTGGAGGTGACGGTCAGAACGAACTTGCCGTCGTTGTCCTCACGGATCGCGGAATTCGGGAGAACGCAGTCATAGGACTGATTGCGGTCGCCGATGGTGAAGCTGAGGCTCTGACCTTCGTAGACATCCCCGTTCACGGTGATCACAACGATGCGGTTCTTGCCCTGGCTCTGCGGATCGGAACGGATCTGCGTGACGGACGCGGAAACTTCGGAGTACCACCAGGAGTTGCTGATCGTACAAGGTGCGCCGACCTGGATCTTCCGCGCCTCTTCGGCGGACATGGTGATCTCGCAGATGTAGCCCTTGTCGGCGATCTCGATGCGCGCGACGGTGTTGCCGCTGGTCACGGTATCGCCGGGGACCACATCCACGGAAACGATCCGTCCGGCGATGGGAGCGGTGACGGATACGGTTTCGGGAGCGTTTTTGTATTCCTCGATCTTTTTCTGGAGTTCTTCGAGCTTCTTCAGCTGATCGGCACGTTCGAATTCGGTGGTCTGACCGGACTTGTTTTCGGTCGCCTTCGTGATTTCAAGCTGAGCTTCCAGTTCCACGATATTCTTTTCCGCCGCTTCGATCTGCTTGCGGATATCCTCGGGATCGGCGGGTGTTTCCGCACCGGAAAGTTCCTTCCGCGCCGCTTCCAGGTCCTTGTTCTTCTGCTTGAGCTGGGCTTCCAGACTGTCAAGCTCCGCCTGATAGGTATTCAGCAGGATCGTGTACTCGGACACCATTCCGTCTGCGGTATTCTGCTTCCGGAGAGATTCGACTTTTGTTTTTGCTTCTTCGTACTTTCCGGTAACCTCGCTCAGGCTTGCGCTGGCTTCATCGTAGCGGCGCTTGGCTTCGGAGAGGTCGTAATCGGTGGCATAGTTGATGACGTCGTCCACTTCGGGAAGACCGATGACGTCAAGTTTTTCGTATGCGTCGGAAATCTTGCGTTCGAGGTCGGAAATCTGATCGGAAAGGTCTTCTTCGGAACGGTCATAGGCTTTTTTCAGCGTCTCGATTTCGTCAACGTTCCAGTCCTGAGCCGCTCGCCATGCCATTTCCGCTTCATATATTGCTTCCAGATAGGACTGTTCATTTGATGTTACAGAAACGGGGATCAGATTGTTATTTTCATCATATACATCCCAGCGCGGCGTTACAGGTTCATCTGTAGCACCTCCGTCCGTATTGCCGTCCTCCGGCGCAGATGTCATTTGCTGCTCTTTAAATTTTTCGTAATTCTCTACTGCTGCATAATATTTATCTCTGTAATTTTCGATGATCTCACTCACTTCATCGTAAAAGTCTTCTTCCGCACGGCTGTACTGCTTTTCCAGACTTTCCAGTTGACTTTCCAGCGAACGGATCTCGTTCGTCAGCGTATTCGCTTTGCCGATGTCGCCGGAAGTGCTTTCGATCCGTTCCATCTCGGCTTTCAGCGTTTCCACATTCGCCGTCAGCTCCGCATACGTCTGTTCCAGAACGGCATATTCTTCTTCCGCGACCGCCAGCTTTTCCGCAACGGTCAGCGTGCTGAAGATATCCTCTTCGATCATGCCTTCCGCAGACTGGATCTTCCCTTTGATCTCCGCAACTTTTTCCGACTGTGCGGCGATCAGTTCGTTCAGATACTCGATCCCGTCTTCCAGCGTTTCGATGCGCGCTTCGATCACGGACGTCGTATCCACACCGCCGAGAACGGCGGTATATTCCGCGTTCAGTTCGGCGAGTTCCTTCTTTTTGTCGGCGATCGCCTGTTCTGCCTTGCTCAGCGTATTGCCGGATTCCAGTTCATCGACAACATCCTGCAGAAGCGCAAGATCGTATTCCCGCCTGAGCTTGTCATACTCCGCCTGCGCGGATTCCAGCTGTGTGCTGGCACCGCCCTGCA
The DNA here is from genome assembly GCA_017547755.1 of Clostridia bacterium. Classification (GTDB taxonomy): domain Bacteria; phylum Bacillota; class Clostridia; order Oscillospirales; family CAG-272; genus UMGS1696. The sequence continues at coordinate 26,397 of JAFYOX010000089.1, read as the reverse complement.
GAGCGATGATGGGCGTATCCTTCGAAACGGTATCCCCTTCCTTCACGTACACGGACACGACCTTGCGTGACTGAATGATCCCGTTTTCCGCCTCCGCCTGATCGGCTTCGTACATTACGTTATAACTTTCGTTCGCCTTGACGGTGCCGCTGACCTTCACGGACGCGGCGATCGACCCGTACTGCGCGTACTGCGCGGAAACTTCCGGCAGCGTATAGTTCAATATGGTATTTGAGAAAAAGGTCAGCAGAAGCAGGATCACAAGAAAAATGATGGCCACGTTCTTGATCCAGGCTCTGCGGCTTTCGGAATCCCTTGACATTTCGGTTCTCCTTTGGATATGTTGGGGGTATTTCTTAACCCTTCACCGACGCGGAATACGCGATCCCGTCGATGAGGTAATCTTCGCTGTAGAGGAACAGCAGCACCGGCGGCACCATGTAGATGACCGCGATGGCGAGCGCAATGCCGGTATCGCCTTCGTTGATCTTCGAAAGGAACACGGACAGCGGATACAGTTCCTGATCGGCAAGAAGGATCAGCGGCTGTTCGACCATGTTCCAGTAGTCGATGAACACAAGGATCGCAACCGAATACAGCGTACTGCGGCAGAGCGGCATATAGATCAGCGAAAAGATCTGCCATTCGCTCGCACCGTCCAGTTTCGCCGCTTCCACGACCGCCGTCGGGATGCGCCGCATGAATTTCGTCAGGATGAACACCGAGAACGGCGAGAAGATCCCCGGAAGGATGATCGCCCATCGGGTGTTCATCAGACTGAGCTTGTCCATGACGATGTAGTTCGGGACAAGCGTGACCTGATACGGCATGAGCATCAGGATGATGTACATGAAAAATACGATACTGCGGAATTTTGTCTCAACTCGGGAAAAGCAGTAGGACGCACCGGCTGCCACAACGAGCTGAAAAATCACGATGGGCAGGACATAGATCACGGAATTCCAGAATTTCAGCAGGTATTCCGGGCTTTTCAGCAGCACCGTAGCGTACTGCGAGAAGCTCACCCGGTCGGGAATGAGCTGAAGATTGACCTTTTCCGCGATGAAGACGCGGCCGCCGTCCCCGGAGATCCCAAGTCCGGTGAAGATCTTGCCGTAGTTTGCGGAAATCTCCGTCGTGGACATGAACGAGTTCGTGACAGTGAACACCGTCGGGAAGAGGAACAGGAAGGCGAAGGTCACAAGCACCGTCAGCGCGAACAGGAGAAAAAGCACGCGCCGGAAACGGATCTTCTTTTTCTTTGGTTTCTGCGGAAAGGAAGCGGAATTCCGCCGGAGATCGGTTGTCATTCTTCAATCCCCTTTCCGACATGATTGTCCACCCACAGCAGGATGCCGATGATCACGATCATGACCGCGCACAGGACGATGGCGGCGCTCGAAAGTTTCTGATAATCGTAATTGCTGAAGGTATTGTTCATGAAATGCTGTAAGGTATACATGGAGTCGTACGGATAATCCCCGGTAAGGAGGTAGACCTCACGGAAGATCTTGAACGAGTTGATGAGGGACATGATCGTCACGTACGACAGCGTGGACGAGAGATAGCGGAGCTTGATCGTGAAGAACCGGCGCACGGTCCCGCAGCCGTCAAGCATCGCCACCTCAAGGATCCCGCGCGGGATCGCGGACAGGGCGGACATGAACATGATCATGTTGTACCCGATGTTCTTCCAGAGGAAGAGCAGAACAACGACGACATACCCGAAGTCGGATTTCAGCCATTCGACCGGATCCGCTCCGAAGAACACCGCAATATCGTTGATGACGCCGTTGTAATCGAAAAGCACCTGCCAGATCAGAATGACCGATGCCGCCGGAACGATCATCGGAGAGAGGAAGATCGTCCGGAATGTGCTTTTGTACGGAATATTCGACTCCAGCAGGACGGCGAGCGCAAGCGCAGTCACCACCACCAGAGGTACGGCAGTCAGAGAGAAAATGCCGGTATTCTTCAGCGCCAGCCGGAAGGCATTGTTCGAAAACAGTTTTTCGAAATTCGAGAAACCGACAAAGTTCGCCGTGGTCGGATTATCGATCAGGGCATAAAATATAACAACAAGAAACGGCAGGATAAAAAACAGCATCACGCCGAGGAAGCTGGGCGTCAGAAAAAACGCCGTCCGACGGCGCTCGGCACGTTCGCGTTTGGAGATGCGCCATTTCTTCTTTTTTTCGGATTGGATCACGGTTTCCGTTCCGTCCGGCACCGATGCTTCCGGATTTCCGGATACCGTTTTGACTTTCTTTTTCATTGACAGTTCCTGTATTCTGATTGATCTGACAATATGACGTATGAGAACGGGAAAAAGTTCCGTCCCGTGAAAAAATTTTTTCGTTTTTTTCACTCATACCATCCGTCGATCCCGCGGCGTTCCAGGGCACCGAGGACACGCTTGTACAGTCCGCGGTGGAGATCGTCGAAGGAACGGAGGTATTTTTTCATTTCCTCCCGCTCGGTGTTTCCGTTTTCCGGGCAGGAACTTTCGACCACCGGAAGTTCCGCGGCACGTACGAGCGCCTTCACTTCCCTTTCGGTCGTATAAAGAAGAGGACGTATCACAGAAAACTGCTGATCCTCATACCATGTAACAGGCGAGAAACAGCCGATGCGTCCTTCGTGCATCACGGACATCATGAACGTCTCGACGGCGTCGTCGAGGTGGTGACCGAGTGCGATCTTATTCGCGCCCATGGAGAGCGCGGTATTGTTCAGCGCGCCGCGCCGGAGTTTGGCACAGAGCGCACAGGGATTCTTCTCTTTTCGCTCGTCAAAGACGATCTGCGCGATCTGCGTGTCGGCGATCCGGTATTCCACGCCGAGACCGGCGCAGAATTCCTCAAACACCGTCAGTTTTCCGCGAGAATCCGCAAATCCCATGTCGACGGTGACCGCAAAAAGCTCAAAGCGGACGGGAAGGAATTCCCGCATTTTCGCAAGCGCGAACAAAAGCGCCGACGAATCCTTTCCGCCGGACAGACCGACGGCGATCCGGTCGCCGTCCGCGATCATTCCGTAATGCTGGACCACGCGGCGTACACCGGACATGACTTTCTGAAGTTCTTTCATGAAATTTTATACTGTAAAATTATGGAGGTTTTTCTATGGTGACGAAAATTTACATAGATCAGGGGCACAATCCGGTGAATCCGAATGCCGGGAGTGAGGGAAACGGATTCCGGGAGCAGGATCTCGTTTACCGGATCGGACAGCTGACCGCCGAAGCCCTGCAGGCCTACGGCTTTGATGTACGGCTTTCCCGTCCGACGCCGGAGACGATCCTCGGTACGTCGAACACCACTTCTCTGCAGGCCCGCGTGAACGACGCGAACGCATGGGGTGCGGATTACTTCATCAGCCTGCACACCAATGCTTCGGTGATTCCATCGGCATCGGGAAGCGAAGCCTTCGTTTTCCGCCGGTACAGCGATGCGGAAATCCTGGCGGACAACATTCTGGAACAGCTGAACTACGCCACGGGACTTGCCGACCGCGGAACGACCGCCCGTCCGGGTCTGTATGTACTCCGGAAGACCCGGATGCCCGCCGTTCTGGTCGAGCTCGGATTCATCAGCAATCCGGCGGATGCCGAGCTCATGGCGTACAGTCCCCAGCTTTTTTCCGCCGGCGTCACCAACGGGATCCTCGCTTATCTGGGGATGCTGTAAGATTTATTTCTTTTCGAGCAGATCCGGACGGCGTTCCTTTGTGATCTCCACCGATTTTTCGTGCCGCCATTTGTCAATGTTGGCATGATGACCGGAGAGAAGAACGTCGGGAACTTCCCTGCCCATCCAGACTGCCGGACGGGTGTACTGCGGATATTCGAGGAGTCCGCCCTCAAAGCTTTCGTTTTCGTGACATTCCGGAAGGGTCAGAACGCCGTCCACAAGACGTCCGACCGCGTCAGCAACGATGCACGCGGGAACCTCGCCGCCGGTCAGGACATAGTCCCCGATGGAGACCTCTTCGTCCACGATCTCTTCGATCAGGCGTTCGTCGACCCCTTCGTAATGGCCGCAGAGGATGACGAGATTCCCCTTTTCGGAGAGTTCCTTCGCATATTCGTTCGTGAAAACGCGGCCGCGCGGCGACATATAGATCACGTACGGCTTATTTTCCTCCGCGTTTTCCGAGGAAGAGCGGATGTTTTCCTCAATTGCCTTGTAGCAGCGGTAGATCGGCGGTGCCGCCATCAGCATTCCGCGGCCGCCGCCGTAGGGAGTATCGTCCACGCGGCGGTGCTTGTCTTCGGAATAATCGCGGATGTTATGCGCGCGGATGTCGAGGGTTCCGGCACGTCTGGCACGTCCGATGATGCTCTCGGACAGGATGAAATCCACAAATTCCGGGAAGAGCGTCATGATATCGATGCGGAGTTTTTCGCTCATTCTGCGACCTCACGGATACCTTCGATGAGTTCGACGTAAATTCCGGCGGCGTCACCTTCGACTTCCACCTTCTTTACGAATTCGGGAACGGCGGGAAGCATGAAGGTGCCGCCCTTCACGTCGTTGACAATATAAACTTCACGGCCGCCGGGCGTGATGACTTCACCGAGGGTACCGTACTTTTCGCCGGACACGTGGTCGAACACGGGAAGTCCGAGGATATCTGCGATAAATACAGCGGTTTCGGGGAGCTTCAGGTCGTCGCGGTCAGCATAGAACATGGTTCCCTTATAGCGGATCGCATCTTCGAGGGTGGTGATCGCTTCAAAGGTGCAGAGAACCATATGCTTCTGGATGGATGCCGCACGGACCTTCATGCATTCGAATTCGCCTGCAGGCGTTTTGATGTAGAGACGGCGGAGCTTTGCGAGAACTTCCGGTTCGTCGCAGTAGGATTCGAGACGGAGCGTCCCGCGGACACCGTGGGTGGAAACGGCTTTGCCGCATTCAAGATATTTCTGTTTAGCCATGATACTGATCCTTTATATTTGGTCTTGTGAATTTCCGGATGGTGTGATATAATAAATATGTACGGTTTCATTATATCATAAATTGCCGGAAACCTCAATAGACTTCAATATGATATATTTTAAAATTTATTTAACAATTCTGCGGAACAAAATCCCTTCCCGGAACGTCCAATACGCAGAATCACATACAGGAAGGTACAACGTATGCTTTTCAAACGTCTTTTGCTCTCCATGCTCTGCCTGCCCATCGCTCTGACGTCCTGCGCCGCACCTGCCGGTGAGGACGGAACCGTATCATCGCCCGAAGACAAGCCCGTCTTCACACCGGCGGCGGCAGTTCCGATCGCTGCGGCGGCATCCGAGCCGACCGGAACGGAAGCCGATGAACGCTTCACCGACGCGGTCGCCGGATTTTCCGAAAAACTCTTCACCGCGTGCGCCGGACCCGGCGAACGGAAAAATCTTGTTCTGTCTCCGCTTTCGGTGATCTATGCGCTCACGCTCGTTTCAAACGGCGCGGCAGACTCAACGCTTGAAGCGTTCGAAGCCCTGAACGGCGGGATCCCGGTCGGCGAGATGAACGAATACCTCTACGAATACACGAAAAAACTGGAAAGCACCGCGGAATCCACGGTGAACACCGCCAACTCCGCGTGGGCGAACAAATCGATCTTTGAGCTGAGTGGGGATTTCATCACCGTCGCGGAAAAATACTACCGTGCGGAAGCGAAATCGGTGGACTTCGCGGATAAAACCGTACCCGCCGAGATCAACCGCTGGGTATCGGACAACACGGACGGCATGATCGACAAGGCAGTCGAAGAACTTCCGCCGCATGCCGCGCTTCTCCTGCTGAATACGGTCCTTTTCAACGGAAAATGGGAAACGCCCTATGAGGAATACAACATTTCCGACGGGGTCTTCACCAATCACGACGGCTCCGAAACCGATGTGAAATTCATGTACTCGACCGAACACAGCTATTTTGAAGTGGACGGCGGCATCGGCTTCACGAAAGCCTATAAGGACGGCTATTCCTTTGTCGGCATCCTGCCGGACGAAAACGCGGGGATCGATGCGTTTGTCTCCGGACTCGACCTCGCGGAGATCTCCCGCGCGATCAATGACGGCTCGGAAAAAGTGCGCGTTTACCTGCCGAAATTCGAATACGAAACCGAACTTTCTCTGACGGACATCCTCTCGGACATGGGTCTTGAAGAAGCCTTCGGCGCGAACGCCAACCTCCGCGGTCTCGGCACCGGCATGGGCAATCCGTACATCAGCAGCGTCCTCCAGAAAGCAAAGATCATCAACGACGAAAACGGCACCAAAGCCGCAGCCATGACGGAAGTCATGGTCATGATGACCTCCGCCGGTCCGTCTGCCCAGCCCAAAATCATCGAACTCAACCGCCCCTTCTTCTACATGATCATCGAAAACGACACCATGATCCCCCTGTTCATGGGAACGGTTTACAGTATGGAATAATTATTTTCCCGGGGAAACCTTTTTACAAAAAGGTTTCCCCGAACCCCATCCAAAAAACTTTTTACTATATGGACAGATAAAGAAAGTGCAGACCCGGAGTGCAAAACGGCTGTAAATTTTACAGTAATTTTGTATCTTCAAATCTGCACTTTCTTTGTTTCGTTTATAGTCTGAAGTTTTTTGGAAAGGGTGTGGGGAAACCTTTTTGCAAAAAGATTTCCCCACAAAAATTATTTTCCAAGCAGATCCGCGATCCGGCAGAAGTCGGCGGCGGTGAGTTTTTCGCCGCGGATGTCGGGACGGATGCCGCATTGTTCGAGAACAGCGGCGACTTTGTCTTTGGGGTATTTTTCGCTGACTGCATTGATGAGGGTCTTGCGGCGCTGACCGAAGGCGAGCGTGATCAGCTCGGAGACCTTCGCGGAGTAGGCGAGGCATTCGGCGTCGTCTGCCGGTGCGTCCGGATAGACTTCACGGATGCCGCCGTGCGGAACGATTCCCACAACGGCGGACGCCACTTTCGGTACCGGCAGGAAATTGCCGGCGGATACGTCAAGCAGCTTCTTCGCTTCGGCACGGAGCGCGATCTCCGCCGAGATGGAGCCGTAGTCCGACTGCGCGGGCGTTGCCGCGAGACGGCGTGCCACTTCCAGCTGGATCATGACCACGATCGACGACAGCGGGATCTTTTCCGTCAGCGGAAACGCTTCGAGCAGCTTCATGATCACCGGCGTGGTGATGTAGTACGGCAGATTCGCACAGACGGAGATGCTTCCGCCGGCGTCGATGATCCCGCCGAAATGTTCGCGCAGGAATGCGTGCAGATCGATGTTCATGAAGTCCGCTTCAACAACGGTGATGTTGTCGAAATCCGCGAAGACTTCCCCGAGAAGCGGGATCAGTCCGCGGTCGATCTCCACTGCGACCACCTTGTCGAATTCCCCGGCAAGGTACTGCGTCAGCGCACCCACGCCCGGACCGATCTCAATAACGCCGGTCGGCTTCGTGTGATCCGCAAACGACGAAGACAGCTCCGCGATCCGTTCGGGAACCGCGGGATTGATCAGAAAGTTCTGCCCGAAACCCTTCTTCGGCGCAAGATTGTACCGTTCGAGAAGGGAACGAACGGTCGAAAGATTGCATAAATCGTAAATCATATGTTATCGGATGACCGTCATGCGGTAGCCGGTCGCGTATTCCGCGCCGGGTTCGAGGGTGATGGCGTATTTCTTGCTCTTGGCGTCGATGGTTTCGGCAACGTCCGCCGGAAGACCGTTCCACGGTTCCAGACAGAGGAAAGGTGCCTCCATGTGGTCGGGCGTCCAGAGTCCGAGCGCGTCAAATCCGCCGAAATCAAAGCGGAGACCTCTGCCGGAGCGGCGGGAAACAAGGCTCACGGACTTCACGGGAAGATTTTCCACGATCATCGCATCGTTGTCGAAGTCGCGGTACTTCAGCGGAAGTTCGTTGGTGCCGTTCAGACGGTCGCACTTCGGGACGGACGCGTCCATGAAGCCTTTGTTCGTGATCGATACGGTGCAGCCGTCCGCGTCGGCGAAGTACAGGCTGTAGTCTTCGAATCCGCCGTCTTCTTCGGTCAGCGGAACGTTGAAGCCCGGATGACCGCCGATGCAGAAGGTCATTTCGTTCCGGTCGAGATTGCGTACGACAAAACGTACGTCAAAACCGTCTTCCAGAAGGGTGTATTCCGCCTTCAGGGAATAGCAGAACGGGAACATACGGAGCGTTTCGTCCGTTTCACGCTGTTCCAGAACCACCTTGTTCTTGGACATGAAGATCACTTCAAAATCACAGTCCTTTGCAAATCCGTGCTTGGGCATCGGATATTCCGCACCGACGTGTGCCATTTTGCCGTCCTTCGGCGAGCAGCAGACCGGGAACAGGATCGGTGCCTGACCGTCCCAGAATTCCGGCAGTCCCTGCCATACGTATTCGATCCCGTCATGAAGGAAGGAAACGAGTTCGCCGCCCTGCGTCCGTACAGCGGCAGACGCATCGCCGTTCTGTAAATTGATAAGCATAGTGGTTTCCTTTCTGTATAAATCCAAATTTCATGCAGAAAAACAAACGATCCCTTCCCAAAAATATGCACCCGATCCTGTTTTCATCTCAGATCCAAAAGGTTTTCGGAAAGGTGCGGGAAACCTTTTTCCTGAAAAAGGTTTCCCGCGAAAGATATTATTCAATTAGAATTCGATCTTTTCAGCGATGTATGCTTCGAGATCTGCGATGGGCATACGGATCTGTTCCATGGTGTCACGGTCACGTACGGTTACGCAGTGGTCTTCCACGGATTCGAAGTCGTAGGTGATGCAGAAGGGAGTACCGATTTCGTCTTCGCGGCGGTATCTCTTACCGATGGAACCTGCGTCGTCGAAGTCCACGTTGAACTTCTTGGAGAGGCCCTGGAATACTTCTTCGGTCGCCTTGTCGGAGAGCTTCTTGGAAAGCGGGAGAACGGCGCACTTGAACGGTGCGAGAGCCGGGTGCAGGTGGAGCACTACGCGGACGTCGTTCTTTGCGGGGTCTACGATTTCTTCGTCGTATGCGTCGCAGAGGAATGCGAGAGCTACGCGGTCAGCACCGAGGGACGGTTCAACAACGTACGGAATGTACTTTTCGTTGGTTTCCGCGTCGAAGTAGTCCATGGATTCGCCGGATACGTTCTGGTGCTGGGTAAGGTCGTAGTCGGTACGGTCAGCAATACCCCAGAGTTCGCCCCATCCGAACGGGAAGAGGAATTCGATGTCGGTGGTACCCTTGGAGTAGAAGCAGAGTTCTTCCGGAGAGTGGTCGCGGAGACGGAGGTTTTCCTTGGTCATGCCGAGGTTGTAGAGCCATTCTGCGCAGAAGTTTCTCCAGTAGTTGAACCAGTCAAGGTCGGTACCGGGCTTGCAGAAGAATTCAAGTTCCATCTGTTCGAATTCACGGGTACGGAATACGAAGTTGCCGGGGGTGATTTCGTTACGGAAGGACTTACCGATCTGACCTACGCCGAAGGGCATCTTCTTACGGGTGGTACGTGCAACGTTCTTGAAGTTGACGAAAATACCCTGAGCGGTTTCGGGACGGAGGTATACGGTGTTGGAAGAACCTTCGGTTACGCCGATGAAGGTCTTGAACATCAGGTTGAACTTACGGATGTCGGTGAAGTCGGTCGCGCCGCAGTCCGGGCATGCGATGCCCTTTTCCGCGATGTATGCGCTCATTTCTTCGTCGGTCCAGCCTGCGGGATTGACGTCAATGTTGTTCTGGAATGCGTAGTCTTCGATGAGCTTGTCGGCTCTGTGACGGCTCTTGCAGGACTTGCAGTCCATGAGCGGGTCGGAGAAGCCGCCGAGGTGACCGGAAGCCACCCAGGTCTGGGGGTTCATGATGATCGCGGAGTCGAGACCGACGTTGTAGGGACATTCGGTAACGAACTTCTTCCACCATGCCTTCTTGACGTTGTTCTTGAATTCAACGCCGAGCGGGCCGTAGTCCCAGGAGTTTGCAAGACCGCCGTAGATTTCGCTGCCTGCATATACGAAGCCTCTGTTTTTGCAGAGAGCAACGACTTTATCCATTGTCTTGTCGGAATTTGCCATTCTTGCCATGATGATAGTGCTCCTTTATGTAGAGTTGTTGGAATTATTTACGGTACTGCTGGAATTTTTCCAGACCTGCATTGAGGTCGGGATTGAAGTAGGGAGCGGAGTCATCCTTCGCTTCCATAAATCTGCCGGGATAGGGTACGTTGATATTTTCGAAATCGTCCGCGGCGGCAAGAAGTGCGCCGACCGCTTCGAAGTCGTTCATAGTGTAATCGGTCTCCAGAATGGGACTTTCTGGTTCGCCCAGAGGAAGGAGCCAGATCCGGTTGATCGTTTCTTCCTCTTCTACCGGTTCCGCAGCGGGGTCTTCGGTTCCGTCTTCCGCGTCAGCGGGAACGGTTTCCGCGGATTCACCGCCTGTGTCTTCCCACGGGTTATACGGTTCGTCTTCCGTCGGTGCGTCCGTGCCGGGAACTTCACCTTCCGTGTTCTCCGGCGCGGCGGTTTCGCCGTCCGCAGATTCCGGTTCCGTGATTTCCGGCTCCGGTTCGGTGTAATTCAGACCTTCGATGTTGCTCCATTCGGACTTGTTCGTGATGAGCTGCGCGAGAAGAGGCTTGAGGTCTTCCCTGGTACCGACAGCAGTAAGGAACGCCCTGACGATATCCACCGTCCATGTTTCCCTGGCAGCGGCATCCGCAGCGGTCTGTACCGCAACGGAGTTGAGGATCTCAATGTTTTCCGCGGTCAGCTCAATGTCCCCTGCCGGAAGGATCAGTGTGTTCGGGATATGTTCCGTCCACGGGTATCCGTCGGTGCCGATGTTTTCCTTCGTGGTCTCGAACTGCATGGTATATGCCATGTCCGCGTCCTGATAGATGTCCTTGGCGAGGGTGATCGTCGGTGCGCCGCAGATCTCCAGAAATTCATCGAAATTGTATGCGTTGATCAGGAGAGTGTACCTGATCTTCAGACCGGTCATCGCGTGGAGGTGATCCGCAATGGCCTGCTTGCCGTACAGGCTGTAGACTTCGGCAAGCGTATGGAGGCCGGAAGTGGTGTAGACCTGCGTTTCGGGAGAAAAGCTGGTATATGTATATTCCTTCGCTTCCCTATCCGCGCGGACAAGGACAACGGAAGATGCACGGGGTTCCCGGTATTCTCCGGCAAGACAGCCGCGCGTGTCGGACGAAGGGACGGAGTACCAGTCCGTCTGGTACATATGCTCGAGGGTGGGCTTGTAATTATCGTAGAGATCGGGACGGTAGTCGGTCGTGATGACGACGAAATTGAAACTTTCCCCGGGAATCGCTTCCTTGTCCGGTTTCTGCGTCTGTGCAGGATCCGTTCCGGCGTTCACAAGGTTCTGTGTGTCCTCGTTCTGCATGATCTCGGTGAGTTCATTTTCTTCGTCGCTCATGATACTGTTCATGGTATTGGTCACGAAGCCGATGGCAAAGTATGCCATGATCCCGAACAGCATGGCGGCGATCAGAAATGTCACGCCAAAATTTTTTAATGCCGACAGCATGGTTATTTCCTTTCGGGTTTCGGTCGGATTTCCGCGGAATCGCACGTTTGCGTGTCCATCCGGCGGTATCTCGTTATAAAACACGTCAGCTTATATTATACAATAGGAATTTTGTTTTTTCAATAGCAAATTTGTAACAGGAGTTTGTTAAGTTTGGTAAATATTTCGGAATTTCTGTGATATAACGAAAAAACAGGCACTGTCCGCAAAGGAACAGCACCTGTTTTCCGTAAAAATTATTCGCCCATATTGGCTTCGATGAAGCGGTCGAGAAGCTTCTGAACCGCCTTCTGGGATTTTGCAAGCGTGGATGCGATCTGGGTATTGTTTGCACCGCCCCAGTTCTGGAAGGTGTCCGCGAAACCGCCGAAGTTGTAGATCAGCATCGGGTCGAAGACGCGGTTGTTGATGATGATGTCAAGCATTGCGCCGGATTCCGCGTCACGGGAATACTTGGTCTTGAGGGATTCTTCGATGTAGGTCGGGATCAGTTCATAATGGGATTCCGCAGCCATCGCTTCGAGGATGATACCGAGGTTGGAAAGCTTTTCGCCGGTGATGACGAGCGGAATGGACATCAGACCCGTGGTGTGCTGGGAAACCATGCTGTAGTAATTGTCCTGGGATGCTTCGTACTTCGGGGTCGGGATGATGCCGAAGTCGGTGTCACCGGCACGCATATTGGTAACTTCGTCCAGACGCATCCAGAAGAAGAGGCCGTGGCCGGTTTCAAAGAGCTGGGTGTAGTAGGTATCGTCGGTATTGGCGATCATATGGTGGTTGAGGAACCAGTTCTGGTTCATGAGGCTGACGACACGTTCCGCCGCCGTGACGGAGCGTTCGCTGCCGAAGGTGAACTGGAAGATATCGTCGGCGTCCTTGGTGACCATGAGTTCACCGGAACCGAACCAGAATGCGGACATAACGTCGTGACCGCCGAGGAGACCCCACATATCTTCGTCTTCCATGACGCCGTTGCCGTTGGTGTCGACTGCCGCGCCTTCCGCCATGGAGATGAGCTGGTCGTAGGTCCATTCGCCTTCGAGGACGATGTCATAGATGTTTGCAAGTCCGAGGGATTCCGCGTAGCCCTTGTTGAACGCGAGCGCCGCCGTTGCATCCTTGTCGTTGATGTTGAGAGAGCCGGCGACCGCAAGAAGACGGTTGTTCATGGACAGGGATTCCACGCAGTTTCCGTCCCACCACGGCTGGGTGAGGTCGAGGTTCGGTACGTCGAAGAGGTTGAGGAAGTAGTCCTTCTGGTACATGCTCGCCGCTTCGTAGAGACGGGGGTAGACAACGTCGTAGGTATCGTCACCGCTGGCAACCGCCTTGGAGATCGCACCGTCGATCTGACCGAGGTCGAGGTTTTCGAACGCGATCTTGACGTTGTAGTCGGTCTCGATCTTCATGTTGCGGTTGTAGACGACGTCGTTGATGGCTTCACCGGTGAGGGATTCCGCGTAAAGGTCACGGTTGGTGCGGACGGTCGCGTCCCACGACGGATGATACCAGTGGAGGAAGTAGATCTCATCGCCGCCGAAATCCGCGGTTTCGGGAATGTTCGGCTTGAGGCGTTCTTCGGCAGGTTCTTCGGAAACTTCTTCTTCCGCGACGGTGCCTTCGGAGGCGGTCACAGTCGTCTGTGCGTCGTCGGGATTGGTTTCTTCGTTGGATGCGCAGGAAGCAAACGGGAGTGCAAGGAGAAGTGCCAGCACAAGTGCGGCAAGCCGGTTCTGCTTTTTCATGGATGCAGTCCTTCTTTCATCTGTAATCATTTAATATAAGCCTAATATAGCACAAATCGCCCGGAAAGTCAATTCCGGGCGATTATTTAACAGGTTTTTATATTATTTCCCGGTATTATCCATCCACTTCGAATGCGTTCCATCCGGAGCTGACGTAATCGCCGTACGTCGGGTATACCGTGCGCAGGATCGCCGCCGCTTCCGTGATCGGAACGTGCGTGTACGGTCCCTTCGCGTGCCATGCGTATTCCGAGACGTTCAGGAATTTCGGCAGGAATGCGGGCAGATGGTGCCACGTCGTCAGCATCACGCCGTACGCGGACAGAAGACGCGCGTCTTCGCAGAGCGTGCGGACGTTGCCCAGATCATCCCACGGACAGAGGACAGTGTCGAATCCCTTCGACTGGAAATACGACGCGGTGGGATTGACGTTTCCGCCGTCGCCGGTACTGCGGTATTCGTACTGCCAGTCGGCGATGATGACGCGGCGGTCGAGAAGGTCAAGCGCGGCATCCGTATTGTGGGACTGTCCGTTTGCAACGATGGCGTCGGGGATCTTTCCGGCGAAATCGGAGCGGCGGATGAGCTCGTCGTGCCAGATGATCGGACGGCGTCCGGTCTTCGCAAGGTCTTCCGTCAGGCGGTTGATGTATTCCGCGAGAAGTTCGGCGGGTACGCGCTTCCGGCAGACGTCGCAGGTCGCAAAGGAATACGCTTCGTCGAAGCCGAGATGGAAGTACGAACCCTCTCCGCAGAGGTCGAACAGTTCTTCGCGCATATCGGACAGGAGCTTGTACGTATCGGGATTCGACAGGCACCACGTCCAGCCGTCCGGCTCGAAAAGTTTCGCACGGCGCGGATTGGCGTTGAGGATCGTGTGCCGTCCGTAACAGCTTCTTGCACCCGGCGCATGACCGAAATGGTTGATCATCGGGATCACTTCCATGCCGTAGCTGCGCGCGAGGTCAACAAGGGTACGCATCTCGGCTTTCGTGAACGAACGGTCCTTCCATGCCAGCTCCGGCATGGTCTCGTAGCGGAGCGTTCCCCAGAATTCGAGGACAACGTGCGTGAATTTCATGAATCCCGCCATGTGGATCGCCTTTTCGATGGTGGACAGGGCGCTGTCCGGGAAGATGCAGAAATGCACGCTCCGGAAGCCGACCGACGGCTTGTCCGTGATCTGCACGCCGGTGATATAGAATTCTTCCTTGCCTTCATCGAGATCCACGGGGCAGATGAGCTGTACAAGTGTCGCGAATCCGTCCATGAGGGCATTGGCATCCGCCGCCGTCAGCAGAACGCCGCGTCCGTCGGCGGTGATCGCATAATGTTCGGGGATCTCACCGGATTCCGGGATATCGCCGATCCGGAGAGAACAGCCGTGCGCCGCCGGAACGGTGCGGATGTCCAGTTCGGAGGCGGTCTTTGCGAAATTGTTCCAGAGGGACCGCATCCGTCCGATCATATCGGCGGAAAGAGCGGGAGCCGTGAGATACGCCGTCACGCGGCTTCCGAAGGTATAGCGGATATCTTCCGTTTCACAAAAGGAAGCAGGACGGGGGTAGAGATTGGTCAGATACATAAGGTTACCTCCTGTTTCCGGATGGCACGAAGGGTGGTTCGGGCGATCCGGTTCCACTCAATATTCGATCGCGTCCGCGAATTCTTCCAGAATGCCGAAGTCCCAGAGCATCCGTCCGATGACATATTTGTCACGGATGTCCTTCGCCATGAGGAACGCTTCACGCAGTTCGTTTTCCGTAAGTCCGAAGTCCTTTCCGGAGGTGAGATGTCCGATCGACACGAAGAATTCCCGCAGTCCGGCGGACGACGGCAGTTCTCCCGCAATACGGCGGATCTCATCCCAGTGATCAAGGATCTTTTCAAGTCTTGCGGCATGCTTTTCCGCGTCGTATTTCTTTTCTTTCCGTTCTCCAGCGATCATCGCTTCCGCACCGTGACCGAGCTGTGCGCGGAGGTGTTCAAACCAGCCGTCAAGAGAGAAACCGTTCACATACGCGAGTGCTTTTTCCTTGTCCGGCGTGATCTGCATCAGCTTTTCGTACGCCTGTACGGTCAGCAGGGTCGCCATGCCGCACTGGATGCCGTGCAGGTCGGCGGGTGTCCCGAATTCGAGCGCACGCATATCGATGATGTGGGAGATGTAATGTTCCATGCCGGATGCCGGACGGGAGATTCCCGCATAATTCATGGCAAGTCCGGACATGACCAGACCTTCGGTCAGCTTGCAGACCGCGTCATGATCGCCATTCACCGCATCTTTTGCGACCTTCACGCAGACATCCAGCGATGCGCGGACGATCTCTGCCACGGTCGGGCAGTAATATTCCCCGAGCAGGAGCGCGGCGATCTGCCATTCGACGATGCTGACGTATTTTGCGATCATGTCGCCGATGCCGGAACGGATCATGTGGGTCGGGGCGGCGGCAAGGATCTCCGCGTCACCGATGACGACGTCGGGGCATTTGGAATTGAGCGAGACCTTCAGTCCGCCGCGTTCCATCGAAGAGGATGCGGATGCAAAGCCATCCATGGACGGAGCCGTTGCCACGTAGATGTCCGTCACCTTCTTCGCCGCCGCGAGGATCTTGCAGGTATCGTTGATGACACCGCCGCCGACCGCAACGACGATATCGCATTTCTCATCGCAGTACATCACCGCTTCGCCGACGATCTTTTCGTCCGGCGCGGGATGGATGCGTTCGATGATGTGGATGGTATAGGAAATATTTTCCTTTTTCAGAAGTTCCGTCACGGCTTTTCCGGCCGCTTCGTATGTCAGCGTGTCGCAGAGGATGAACGGATGCGTGCCGCCGTATTTGCGGAGCATTTCCGGCAGGCGGAGCAGTGCGTTCTCGCCGATGATGCAGTCCTTCAGCAGACCGTAATGCCGCTTTCCGCAGGCACATTCGAAGCCGTCGTTCGCCATGAGCCAGCCGATGGAATAATTCATACGGTACCTCCCGTCATTTCACGCAGGTGCGCGATGTTCGCCGGGATGTCCGCACCGTTCCAGAACACGCTGGACGTTCCCGCAACGTAGATGTTCGCGCCCGCTTCGTACATTTTCTTCGCGTTTTCGAAGCTGACGTTGCCGTCCACTTCGATCCCGACATGGCTGTATCCGCGTTCGTCGAGGTAGCGGCGGCAGTCGGTGATCTTTTTGAGGGTCTGCGGGATCAGCTTCTGTCCGGCGAATCCGGGATTGACCGTCATCAGAAGGACCGCGTCGATGTCGTCGAGGACATAGTCGAGGACGGACAGAGGGGTCGCCGGATTGAGTGCCGCCATCGGTTTTGCATCGTACTTTCTGATCGCGGCAAGGGCGCGCTGGAGGTGATTGGTCGCTTCCGCGTGGACGGAGACGTATTCTCCGGCGCGCGGTTTGAACCAGTCGATCTTCCATTCCGGTTCGGTGATCATGAGATGGATGTCGAGCGGAATGTCGGTCATGGCGCGCAGACGTTCGCAGAAGTCGGTGCCGAGGGTGTAATTCTTCACGAACACGCCGTCCATCACGTCGATGTGCAGATATTCGATGCCGGCGGTTTTAAAGGTGTCGAGCAGTTCCGTGAAGCCGCGGTAGTCCGCGCACATCATGGAAGGTGCGATCTGTTGTTTCAGCATGATATTTTCTCCGTTTCAGGCAGGAAATACGAAATAGGATGCCTCCATTATAGCAGAATGACGGACGTTTTTCAACCGGACACGCAAAGTTTCCCGTAAAAATACCGCAAAACGGCTTGATTATATCCGCGGAATTATATATAATTGATATATATTGAAATTCTGTATCACCCGGAGATGCCATGACACACGAAAACACTCATCCCGACCGCCGGTATCTGGAGCTTCTCTCCCGCGATTACCCGAACATCGAAGCCGCTTCGGCGGAAATCATCAATCTCTCCGCACTCCGCAGTCTGCCGAAAGGAACGGAATACTTCTTCAGTGACCTTCACGGAGAATACGAATCCTTCCTCCGCCTTCTGCGCAGCGCATCCGGTATGATCAAGGCAAAGATCGACCTGATCTTCGAAAAAAGCATATCTTCAAACGACCGGAACCTACTCGCAACGCTCATCTACTACCCCGAACGCGAGATCAAGCTTCTCGCACAGGACGGCGAACTTGATGACGAATGGCGTAAGATCACGATCTACCGTCTGCTCCTCGTCTGTGAAGCCGTCTCCGCGAAGTATACCCGCGAATCCGTGCGGAAAAAGATGCCCGGTACGCATTTCGACTACATCCTCGACGAACTGCTGAACGTGACCGACGACATCAACCGCGACTACTATTTCGACGAGATCATCGCCTCCATTCTGGACACCGGCATTGCGGACGAATTCATCATTGCCGTGTGCTCCCTCATCCGTTCGCTGACCATCGACCGCCTGCACATCATCGGCGACATCTTCGACCGAGGTCCGCGTGCTGACAAGATCATGGACGAGCTGATGACCTTCGACCACATCGACGTGGAATGGGGCAATCACGACATTTCGTGGATGGGAGCGGCGTCCGGCAACACCACGCTGATCGCCAACGTCATCCGCATTGCCCTCGGCTACAACAGCTACGACGTTCTTGAAGACGGCTACGGGCTGAATCTGCGTCCGCTGTCCGTCTTTGCATCGGAAGTCTATGCAGACGACCCGTGCACACGCTTCTATCCGCACACCCTTGACGACGTGGTCTACGACAGCGTCGACCTGAAGCTGACCGCGAAGATGCACAAGGCGATCGCGGTGATCCAGTTCAAGCTGGAAGGACAGCTTCTGCGGCGGCATCCGGAATACCGGATGGAAAGCCGGATGCTGTTCGAAAAGACCGACTTCCGCCGCGGCGTGATCGTCATTGACGGACGGGAATACGAGCTCTGCGACAAATATTTCCCGACCGTTGACCCGGACGATCCGCTGAAGCTGACTGCGGAAGAAGCGGAACTGGTGCGCATCCTTGCGTCATCGTTCCACCACAGCGCGAAGCTCAACACGCACATCAAATTCCTCTATGCCCACGGCTCCATGTACCGCTGCGAAAACGGCAATCTCCTCTACCACGGCTCGATCCCGATGAACGAAGACGGCACGCTCCGCGAAGTTACTCTGCCGTTTGCCGAAGGCGGCGGAGTCTATCACGGACGCGAACTGCTCGACCGGATCGGCAAGGCGGTCAACCGGGCATATTTCGGCACCTTCGGCTCTCCGGAACAGACGGAAGCCTGCGACTTCATGTGGTATCTCTGGTGCGGCCCGGATTCTCCCCTGTACGGCAAGGACAAGATGGCATTCTTCGAACGGACGCTTCTTCCGGACGAAAAGGAACTCAAAGCCGAGCACTACACGCCGTATTATAAGGTCAAGGAACGCGAGGAGGTCTGCGGACGCATCCTTGCGGAATTCGGACTCGATCCGCAGAAGGGTCATATCATCAACGGACACGTGCCGGTACTCCGCGCGGACGGCGAAAGTCCGGTCAAGGCAGGCGGACGCCTGTTCGTCATCGACGGCGGCATCTCGAAAGCATACCGGATCAAGACGGGCATCGCGGGCTACACGCTCATCTACGACTCGCACAGCCTCCGTCTGGCGGAACACCGTCCGTACGACGGCATGAACGCGAACATCACGCCGAAGGTCTCCGTGGTCGAGAAAATGGACCGCCGCGTGAACATCGCGGACACGGACTACGGCGCGGAACTGTCCCTGCGGATCGCGGAACTCCGCTGTCTCCTTGCGGCATACAGAGACGGGACGATTCTTGAAAAATAACCTGTCAGGAGGAATTCCCATGCTTGACAACACATTCTATAAACTTACCCATGACAAATCCTTCACCGTCGGGTATTTCGGCGGATCGATCACGGAAGGTGCGGGTGCGTCGGACGCATCAAAGACCTCGTGGCGTGCCGGAGTGACGGACTGGTTCCGCGTGACGTATCCCGACGCAGACGTCCGTGAGATCCAGGCGGCGATCGGCGGTACGGGTTCCGATCTCGGGATGTACCGCTGTGACGCGGATCTTCTCTCGAAAAATCCCGATCTGGTGTTCGTCGAATTTGCCGTGAACGACAGCGGTATGGCGTATGACGCGGTCCTCTGTCAGGCGGAAGCGATTTACCGCAAGATCCGGAAGCACGATCCGACGACGGACATCGTCTGCATCATCACGACGACGAAAAGTATCACGGACAATCTCGAACAGGGCGGCGAATTTACCGCACGGTCGGCACACTCCGTGATCGCACACCGCTACGGCGCACCGGTGATCGACATCGGCAATCTCCTGCACTACGAAGTGCTGAAGACCGGCGGGGATTATCTCCGCTTCACGACCGACACCGTCCATCCGAACGACGACGGCTACGCGATCTACACCGACTGCATCACGGCGTTCCTCCGCAAGTGGGCGGACAGTGCGTCCGGGGAACTCAGAAATCATCCGATGCCCTCTCCGGCGGCGTTTGACGGAAAGGTATATGACAACGCCCGTATGATCTCCTGTACGGCGGCGGACAATTACACCTCCGACGGCTTTGCACTCACGGAAAAGTCCCTCTGCGGACGGTATCCGTCCTACATCGAAGCGTCCGTCCCCGGCAGTACGTTCTCGTTCACGTTCGACGGCGAAAACTGCGGCTTCTACTGGATGCTCGCAAAGGATTCGGGCGACGCGCTCGTTTCCGTGGACGGCGGTGCGGAAGTCTCTCTCCGGAGCTGGGATCACTACTGCAAATCGTTCAACCGTGCGGGTGCGGCGTTCTTTGCGAAAGGACTGCCGTACGGGACACACCGCGTGACCGTCCGTCTCGCGGACACGAAAGCGGACGAATCCGAAGGCACGGTTCTGCGCATCGGCGCGGTGCTGATTTCGTAAACGGAATACGACCGGTCTTCCAACTTCAGCCACAACGAAAGGACAACACAAATGTACAACAAAGAACAGCTCACCAACATCTTCGCCCGCATCGGGCTGACATACACCGAAGGTCTCCCGACCGATTATGAGACCCTCGCCGCCGTTCAGTACGGCTTCCAGAAAAACGTGCCTTACGAAAATCTCGACATCATCAAAAAGATCCCTCTTTCCCTCGATTACGACAAACTCTACGACAAGATCGTCACCAATCACCGCGGCGACTACTGCTTCGAGATCAACGGCTTCCTCGGTGAAGTCTACCGTTCCCTCGGCTTCGGCGTGACCGAATACATGGCGCGCTACCTCCGCGGCGAGACCGAGATCCCCGTCCGCCGTCACCGCGTGCTCGGCGTGACCACCTCCGACGGAAAGAAATACATCTGCGATGCGGGCATCGGTCAGTCGGCGTTCCGGCTTCCCCTGCTCATGGAAGAAAACAGCCGCAGCGAACAGTACGGCGAGACCTACCTCGTCACCCGTGAACCCTTCTTCGGCTGGATGATCTCCGACTTCCACAAGGGCGAGTGGAGACGCTTCTACAGCTTCACCGAGGAAGAACAGCTGAACATCGACTACATCATGCCGTCCTTCTGGTGCGAAAATGCCGCCGAATCCCCGTTCATCTCCGCGGAAATGTTCTCGCTCAAGACCGACGACGGACGCATCACGCTCGATTCCAACATTTTCCACATCTTCGCCGGAGATACCGTGACGGAAAAGATCCTGACCGAAGACGAAGTCCGCGAAGCCTACGGAAAGTATTTCGGACTTCCCTACGATGCGGAAACCGCGAAAAACATCAAGCGCTACACGGAGGATGACCGGAAATGACAAGTCACGTTACCCGCGCCGTCGAGCTGTTCTGCTCCGGATGCAACTGTGCGCAGGCGGTTTTCTGCGCGTACGAAGACCTGACCTGCTATTCCCATGAGGATGCGATGCGCATTTCCTCCTCGTTCGGCGGCGGTCTCGGACGAATGCGCGAGGTCTGCGGTGCGATGAGCGGCGCGGCCATGGTCGCAGGCGTCCTGTACGGCTACACCGAAACGGACGACGACAAGACCAAGGCGGCGCATTACAAGCTCATTCAGGACATCGCCGGACGCTTCAAGGAAAAGTACGGCACGATCCTCTGCCGCGACCTGCTCAAGGGCATCTCGGACAGCACCGACCCCGTACCGGACGCACGCACGGCGGAATATTATAAAAAACGTCCGTGCGCACGCTTTGTCGGCGCGATCGCGGAAATTCTCGACGGGATCCTCGCGGAAAAAGAGGCGGAAGCATGAATTTCGCCGGAATCCAGAAACTGACCCTGCTCGATTATCCGGGGAAGACCGCCTGCACGCTCTTCACGGACGGGTGCAATCTGCGCTGTCCGTTCTGCCACAACGCAAGGCTCGTTCTGCCGGAAATGCGGGACGAGACCATCCTCTCCGGCACGGAAATCCACGCTTTTCTGAAAAAGCGTGCGGGACTTCTCGACGGCGTCTGCATCACGGGAGGCGAACCGCTTCTGCACATCCGGGAGCTGCTCGAATTCCTTCCGGAAGTACGGAGTCTCGGGTATGCGGTTAAGCTCGACACGAACGGGACACGTCCGGACGCGCTGGAACGGCTTCTCCGGGACGGTCTGATCGATTATGCCGCGATGGACGTGAAGAACGCATTCCCGTACTACGGCGAAACGGTCGGTCTGCCGGACTTTGACGTGACGCCGGTAAAGGAGAGCATCGCCCTGCTGATGCAGAGCGGCATCGATTACGAATTCCGCACGACGGTCGTGAGGGAGTTCCACACCGTGGAGCGCATCCGGGAACTGGCGGAATCGATCACGGGAGCAAAGCGGTATTTCCTGCAGGGATTCAAAGATTCGGGGGAACTGATCGCAGACGGACTGTCGGCGGTTTCACGCGAAGAGATGGAGAAAATGCGTGACGCGGCAAACAGGTTCTGTCCGACGGAACTGCGGGGAATGTAGCAGACAAAGAAAAACGGTTTCCGTTTCCATACAGTTCACATTCCGATGTACGTATATACAATCCGTACGCTTGTACGCTTCGTACGCTTCTTTTTACGCATAATGCTCTTATATATATAGGGATATCCCAAAATAAGCGTACCGTACGTCAGAACGTCATATAATTCAAAGATTAACTGTTAATTATCATAAAAGTGAGGTTTCTATGACTCAGATCATCTTAAAAGACCACGGCATCCTGCCGGGCAGCGACTGCACCATCGCACTTGCCGAACTGTTTGCATCACATCCGTGCGACACCGAATTCGTCTTCGAAGCGGGGGATTATTTCTTCTCCCCGAAGATCTTCCGCGACCTTCGTCTGTCGAACACCGACGTGCTTCCCCAGCGCAAGATCGGCGTGCTTCTCGAAAACATGAAGAACGTCCGTCTCACCGGGCAGAAGACCCGTCTGTTCTACGAAGGACAGATGCAGGCGGTGACGATGGTGCACTGCGAAGACATCGTGATGAAGGATTTCGTGATCGACTGGGAAAAGCCGCTCGTTTCCGAAGGGATCGTGACGGCGATCGGCGAGGACACCGTGGACGTTTTCATCGATCCGGCGATCTATCCGCACACCGTACGCGACAACCGCGTGGTATTCGATATCGGCGCGGGCGAAGAATCCCCGATGAATCAGTGGGGCGTGATCCAGTTTGACGCGAACACGCGCACCGTCCGCCGTACGACGGGCGACCGCTTCCAGCTCGGCAAGATGCTCGAAGACCTTGGCGGCAATGTATACCGCTATGCGTGCAAGAATCCGGACACGGCGGTCGGAAATATCATCGTTCTGCGCCACAACGAGCGCTGGCACGCAGGTATTTTCACGGAAAAGTGCAGAAATATCACGATCGAGGACGTGACAGTCCACTGCTGCGGCGGTCTTGGCTGTCTGGCGCAGTTCTGCGACACGCTGACCTACCGCAGAGTACACTTCCTTCCGAACACCGCCGCAGGCCGCAAGGTCATTAGCGGACGCGACGACGGCATGCACATCACCTGCTGTTCGGGCACGGTGACGATCACGGAATGCAGCTTCCTCGGTCTGATGGACGACCCGATCAACGTTCACGGATGCTGTGTGACCGGTGCGGAATGGGTGGACGAACGGACGCTCCGCTGCCGCTATATGCACCCGCAGGCATGCGCGTTCCACTACTGGGCGGAATCCGGAGACGACATCGTCTTCATCGACCGCAAGCCGATGACGCAGATCTGTCACGCGGAAGCGGCGGAATACGTGCTCGAATCGAACGAGCTGTTCCTGCTGAAGTTCGCGGAACCCGTAGACGAAGCCATCCGTGCGCGTGATCCGGAAGGGCTTGCGCTCGACAATCTGACGCACACTGCGGCGTTCGTCTGCACGAAGAACCGTTTCGGCAGCTGCCGTGCGCGCGGCGTTCTCGTTTCCACGCCGAAGGCGGTACGGATCCAGGACAACCTGTTCCAGTCCTCCGGTTCTGCGATCCTCGTCGCGGGCGACTCGAACTACTGGTACGAATCCGGCGAATGCCACGACGTCGAAATCAGCGGCAACACCTTCACGGACGCCTGCCTCTCCTCGATGTACCAGTTCTGCGAAGGCATGATCAGCGTCTGCCCGATCGTTCCCGAACCGGACGTCAAGCGCCCCTTCCACAAGAACATCCGCATCCACGACAACGTCTTCGATACCCCCGACACCCCCGTCCTCTACGGCTTCTCCACCGACGGCCTCTCCTTCACGAACAACCGCATCTACCGCAGCACCTGCGCCGACAAGTGGCACCCCGGCACCTCCCTCGTCAAGCTCGCCTACTGCCGCAACGTCGTCTGCCGCGACAACCTCTGGGTCGGTCTCTTCTCCATCGGTCAGCTCTCCGAAGTCGGCTGCGAAAACGTATTTGCCGAATAACTCCATACTATAAAATTTTGAAAGCGCGGATCTCTCGTTCAGGGGGAACGCGCTTTCTTAAAAGAAATCCTGAGACACTACGTGTCTCGGCAAAGAACTTTATACTGCGGCTGACGGATTGTGTCGGCTGGCAGTATATACATAGGATGTCGGAGAAATTTGCACGAACAAAATTTCTCCGACATTCCATGTCAACTGCAAAAGATGGCTGCAACAGATTGAAGTTTTTGCGGAGCTTTTTTCAAAAAGCGACCGTCTCCCCCGTATCCCCCGTCTCCGTACAATTCATATTTTATTTACAATTCATGTTGAAAATTCAACATATTTGATCCGTGGGTTAGTGTATAATAAAGGCACACAGGAAAAAACAAAACCACACGATCTTCAAGGAGATTTCAGATATGACAATCACGAATGATATCCGTTATGTAGGCGTAAATGACCATGCCGTTGACCTGTTTGAAGGGCAGTATACCGTGCCGAACGGGATGGCTTATAATTCTTATGTTATTCTCGATGAGAAGACTGCCGTTATGGACACCGTGGACGCGCGGTTCACGCACGAATGGCTCGACAATATCGACAACGTCCTCGGCGGAAAGGCGCCCGATTACCTCATTATCCAGCATATGGAACCCGACCACTCCGCGAACATCGCGAACTTCATGAAGGTCTACGGAACGACGAAGATCGTGTCCAGCGACAAGGCGTTCCGCATGATGGAGCAGTTCTTCGGCACCGGCTACGAAGACCGCCGCATCGTTGTGGGCGAAGGCGATACGCTGTCCCTCGGCAAGCATCAGCTCACCTTCGTCACCGCGCCGATGGTCCACTGGCCGGAAGTTATCGTCACCTACGATTCCACCGACAAGGTCCTCTTCTCCGCGGACGGCTTCGGCAAGTTCGGCGCGCTCGACGCGGACGAACCGTGGGCGGACGAAGCAAGACGCTACTACATCGGCATCGTCGGCAAGTACGGCCCGCAGGTGCAGGCTCTGCTCAAGAAGGCCGGGACGCTCGATATTTCCATCATCTGCCCGCTCCACGGCCCCGTTCTCACCGAAAACCTCGGCTACTATCTGAACCTCTACAATACCTGGTCGTCCTACACGGTCGAAACCGAAGGCATCGTCATCGCGTACACCTCCGTTTACGGCAACACCAAGAAGGCGGTGCAGGCGTTCGCAGAAAAGCTCACCTCCCGCGGATGCCCGAAGGTGATCGTGCATGACCTCGCGCGCTGTGACATGGCAGAAGCGGTCGCGGATGCGTTCCGCTACAGCAAGCTCGTCCTCGCTACGACGACCTACAACGCGGACATCTTCCCCTTCATGCGCGAATTCATCGATCATCTGACCGCGCGCAGCTTCCAGAACCGCACCGTCGCGCTCATCGAAAACGGCTCGTGGGGTCCCGTTGCGGCGAAGGTGATGAAGAAGATGCTCGAAAACTCCAAGAAGCTGACCTTCACCGACACGACCGTCACCATCAAGTCCGCGATGAACGACGAAAGCGCAGCGCAGCTCGACGCACTGGCGGACGAACTCTGCCGCGACTACCTCGCGCAGGACAGCGAAACGGCGGACAAGAACGACCTCACCGCGCTGTTCAACATCGGCTACGGCCTGTACGTCGTCACCTCCAATGACGGCAAGAAGGACAACGGCCTGATCGTGAACACGGTTTCGCAGGTCACGAACACCCCGAACCGCATCGCCGTGACGATCAACAAGGAAAACTACTCCCACCACGTCATCAAGCAGAGCGGCATCATGAACCTCAACTGCCTCTCGACCGACGCACCGTTCGCGGTATTCGAAGCGTTCGGCTTCCGCAGCGGACGCAACACGGACAAGTTCGCCGACTGCGAACCGCTCCGCTCCGACAACGGACTGGTCTTCCTCCCGCGCTACATCAACTCCTTCATGTCCCTCAAAGTCGAACAGTACGTTGACCTCGACACCCACGGCATGTTCATCTGCACCATCACCGAATCCCGCGTCATCTCGAACGTCGAAACGATGACCTACACCTACTACCAGAACAACGTCAAGCCCAAGCCCGAAACCGAAGGCAAAAAAGGCTTCGTCTGCAAAGTCTGCGGCTACGTCTACGAAGGCGACGAACTCCCCGCCGACTACATCTGCCCCCTCTGCAAACACGGCGCCGCTGATTTTGAGGCGATTGAAGAGTAAGTATAATTTTTACCGGGGAAGGAACTTTTTGAAAAAAGTTCCTTCCCCGGACCCCATCTTCAAAAACTTTT
>JAFYOX010000088.1 GCA_017547755.1 Clostridia bacterium | reverse complement strand
TCCGCCGCCGTCAGCGCGAAATACGCGCGTGCACGGAGCCGGTTGAGGGTCAGAAGTCCGTGATCGAGGATCTGCAGACCGTTGTTTTCCCCGGCACGGACGGAGCTTCCGGGAAGGATATCGTGGAACTGCGCATTCAGAAGATCTTCGACCGCTTCGTCGAGTTCTGCTTCGGGATAGGTGATCAGACCGCGCAGAGCCGCCGCGGAGCAGAGCTTTTCCGTCATCCAGAGGGTATTTTCGAATTCCGCGTGCTTCTGTTTGATCCGGGACATGGTGGTGTAGCATCCCGGCATGACGGCGCGCAGGGATTTGTCATGGACGATCTTCGGGTCGATCCTTGCAAAAAATGTTTCCGGCGTGGAGTGAAGGATCTTCATCGTGCCGTCGGCGATCATTTTTTCGATGTCTGCAAGGTCTTTTCTGGACGGACCGCCGCCGTGGTTACCGACGCCCCAGAGTGCGCAGACGACGTCATCCGGCTGGCTGTTTGCCTTGTGGCGGATCGCGTCTGCCGCGCCGCCGAGCGGCGTATTGTAGCCCTGACCGCCGGCATTGACCTTGATGCGGCTTCCGTCAAAGCCTTCCCAGAGGAACTGGATCGCCGGGATCGGATCGTTGCCCGGACGGCAGAGAATGAGGCTGTCCTGTCCGCATTTTTTCAGGATCTGGACGAGTCCGCGCGTGTGTCCGAAGGCGTCGAAATTGATGGCGGTCGTCGGATTTTCGCCGAATTTGTCCATAAAATACCGGTGACCGACCTGGATCTGACGGATGAAGCTTTCGCCCTGCGGCATATTGCAGTCGGGCTGGAGATACCATCCGCCGATGATGTGCCACTTTCCGGCGCGGATGAGGTCTTTGATGCGGCGGAACAGCGTGGGGGCATATTCTTCGATGTATTTGTAAAGCGTGACTTCGTTATGGCAGAAAATATAATCGAATTCGTCGGCGAGATCGGCGGCGGCACGGAATGTGGACAGCGCAGCAGCCGCGCCTTCTTCCCATTCCCACTGCCAGATCGGGTCGAGATGGGCGTTGCATATCAGATGAACTTCTTTCATGAGGGACCTCCTGTTAGGGTCAGAGAATTTCTTTCCGGAAGATTTCCGCAAGGTTGTGTGCGACGGTCTTGTGTCCCGCACGGGTCGGATGCAGCGGTTCCGGTGCGATCCATCCGGTCGTGTCGATATAGTACACGGCATCGCCGGTATCGCGGGTGTAGGTTTCCGTGATCTCCCGGATCTCGTCTGCCAGAGCGCCGCAGAACGGCGTCAGAGCGATGATCTTCGCCTGCGGATTGCGTGCGCGCACGATCTCAAGAAGACGGCGGTACTGTCTGCGGAATATTTCACGTTCAGCTCCGCGGTCGTTGGTGCCGTGGTTGATAACGATGTAGTCAGCGTGCGCGGATTCCATCGGACAGCCGTCGCTGTAATACGGATAGGATTCGCAGACGTCCGGGATGTTCCCCGCCCCCATGCGGGTCGTTCCGAGACAGCCGTAACCCATGATCACCGGACGCAGATCCAGCAGTTTTGCGGTCAGCCAGGCATATCCGGCGGTCGAATCGTCCCAGAAGACCATGTCCCGGCTTCCGCCGTAATGTACGAACCGGCGTTCAACGTCGATCGAAATCCCTTCCGTGATGGAGTCACCGAGGAATTCGATGATTTTCCGGTTGTCTTCGGGAAGCGGAAAAAAGGCATCGGCTTCAAGACTGCGGACGGACACGGCTGCTTCGAGCGGTGAGAGCCAGCGGTTCTGCAGTTCCACAGAACCTTTGAGAACGATGCGGACGGTGTGCTCGCCGTCTTCCGCAGAAATGCGGATGAATTTATCGAGCGGAACTTCGATGTCCGCGCCGCCGTCGACGCAAATATAAACGCGCGGGAACGGGATCGTACAGTGATCGATGCCGAACTCGATGACGGCGCATTCGCCGGAGAAAGCGAACTCCGCGTAGCTTCCGTTGGCGGTGGATACGGCTTCGGTTTCGCTGACGTTCCAGCGTCCGGTATAACGGATCAGAGATGAATCGGGTGTGAGGATCATGAGATTACCTCCGGTTTTTGCTTTCACTATAGCACATTTTCCGGCAAATTGCAAGAGGATTTGCTTGACAATCGGGCGGAAACAGGATATAATGTAGAAAAATCATCTTCTCGGAGGTCTCTTTATGAGTCAGAAACCACAGATTCTCCTGATCGGCGACTCCATCCGGATGGGATACTGCCATAATGTCAAGCTTGCGATGCGGGACGAAGCCGAAGTGCTCTTCCCCGAAGGAAACTGCCGCTGTACGGCATTTGTCATGGAATCGATCGGCGCATGGCTGACGATGTGCGATCCGGAACGCCTTGCCGCGATCCATTTCAACTGCGGGCACTGGGATGCCGCGCGCTTCCTCGACGATGACCTGCCGATCACCCCTCTTGCGGTATACGCAGAAAACGTCGGACGCATCCTTTCCTATCTGAAACGGAAATTCCCGAATGCGGCGATTTCGTTTGCGACCACCACGCCGATGAATCCCGATCCCGAAAAGGCAAACGTCGGACGCACCACGGACGAACTGCGCGAATACAACCGCGTGGGTGTGGAAGCGGCGAAGAAAACGGGTGCGGACATCGACGACCTGTTCGCGCTCACGGAAAACTGGCCGACGGAAGCGTATCTCGACTACTGCCATTTCACCGACGGGAGCAACGAAAAGCTCGGTGCCGCCGTCACGGAATTCCTGCGGAATCAGCTGAAGAAATAACAGGTGCAGAGCCGGCATCCTTTTACGGGATGTCGGCTTTTCCGACCATTTCCCTCTTGACATCGTCCATGGAATATGGTACATTTATATCAATCATCAATCCCCGAAAGGAATTTTTTTGTATGACCAACAAGACCAAATACTATCTCGTCGGCAATGCGCACCTTGACCCCGTCTGGCAGTGGCGCTGGCAGGAAGGCTCCGCCGAAGCCAAGGCGACCATCCGTTCCGCCCTCGACCGTATGAACGAATTCCCCGAATTCCGCTTTGTATGCTCCTCCGCTTCCGTATATCAGTGGGTCGAAGAATTTGCTCCCGAGATGTTTGAAGAAGTCAAGCAGCGCGTCGCCGAAGGCCGCTTCATCGTTGTCGGCGGCTGGCACGTTCAGCCCGACTGCAACCTCCCGTCCGGCGAAGCATATGCACGTCAGTCTCTCTATTCCCAGCGTTACTTCAAAGAAACGCTCGGCGTGACCGCAAAGGTCGGCTACAACGTTGACAGCTTCGGTCACAACTATATGCTTCCGCAGATCCTCAAGAAGTCCGGTATGGATTCCTACATCATGATGCGTCCCGGCCATCACGAAAAGGACATCCCGTCCGACATCTTCGAATGGGTATCTCCCGACGGTTCCTCCGTTACCACATACCACATCATGGACGGCTACTGCTTCAACGGCAGAACCGTGGAAGATTTCGAACGCCGCTTCGATGAAATGGACCGCGTTACCCGCACCGATCTCGACATGGCGCCCCTCTTCTATGGTGTCGGCAACCACGGCGGCGGTCCCACCATCCGCAATCTCGAATCTCTCCGTGCCTACAAGGAAGCGCATCCGGATAAGGAACTCGTTTACTCCGACGTTCACGACTTCTTCGAAGCCGTACGTGCATCCGGTGCAGATATCCCGAAGTATTACGATGACCTCCAGCACCACGCTGCAGGCTGCTATGCGACCGTCAAGCGCGTGAAGGACGGTATCCGCCGTGCGGAAACTTCCCTCTCCGCTGCGGAAAACTACACCATGCTCGCAGGTAAGCTCTGCGGCAAGAAATTCAGGAACAAGACCTTCGAAGAAGCATGGAAGAACGTTTCCTTCTGCCACTTCCACGACTCCATGGACGGCTGCTCCATCATGGAAGTCTACGACGACGCGGACGGAATGCTCGGCTTCGCAAAGCACACCGCGGCTGTGGAAGAAAACAATGCGCTCCAGACCATTTCCTGGGCGATCGGCACCATGGATTCCTCCAAGGGTCTTCCGGTCGTTGTCTTCAACCCCCACGGCTTCGATGCGGAACAGCTCGTTCAGGTAAACAGACAGTACACCCGCGTTGTGGACTGCGACGGCAACGAAATTCCCTCTCAGCTCGTTCACTCCACCACGCTCGAATGCTACTGGCGTGAAGATACCCTCTTCAAGGCGAAGGTTCCCGCGCTCGGCTACGCAGTCTACTACCTCTCCGGCAACAAGGACGACGATTATGTTCCCGGTGAATCCGATGCGAAGGCAACCGCCTGGACCGGTCACCGTACCGCAAACGAACACCGCGGCACGATGCTCGAAAACGAAAATTACGCGATCCGCTTCGAACTCTACAGCGGCTACATCACTTCCTTCATCAACAAGAAGACCGGCGAAGAAATGATCACCGGACGTGCGGCTGTTCCGACCGTCATCGACGAATACTACCACGACACGTGGAGCCATGCGAAGAACTTCTTCACCGACGAAATGGCGCGTTTCTCCGACGCGCAGGTGACTGTTCTCGAAAACGGTCCCGTCCGCGCGACGGTCAAGGTCGTCAGCCGCTACAACGACTCCACGCTGACCCAGTACTTCTCCCTCTCCGCAGGCAGTGACAAGCTCGAAGTCACCGCGCATGCCGACTGGCACGAAAAGTACAAGATGCTGAAGATGGCATGGCCGATGAAGGTCGAAAATCCGAAGGCGTTCTACGAAGTTCCCTTCGGCGTGATCGAACGTCCCGCCGACGGCGAAGAAGAACCCGGTCTCATGTGGACTGCGGTCAAGGGCGACAACGGCGGCTACGCGATCCTCAACGACAACACCTACAGCTCCAGCGTCAAGGACGGCACGATCTATCAGACCATCCTCCGCAGCCCGATCTACGGCGACCACGGCGGCCCGAGAACCGAAGAAAGCGAATTCACCGATCAGGGCAGAATCAACTTCAAGTACACGCTGATGCCGACCGGGGACGAGTGGACAAATGTCACACGCGAAGCGAAGCTTCTGAACAAGCCGTTTACGAACATCATCGAAAACTGGCACGCAGGCAGACTGAGCGTTCAGCCGTACGCGGGCATCAAGATCGACTGCGACAACGTGATGCTGTCCGCGCTCAAGAGAAGCGAAGACGGCAAGGGTACGATCGTCCGTCTGTACGAAACCGCAGGCAAGGAAGCGAACGTAACCGTTTCCGGCGACGTCATCCCGGCGGTACTGAAGGATACCATCACTCCGTGGTCCGTGGAAACGTACTATCTCGCAGACGGCGAAACGGAATGGAAGAAAGTTCTGCTGACGGAAATGGATTTTGACTAAGGACTAATGGTTAAGGGTGAATGACTAAGGGGCTGTCGCAATAAGCCCCACAAAAACGAAAAACGACCGGGTTATCCGAAAAGGAT
>JAFYOX010000087.1 GCA_017547755.1 Clostridia bacterium | reverse complement strand
GACGGTATATCCGTCTCGTTTGTATTCTCTACTCTCAAGCTGAACACAATCCGCCCGAAGGGCTTCCGGAGACCCTATGGGTCTCCCAGCGCGGGTGATTCATAAGAGGTCTCGCGCCGGAGACCTCTTATGCGCCGTCCGCGTAGGACATAAAATCCAAGAAAAACGACCGCCAGGTCGTTTTTCCACCTTCCGCGACGAAGTCGCGCCTTCCCTTCACTTTACGTAAACTTTACATTCGCTTTGCGTTCACAAACTATTGACATATCTTTCGAAAAGTAGTAAAATAAAATAAATATGTGATTTTTTAATCTATATATAATGAAAGGAATTCACCGTGGAAATACTTTACGAAAATATCCTGCAGATGGATATCCGCTATGTCATCATGTGGATCATCGGCGGGATTCTGATCTACCTTGCCATCAAAAAGGATATGGAACCTACCCTGCTCCTCCCGATCGGTTTCGGTACGATCCTCGTCAACCTTCCCAACTCCGGTGCGATTGACCAGCTCCTCGCAAACGGCGAGGTCGAACATGGCGCGCTGACGACCCTGTTCAATGCCGGTATCTCGAACGAACTCTTCCCACTCATCCTCTTTATCGGGATCGGCGCGATGATCGATTTCGGTCCTCTGCTCGCTAACCCGAAGCTCATGATCTTCGGTGCGGCGGCTCAGTTCGGTATCTTCTTCACCCTCTGCCTCGCATCCATCTTCTTTGATATCAACGACGCGGCTTCCATCGCCATCATCGGCGCTGCCGACGGCCCGACCGCGATCGTCGTTGCAAACAAGCTCAATTCCAAGTACCTCGCTCCCATCATGGTTGCGGCGTACTCCTATATGGCGCTCGTGCCGATCATCCAGCCGCCGGTCATCCGTCTCCTCACCACCAAGAAGGAACGTATGATCCGCATGGATTACACCGGCAAGCAGGTTTCCCAGACCACCAAGATTCTCTTCCCGATCGTTATCACGGTCATCGCAGGTCTTGTTGCTCCCGCTTCCGTTGCGCTCGTCGGCTTCCTGATGTTCGGTAACCTCATCCGCGAATGCGGCGTGCTGAACTCCCTGTCCGAAACCGCGCAGAAGGTTCTTGCAAACCTCATCACCATCTTCCTCGGCATCACCATCGCTTCCCAGATGAATGCGGAACAGTTCCTCAACTTCGAAACCATCCTGATCCTCGGTCTCGGTCTCTTTGCCTTCATCTTCGATACCGCAGGCGGCGTTCTCTTCGCTAAGCTTCTGAACCTGTTCCTCAAGAAGAAGATCAACCCCATGATCGGTGCCGCAGGTATTTCCGCGTTCCCGATGTCCGGCCGTATCGTTCACAAGATGGGTCTCAAGGAAGACCCTCAGAACTTCCTTCTCATGCACTCCATCGGCGTAAACGTTTCCGGACAGATCGCTTCCGTTATCGCGGGCGGTCTCATCCTGAGCTTCTTCATGTAAACGGAGGTACTGACAATGAATCTTATGGCATATCTTACGGTATTTCTGCCGGTATACCTCTCTTCCTTCTTCGCAAACTTTGAATTCAACCCCATGAACTTTGTGGCTAACCTCAAGTATATGGGCGTCGGAATGATCTGCATTTTCATCGTTATCGGTGCGATTGCGGGTGCGGTCGTGGTCCTTGAAAAGGGCATCTCCCGCCTCGGAAAGCGCGGAGACGATTCTGCAGAATAATCAATGAACAAAAACGGCAGGTCACTGCCGTTTTTTGCATTTTTTTAAAGATCCGGTTACGGTGATTACAGGATAATTTCTATGAAACAAAAACGTATTTCTCCGGCAAAGCTGATCGCGGTCGGGTTTCTGAGCGTGATCGCGGCCGGTACGCTTCTTCTTATGCTGCCGGTATGTCATACCGGGCGGACACAGATCTCTTTCGTGGACGCGCTCTTTACCGCGGTCAGCGCGGTATGTGTCACGGGGCTGAACACACTTGACCCGGGGCTGGATTTTTCCACCGTCGGACATACGGTGATCGTTCTGCTGATCCAGATCGGCGGGCTCGGGATCACGTCCCTCGGTGCCGGTCTGGTCGCGCTGCTCGGCGGAAAACTGAATCAGCGGGAGAACAATCTGGTAAAGGAAGCCCTCAACTATCCGACGTTCAAGGACGTCATGCCGCTCATCCGCGCGGTGCTGACGCTGACGTTTGTGACGGAACTGCTCGGCGCGGCGATGGCGTTCTGCACGTTTGTGCGGGAATATCCGCTGGGGAAGGCGGTCTGGATTTCCGTTTTCCACTCCGTTGCGTCGTTCAACAATGCCGGATTCGATATTTTCGGCGGCGGTGTGAGCCTTACCGGATACGCGCACGACGGATGGATGAATTTTACGACGACGTTCCTCGTTCTGGCGGGCGGTTTCGGCTTCTTTGCGACGCGGGACATTCTGGCATATCTCCGTGCGGCGGTACGGATGTACCGTCTGAAAAAGGCGGGGGAAGTCAGTAAGCGGAAGCTGTATGAAGAAAAGCCGCGGCTGACCCTGCACACGAAGGTCGTACTGATGATGACGGCGATCCTCTACTTCGGCGGCGGCATTCTGCTGAAGCTGAGCGAAGGGGAGAATATTACGTGGATGGGCGCGCTGTTTTCCAGCATGACGGCGCGGACGGCGGGATTTACGACTTTCCCGTTCACGAAGTTTTCCATGGCGGGCGTGATCGTCATGTGCGTTCTGATGTTCATCGGTGCCAATCCCGGCTCGACGGGCGGCGGTATGAAGACGACGACGATGTTTGTTCTCATCCGGTCGCTGATCTCCACCGCAACGGGGAAGGAAGCCGTGGTGTTCGGCAGAAAAATCAAGGACGACGCTCTGCACAAGGCGTTTGTGATCATATCGCTCGGGCTGTGCTGGGTGATTTTCGCGTCGTTCCTTCTGACGGTACTGGAGCCGCAGCTCTCGCTTTCGGCGGTATTGTTTGAGATCGTTTCGGCGACCGCGACGGTCGGGCTGTCGATGGATGTGACGCCGACCCTTTGCACTGCCGCGAAGCTGGTGATCATTCTGACGATGTATATCGGACGTCTCGGACCGCTCACGATCGCGACGATGTGGGTGAATCCGCAGAAGGGAATTTCGCGTCCGGAAGAAGATATTCCGATCGGATGACCGGAAATGATGAGATTGGAGTCAATTATGGCAAGAAAACAGAAAAAATCGGATAAATTATACGCGGTCGTGGGGCTCGGACGGTTCGGGTTCGCGCTGGCGGAAGAACTGGCGGCGAAGGGCTGCGACGTGATGGTCATCGACCGCGACCGGAAACGTGTGGAAGAAGCGGCGGATTTCACGGACAACGCGTTTGTTGTGGAAGAAATGACGCGCGAAAATCTCGAAGAAACGGGGATCGCGGAAGCGGATGTTGCGGTCATCTGCATCGGGGACAAGATCGACGTGAGCATTCTGACCACGCTGACGGTGCTTCGGCTCGGCGTACCGAAGGTCATTTCGAAGGCGTCGAGTGCGGAACAGGGCGAAGTGCTGAAACTGCTCGGCGCGGAAGTGGTCTATCCCGAACGGGACATGGCACTGCGGCTTGCGGGCAAGCTGATCTCCCCGAACATTCTCGAATACATCTCGCTGAGCGATGAGATCGACATCATGGAGATCAAACTGAGCGAAAAGGCGGAAGGGAAGACGGTCATCGAGATGAATCTCCGCAGCCGGTACGGGCTGAACATTATCGCCAGACGGCGCGGCGATACGATTTCCACGGACATTCTGCCGAACATGGTACTGCACGCGGGCGAAAGCATTACCGTCATCGGCAAAACGGACTCGATCCATAAATTCGAAAACGATTTACAGTGATTTTCCATAAGGAGGCTTTTTATGTTTGATTTAGCTCCCGACAGAACGGGCAATCCCGGCAATCCGCGCAACAGCGAAGGTGCGTTCCTCCGTTTGAACGACGGACGGATCGCGTTTGCGTACAGCCGCTACAGCGGAGGCAGCGCGGACGACCATGCGTATGCGGAGATCGCGTGCGTTTTTTCCTCCGACAACGGAGAGACCTTCGGGGATGAACGGATCCTTGTGCGTCCCAATCCGGATCCGGCGGCAAACGAAACGAACTGCATGAGCGTATCGCTGATGCGGATGGAAAACGGGGATGTGGGGCTGTTCTACCTGCTGAAGCGGAATTATTCCGTATCGGAATACCTGCTTCGCCGTTCGTCGGACGAAATGGAGACCTTCGGCGAACCGGTGCGCTGTGTGGCGGACGATATGCCGGGGTATTACGTTATCAACAATGACCGCGTGATCCGGATGGCGTGCGGACGCCTGATCGTTCCGGCGGCACATCATCCGTCGGCGATGGGACTGGACGGAAAAGACCGTCTGGACGGCCGTGCGGTCGCGGGATTCTATGCGTCCGACGACGACGGCTTCACGTGGCGGCGGATCTCGAACTGGATGAGCCTGCCGGGCGGTGCGTATTCCGGAACGGGAATGCAGGAGCCGGGGTTGATCGAACTGACGCCGGGCGTGCTCTATGCGTATTTCCGCACCGACCTCGGACGGCAGTATGAGAGCGTATCGGTGGACGGCGGGGTATCGTGGAGTCCGGCGCAGGCGTCGCGGTTCACAGCTCCGGCATCTCCTCTGCACATCCGCCGGAACGAATACAGCGGAAAGCTGTACGCGGTATGGAATCCGGTGCCGGAATATTACGGCAGAGAACGCGCGAAGGTATGGACGGGCGGACGCAGTCCGCTTGTGATCGCGGAAGGCGAATTCGGCGGATGCGGTGTGCGTTGGGGTGCGCCGGAGGTGATCGAGGACGATCCGAACGCGGGCTTCTGCTATCCGGCGATCCACTTCCTGAACGAAAGGGAAGCGCTGCTGTCGTACTGCGCAGGCGGCGTGGAAGAAACGGACGAAATGTGCCTGGTACGCACGCGGATCCGGAAGGTAGAATTATAATGGGATATTTCTCGGGGGAAACTTTTTGAAAAAAGTTTCCCCCGAACCCCTTTCAAAAACTTTTGGGCAAATAAAAAAATTGGATTTGCGGGAACTTTTTGCGGGGGGCGGACGTCTAATGGGAAACGGGCGGAAGGTGTGTTAAAACATTGTAAATTTTGGGTAGAAAACCTACCAATCTGTCCTGCGGTGTGGTATTATAGCGTTGAAGTACTGTATCTTCCCTGGGGGTACGGGAAATTTGAATGGCTATTATTCAGAAAGTGAGGAAATAAAATGAAAAAGAAGTTTTTTAGCATTGCGGTGATTTCTCTGGTGATGACTGTAATGCTTGCGGTTTCTGCTTTTGCGGTTGCAGTGGTGGAGACCGGGGTTATGTATGACGGTGCTTCCGCGAAGAAGACCGCAACGCTTGCTCTTTCGGAATTCCCGGAAGGTGCATATGACATCACTGCCGTATGGGCTTCCAGCAGCTCCAATATCACGCTGAACGCAACCAGCGGCGCTTCCATTACCGTTACGGCAAAGGCAGCCGGCGATGCGATGGTAATGGTCAACTACTCCTACAAGCTTCCCGCAGCGGAAGAAGGCGGAGAACCTCAGGTATTCAGTGACACGCTCACGACCAATCTGACGGTAAACGCCTACGCACTGAGCGGCATTACCGCTTCCGTAAACCGTGACTATGTTGCAGGTCAGGCGATCTCCAAGAACGATATCACTGTAAAAGCCACCTATACGGACGGTTCCGAAGACAACAACTTCACCAAGTTCGGTCATACTCCTGCAGTAGCTACCACGGACGGTGAAACGATCACCGTTACCGCAGACGGTACGGAAGTTACGGCTACCTTCACCATCAGCGTATCCGAGATCAGCACCAAGGACCTTGTAAAGTCTGTTGAGATCGCATACCCGACGGCGGCTACCGAATTCAAGGTCGGCGATATTCTCAAGGCGTCGGATGTTCAGATCCAGGTTACCTATCTTGACGGTACCAAGGGCACCATCTCTCTGGACAATGCAGATGTAACGGTTAGCGGTATTACTTTCTCCAACGGAAAGTACACTTTCTCTTCCGATGACGCGAAGACCGCTCCGGTTCTTGAAGTGACCTATGCGGACAAGCCGAAGCAGAGTGTCACTTTGAAGGTAGTTGCGGAAAAAGAATCGGAAGAAACCAAGACTGTGCTTACCGCATATGTAAGCAAGCAGCCGACCAAGACCACGTACAAAGATGGTGAAACCTTTGCTCCCGCGGGTCTTGAAGTAACTTTCGTTTATACCGACAATTCTGTTTATGTAAGAAAGTATACTTCTACGACTTCTTCCAGCAAGGTGATGAAAGCAGGAGATACCTCTGTTACTGTATCTCCTACGGATGATAAGGGGAACTCCTATACTCTTACCATTACCGGTATTACCGTAACCGCAGCGGAAGCGACCGTAAACGTTACCGGTCTTTCCACCAGCTCCAGCTACAAGCATTCTCTTTATACCGATGCAACCGCTAAGGTTGGTGAAGAACTTGAATGGGACGATCTTTTCGAATATGTCTACATCAAGTACAAGGATTCCAACGACAAGACCCAGTACAAGAAGATCAAAACCGACAGCGAACTTGCAGACTGGCTCGGTACCTCCGCAAAGCTTTATGCCGTTGTGGACAGCAAGACCGGCAGCAAGAAGGATATCGTTGAAGAAGACGATATCGATGACGGCGAAGTCAAGCTTGAACTCTGCTTCGAATACGGCAACAATAGTAAGTATACTTACGAATTCAACGTGAAGGTTTCCGAAATCGGCTGTACTGTAACGATTTGCCGCAGCAGCTCCAACTCCACCAAGATCGGTTCCGCCAAGACTTTCGATAAGCTCAAGGATGCTCTCAAATATCTGGAAGACGAAAGTGATATCATCGATGATTTCGGTGTTTCTCCCACTTACGAAAATAGCTTCGTTATCAAGATCAAGCTCGGTGATGATCAGGATCTCGGTTCTTTTGAATTTGTTCCCGATCATGAACATGCGATCACCATCGACCTTGCCGACTATGACCTTGAACTCGAATCCGACTGGATCGACTACGAAGACTGTGAAGATCTCAAGGTAACCATTACCAACTCCGAAAACTACAGCAGCAGCGACGACGATGATGTCAAGTCCAAGATGGAATATTCGGACGAGGATGTTACTCTTGTTGTTGACAAAAGTGCTGCCTATATCTTCGAAAAAGGCAAGATTCCCGGCATCTATGCGGTTACCGTAAAGTCCGGTATCACCAACGGTAAGGTTGAAGCAAACAAGACGACTGTAAACCACGGTGGTGACGTAAAGTTTACCATCACCCCGAATTCCGGTTACGAAATTTCCGATGTCAAGGTGAACAGCAAGTCTGTGACCAAGGATGGCCAGTATGATGTGAACACCAAGGGCGTAGCTACCTATACTCTGAAGAAGGCGGAAAAGGATGTTGAAATCACCGCTACCTTCAAGAAGACAGCGACCACCACGACTACTGAAAAGGAAGAAGAAAAGAAGCCTGCTTCCACTACCACCACCTGGACCAACCCCTTCATGGACGTTTCTGCAAATGCACAGTACTATAAGGCGGTTGAATTCGTATGCAGCGAAGGTCTCTTCAACGGTATGACCGCGACCAAGTTCGAACCTACCACTACGATGACCCGCGCGATGTTTGTAACCGTTCTCGGACGTCTTGCAGGCATCAATGAAATGCAGTACTCCGGCACCAGCTTCACGGACGTATCCAAGAGCGACGCGCAGATCGCATGGGCGGCTCCGTACATTGAATGGGCAGTACAGAAGGGTATCACCAACGGTACCGGCAACGGCAAGTTCAGCCCGAACGAACCGATCACTCACCAGCAGATGTATGTGTTCATGCAGCGTTACGCAGACAAGATTGAAGGTATTGATATTTCCACAACCGGCGTTACTCTCACCAGCATCAAGGATGCTTCTCAGATCGCTGACTGGGCGTACGACAGCGTTAAGTTTGCAAGCAAGTATGGTATTCTCATTACCAGCAGCAGCAAGCTGACTCCCGCCGATAACGCTCTCCGTTGTGAACTTGCAATGCTTCTCCACGGCTTCTGCGTGAAGGTTCTCGGACAGTAAGACACTGTAAAATCCAATAAAAATTCCGGGGAGGAACTTTCAGAGTTCCTCCCCGGTTTTTGTCGGGATGCGGGATCACCAGAACGCCACGCTGTCGATGACCACGGTATAGAACGGGGAATCGTGGACGACGTCCGGCTCGAGAAGTTCGAAATGGAGGGCGCCGCCGGTGGGATCCGCGCCGGATTCCGCGCTGTGCAGGGCGTCGCGGCAGAGGCGGTATTCCCGTTCATAGACGGGTGTGGGCGCCTCTCCGGGCGGACAGAGATCGAAGAGATCCCATGCGGCGATGACCGCGGCGGCGGTATCGGGAAAGCGGTCGTCCTCCATGCGGTTCAGGACGACGGCGGTCATGCCGACGCGGGCGGCATAGGGGATCTGCAGATCGGCGCATTCCTGCGCCATGGCGCGGACGAGATAGTCCGCATCTTCGGGCTGGATCACGATGGGCATCGGGATATGAATCTCCCTTCGGGAAACGGTTACGGCGATAGTATGGCGGAGAATCCGGGACGATATACCTGCGAAGCGGAAAAAATATAAAGGAAAAAAGCACCGTCAGGTGCTTTTTTCTGTCCGATATCCGATGCGTCATGGACGCGGATTATTTCTTTTTGCGGTTTTCCTTATTGCCTGTGACAAGCTTGTTGAGTGCGAACAGCGCGATCGCGTTCGGGATGACCATGAGCTGGTTGAACATATCGGTGAGCTCCCATACGAGGTCATTCGACAGAATGGAACCGAGGAAGATGAAGACGAGCGCGATGATGGAGTATACCAGATTGGACTTTCTGCCGAACAGGTAATTCATGTTGGTACGGCCGAACAGGTTCCAGCCGATGACCGTCGAGAAGGCAAAGAAGAACAGGCAGACTGCAACGAAGCTGTTGCCGATGGTGTTGCCGAAAATGCTGGAGAACGCAAGCTGGGACATATTCGTCTTCGCAATGCCTTCCGGAATGCCGGTGTTGGCCATATCTGCGAGCGGGCCGTTGCCGGCGTACAGCGTGGAGATAACGGTCAGGGCGGTCATGGTGAGGACGACGAAGGTGTCGATGAATACGCCGATCATTGCTACAACGCCCTGGTCATGCGGGTCTGCGACGTTTGCAAGCGCATGTGCGTGCGGGGTGGAACCCATACCGGCTTCGTTGGAGAAGAGACCGCGCTTTGCACCCTGGCTGATCGCGGTCTTGAGCGCATAGCCGATGCCGCCGCCGATGATCGCATTCGGTGCGAAGGCGTATTTGAAAATCATTGCGAAGGTTTCGGGGATGTACTGGATACGGCAGATGAGAAGGATCAGGCTGCCGAGGAGGTAGAGGCACGCCATGATCGGAACGACTTTTTCTGTAACGGAAGCGATTCTGCTGACGCCGCCGATGAAGATGAACGCGGAGATCGCTGCTACAACGAGACCGATGATCCAGCGCGGGATGCCGAACGCGGTGCTGCAGGCTTCCGCCATGGAGTTGGTCTGTACCATGGCGCCCATGAAGCCGAGTGCGAGGACGGCTGCGACGGCGAAGAAGGTTGCGAGAGATTTCCCGAACTTGTTCGGGAATGCGTACATGATGTAGTAAACCGGGCCGCCGGAGACGGTGCTGTCCGGGGAGATTCTGCGGGTTTTCTGTGCCAGAACGGCTTCGGCGTAGATGGTTGCCATACCGAAGAAGGCGATGATCCACATCCAGAAGATCGCGCCGGGACCGCCGACGAGGATCGCACCGCAGGCACCGACGATATTACCGGTACCGACCTGTGCCGCGATCGCGGTTGCGAGTGCCTGGAAGGAGCTCATTCCGCCTTTCGCGGAGCCGCCGTGCAGGGAAATGTTGCCGAATACCTTCTTCATACCTTCGCCGAAGCAGCGGACCTGTACGAAGCGGGTCCGGATGGAATATACAAGACCGATACTGATCAGAAGGACGATCAGGATATAGTCAGACAGGTACAGATTGATGGTTTGAACGATTTTTAAAAGCGTGTCCATAGGCTTCCTCCGTAAGAAAATGAATGAATAAATAGGATGAAAAAAGAAAGAGCCGTCAAAAAAGACGACCCGGGAGAAAAGTATGCAGGCGATAGCCCAGATACCGCGGTTGAGGAAGCCGTGGGGTGGGTTAAAGACTCTGTCCTTTTGCCTGAGAGATTCGGCAGAAAATGCCTTACACCTTCGGCAGCCGACGTATTCCGCAGATACGGGAACTCGGCGTTCTCCAGAGAAACAACAGTTTTTCAAAGGAATCCGAAAACCAAAGAGCAGTCATTCCCATTTTACAAACCTTGTTTGTCTTTATTATTATGCGGTATAGCATAACACATTTTTAGCTAAATTGCAAGAGGAAATTGAAAAAATATTTGGCTTTTTTGGAGTTTTCTTTTGTTTTTGTGCTTGACGAATATATCGAAGTGCGATATAATGTATACATCGTGGTACGATATATCGAAGTGGAATGTATGAGGTGAATTATGGAAGACCGGATCAAACGGGTATATCTTCCGATGACGGAAACGGGGTTTTACATTCTTTTCTGCCTGCGTGAGGAAATGCACGGTTACAGCATCGGAAAAAAGGTCAGTCAGATGACCGGCGGCGAGATCACGATCAGTCCCGGCACCATGTACGGGACCCTGTCGAAGATGGAGAAGGACGGGCTCATCTCGTTTACGCGCGAGGAAGAAAAACGGCGTCTCTACCGGATCACGGATCTGGGACAGGAAATTCTCGCCATGGAAATGAAGCGGATCGAACGTCTGTATAAGAACAGCAAAGGAGAGGTCTATGAAAAATAACGATACCCACAGAGAATTTCGTGTGTTTATGCTTCCCGATTACGAAAAAGAGGAAGAATATCTCCGGGAGATGCACAAAGACGGCTGGAAGTTCACGCACGTGACGATGCCGGGATTCTATCATTTTGAAAAATGCGAGCCGGAGGACGTGGTGTACCGTCTCGACTATAATCCGCAGAGTGCCGACAAAAAGCGGGACTATATCCGGATGTTCGAGGATTACGGATGGGAATATCTGCAGGATCTGGCGCAGTTCAGTTACTTCCGCAAGTCCGCGGACGAAGAGGATACGGAGATCTTCAGCGACAACGCCTCAAAAGTGGACATGATGCGGCGGATCTTTACGAAGCGGATGATCCCTGTTCTGACGGTTTTCTTCTGTTGCCTGGTACCGAATATCGTCAATATTTTAAGCGCCGGCATCACGCACGTCCGTCCGTATGAATGCATTCTGCTCGGGATCCTGTTCGGTCTGTTCGGACTGTATATCGGGATGATTACGCACTGTTTTGTGGGATTCCGGAATCTGGCACGGAAGTATTCCGGGGAAGAATAAAATAATTAAATAAAGATGAAGCAGAAAAAGCACCGGAACGGTGCTTTTTCTTATGTATGGGATATCTTACTTGATGATTTCGCCGTAGCATTCGCCGAATGCGCAAGCTGCGTTGGATTCGTCGGTGTCGATGTGCATAGCAGCAGCGAACTTGGGGCTTACGCGGACAACAACGTCGCCGAAGATGGTGGTTCTGCCGTCGGATTCGATCTTAACGGATACGATTTCCTTGTCGGATACGCCGAATTCTTCTGCGTCAGCAGGAGTGATGTGGATGTGGCGCTTTGCAGCGATAACGCCTTCAGCGATTTCCACTTCACCGCAGGGACCTACGAGCTTGCATGCGCCGGAACCAGCAACGTCGCCGGATTCACGTACGGGAGCGTTTACGCCGAGGGTACGAGCGTCGGTGAGGGAGATTTCAACCTGGGTAGCCGGACGAGCGGGACCGAGGATGATTACGTTCGGGATGGACTTCTTGGGGCCAACTACGGTTACGCGTTCTTCGCACGCGAACTGACCGGGCTGGGAGAGGTCCTTCTTGTGGGTGAGGGTTGCGCCTTCACCGAAGAGGATCTTGATGTGTTCTTCAGAAAGATGCACGTGACGTGCGCTGGTTTCAACTAATACCTTTGCCATTGGACTATTCCTCCATTATGTCATCCGCCGGGGTGACCGTCGGATTTTTTAAATTTTTATCGATTCAATTATATCACGCAAGGAGAAAATTGT
The DNA here is from genome assembly GCA_017547755.1 of Clostridia bacterium. Classification (GTDB taxonomy): domain Bacteria; phylum Bacillota; class Clostridia; order Oscillospirales; family CAG-272; genus UMGS1696. The sequence goes on along the minus strand of JAFYOX010000087.1, from coordinate 8,571 downwards.
CAACTGCTATTGCTTTTTTGGGGGAACGGTTTTTGGGGATGCGCTTGGGAGAAACTTTTGAAAAAAGTTTCTCCTGAAGACTTACTGCGTAAGTCTTCACCCTCATTCAAAACCTTTTAAACTGGGGGATTGGGTGGAGTCTGTGCAAATCCGGTGCATCAAATATGGAGATACAAGTCCCGAGAAAACCGTTCGCGAGCTCGTTACCTCGCCACAGTGGGATGTACATCCAAATTATAACGTATGATTTGTTTTTACGTCCGGCTGTGCCGAGCGTGCGAGGTCGCGAGCGATTTTCTGATAATTTGTATTCCCATATTTGATGCACTGGATCTGCACAGACAATATTTGTCCAAATCGTTTGAAAGGTTTTGAAGGGAGTTTGAGGGAAACTTTTGAAAAAAGTTTCCCTCAAGTCCATATTCCTATATTATTCCGCTGCCTGTACTTCGAGAATGTGATCGATGATGGCGTGGATGCCGTCGTAGGTGGCTTCGGCGGCTTCTTTGATTTCTGCGCGGGCATTGGAGACGGCGCACCCGTGGAAGCGGACGATCATTGCCATGTCGTTCATGTTGTCGCCGGCGCACCAGACGTTTTCGTGGGGAACGCCCATTTGGTCTGCGTAGCGGGCAACGCCGACGCCTTTGTCGATGCCGCGCGGCGGGATGTCGATGCAGGAGCCGTTCTGGAGTGCATTGACGTATTCGCCGTATTTTTCGTTGATCTCAGCGGTCGCACGGGTGGCGATTTCGTCCTTCCGTACCCAGGTGTTGAGCTGGGTGAAGCGGGGGATGCCGTCGATTTCGGAAAGCGGGAGATAGTTTTCCTTTTCGTCACCGTCCGGATAGCCGTGGTGGAAGGTCTTGCGGGTCTTGTGGATGACGCAGCTGAGGAAGTTGTTGTATTCTTCTTTGCCGAGCAGCTCCGTGATGCCGCGGATGCAGGCACCGTCCGCCGTTTCTTCAAAGACGGTATTGCCGTCCGTGTCGATGGACATCGCGCCGTTCATGACAATCACGAAGTCGAACGGGATGTTGTCGCGTACGAGCATATCGTACATATCGCCCGCACGTCCGGTGACAACCCCGAACAGGTTGCCCGCCGCACGGAAGCGCGCGATGGCGTCAAGGTCGATCTGTTCCACACCGTGCCAGCGGCTGAGCGTGCCGTCAAAGTCGGTTGCTAAAATGTGCATATGAGTAAGTCTCCTTAGCGTTTCATTCGGATTTCGCCGTTTTTTGCGGAGGCAATCGCCTCGATCTCTGCGGCGGAGGCGATCAGGGCGTCGCCGTGGATCGAATGCTTGAAGGCATTGGCGGCGCTGGCGAATTCGATGAGGTGCGCTTCGTCAAAGCCGTGGATCTCGCCGTAGATGATGCCGGCCGACAGCGCGTCTCCGCCGCCGACACGGTCGATGATATGGACGGGATAGGTGCGCGAGACGGTGAATTCGCCGGTTTTCGCGTTGAGCGTCGCCGCGCTGACTTCGTTGTCGTCCGCGGACAGGCTCCGGCGCATCGTCATGACCACGCGGGAATGCCCGAACTGTGCGCACATCTTTTCCGCGATGTCGCGGATGCGGTCGTTCTGCTCCGTGAAGGAGGTCGTGATGCCGAAGAGCTGTTCCGCGTGTTCTTCGTTGGCAACGCAGACGTCCGTGTAGGGAAGCAGATCACGCAGGACGGAGCCGGCTTTTTCGGTCGTCCAGAGTGCCGCACGGTAGTTGAGGTCGCAGTAGGTGCGGATCTTGCGGCTGCGGCAGACTTCCAGTGCGTCGCGCAGGATTCCGGGAAGATTTTCGCCGACCGCGGGCGTGATGCCCGTCCAGAAGAAGGCGTTTCCGTGGGAGATCGAATCGTCCTGCGGAAGGATGACGTTCCAGTCGTAGTCGTCGATGCCGGACATGGCGAACGACGAGCCTTTGCGGTCGTAGGTGACAGCGGAAGCACGCAGGGATGCGCCTTTTTCGAGGTAGTACAGTCCCAGACGGTCGCCGCCGCGCAGGATGTGCGAGGTGTCGACGCCCCAGCGGCGGATGCTGTTCAGGCAGGCGTCGCCCACAGCGTTCTGCGGGAGTCTGGTGACGTAGGAGGTATGTTCGCCGAACGAGGACAGGGCGATCGCCACGTTTTCCTCTGCGCCGCCGTAGACTGCGTCAAAGGAATCCGTCTGCGCGATCCGGTACGCACCCGGCGGCGATAAACGGAGCATGATTTCTCCGAACGTTGTAATCATAAGCTATTTCCTCATGGGGAATATCGGGGAACCCTTTTTGTCAAAGGATTCCCCAACGTATTCCCTTACTTCTTCATACCGTATCTTACAAATGCGTAGCGGTCAACGTAGCCGCGGCATTCACGGCCGCGCCATTCCTTTTCGTAGGAGAAGGTGCCCGGGCCGACGCCGTACGGTTCGGGATCGTGACGGTGGTGCGGGCCCATCGTGTTGCGCATGGAGTTGCAGATCGTCACTTCGATGTCGTTTTCGCCTTCCTTCAGCCATGCGGAGAGGTCGAGGGTACGTTCGAACATCATTGTGCCGGCGAAGGTACCGTTTACGGTGATCGCAGCGGTTGCGAAGCGTCCGTCGAACTTGAGGACGGTCGGCTTGCCTTCCTTATAGGTATAGGTGAACTTCGACGCGATCTCGCCGCCGTAGAACGGGAAGCCGCCGCGGACGATGTCGCGGGTCGGGATGACCTTCGGCTGTGCGACGAGGGTGAAGGTGCCGTCGTAGAGGACGGAGGAACGTACGCTGTCGGTGAAGACGCCGTTCGTGCGGAGCGCGAAGTCGCCGATGAGGTAGATGTTTTCGATTTCCACGTCAAAGACGAGGCAGTTGCGGAGCGATTCGGAAACGCCGCTGTAGAGGACGTAGTAAACGTAATCGCGCTGGTGGTGGTTCACTTCGATCACGATTTCGTTCGTGCCCGGCTTGGTGAGGGCTGCGATGTCCGCGGTTGCGAAGGACTTGTCGAACCAGTAGTTCGCCTTGTCGGGAGTGACTTCGGTGCCGTTGACGAGGATGCGTTCGTACATCGGTTCGACGGCAACGCGGAGGTTTGCGGGAGCATAGTCCACGTCGTAGGTGAACTTCAGCCATACCTTGCCGTCGTAGCGTTCGCGCAGGAGGTTGTCCTTGATACCCATGACGGAGAGAGGTTCGTCGTAGTTCACGCCGTCCCTGGAGAGCGCTGCGATGTCGAGGGGGAGGGTATTGTCCACGGTCTTGGTGAGGGCAGCGATGCGCGGTACCGGGATGAAATCGGTCACAGGCTTCGGGTCTGCGGCGGTTTCGGTGAGGACGTCGTCGCCGGAGATGAGAACGTAGGACTGTGCATCCGCGAATGCGAGGGTCGCTTCAACGGCATTGTCCTTTTCGGTCAGGCAGAGGGGCTTCTGTTCGAGGGTGTTCATGTCGAGGATCGCCCACTTGCCGGCGGGAAGCTGTACCTTGACGGGGTAGAGCGCGTTTGCGGAGACGTTGGTGATGTAGACAAGGCGTTCGTCGCCGATCACGCGGGTGGTCTTGCGGAGTTCAGAAACGTTCTTGCCGTCCCTGGTGATGACAACGTCGCGCTTTGCCTTGAGATCGTCAAGGGTGATGTTGGACTTGAGCCAGCTGAGGTCGGCTGCCGCGCCGTCGATGTACGGAGGAACGTCCGCGAACATCCAGACCTTACCGCCGTTTGCGGTGTACTTCTTCATGATTTCCACGGTGGTGGAGTCGAGCGAGTAGGTGAAGGGAACGATGACGGCATCGTAGGTGCAGAGACCGAGTTTGATCTTGTCGCCCACGACTTCTGCCATGTCCGCCATCATCCATTCATCGCCGTAGTGGTACGGGATCTGGTTGTAGCCGAGGAGACGGGAGAGTTCGAAGAACTTGCCTTCGATTTCATGGAGGGAGTCGGTGTTCTTCTTGTAGCGGCAGTATGCGCCGTGGATCGGGTGGATCACGAGGATCGGGGCATATTCTTCGCCCTGTGCAAGCGCGGTGCCGAGGTTGTTGAAGTAGAGGTCGAATTCGCGCATCTTGCCCTGCCACGGGTTGTGTTCGGAGTAGTGGAGAGGATAGTCGCGCTTTCTCTGACCGCGTTCGGAGTACGGATAGAGGTGCTGGCACATGAGATTGACGCCGCCGGCGTACTGCATTTCCGCAATGCGCTTGAGTTCGGTCGGGGAAACGTCCCAGCCGCAGCAGCCGAACATTTCGGAGATTGCCTTCTTCTTGCCGAGCTGTGCGCACGCACTGCCGAGCTGCTTCGGCGCGATGTCGTCCTGGATGCCGCGTCCGAGGTAGTCGATGCCCGGGATGTGTTCGTACTGGTAGAAGGGCATAACGCCGCCGATACACATCATCTGGCCGCCGAGCGAGGATTCTTCGACCGCATGGCCGGTGATTTCCGCGCCGTTTGCTTCGCACCAGTCGTAGATCTTCTTGATGAAGTTGTTGATGAAGAGCTTGTGGATGAGGAGGTAGTAGTCGTAACGGAACTTGTCCGCGCCGTCGAAGTCGAAGAAGATCGCGGGGAGCTTGTCGAGGATGTCGTAGCTGTACGCGTTCATGAATTCGCGGGGAAGGGTGTTGGAATACGGATTGCCCCAGCGGTAGTACTGCGGTTCGTCGGTGAAGAAGCCGGGCATTGCCTTGCCGGAGCCGAAATCTTCGGGAGCGACGCGCTTCTTGTATTCTTCGTGGGTCGCTTCGATGAAGAGGTCGGTGATGGTTCCGTCGAGGGTGTCGACGTAGCTTTCGTCGTAGCGCTTGTAGAGGATGAGGTATTCGTCTTCGCCGATGTCTTCGGTCACGCGGGTGAAGCTGCCGTCGGCGTTCTTCTTGTAGACGGCGATGATGTCTTCGTCAATTACGGGGAACTTGTCGGTCTTGTGTTCCACAGCGAGGGCGAAGTTCTTCTTGTCCTTGAGAAGTTCGCCGCCTGCAAAGCCGGACGGCCAGCCGTTTTCGTCGTAGGACCATGCTTCCATGCCGAGCTTGCGTGCTTCGTCGACGCAGGCGTTGATGCAGTCGAACCATTCATCGGAGAGATATTCGGTTTCGAGACCGCCGCGCGCGTGCATGAAGAAGCCGTTCATGCCGAGATCCTTCATGTCGCGGATCTGACGGCGGAGTTCGGATTCTTCGAGCTTGTCGTTCCAGCTCCAGAACGGGATGCTGCCGTAACTGGGAGAAAGGGAACGGATCGTTTCGATGGTTTGTTTCATGATGTTCTCCTTAAATCTGGCTAATGGCTAACGGTGAATGGTGAATGACTATTACAGATTTTACGTCAGCAGACAGACGGAAAATCCGGCATAGCCATTCACCATTAGTTTTTAGTCCTTAGCCGTTTTATACTTTCTTATAAACCGGGATGCCCTTGGTGTTGACGTGGTGCCAGCCGGACGCAACGGGTTCGCCGGTGAAGTAGTCGACCCAGTTTGCGGAAACGGGGAGGTAGACGTCGCGTTCGTCGCCGGTGCCTGCCGCGATCGGTGCTACGAGCAGGTCGTCGCAGAAGAGCCACTGGTCGTCGACCTTGTAGGTTTCCTTGTCGTCGGTGTAGTCCATGACGAGGGCACGTACCGGCGGCTTACCGGTGGTATGATAGTCTTCGAATGCCTTCTTCAGCATCGGGACGAGCTTTTCGCGGAGCTTCAGGAGTTCGCGGACTTCGTCTTCGCAGCCGTGGCCGACCCACGGAATACCGTCGTAGTACCATGCGTTGATGAGGCACTGTACGGAGAAGACGATCGCCTGTACGCGGCGGATACAGATGTCGCGGTTCGGTGCGTCACGGAATTCGGGCGTCCAGAGGATGCCGGAGAAACCGGAGTTGGCTACGCCGCGCAGGAAGTCCTTATGGTCGTACAGGTCGCTGTAGAGAACGAACGGATACGGTGCGGCGAGGGAACCCATCTGACGGATCTCGGAGAGGGTCGGGGTATCGTCCAGTGCTTCGAGGATGGTCTTCGCGTAGAGGGTACCGAAGAGGGAGTGGTACTGTTCGCCGTCGAGACCGGACGGGAATTCGGCGTGCAGCGGGAAGCTCCAGCTTCCGGTGTTGTCGCTCGAGTCGCATTCGTCGAGCTTGAAGCCGTCAACGCCGAGGTCAACGAGCGCTTTTCTCTGATAATCGGCGAAGATCTTGCGTGCTTCGGGGGTCGCAAAGTCCGGAACGACGCCGCCCCAGACGAGGTAATCGCCGGAATACGGCGCGATGTCGTCGTGAATCGGGCTGTCCGGATGGGTGAAGGCATGCTGCCAGAGGTTGACGTGGAATCCGCGTTCCTTCAGGTAGTCGATGAAGCCTTTCGGGTCCGGGTAGCGGTCGCTCCACTTGTAGGTGCAGGAATATGCGTGGGTCTGCCAGCCGGGTTCGAGACCGATGATATCGCAGGGGATATCGTTTTCACGGAAATAGTCGGCGGTCTTCTTGATCTGTTCGGCGTTCCAGCCGGTGTAGCAGCGGTAGAGCGTGCCGAGACCCCATTCGGGAACGTCGCATCCGCCGCCGGCGAGCATATTGTACTGCTTTACGATGTCGGTGATGGTGTCGCCTTCGATGACGTAGACGTCGACGCCTTCTGCCGCCGGGATCAGGACGCTCATGACGGCGCCGGATTCGGTGCGGACCGCGTAGAGATCGTCGGTGTTGTCTGCCGCGCCGCCTGCCGCGATGGTCTTTGCGGCGGTGTTCTTCGGCTTGCCGCAGGTGAATTCCGCGTAACGGGCGGTGTCGAAGTACATACCGTAGCCCTTGTTGGTGACGAAGAAGGGAACCGGTGCGTGGGATTCGCCGTTGTTGGTCACGGGGTCGGCGTTGACGTCGAGACGGAGCTTGCGTCCGCGGTGGTCAAACTGCTTGAGCTGGAGACCGAAGCCGAACACGTGGCAGTCGTCTTCGATCGGGAACTCCACGAGGAAGCCGCGCGCGGTCTTCCTGCAGGTGAAGTTTGCTTCGGGATAGGCTACGTCGGTTTCGATGTAACGGAAGCTGTCGCAGAACATCGAGGGGACGAGCTGTTCGGGGGTACCGAGGGTGAATTTCTTCATGGGGGAGACCTCCAATGTTATATTACAGGTATTTGAAATCGTTTACCTTGGTTTCGAGGACTTCGAGGTACGCCGCGCATTCCTTCTTTGCGGCGGTGAGGTCGAGGTTGGCGTAGTTGCCGCATTCGACGGCGGATGCGCCGAAAACTTCGCCTTCGTAGGCGAGGATGCCGCGGAGAACGTCCTTTGTCACGGCGAGAACGGTCTCGTCGGGGACATTGCGGGTGAGGAGATAGAAGCCGGTCTGGCAGCCCATCGGGCCGAAGTAGATGACGTCGTCCCTGATTTCGGAATTGCGGACGAAGGTGGCGAACATATGCTCAACGGAGTGCATGGTCGCGTTGTCCATGTAATTTCCGGAATTGGGCGTACGGGTGCGCAGGTCGAAGGTGGTGATGTCACCGTCCCGGCGGGAGACGTAGATGCCGGGGGTCAGTTTGTTGTGGTCAACGGTAAAGCTGGCGATTTTCTGCATGATTTTTCGTACCTCATGAGTGATTTTATAGTCCAATTATAGCAGTATTTTCGGGATTCGTCAAGGAAAAAAAGCGGGGGAAGAGGAAATCTGTACAGGGGTATCTTTTGAAATATTACAATAATATTACACTTTTCCGAAACGGGGGGGAAGGCATTGACTTTTTCGGGGGTGTGTGATATCATATATCTGGTAATTTCTGCTTGAAATCGGAGCGGTGGGGGAAGTCGCTGTTTTCCGGGGACGGGGGAAGTTATACAATAAAATTTCCTTAATTCTATAAGGAGGAAAACGAAAAATGAAACGCAAAATTTTTGCGGCGCTTCTGGCGGTCATGATGGTTGTGTCCATGCTTCCGCTGAGCGTTATGGCGGCGGAAACACAGACCTACCGTATCAAGTACGTTGCAGGCGATGGTGAATGTGTATATACCGGCACGGAATACAGTCATAAAGATAACTGGATTATGATTACGTATACTTACGGTGAAGAACAGGCACTTTATGACGGTGCAGGTTTCGAGCATGAAGGTTATACCCTGACCGATTGGGTAATCGACAAAACCGAATATGAACCCGGTGAAACTGTAAAACAGACCTTTACCTCTACAAAGAACGGTCTGGTAACGGCTACTCCTGTATGGACTCCCAACACCTACACGATCAAGTACAATGCTGGTGAAGGTGAATATACCGGCAGTCTGCCGAACAGCAAGCCGGAATGGCTCCAGCTCAAGAACGCATATACATACGATAGCGCCGTAACTCTTTACGATGGTGAAAATTTCGAACGTACAGGTTATGCTCTGACCGGCTGGGAAATCGGCGGAACCGAATATGATCTCGGTGAAACTGTAGAAAAGAACTTCACTAAGGTACAGAGTGGTACTGTACAGGCTTATGCTGTATGGACTCCTATCACCTACACGATCAAGTACAATGCTGGTGAAGGTGAATATACCGGCAGTCTGCCGAACAGCAAGCCGGAATGGCTCCAGCTCAAGAACGCATATACATACGATAGCGCCGTAACTCTTT